>NZ_JBFANB010000002.1:255053-790877 GCF_040659625.1 Nonomuraea sp. NPDC049750
GTCGGCGGGTTCGGGAGCGCGAGTGAGGTTGGGGATGGAGCGCTGGGGTGTGGTGCGGTCAGGGCTGTTGGTCGGCGGGTTCGGGAGCGCGAGTGAGGTTGGGGATGGAGCGCTGGGGTGTGGTGCGGTCAGGGCTGTTGGTCGGCGGGTTCGGGAGCGCGAGTGAATTGGTGGGCTGTGGTCCCAGCCGTAAGGAGGGGGCAGGGGTGTTGGTGGGTGGAAGAGCACGCGGGTGAGATCGGGGATGTCGACGACGCGTGAGAATTCGGCCGTCGTTGAGGGGATGGAGCGCCGAGTGCGGAGAGGTCGGGGTTCTGTTGACCGGCGAGGTCGGTGAGGTGAAGGGCGTTGGTTGGTGGCTAGGGAATGCGGGTGAGGTGGGGAGCTGTAGTCGGGGTGCGAGGAAAGAGCGGGATGTTGGTCGGTGAGTTAGGGAAGGTGATGTGTCGGGGGATGTTGGTCGGAGGTTTGGGGAGCGCAGGATCTGAGTGATGGTCCGGTAGCGTCCCTGGAGTGACCGATGTGAGGGTTGTCTTCCGGAAGTACGGCGGGGCGTTGCACTGGAACCATTCCGCGAAGGTGCTCGGTGAGGATGAGCACGGCGTGTGGGTCGCGGTGCCGGGCGGGACGGTTGCTCGTAAAGGGGAAGGGCCGCCGATTGTGTGGGAGACCACGGCCATCATGTTGTTCCCGCGTGATGGCTGGTGGACGGCGTCTTTCAACTCGCCGCCGCATCGGGCTGAGGTGTATGTGGATGTCACTACCGTTCCCGAGTGGCGTGATGGTGAGGTGACCATGCTCGACCTCGACCTCGACGTGATCAGGATGCGTGACGGGCGGTTGATTCTGGACGATGAGGACGAGTTCGCCGAGCACCAGGTGTTGCTGGGATATCCGCAACAGATGATCG
Source organism: Nonomuraea sp. NPDC049750 (assembly GCF_040659625.1). Classification (NCBI taxonomy): domain Bacteria; kingdom Bacillati; phylum Actinomycetota; class Actinomycetes; order Streptosporangiales; family Streptosporangiaceae; genus Nonomuraea; species Nonomuraea sp. NPDC049750. The sequence goes on from NZ_JBFANB010000002.1 coordinate 255,964, forward strand.
ACCAGGCCGAGGAGACGGCCAGGTGGCTGATGGGCGCAGTGGGCGGACGGCAGGGGCCGTTCGGGGGTGCGCATTCGAGGTGGCTTGATCAAGGGGCTGGCAGCTACACGGCTTGATCAAGGGGTGGCAGCCACGCGGCTTGATCAAGGGGTGGCAGCCACTCGCTTGATCAAGAAGGTGGCGGCAGGACGAGCTGAGCGGTGGGCGGTCAGCGGATGAGGCGTAGGGCTTCGGCCATGGCAGCCAGACGGCGGGGGGAGGCGAGACCGGCGTGGTAGAGGTGAAAGTCCGTGGCGCCTGCCTTGGCGTACGTTCTGAGCTGTTCGGCGAGTGCCTGGCCGTCGGCGGGGCGTGGGGGAAGAGCCAGGACATATGCGCCCACTCGCTGGCCGGGACCGCAGAGTTCGCCCAGTCTGGCCAGGCGGGCGGCGTCCGAAGTCGGGTCGCCCCAGCAGTTGCCCACCAGCACCTCCGCTCCGGGCTCACCGGCGGGGAGAGCGGCGAACGAGCTGGCGGCCCAAGGGTCGGGGTTGGCGTGCAGGATGATGGGTACGTTCGGCGCGGTCTCGCGGGCCACGGTGATGAGGCGGGTGCGCAATGATGCCGACAGTTCAACGCGTACGTTTCGGACATCGTCGGCGAATGGGCCGAGGGCGGCCTCCACAGTGGCGGGAGACGATGGCGAGCTAGAAGCCGGCGACGCAGTTGCTGGTGAGGCAGCAGTTGGCGATGCAGGTGCTGGCGAGGCAGCAGTTGGCGATGCAGGTGCTGGCGAGCCAGAAGCTCGCGACGCAGCTGCTTGCGCGGCAGAAGACGGCGATGCAGGCGCTGGTGAGGAAGCAGACGGTGCGGAAGAGGTCGGCGTGGGAGATGCCTGGTCGTTCCTGCTCGACGCGGGCGAGGTTACAGCCCTAGCGGGAGGGCCGTCGATGGCCGCGCGCACGCGTTCTCTGGTGCCTTCTGGGTAACGAGGAGCGCAGGCCGTACAGAAGCAGAGTGTCAATAGGTCACTGTCTACGGACGTCCAGTCGGCGCCGGCCGTCTTGTCGTGCACGCTCTGGTGCCCGAAGCCCATGGGGCCGCACGCCTCGAGGATGAGGCCATCCGGTTCGCCGACGGTCAGGATCTCGCTGACCAGACGCTCGCAGTACTCGATCACGTCCTCGAAAGCCGGACACAGCGCATATGGATAGGGATCACCGAATGCGTTACGTACTACCAGGTCAGGGTGCAGACCGCCCAGGAAGGAGTTGTGTGTCAACACCGTCCACGCGTGTACCTGAAGTCCGACGGCCTTCAGGGCGTCCCGTGCCTGCAGGTAGGCGTCCGTGGGTGTCCAGGTTGGGGAGGCCGGTGTCAGGCGCCCCCAGGAGGACGGCCGTACTGGCAGGTAGAAAGCCGATTGTGGGACATCCAGCACCCGGTGGGCGGGGTGATACGGCGTTGCCGCGCGGGTGGAGTGATAGCTGGCCGCCAACGCGACGGCCTCGACGCCCAGCTCCGCGAGGCGCGAAGGGGCCGACGGGTCGCCGACGATGTCCCAGGGGTAGGCGTAGGCCACGTTCACCAGCGCGGTCTCCTCGCAGAGAAAGCAGGCTCGAAGCGCTGCATATAGGTGGTGTCGTCGCGCTCGGTGATTCCGCACGCGAGATATTGCTCATGCATCATGGCCAGGGCGTCCCGGTCCAGCTCGATGCCGAGGCCGGGCCCGTTGGGCACGGGTACGGCGCCGTCTACGAACCGCAATGCGCCCGGCGCGACCACATCCTGCCCGTTCTGCCATGGCGTGTGGGTGTCGCAGGCGTGGGTGAGGTTCGGCGTGGCGGCGGCCAGGTGGGTCATCGCGGCCAGGCTGATCCCAAGGTGCGAGTTGGAGTGCATGGACAGCTCCAGCCCGAACGTGTCACACAGTGCGGCGATATGCGAGGAACGTACGAGTCCGCCCCAGTAATGGTGGTCGAGCAGCAGCACTCCGATCGCCTGGGCGGCGATGGCGGGCGGAAGGTGCTCGGGCGTCACCACGCACATGTTCGTGGCCAGCGGCATCGGGACTTCGCTAGCGACCTTCGACATTCCGGGGATTCCGGGCGTGGGGTCCTCCAGATACTGCAGGCTGCCTTCGAGCGCCTGTCCCACCTGGATCGAGGTCTCGACGGTCCAAGCGGCGTTCGGGTCGAGGCGGAGAGGCACGCCCGGGAAGGCCTCCCGCAGGGCTATGACCGCCTCGACTTCTTCCTGAGGTGCGAACACGCCGCCCTTGAGCTTGATCGACGCGAAACCGTACTCCTTAATCAGCATCGATGCCTGCTCGACCAGCCCCGCCGGGTCGAGCGCCGCGCCGAACCTGTCGGGCTCGCTGCCCGGATGTCCCGCCCACTTGTAGAAGAGATAGGCGCTGTACGGCACGGCGTCGCGTACCCGGCCCCCCAGCAGATCGACGACCGGCACGCCGACTGCCTTGCCGCGAATGTCCAGACAAGCCACCTCGAAGGCCGCGAACACCCGATCGATGCTCTTCTCCTGGGTCGCGGCCCCGGTCAAGCCGTGCATATCGCTTACCACGTCGCCGACGAGCGCGCTGATTCTGGCGTACATCTCATTCGTGGCATGCACATCCACGCCGACGAGCGCCTCGGCGCATTCGCGTACCTTGGTGAGGTGCCCCAGGTCACCGTACGTCTCGCCGAGGCCGCTCAGCCCTTCGTCGGTGACCACCTCGACGATCGTCCGCAGCGCCCAGGGTTCGTGTACGCCGGCGGCGTTCAACAGCGGCGGATCCTTGAAGGCTACGGGGGTGACGTGGATCTGCCTGATGATCATATGACCGCCGTCCATATATGTGAACAAGTGCCAGGTTTGTGGACAGGTTGTCGCAACTGTAAGAATCAATATGAAGAAGTGTCAAGACTCCGAAGGGCCATTCGATGATCTACGGACACAACCCCAGGACCGGCGAGACCGTGGGCAGCGCCCTGCCTGAAACCGACCGCGCCGGGGTCGACATGGTTGTTTCCGCCGCGGCCGCCGCGGGTGCGGCCTGGCGGGCGACTCCCGCCGCCGAGCGGGCCGAAGCGCTGGAGGCTGTCGCCGACGCTCTCACCGCGAAGGTGGACGAGCTGTGGCAGATCGCCGACAGCGAGACGGCGCTGGGAGAGGTGCGGCTGCGCGGCGAGGTCGCTCGTACAGCCGGCCAGTTCCGGCTTTTCGCCCAGGTGATCAGGGATGGCGGCTACCTCGATGCCATCGTCGACCACGCCGACCCCTCGGCCACCCCGCCCAGGCCCGACGTACGCCGGATGAAGCAGCCGCTGGCCGGCGTGGTCGCGGTGTTCGCGGCGAGCAACTTCCCGTTCGCGTTCTCCGTGGCGGGTGGCGACACCGCATCGGCGCTGGCCGCCGGTTGCGCGGTCGTAGTGAAGGCGCATCCCGGCCACCCCAACACCTCCGAGCAGGTCGCTCGCATCGTCCGCAAGGCCCTGCCGTACCCCGACCTGCTGGGGCTGGTGCAGGGCATGCAGGCGGGCGCCGACCTGGTGCAGCACCCGAGCGTGGTCGCGGCCGGGTTCACCGGGTCGGTCCCGGGCGGCAAGGCGATCCAGGGGCTGATCGACCAGCGAGAGGTGCCGATCCCGTTCTTCGGGGAGCTGGGCAGCGTCAATCCGGTCGTCGTACTGCCGTCCGCGCCCATGGCCGAGGTGGCTACCGGGTTCGCTACGTCGTTGACGATGGGGGTCGGGCAGTTCTGTACGAATCCCGGGCTGATGTTCGTGCCCGAGGACGATGAGCTGCGCAAGGCGCTGGCCTCGGCCGTAGAGGGGACCACCGGCGGGCCGATGTTGGGCGAGCGGATCAGGGATGGCTACCTGGGCGGGCTGCGGCGGCTCGGCGAGCTGCCGGTGCTGGCCGAGGGCAAGGCGGGAGAGGGTAGCTTGGCCGTCACGCCCACGGTGTTCACCACGGATCTCGACTCGTTCGCGGCGAAGTTGCCGAGCATCAACGAGGAGTGCTTCGGTCCGGCGTCGATCGTCGTGACTTATCGCGAAATTTCGGACCTGCGGGCCGTCCTGGAGCGGCTGGAAGGGTCGCTGACGGCCACCGTGCACGCCACCGACCCCAGCGAGGCCGGTGAGGTCGCCGAGGTGCTCGGGCGTAAGGCCGGGCGGCTGATCTGGAACGGGTGGCCCACCGGGGTTGCGGTGTGCTGGGCGATGCATCACGGCGGTCCGTGGCCGGCTTCGACATCGGCAGCGCATACGTCGGTCGGCGCGACGGCCATCGACCGGTGGTTGGTGCCGACGGCGTACCAGGACTGGCCGGGTGAGTTGCTTCCGGAGGAGCTCAGGGACGACAACCCGCTGGGTGTCCCGCGACGTGTGGACGGCGCGCTGGGGCGTTAGTCAGGGACGGGATGTGGCAGGGACGCGCCCTGGTGTGGGCGCGTCTTGCTGTCTGGTGGTGTGGCGGGGACGGGCTCCGGTGTGGGCGCGTCTTGCTGTCTGGTGGTGTGGTGGGGATGGGCTCTGGCCTGGGGGTGTAAGGGCGCGTTTGGCAAGGGTCAGTCAGGCCCCGGCGATCTCCAAGCCGATGGCCAGGATGCGCTCCAGCTCCCGCAGGTCCTCCGCAGAGGGGTCGACCAGCGGAGCCCGTACGCCACCGACCGCCAATCCCCGCAACCGAACCCCCGCCTTGACCAGCGAGACCGCGTACCCCGGTACACGGTCCCGTAGCTCTACCAGCGGCAGGTAGAAGTCGGTGAGCAGTCGTTGCACCAGCACCTCGTCGTCCCCGGTCACCGCCTTGTGGAAGGCCAGCGCGATCTCCGGTGCGAAGGCGAAGACGGCGCTGGAGTACAGCGCCACGCCCAGCCCTCGGTAGGCGGGGACGGTCAGTTCGGCGGTGGGCAGGCCGTTGAAGAAAGTGAACTCCCGGTCCGTAGACCGCCGTACGGTCAGGATGATGCGCTGGAGCAGGTCGAAGTCGCCGAGTCCGTCCTTGAAGCCGATGATTTCGGGCAGTTGGGCCAGCTCGGCCACCGCCGAGGGGGAGAAGCGGGCGGTGGCGCGGTGATAGATGATGACGGGCAGCCCGCCGGCTGAAGCCACCTCACGCACGTAGCGGACCAGGCCGTCCGGGGGAGCGGTCACCAGGTACGGGGGCATCAGCAGCAGGCCGTCGGCTCCGTTGTCCGCCGCCGCGCGGGCGAACGCCTTGGCAGTGGGCAGTGGGCCGCCCGCGCCCGAGAAGACCGGGACCCGGCCGCCTGTGGCCCGCACCGACGCGGCCACGACCTTGGTGTAGTCGGCGACGTCGAGCGCGTTGAACTCGCCTGTGCCGCACGCGGTGAACACTCCTCCGGCTCCGGCGGCGACCCCATTGGCGACGTGCTCGGCCATTGTCTGCTCGGCTATGGCGCCGTCAGCGCCATAGGGGGTCACGGGAAAGAAGAGAACACCATCTAGCCGCATCAACAATCCTTCCTAGCGGATGAGCGGATAAGCGGAAGCCGATGAGCCCGAAGCAGATGTGTGGGCGAGCCCGGAGCAGATGCGCGTGTGAGCCCGAAGCGGATGTGCGGGCGAGCAGATTTGCGAGGGAGGGGGTGCGGGTCAGTGGGTCTGGGTGGGCGCCGAGCGGATGTGGATGCGGGTGTGCGGGGGAGGGGGTGCGGGTCAGTGGATCCGGGTGGGTCCGAAACTGAAGCGGACACGCGGGGGAGAGGATGCGGAGCAGTGGATGCGGGGGATCCCGAAGCGGTAGCGCATGAGCGGGCGGATGGGTGCGGGTCAGCGGCGGATGCGGGTGAGTCCGAAGCTGAAGCGGATGAGCCCAGAGCGGCAGTGGACGAGCGAGGGAGCGGAAGCGGATCAGCGGAACCGGATGGCCCGCAGCCGATCAGCGGATGCCCTCCCGGCGAAGCGTGGCGGCCAGCTTCCGCGTGTGTCTGGTCACCGCGTCCGTGACCTTCTCGATCTCGGCCGGTGCCAGGCCCGCCGGCATCGAGCAGCTGATCGCGTCCGTGGCCGGGATCCGATAGTCGACCGCCACCGCTACGCAGGCCACGCCCGGTGTGCCCTGTTCGCGTTCGTAGGCCCAGCCCCGGGTGCGTACCTGGTCCAGTTCCCCGATCAGCTTGGCCGGATCGGTGAAGGTGTGCTCGGTGATCGGCGTCAGCGGGCCCGGCAGCAGGGCCGCGACCTCGTCGTCGGTGAGCTGGGCGAGCAGCACCTGGCCGAGCGCCGTGACGTGGGCGGGCAGTCGTCGGCCCACCCTGGGGATCACGTGGTGTGCCTCCCGCGACTCCCTGGTCGCCAGGTAGAGGACGTGCGCCTCGTCGCGGCGGGCGAAATGTGCGGTCTGGCCGGTCTCCGCGCGCAGGTCCTCCAGCGTCTCCTGGGCCAGGGGCAGGGCGGGGTCCTTGTCGAGGTACGCGGTGCCGGTCAGTAGTGCGTGCGGGCCGATGCCGAAGGCCGATCTGGCGGAGTCGGTCTCGACCCAGTTCAGCTCGACCAGGGTGCGCATCAGGGCGTGCAGGGAGCTGCGTGGAAAGCCCGTGTGCTGCTGGAGCTCCGACAGGGTCAGGGTCTCGTGGGAGGCGGCCAGAGTCTCGAGGATGCGGACCGTCCGCTCGGCGGACTTGACTAGCTGGGGCTCCATACTCATCCCATCTTGACAGAGGCTTCAGAGTGTCAGCATATGGGATTCCATCCAGATACATGGACAGATACATGGACGCCTAACCCTTGATGGCGCCGCTGGTAAGGCCGCGCATGAACTGCCGTTGGAAGGCCAGGAACGCGATGATCGACGGCAGCAGCGCGAGCAGTGATGCCGCGAGCAGTACGCCGATGCCGACCTCCTCGTCGGAGCGCAGGGAGCGCAGCGCGATGGGCAGGGTCCACATGCTGGACTCGGGCGCCACGATCAGCGGGAGCAGATACTGGTCCCAGATCATGGTGAAGCCGAAGACGCCGATGACGCCGAGCGCGGGCCGGCACAGCGGCAGGATGATGCCGAAGAAGATGCGCAGTTCGCCCGCGCCGTCGATGCGCGCGGCCTCCTCCAGCTCGACCGGCACTTCCTTCATGAACTCGGTCATGACCAGGATGGAGAAGCCCCAGGCGCCCACCGGAAGGATCATGCCCGCGTACGTACCGATGAGATCGGCGTGGATGATGGGCATGTCGGCGAGCACCAGTGAGAGCGGGATCGCGATGATCTCCTCGGGCAGCATCATCGTCGCCAGCATGATCAGCATCACGAACGCCATGCCCCTGAACTTCTTGCGCGCGAGCGCGTAGGCGGCGAAGACGCTGACGAGCATCTGGAGCAGCAGCCCGAACCCGACCACCACGAACGAGTTGAACAGGTAGTGGTAGACGTTCTTGTTGCCGGCCTGGACGAAGTTCTCCAGGGTGAAGTCGTCGGGCCAGAGCGTGAATCTGGTCGGGTCGAGCGTCTTGCTGAAGGCGCTGACCAGCAGCCCGACCAGCGGCCCGGTGAAGATGATCACCATGAAGGCGTAGACCAGCACCTTGAGGGTCGTGGCGAGAGGCCCCCGCCTGGACTCCAGGCCGAGAGCGCTGTCGAATCTCATCATGCGTTCTGCCTCCTGCGCATGACCTGGGTCAGCACCGTGAGCAGCAGGGTCACCGCGAACAGCACGATCCCGCCGGCCGACGCGGTGCCCAGGTCACCCTTCTGGAACCCGAGCTTGTAGATCAACGTCATCAGCACTTCGGTCGATCCGTTCGGCCCGCCGTTCGTCAGCACGTACACCTCGACGAAGACGCGTATGCCGCGGATGGCGGCGAGGGTGAACAGGATCCAGAACACCGGGCGCAGCGCGGGCAGCGTGATGTGCCGCAGCCGGTGCCAGGTGGTGGCCCCGTCGACGGCGGCGGCCTCGTACAGCGTGCGGTCCACGCCGACCAGGCCCGCCAGGAAGATCATCATGTCGTACGGCGTGCCGCGCCAGATGCTCATGCCCATGATCGACAGCAGCGAGGAGTGCTCGCTGGCCAGGAAGGGCTGCGGATCCAGGGAGATCCAGCCGAGAATGGTGTTGATCATGCCACTGTCGGCGGGGTGATACATGATCCGCCAGACCTCGGCCACCGCCGCCATCGTGGTCACCACGGGCAGGAACGCCGCGGTCCTGATGAACCACAGGTAGCGTGCCGGACCCTCGATGAGCAGTGCGAACAGCAGGCCCAGGACGAGCGAGCCCGCGGTCGTGCCCAGGGCCAGCACGATGCTGTGCCAGATGGCCGAGACGAAGGCGTCGTCGGTCATGATCGTGGCGTAGTTGTCGAGGCCCACCCATCGATCACCGACGTAGCGGACCTCGAAGAAGCTCATCCGCAGGCCCTCGAACATGGGGATGAACTTGAAGAACAGGAACAGCAGCAAGGCCGGCGACAGGAACGCCCACGCGATGAGGGTCCCCCGCCGCCGCATCCGCTTGGGACGGCGGCGGGGGGTCTCCGTGCGGCTCCGCGCCTGGGTGAGCGTCGGAGTCATGATGCTTTCTGGGTCTGCAGTTCCTGGGTGAGCTTGGTGCTCAGCGTGTCCATCGCCGTCTTGACGTTGGCTGAGCAGTCGGCCCACACCGTGTTGATGGAGTCGGCGGAGTCCTGGCGGATCGGCGCCCAGTTCGGCACCGGCGGCGCGTATACCGCGTTGGCGTAGGCCTCCTGGAACACCTTCCAGCGCGGATCCTGGCGTTCGGCGGCCATGTCGACCTGGGAGTTGACCGGCAGGCGGACGATGGCGCCGTTGGCGTCCTTGTTCATGCCGATGCGCTGGCCGTCGGGAGAGACCGCGAACTCGGCGAACTTCTTCTGGCCCTCGACGTTGTCGGAACCGGCCATCTGGTAGACGTTCTCGCCCTCACCGAGGGTGCCGGGGCCGCCCGACGGGCCCTTGGGCACCGGTACGACCTCGATCTTGTCGGTCCCGATGCTCTTGACGAACCTGGCGAGCACGTACGGGCCGACCAGGTAGATGCCGCCCTGGCCCTTCTCGAACACCTCGTGGGTGACGGTCGTGTCGTTGCTGACCGCGCCCGGGTTGACGGTCTTGGCCTTGCAGAACTGGTCCTGCAGGTACTGGACCGCCTCCACGGTCTTGGGGTCGCTCACGAGAGGGCTGAACTTGCCGCCGCCATTGGCCTTCACGAAGTCGCCGCCGTTGGCGTAGATCAGCGAGGAGGCGTACCAGGAGGCGTAGCCGCGCTTGGTGCCCGCGGGGATCACGAAACCGGCCGTGTCCTTCTGGCCGTTGCCGTCCGGGTCCTTGTCGGTGAAGGCCGCGGCCAGCTTGGCCAGGTCGTCCCAGGTCTTGGGCGGCTCCATGCCGACCTTCTCCCGCCAGTCCTTGCGGATGATCAGGGCGAAGGCCTGGGCGGAGAACGGCGTGCCGTAGTACTTGCCGTCGGAGCCCTGGGCGGCCTTCCATGCCTGCTCCGACACCTTGTCGCCGCCGGCCAGCTTGGCCTTGTCGACCTCCTGCAGCCAGCCCTGCGTGTGCATGTTGCCGAGTTGTGCCGTGTCGTTGATGACGATGTCAGGTAGCTTCTTCTGAGCTGCCTGCTGTTGAAGCTTCGTCTCGAAGTCGTCGAAGAGCGCGACGACTTTCGTTTTGATACCGCTGGCCTTCGTGAACGCGTCGGCCAGTTTCACCGCCGTTTTCGCGGAGTCGGAATCGGGCGCCTGCCTGATCCAGATCTCCAACGCGTCGTCCGAACTTGATCCCCCGGAGCCGCAGCCTGTCAGCGTTACGGCCAGGGCCGTCGCAATCGCGGCCCCGAGCAGCTGGCGTGACATCAGACCGCCTCCCGTTCACATATATGGACACCTGTCGCAGACGTGGAGCCTGTCCGTGTGAACGTAACGAGTGACCTAGGTCACGGTCAATATTCAGGAATGTGAATTTGGACCAGAGTTGTGTACAACAATGAGCCATATGCGCATTCTCATGACCGGCGCCGCCGGCAAGGTCGGTACGCTGCTCCGCCCCCGCCTCGCCCGTGACGGGCGTACGCTGCGCCTATCCGATCTTCACCCGCTGGAGACCGCGCCCGGCGAGGAGATGGTGACGGCCGACCTCACCGACGAGGCGGCCATGGCCGAGGCGATGAAGGGCGTCGACGCGGTGATCCACCTGGGCGGCCAGAGCCGGGAGCATCCGTGGGCCGACATCGTGCGGGCCAACATGGACGGCATGCACGTCCTGCTCGAGGCCGCCCGGCGGGAGGGTGTCGAGCACCTCGTGCTGATGGGCAGCCACCACGCGGCCGGTTTCCACACCCGCCCGGCCGGTGGCGCGGAGCTGCCCGACTACGCCTTCCCCCGGCCCGACACCTTCTACGGTGTGAGCAAGGTCGTCATGGAGGCCCTCGGCAGCCTCTACCACGACAGGTTCGGCATGAACGTGACCGTGATCCGGCTGGGCACCTGCAACGAGGCTTCGGGCGACACGCGCGGCCTGGCCACCTGGATCTCCCCTGACGACCTCGCCCGTCTGGTGGAGGCCGCGCTGACCGCGCCCGGCTACCACGTCGTCTGGGGCGTCTCCGACAACGCGCGCCGCTGGTGGTCGCTGGAGGAGGCCCGGTCGATCGGGTACCTCTCGCGGGACGACTCGGAGGGCCAGGCCGCCGCGCTGATCGCCGAGCACGGCGAGCCCGATCTGAGTGAGCCGCTGCACGACCGCGCGGGCGGCGTCTTCACGCTGAAGGACCTCGGAGGCAAGTGGTAGGACGTTTCTCCTGCGTGACGCCCTCATAAGGCGCTGTGCAACCGGTTGTATTCAGTCACAAAACATTCATCCGACCCTTTGCTCTCGACTATTCATTGAACTGGCGAAATATAGATCACGATATATCGATAACAGCTATGTAACGCCTGCAAAGGGTTGACGAAACTTTTGGCACACCTATAGGAAGGCGCTATCCCATCCCGCCGAGCCGGGCAAGCCCTGATACGAGGGGTGCATGAATGTCTGTAACCCCGGACAGCGCGGTTGCGACCGTGCCACCACGCGCGCAACCGCCCGGTGGGCGTCGCCGCATCGCACCCGTTAACGCTCACAAGCGTCGTGAGGCCCGTACGGCCTACGTCTTCCTCGCGCCATGGTTCATCGGCTTGTTCGTCATCACCATAGGCCCGATCCTGGCGTCGCTCTACCTGTCGTTCACCGACTACAACCTGCTCGAAGCGGCCAAGTGGGTCGGGTGGGACAACTACCGCGAGCTCTTCACCGTCGACACGCGGTTCCTCACCTCGCTGAAGGTGACCACGATCTATGTGGTCGTGTCGGTGCCCTTGCAGCTGGCCTTCGCGCTGGCCCTGGCCTTGGCGCTCGACCGCGGGCTGCGCGGCCTGTCGTTCTACCGTTCGATCTACTACCTGCCCTCCCTGCTCGGTGGCAGCGTGGCGATCGCGATCCTCTGGCGCAAGCTCTTCGGTAGCGACGGCCTGGTCAACTCCGTGCTGGACATCTTCGGCATCCAGGGCGCCGGTTGGGTCTCCGACCCTGACACCGCGCTCGGGACGCTGATCCTCCTGCACGTGTGGACCTTTGGCGCGCCGATGGTGATCTTCCTGGCCGGGCTGCGGCAGATCCCGCAGAGCTACTACGAGGCGGCGGCGGTCGACGGGGCGAGCAGGTTGCGGCAGTTCCGTTCGATCACGCTGCCCCTGCTGACGCCGATCATCTTCTTCAACCTCGTACTCGAAGTGATCAAGTCGTTCCAGTCCTTCACCCAGTCGTTCATCGTCAGCAGCGGCACGGGCGGACCGGTCGACTCCACGCTCTTCTACACGCTCTACCTGTATCTGAAGGGCTTCAAGAGTTACGAGATGGGCTACGCGGCCGCCATGGCCTGGGTCCTCCTGCTCATCATCGCCGGCCTGACCGGCGTGAATTTCCTCGCGTCGAAGTATTGGGTCTTCTATGGCGACACGAAGTAAGCCGCTGCCGCTGCTGTTCCGCCCGCTTCCGCGGGGCAGCCGCGTCCTCAAGCACATCCTGCTGATCGGCTTCGGCTTGGTCATGCTCTATCCGCTGCTCTGGATGGTGTCCAGCTCGCTGAAGCCGGAGGACCTGATCTTCCGCGAGCCCGGTCTGTGGCCGAGCAGCTTCACACTGGAGAATTACCGCGAGGGCTGGACCGCGCTCAAGCACTCCTTCGGCTACTACCTGTGGAACTCCGCCGTACTTACGGGCTTGACCGTGGTGGCGAATCTGGTCGCCTGCTCGCTGGCCGCCTACGCCTTCGCCCGGCTGGACTTCCCGCTGAAGAAGCTCTGGTTCGCGGTCATGCTCGGCTCGATCATGCTGCCGTACCACGTGACGGTCGTGCCGCAGTACATCGTGTTCTCCAAGCTCGACTGGATCAACACGATCTGGCCGCTGATCGTGCCCAAGTTCCTGGCCACGGACGCGTTCTTCATCTTCCTCATGGTCCAGTTCATCCGGACCCTGCCGAGGGAGCTGGACGAGGCCGCGGCCATCGACGGCGCGGGCTACTGGAGGGTCTTCCTCCAGGTGATTCTCCCGCTCTGCACCCCGGCGCTCGCCACGACCGGCATCTTCACCTTCATCTGGACGTGGAACGACTTCTTCAGCCAGAACCTGTACCTGACAAACTCGGACAATCTCACAGTGGCCGTTGCACTCCGCTCCTTCCTAGACTCCAGTGGCGAGTCGTCGTGGGGCCCCATGTTCGCGATGTCGATCGTGTCATTGGGGCCGATCTTCGGCTTCTTCCTTGCCGGTCAGAAATATCTGATTCGTGGTGTAGCGACCACCGGACTGAAGTAACACCCCCCGCAACTCTTCACCAGGAGGTAGAGCTGTGAAGCCTAGGATGATGTGGACCGTCGCCCTGCTGTCGGCGGCCGTCATGACGGCCGCGGCCGGCTGTGGCGGCGGTAGTGGCGACAAGGCGAGCGGCGACAAGATCCATCTCCGCTTCTCCTATTGGGGCAGCGACGCGCGGCAGAAGCTCACCGAACAGGTCATCAAGAAGTTCGAGGAGAAGAACCCGACGATCGACGTCGAGGGCGACTTCTCCAACTGGGAGAGCTACTACGAGAAGCTGGCCACCAAGGTGGCGGCCAACGACTCGCCCGACGTCATCAGCATCGAGATCCGCGGCCTGAGCGAGTACGCCGGCCGCAACGCCCTGGCCGACCTGGCGGGCAAGGTCAACACCGCCGACCTCGACCAGCAGGTGCTCACCAGCGGCCAGGTCGACGGCAAGCAGTACGCCATCCCGAGCGGCGTCAACACCTTCTCGATGCTCGTCAACAAGTCGGCGCTGGAAAAGGCCAAGCAGAAGCTGCCCGACGACAAGTCCTGGACCTGGGACGACTGGATCAACCTGGCCAAGCAGATCTCCGCGGCCGGCAACGGGGTCAACGGAGCCGAGTACAACTACAACCCCGCCTGGCTGCAGATCTTCGCGGCCCAGCGCGGCGAGAAGTTCTACGACGGCAACAAGATCGGGGTGACGCCCGAAACGCTCAAGGCGTGGTGGGGCATCCACCAGCAGCTCATCCAGACCAAGGGCTCCGCCGACGCCGCCAAGAGCGCCGAACTGATCTCCGTGGGCCCCGAGCAGTCGCTGCTGGCCACCAACGCGGGCGCGATGGGCATGTGGTGGAGCAACCAGCTCAACGCCCTGTCCAAGGCGTCGGGCCAGGAGCTGACCCTGATGCGGATGCCCAAGGCGGCGGGCGCGACCACCGGCGGCATGTTCCTGCAGCCGTCGATGTTCTATACGGCCTCCGCCAAGTCCGACCACCCCGCGGAAGCCGGCAAGTTCATCGACTTCCTGGTCAACGACCCGGACGCGGCCTCGATCCTGCTGAGTGACCGTGGCCTGCCGACCAACGCCAAGGTGCTCGCGGCCGTCAAGGGCAAGCTGCCGGCCGTCGACCAGAAGACGCTGACCTTCATCGACGCCGTGAAGGGCGAGCTGAGCCCGATCGTCGCCCCGCCGAAGGGTGCGCTGCAGATGGAGGACATCCTCAAGCGCAACAGCGAAGAGGTCCTCTTCGGCAAGACGACTCCGGACGCCGGCGCGCAGAAGTTCCTGACCGAAGCCAACGCGGCCATCGCCGGCTGAGGTCTGATCCAGGCTGGGGGCGCGACAGCCCCCAGCCCCCACTCCACGACTCGGGGAGAGAAGTTGAGCACCAGGTACGCCTTCGTCGGACTCGGCCATCGCGCCCAGATGTACGTCGACGCCCTGCTGGGTGACTGGCGGGACACCGGTACGATCGTCGGCCTCTGCGACGTCAACCAGACGCGCATGAACTACTACGTCGAGCGCATCGGCCGGCAGGTGCCGTGCTTCGCCCCCGACGAGTTCGGCAAGCTGCTGGAGCTGGCCGACGCCGTCATAGTGACCACGGTGGACGTGACCCACGCCCGCTACGTCGTGGCCGCGCTCGACGCGGGCCTCGACGTCATCGTGGAGAAGCCGCTCACCATCGACGCCGAAGGCTGCGAGGCCATCGCCGCCGCCGCCGAGCGCAACCCGGGCAAACTGGTGGTCGCCTTCAACTACCGCTACTCCCCGCGCAACTCGGCGGTGAAGAAGCTGATCAGCGAAGGCGCGATCGGCGACGTCACCTCCGTCCACTTCGACTGGGCGCTGGACACCATCCACGGCGCCGACTACTTCCGCCGCTGGCACCGCGACAAGGCCAACTCGGGCAGCCTGCTGGTGCACAAGTCCACCCACCACTTCGACCTGGTCAACTGGTGGCTCGCGGCCGCGCCCGAGCTCGTCTTCGCCCAGACCGACCTGCGCTTCTACGGCCAGGCCCTGCCCAGGGGCCCGCGTCCCGCCCGTGGCCAGGGCGCGCCCGGTCTCGGGACCGATCCGTTCATCCTGGACATCTCCACCGACGAACGGCTCAAGCGCCTCTATCTGGACGCCGAGCATGAGGACGGCTACATCCGCGACCAGGACGTCTTCGGGCCGGGCGTGACGATCGACGACAACATGTCGGTCCTGGTCCGTTACGCGAATCGGGCGATGCTCACGTACTCGCTCACCGCGCACGCCCCGTACGAGGGCTACCGCGTCGTCTTCAACGGCACGGAGGGCCGGATCGAGCTGGAGGTCCTCGAGCGGCCCTGGACCCCGGAGCACGCCGCGATCGACCCGAGCGCCGCGGGCAAGGAGCACATGGCCGGCGCCGGGGAGAAGCTCATCCTGCACCGGCACTGGCAGGAGTCGGAGGAGATCGCCATCGAGCAGGGAGAGGGTGGTCACGGCGGCGGCGACCGGCTGCTGCTCGACGACGTCTTCCGCGGCCCCGGTGATGACCCGCTCGGGCGCCCGGCGGGTTACCGCGACGGCATCCGCAGCGTGCTGGTCGGCGTGGCCGCCACCCGCTCGGCCAGCACCGGCACGCCCGTCCGCCTGGCCGCCGACGGCACCCGCCTCGTCGGCGCCTGACCGATGCGTGAGCCGCGTCATCTCCGGCCGTTCTCTGAGCTGCGCCACCTCGGGCCGTTCTCCGGTCTGGCCGAGCTCGCGGAGCGCCGGCACGGCCTGTTCCCCGAGGCCGCGCCCGGCCCCGCGCTCAGGAAGGCCGCCCGCGAGGCCATCGGGACGCTCGACCTCGCCGCAGGTGACGTGCGGGTCGAGCGCTCCTGGACGACGCAGGACCTCAGCGGCGAGGAGCTCTCCTGGTCGGTGGGGTTCGGCCCGCGTACCCACGCCTACCTGCTCAAGCCCCGCGACGCGGAAGGGCCGCTGCCCGGCGTGCTCGCGCTGCACTGCCACGCGGGCATGAAGTGGGCGGGCAAGGAGAAGATCGCGGACGGCCCCGAGCCGGCCACGCCCGAGGTGCTGCGGCTGCGCGAGCAGATCTACGGCGGCCGGGCCTACGCGAGCGAGCTGGCCAGGCGGGGCTTCGCCGTACTCGTCCCCGACGTGATCGGCTGGGGCAGCCGCCGCTTCGACCCGGCGGACATGCCCGAGCGCGTGCTCGCCCAGGCGAACGACCCCGGCATGTCCGAGGCGGATCGCTACGACGTCGCGGCCGGCCACCACGAGCATGTGCTGGAGAAGTACTGCACCCTGCTCGGCACCTCGCTGGCCGGCGTGGTCGCGGGCGAGGACCTGGCCGCCGCGGCCTACCTGCGCTCGCGCCCCGACATCGGGCGGATCGGCTGTGTGGGGCTGTCAGGGGGCGGCCTGCGCGCGGGGCTGCTCGGCGCGTTCGACACTGAAGTCGCCGCGGTCGCCGTCGCCGCGATGGTCTCCACCTACCGCGAGCTCCTGGACGGCTACGTCGCCGGGCACACCTGGATGTTCTTCCCGCCCGGACTGTCGCGCGTCTGCGACTGGCCGGCGCTGGTCGCCGCCCGCGCGCCCGAACCGCTCCTGGTCATGTACGGCGAGCGCGACCAGCTGTTCCCGCCGGCCGGGATGCGCGCGGCGCACGAGGCCATCGCGCGCCGCCACCCGGACGGCGGCTACGAGGGGGTCTTCTTCGACGCCCCGCACGTTTTCGACGTCCCCATGCAGGAGCACGCCTTCACCTGGCTAGAGAGCCACCTCGGCGGCTAGCCCGGCCGCCTCGGCGGCGGACAGGCGCCCGTCGGCCACGACCACGGACACGCCCCTGGTCAGCTCGTCCTCGAAGACCAGCGGCGTGTCCCAGGCCAGCGCGGTGCCCACACCGGGATACTGCGCCACCCTGACGAACCACGGGTCGTCCCCCGCCCGGACGAACACCAGCGTCCAGTCCTCGCCCGCCAGCGCCAGCCAGGGCGCCCGGGAGCCGTGGACCCGCTCCTCGCCTTCGTCCGACGCGGTGAACACGCCCAACCCCCGCGACCCCGCCGGCGCCCGCCAGAAGAAGCCGCCATAGCCCGCTCCGTCCCGGCCCTTGGTGGCCGAGCTCTGGATCGTCAGCGGCGCGCCCGTGAGATTGCGCAGCGTGAAGCCGAAGTCGAGCGCCCACCCCCGCGACAGCGGGACGGCCCGCACGGTCCGCTCCTCACGCACCACCGGCTCCTCGCCCGGCCGCTGCCACAGCAGGGTCTCGGCGAAGCCCGAGGAGTCGCGCCCGGTGAACGACACATGCCGCTGGATCCCGTGGTCGTCCAGCCACTGAGGCCCCTGGTCCCTGACGAACGTGCGGCCGCCCCAGAAGTTGCGCCCGCCGACATCGGTGACGGCCACGCCGGCGCCGAGGTGGTGCGGATGGTCCGCGGGCCGCAGCTCGGTCACCACCGTGCCGCCCAGCGTGCGGACCGGGTGGAGATAGGGCCGCGGAGCCGCGGTGATCGGCAGGTCGGGCCGGGTGGCGTACTCGGCCACCACCTGGTCGGCCACCATCAGCGGCACGGCCCAGCACACGCCCAGCTCGGAGAAGAGCTCCAGCCGCTCCGCGCAGGACTCGACCACCTGGGCGATGCCGGGCAGCACCGGCCCCTCACCGGAGAGGTCCTGGTGGTCCCGGGAGATCGGCAGCGGATCGGGCGCGACCCTGATGGCCTCCAGGACCTCCATGAACGCCCCGGTCCGGTGGATCGGCACGATCAGCTCAGCCCCGGTGCGTACGTGCTCGACGAGGTTCTCCAGCAGGTCGGCGCGGGGGAAGCGGCGCACGGGGCCATCGCCGACGCGGACCTCGTCCACCGTGTAAGTGAACGTGATCGTGCCCCGTTCACCGTGGACGACCACGTACGGCTCGTCGCGCCCGGTGGCGCAGAGCGTCACGGCGGCCACGATCGGCGGCCCGTCCGCCAGATGGACGCGGATGGCCGAGGTGTCGTCCGACTCGATGGCGTTGGCGTGGAACAGCTCCGCCTCGACCGAGGTGACCGCGCCGCGCTCCTCGGCGCCCGCCATGGCCAGGGCGGTGGCGACGGCGTGCGCGAACGGGTTGGTCAGCGCGCCGTCCACGATGTCCACGCCGTCGAGCCGGCGCCGCCCCGACCAGGAGCTGCGGGTGAAGTAGGAGGCGGGCCGCGGCCACGCCCCCGCCACCCCGATACCGGTCACGCGGCCGATCGTGTCCTCGGCGATCAGCCGGCGCACCTCCGGCAGGGCCGCGGACGCGAGGCTCTGGAAGCCCACCTGGCAGGCGAGGCCGGCCTCGGCGGCGGCCTGCTCCATGCGCTCGAAGTCGGCGAGCGTGGCCGCCGTCGGCTTCTCCACCAGCACGTGCGCGCCGGCCGCCAGAGCCGCCAGCGTCAGGTCCGCGTGCGTCGGGATCGGGGTCGCCAGGATGGCGATCCGCGCGCCGGTCCGCTCGATCAGCTCGGGCAGGTCGGTGGAGAACTCCGGCGTGCCGAGCCCGTCGAGGTCTTCGGGGGCGACCGGCCGCACGTCGCAGACGCCCGCCAGCTCGATCTGGCCGGCCAGCTTGCGCAGCCGGTTGAGGTAGTGGGCGCCGAACCCGTGTGCTCCGGCGAGTACGACCCGCATGGTCATCTCCAGTGGAGGCCGAGCCCCCGGTGCTCACCGACGCGCACCTTCGCGTCGCTCACGTGGACGGGATACGGTTCGGCCAGCAGCCCCAGCGCGGCGAACGAGGCGTCCTCGACCTCCTCGGCCATGCACGGCAGCGGCAGAGCCAGCGCGAGCTGCGCCGACAGGTCGGGCAGCAGGTGCGGGTAGACCGGTACGTCGAACGTCCGGGCCAGCTCGGTGATGCGCAAGAACGGGGTGATTCCCCCCACCCTGACCACATTGGGCTGCACGATGTCGCAGGCCCCCGCCGTCAGCAGGTCGCGGAAGCCGTAGACGGTGTAGACGTTCTCGCCGACCGCGATGGGCACGTCCACGGACCGCCGCAGCTCCACGTGCGCGGCGACGTCGTCGGCGGGCAGCGGCTCCTCCAGCCAGTGCAGGTCGTACGGGGCCAGCGCCTCGACGGCGCGGCGGGCCCGGTGCAGGTCCCAGCGCTGGTTGGCGTCGATCATCAGCAGCGTGCCGGGGCCGACGACCTCGCGGACCGCGGCCACCCGCTCGACGTCCTCGGCGAGGTCGGGCCGGCCCACCTTCATCTTGATCCCGGGATAGCCCGCGGCCTTCCACCGCCCGGCCTGGGCGGCCAGCTCTTCCAGCGAGTAGTGCAGATTCACCCCGCTGCCGTACACCGGCACCGTGTCCCTGCGCCGCCCCAGCACGTCGGCCAGGCCGCGCTCGCCGCAGCGCAGATCCCACAGCGCCAGGTCGACCCCGGCCAGCGCGACGGTGGTGATCCCGCCGGGCCCGGCCTCGCGCAGGTGCCGCCAGAGCCGGTCCCACACCACCTCCGGGTGCGGGTCCAGGCCGATGACGGCCTCGCGGATGTCGTTCTCCAGCAGCGCCTGTACGGCCCGCGCCCCGATCTGCGGCGTCCAGGAGAAGCCGGTGCCCGTCCGGCCGTCGTCGAGCGTGAGCTCCACGACCATGACGTGGTTGACGGGCACGTCCGGCCCCCACGGCCTGGACAGCTCGGCGGTGTGAGCGCTCACTTTCAGGTCACGGATCATGAGGCTCCTGCCAGCGACCGCCCGTGTTCGATCAGGGCCTTCAGCTCGGCCACGTGCTCGGGCGAGGCGTCGACCAGGGGCGGGCGTACCGGTCCCGCGTCCAGGCCGCCGAGTCGTACGCCGGCCTTGACCAGGGAGACGGCGTAGCCGGGGACCTTGGAGCGCAGCCGTACGAGCGGCTCGTAGAACTCGGTGAGCAGGTGGTCGGCGCCGTTCAGGAACGCGGTGGCGATCTCCGGCGCGAAGGCGAAGACGGCGGAGGAGTAGAGCTCCACGCCGATGCCCCGGTAGGCGCCCATCGTCAGCTCGGCCGTCGGCAGCCCGTTGAAGAACCTGAACTCCTCGCCGATCTCCCTGCGCACCGCCAGCACCGTGCGCTGGATGAGGTCGATGTCGCCCAGGCCGTCCTTGAGTCCGATCACGCCCGGGATCCTGGCCAGCGCCACGACCTGCTCGGGGGTGGGCGCCACCGCGTCGCGCTGGTAGATGATGACCGGCAGGATCGCGGCGACCGCGCGTACGTAGGCGGTGAAGCCCTCGTTGGGGCCCTTGGCCAGGTAAGGGGGCATGAGCAGCAGGCCGTCGGCGCCCGCCTCGCGGGCCGCGCGGGCCTGGCCCAGCGCCGCGCCGAGCGGGCCGCCGGCGCCCGCGAACACCGGCACCTGGCCCGCCGTGGTCTCGACCGCCACCCGGACGGCCGCGGCGTGCTCCGCCTCCGACAGCGCGGGGAACTCACCCGTGCCGCAGGCCGCGAACACCGCGCCGGGCCGGTGCCGGAGCCCGCGCCTGATGTGCTCGGCCAGCACCTCCTCGGCCAGCCCGTGGTCGGGGTCGAAGGGGGTCACGGGGAAGAAGAGGACTCCGCTGAGGTTCATCCGGTCTCCAGTTCGGTGTGCCACGATCTCTTGGGCGTCCAGCCCAGCATCCGCCCGGCCTTGGCGGAGGTGAAGGCGGGAGAGGTCCCGGTGAGGTTCGCGGCCGCGGCGGCGGTCGAGGGGATGACGGCGGGGAGCAGCTCCGCCAGTGGCTCGCGGGCCAGCGCGTCGGCCGCCCCCGCGAAGAACACCTCGCCGTTGGGCAGGTCGGGCAGGCGTTCGAGGAGCACCGAGATCAGGTCGGAGGCGTCCCTGGCGTCGAGGTAGTTGAACAGCGAGGCCCCGGCGATGTCCGGCCGGTCCAGCCGTTCGACGATCGTGTGACCCGACTGGGTGGGCGCGCCCGACCACTCCTCGGGAGCCACCACGAAGCACGGCCGCACCGCCGCGAACCGTGTCTGCGAGCTGCGCGCGAATGACGCCATCGTCTGCTCGGCCACGACCTTGGACAGGTTGTAGGCGTTCCACGGCGCGACGGGGTGCTCCTCGTCGATGGGCAGATAGCTGGGCGTCCAGCCGCCGGGCGCGCCGTAGCCGATGACGGTCGGGCTGCTGGCCACGATCACCTTGCCGACCCCGGTGCTGCTCGCGGCCGCGCACACGTTGAAGGCGAGCTGGGTGTTGGTACGGAAGGTCAGCCCGTCGGTACGGCTGAACGGGGTCGCGATGGCGGCCAGGTGGATCACGGCGTCGGGCCGGAAGCGGGCCATGACGTCATACGCCTCGCCCAGGTTCGTCAGGTCGGCGGGCAGGGTGACCGCGGCCTCTGGGGGAGTGCCCGGTGTGACGTCGATGCCGATCACCTCATGACCGGCCTGAGCCAATGAGGCGACCACGCTGCGCCCTAGCCGGCCGGCGCTGCCGGTCACCAGTGTTCGTGTCATCGGTCGTTCACCACTCCTGCTTGGGATACAGCAACCGGTTGCAGAAAGTATCGAGGCGGGGCCGGGAGAACGTCAAGCGGCATGGTCTTCTCTCCCCAAGCGGTCTGGCCATATGAAGAGATATGGTGGGGATTCGGGTGAAAAATCCGGCGGGGATGGCTGATTGACAGTGATACAAACGATTGCACTAAAGTACTAGGTACGGTCGGAGGAGGCCAAGCGTGGCGGTGACGATTCGTGACGTGGCTGAGGCGTCGGGCGTACATGTTTCCACGGTGTCCCGGGCGTTCTCCGCGCCCCACCTGGTCAACCCCGAGACGCGCACCCGCGTGCTCGCCATCGCCGAGGATCTCGGCTACCGGCCCAACCGCGCCGCGCGGGCGCTGACCACGGGCCGCACCCACAACATCGGCCTCATCGTGGCCGACATCGCCAATCCCTTCTTCCCGCCGCTGATCAAGGCCGCCCAGGCGCAGGCCAGGCTCCGCGACTACCACGTGTTCGTGGCCGACACCGATGAAGACCCGCAGGTGGAGGAGGATCTGATCCAGACCCTCACCAAGCAGGTCGACGGCGTGCTGCTGTGCAGCCCGCGCCTGACGAACCGGACGATAGAGCGGCTGCGCGAGGAGGTGCCGTTCGTCGTGGTCAACCGCCGGGCCAAGGGCATGCCGACCGTGCTCATGGACGTGGGCCGCGGGGCCAGGCAGGCCGTCGAACACCTCACCGCGCTCGGGCACCGGCGCATCGCGCTGGTCACCGGGCCCAGCGGGTCGTGGACCAGCAAGGAGATGCAGGAGGCGGCCGCCGCGATGAACGACGTGGACGTCGTCTTCCTCGGCCCCAACCCGCCGACGGAGCTGGGCGGCCTGGCGGCGGCCACCGACGTCATCGCCTCGGGCGCGACGGGCGTGCTGGCCTACAACGACCTGGTCGCCATCGGCCTCATCGAGGGGCTCGCCGAGCGGGGCAAGAGCGTCCCCGGAGACGTCAGCGTGATCGGCGTGGACGACATCGTGCCGGGCCGGCTGAGCCGCCCGAAGCTGACCACGATCGCGATGCCCACCGCCGCCGCCGGCCGCATCGCCGTAGACCTGCTGCTCCAGTCGGTCGACTCGGCGGCCACCGCCGCCGCCACGATGCTGGAGACGGCCCTGATCGTCCGCGAGTCCACGGGAAAGGCACACAGATGATGTTCGGAACGCTGCCGTCGGGTGAACAGGTCGAGCGTGTCGAGCTGTCCTCAGGACGGCTGCGCGCGAGCGTGCTCACGTACGGCGCCATCCTGCAGTCGCTGGAGGTGTCCGGCGTCAACGTGGTGCTCGGACTGCCCACGCTGGAGGACTACCTCACCCGCAGCCGCTACTTCGGCGCCGTCGTCGGCAGATACGGCAACCGCATAGCGGGCGGCCGCTTCACCCTCGACGATGTCGAACACCGCCTGCCGCTCAACAACGGGCCCAACAGCCTGCACGGCGGCAACCGTGGCTTCGACCGCAAGGTGTGGACGATCTCCGAGGCCACCGACTCCTCCGTGACGCTCACGCTGACCAGCCCCGACGGTGACCAGGGCTATCCGGGCACGCTGACCGCCTCGATCACCTACACGCTCGAGGACGACGCCCTGCGCCTGGACTACACGGCCGAGACCGACGCGCCCACCGTCGTCAACCTCACCAACCACTCCTACTTCAACCTGGCCGGCAGTGGTGACGTGCTCGGGCACGTGATCCAGATGGACGCCGAGCACTACCTGCCCGTCGACGAGGACAAGATCCCCACGGGCGAGCCGGCGCCGGTCAAGGGCACGGAGTTCGACTTCACCACGCCGCACGCGGTGGGCGAGCGCTACGACGGCGGCTACGACCACTGCTTCGTGCTCGACGGCGGCATCCGGGTGACCGAGCCGGTCGGCGGTCTGACCATGGAGGTCACGACCACCGAGCCGGGGGTCCAGTTCTACGCGGGCGGCATGCTGGACGGCGTCGCCACGCCGTACGGACCGCACGCGGGTCTGTGCCTGGAGACGCAGCACTTCCCCGACTCGCCCAACCAGCCGCAGTTCCCCTCGACCGTGCTGCGGCCGGGCGAGACCCGCACCTCGACGACCTCCTACCGGTTCACCAGCTGACCGCCCGCTCCTACCGGTTCCCTACTTGACCGCCTGCCCGCAGCGCGGTCGTGGCGCGGAGCACCAGGAGCGCCACGTCGTCGTTCGACGGTTCGGTGGCGAACGACTCGACCGCCTGCCGGATCCGCTCGGCCACGGCGTGCGCGCTCAGCCCCGAGCAGCCCGACAGGATCGCGGTCAGCCCGTCGTCGTCATCGAGCAGCCGGTTGCCGTCGCGCCGCTCGGTGACGCCGTCGGTGACGCACAGCAGCAGTTCCTCGGGCAGCAGCTCGAACGTCTCGGTGTAGAACCGCGCGTCGCCGTCGATGCCCAGCAGCAGCTGGGAGGTGGCGACGGGCTGGACCTCGCCGTTCGCGCGCAGCAGCAGGGGCGGGGGATGACCAGCCGAGGCGAGCGTGCACAGCGCGCCGCCCTGCGGCAGCGGTGTCAGCTCGCCGCAGAGCAGGCTGAGGAAGCGGCCGTCCTCACCCTCATCCAGCAGCGTCTGGTTGAGCCGGTCGAGGATGTCGGACACGGTGTAGTTCTCCTTGGCCAGCAGCCGTACGGCGTGGCGGGCCAGCCCGGTCACCGCGGCGGCCTCCGGACCGCTGCCACAGACGTCGCCGAGAGCGAAGCACCAGTGGTCGCCGACGGTGAACAGGTCGTAGAAGTCGCCGCCGACGTGCGCGCCCTCTTCGGCGGGCTCGTAGACGACCGCCGACTCCAGCCCCGGCATCGGCGCCACCCGCATGGGCAGCAGGCTGCGCTGCAGCACCCGTGACGTGGTCGCCTGCCGCGAGTAGAGCATGGCCGTGTGCAGGTTGAGCGCCACCAGGCGGCACAGGTCGGCGAGCAGGTCGGCCAGCTCCAGCGGAAGGGTCGGCTCGACGCGCCCGATCACCAGCGCGCCGTGCGAGCGGCCCTGGGTGAGCAGCGGGAACGACAGCACGCTCTCCGGCCCGACCGGCCAGGTCACCTCGCCCAGCGCCGAACGCGGGATGACGGGCAGGGCCTGGCGCAGGTCGGCGTTGTGGCGTTCCTCGCTGTGCCACACGTGCGCGAGCCTGGTCATGCCCGCCAGGTCGGTCAGGTAGACCGCCGCCCAGGTGGCGATCTTGGGCACGACCAGCTGGGCCGTCAGAGCCGCGATCAGCTCCTCGTCGTGCACGCCCGCCAGCAGCTCGCCGGCCTCCGCGAGGAACGACAGCCGGCCCCGATGCGCCCGGTCGCGCTCGGCCAGCCGCTCGCGCTGCACGGTCACCGCCACCTGGTCCGCGATGTGCTGCAGGCTCGCGGTGAGCGCCTGGTCGAACCGGCCGGGCTCGGCGGCGGTCGCCACGAGGTAGCCGGTCACCTCGCCCGCCACCACGAGCGGCGCGCACACCAGCGACCTGGCCTGGAGCCGCTGGGCCAGCTCGACGTCGGTGGCCAGCAGGTCCTCGAACATCACCGGCGCCTGCCGCTCCACGCCGAACACGCCCGCGGTCACCACCCCCACCAGCCCCGCCGTCGCCCCGGTGCCCGCCGCGACGCCGAACCGGTTGCCGCCCTCGGCCCGTACCAGCACATAGGCGGCGTCGGCCGCGCTGGACAGCTGGACGATCTGCGCGATGGTGTCGAGCAACTCGTCCAGCGGCATGTCGTGGTCGAGCAGGTCCTTGATGCGGCCGCCCTGCTCTCGCTTGAGCGGGGCGGGCGGGGAGGCCAGGACATAGCGGTGGTCGCTGGACACCACTATCCAGATCGACCGACGGTCCTGCGCGCGGCCGTCGGTGCGCAGGTGGGAGATGTAGACCGGGAGCAGGTCCCCGTCGCGGTGCCGCATCCTGGACTCGCCGCGCCAGCGGCCCAGGCCGAGTGTGTCCGACAGCGACAGCGCGCACGGGCCGTGCCTGCGCCAGGCGACCAGATCCGCCAGCGGCTCGCCGGCGACCTGGGCGGCGGACCAGCCGAGCAGTGCCTCCGCCTCGGCGTTCCAGGAGACGATCCGGCCGTCGAGGTCGCTCACGATGACGGCGACGTGCAGGCTCTCCGTGGAGGCCGCGATCGAGGCGGCCTTCGTGGCGGGGATGCCGGAGGCGCTCTCGTGGCCGCACCCCTTGTCGAGCTCCATGCGGACCCAGACCCGCTTGGCCGCGCCCGTGTAGGTGACGCCCCAGGCGTCGGCGAGCATGCCCGCCAGCGCCAGACCGCGCCCGCTCGTGGCCATGCCCTCGGGCGGCGGCGACTCGGCGGCCGGCACGATCAGGGTCGGGTGGTGGTCGTCGACCTCGATCTCCAGTCTGGTCGGGACGGCGTTCGGGTCGAGCCGGCAGGTCAGCTCCAGCCCCGTGCCCGCGTGCACCACGGCATTGGTGACGAGTTCACTGGTCAGCAGCACGGCGTCTTCGGTCAGGTGGCTCAGTTGCCATTCGCCGAGCACCTGACGTACGAAGCGCCGTGCGGCCGCGGGGGCCTGTGGGGTGCCGTCGAAGGCCGTGCTCGACACGCGGGTCGTGTCCACTATGCGTCCTAGAACATCACTCGATGTGGCAGTTCGGTCACTCTCAGAGTGGCAGACTGGACGGCTCCAATACCCCCAGTTGCAAAGAAGGCCTCCATGGTCGTGCTGTTGGACCCGCTGGAGGTGAGGAATGGGCGGGTCTCAGGTGGTCTCGGGGGAGAAGGAAGGCTCTGATGAGGTCTCCGCCGATCTGTCCCGTAAGAACACGCGGTACTGCGCGATGCAGACGGCCTTCGACACGGTTCGATGGTGACGGGTGCG
Organism: Nonomuraea sp. NPDC049750; assembly: GCF_040659625.1. Lineage (NCBI taxonomy): Bacteria > Bacillati > Actinomycetota > Actinomycetes > Streptosporangiales > Streptosporangiaceae > Nonomuraea > Nonomuraea sp. NPDC049750. The sequence continues at coordinate 282,115 of NZ_JBFANB010000002.1, forward strand.
GGGTAGGAGAGCTTTCGCACGCTGCCTTCACGCGTGTTCGGCGAGCCTGTGTGCGTTCCGCGGTGTCTCCGTCGTACCTTTGGCATCATGGCCACCCGTACGCCGAAAAGCGCATCCAAGGGGCCGGCGAAGCGGTCGACCTCCGCCCGCTCGACCCCCGCCAAGCGCGCATCCAGCTCGACCGGGCGGCCGAGGGCGAAGGGGGCCGGGTCGGCCCGCAAGCCGGGCATGACCCACCATGACCCGATCACGTGGGTCTTCACGATGATCGGCAAGCTGATCGTCGGGCTCTGGATGCTGCTCGCCAACGGCATCGGCAGCACTGCTCGGGCGCTCGGCAAGAACGCGCGCGACCTCGATCCCGCGCATCGGCGCGACGGGGTGGGCCTGTCCGTGCTCGCCGGCGCCATCGTGCTGGCCGCGATGACCTGGCGCCAGGCCGACAGCACGGTCTCCGGCGTGGTCAACGTCACCGTGCACAGCGTGTTCGGGTCGCTGGCGTGGGCGCTGCCGCTGCTGCTCGGCCTGCTCGCCTGGCGCTACCTGCGCCACCCCGACCAGAACGCCGACACCGGCCGCATGGTGATCGGGTGGAGCGCGCTGCTGGTCGGCGTGCTCGGCGTCATCCACGTCGCCAACGACACGCCCTACCCCGCCGGCACCGCCAACGACGGCATGGAGCGAGTGTCGCAGGCGGGCGGCATCATCGGGTTCATCGTCTCGGCGCCGCCGATGAGCATCCTGCCCGCCTGGATCACGATCCCGCTGCTGCTGATCCTGTCGGGCTTCGGCGTGCTGGTCATCACGGCCACCCCGGTCCACCGCGTCCCGGAGCGGCTGGCCGAGCTCACGCACCTGCTGTTCGAACGGCACGCGCTCGCCGAGCAGGCCGCGCCCGTCAAGAAGCGGACCAGGGCCAAGAAGGGCGAGACGGGCGAGAAGGCCGATCTGGTCAAGCCGTACGACACGCCGGTGCTCTCCGAGCAGGACAAGCGCGCCGAGCACTCGCCGGAGATCGTGCCGGGGCTGACGGACGAGGAGGAGCCGCCCCCCACGCCGGTCAAGAAGGCCGAGCCGCCGGAGCCCACTCCCGCGCCCCGCAAGGTCGAGCAGCTGGTGCTCTCGCCCCAGGCAGGGCCGTACAGCCTGCCCGATCTGCAGTTCCTCAAGCCGGGCAGCGCGCCCAAGCCGCAGACCAAGGCCAACACCGTCGTCGTCAACGCGCTGACCAGCGTCCTTGAGCAGTTCGTCATCGACGCGCAGGTGATCGGGTTCACCCGCGGCCCGACCGTGACCCGCTACGAGATCGAACTGGGCCCCGCGGTCAAGGTGGAGAAGGTCACGGCGCTCACCAAGAACATCGCGTACGCCGTTAAATCGGCAGATGTCAGGATCTTGTCGCCGATTCCGGGGAAGTCGGCGATCGGGGTGGAGATCCCGAACGCGGACAAGGACCTGGTCTCCCTGGGCGACGTGCTGAAGTCCCAGGTGGCGCAGAGCGACCACCACCCGATGATCGTGGGGCTGGGCAAGGACGTCGAGGGCCGCACCATCGTGGCGAACCTCGCCAAGATGCCCCACCTGCTCATCGCGGGCGCCACCGGCGCCGGTAAGTCGGTCTGCGTCAACGGCCTGATCACCTCCATCCTGATGCGAGCCACGCCCGACGAGGTGCGCATGGTGCTCGTCGACCCCAAACGGGTGGAGCTGTCGGTCTACGAGGGCATCCCTCACCTGATCACGCCCATCATCACCAACCCGAAGAAGGCCGCGGAGGCCCTCGAATGGGTGGTGGGGGAGATGGACCGTCGCTACGACGACCTGGCCGCCAGCGGGTTCCGGCACGTCGACGAGTTCAACAAGGCCGTGCGGGCCGGCAAGCTGCAGCCGCCGCCGGGCAGCGAGCGGGTCTACCAGCCCTACCCGTACCTCCTGGTGATCGTCGACGAGCTGGCCGACCTGATGATGGTCGCTCCGCGTGACGTCGAGGACTCCATCGTGCGCATCACGCAGCTCGCCCGCGCGGCCGGCATCCACCTGGTCATCGCCACGCAGCGGCCCTCCGTCGACGTGGTCACCGGCCTGATCAAGGCGAACGTGCCCTCGCGGCTGGCCTTCGCCGTGTCGAGCCTCACCGACTCGCGGGTCATCCTCGACCAGCCGGGCGCCGACAAGCTGGTCGGCCAGGGTGACGCGCTGTTCCTGCCGATGGGCGCCAGCAAGCCCATCCGCATCCAGAACGCGTTCGTCTCCGAGAAGGAGATCGCCGAGATCGTCACGCACTGCAAGACGCAGATGCAGGCCGAATACCGCGACGACGTCGCCGCGGCGCCGGTCAAGCGGGAGATCGACGGCGACATCGGCGACGACCTCGACCTGCTCGTCCAGGCGGCCGAGCTGATCGTGACCACGCAGTTCGGCTCGACCTCGATGCTGCAGCGCAAGCTCCGCGTCGGCTTCGCCAAGGCGGGGCGGCTCATGGACCTGCTCGAAAGCCGCAATGTGGTCGGTCCCAGCGAGGGCTCCAAGGCTCGCGAAGTGATCGTGAAGCCCGATGATCTGCCCGGTTTGCTAGCTGACTTGCGTGGCGAATGACCCCAATGCACGTTCGCCCGACGACTACTGATTGAATGTGAATCATTACAGAACGTCGTGGGACGGAAGGCGCTAGCCATGCCGGAACAGAGCACAGGGGCCATGCTCGCGGCAGCCCGGCGGTCAGCCGGGCTGACGGTCGCGCAACTGAGCGAGACCACCCGCATTCGTGAGGCGATCATCTACGCGATCGAGCGCGACGACTTCTCGCAGTGCGGTGGTGATTTCTATGCGAGGGGACACGTCAGGGCCGTAGCCAAGGCCGTCGGGCTCGATCCCGTGGCGACCGTCCACCTCTATGACGAAGAACACAGCGGGGCGGCCACGCCCATCCGGGCCGCCGCCGTCTTCCAGGCCGAACGCAAGATCAGGATCAACGAGCGGCGCGGTCTCAACTGGACGATGGCGCTGGGCGTGGCACTGGCCATCACCATGGTCTTCGGGGCGGTCAGGGTGCTCGGCGGCGGCACGACGGACGAGATGCGCACCGCCGACTCCCACCTCATCCCGCCGAACGTCCCGATCAACGAGCACGCTCCCAAGGCGTCGCACGCCAAGGGGAAGGCGTCCAAAACGGCCGCCAAGGACGTCGTCGTCGTCAAGGTCAAGGCCAAGAGCCCGTCCTACCTGAACGTCAGCGACGCCAAGGGACGCAAGCTGTTCTCGGGGACGTTGAAGGCGGGCAAGAGCAAGACTTACCGGTCCGACATCGAGGTCCATCTTCTGATCGGTGACGCGGGCGCCGTGTCGCTGCAGGTCGACGGCAAGGATCTGGGTCATCCGGGGGCCAGCGGGGAGATGGTGACGCGCTCGTTCAAGCCTTCCAAGGCACAACCTAGGTAGCCCGTGCGCCCGGTGGTGGCCAACTGCCGATACCGTAGTGTTCACCATGTCATCCCGCCGAACCGCATCGCTGATCACTCTGGGCTGCGCGCGCAACGAGGTCGACTCCGAGGAGCTGGCCGCGCGACTTGAGGCTGCCGGTTGGCAGCTGGGCGACGACGACCCCGATGTCGTCGTCGTCAACACGTGTGGCTTCATCGACTCGGCGAAGAAGGACTCCATCGACACGCTGCTGGCCGCGGCCGACTCCGGGGCCAAGGTGGTCGCCGCGGGCTGCATGGCCGAGCGCTACGGCAACGAGCTCGCCGACGCTCTGCCCGAGGCCAGCGCGGTCATCTCCTTCGACGACTACACCGAGATCGGCGGCCGACTCGACGACGTGCTCGCCGGTCGGCCGCTCAAGCCGCACACGCCAAGAGACCGCCGCACCCTGCTACCCATCTCACCCGTGGACCGTGCCAGCGCGGGCAAGACCGCCATCCCCGGCCACGGCGACCTGCCCGACGGGCTGGCGCCCGCCAGCGGGCCCCGCGTGCTGCGCAAGCGGCTCGACGAGAGCCCGGTGGCCTCGCTCAAGTTGGCCTCCGGCTGCGACCGGCGCTGTACGTTCTGCGCCATCCCGGCCTTCCGCGGCGCCTACGTCTCCCGCGACCCCGAGGAGCTCCTGGCCGAGGCCGACTGGCTGGGCCACCGGGGCGTCCGTGAGCTCGTCCTCGTCAGTGAGAACTCGACGTCCTACGGCAAGGACCTGGGCGACCTGAGGGCGCTGGAGAAGCTGCTGCCGCGGCTGGCGGCGGTCGAGGGCATCCAACGGGTGCGGGCCAGCTACCTGCAACCGGCCGAGCTGCGGCCGGGGCTCATCGACGTGCTCGCCGGCACCGAGGGCATCGCCCCCTACTTCGACCTGTCCTTCCAGCACGCCAGTGGCACCGTGCTGCGCCGGATGCGCCGTTTCGGCGACCCTGAGCGCTTCCTGGGACTGCTGGACAGCATCCGTGAGGGCGCGCCCGAGGCGGGTGTGCGCTCCAACTTCATCGTCGGCTTCCCCGGTGAGACGGAGGAGGAGTTCGGCGAGCTGGTCGGGTTCCTGGAGCAGGCCAGGCTCGACGTGATCGGCGTGTTCGGCTACTCCGACGAGGACGGCACCGAGGCGGCCGGCTTCGCCGGCAAGCTCGACCAGGACGTCATCGACGAGCGTGTGCGCGTCCTGACCGAGCTCGCCGAGGAGCTGACCGCGCAGCGCGCGGAGGAGCGCATCGGCACGGAGGTCGACGTGCTCATCGACGACGACCTGGGCGACGGTGGCTATGAGGGACGGGCCGCCCACCAGGGTCCCGAGGTCGACGGGTCCGTCACGGTCCAGGGCATCGGCCTGGTCCGCGGTCAGATCGTGCGCGCGGTGGTGGTCGATGCCGAGGGGGTTGACCTGATCGCGCGCATCAAGGCCGGTCCATGACCAAGGACGAGCGCCGCGTGGTGAGCCCGTGGAACATCGCCAACGTCCTCACGGTCCTCCGGTTGGTGCTCGTCCCCTTCTTCGTCGTCTGTCTCTTCCTGCCGGGCACGGGCTGGCGCCTGGGTGCGCTGGCGGTGTTCGGCGTGGCCTCGTTCACCGATCATCTGGACGGCGAGCTGGCCAGGCGCTACGGGCTGATCACCGATTTCGGGAAGATCGCCGACCCGATCGCCGACAAGGCGCTGACCGGCGCGGCCCTGGTGTCCCTGTCGATCCTCGGCGAGCTGCCGTGGTGGGTGACGGTCACCGTCCTGGGCCGCGAGCTGGGCATCACCGCCCTGCGGTTCGTGTTGCTCAGGCACGCGGTCATCCCGGCCAGCTACGGCGGCAAGGTCAAGACCGTGCTGCAGATCACGGCCATCGTCCTCTACATCCTGCCCCACGTGCCCGACACGATCCGCTGGGTGGTGATGGGCGCGGCCGTGGTCGTCACGGTGGCCACGGGCGTCGACTACGTGGTGCGCGCGATCAAGCTACGGCAGGTGGCCAGACGGGCCCGCGGGGAGTGATCATGGTTGGTGCCGCGGAGGTTCTCTCCCTGCTCGTACACCGGGCCGCCACGCTCGCCGTGGCCGAATCGCTGACCGGCGGGCTCATCGGGGCGGCGTTCACCTCGGTCTCGGGGTCCTCAAAGTCCTTCAGGGGCGGGGTCATCTCCTACGCCACCGATCTGAAGCACCGGCTGCTGGCGGTTCCGGACGAGCTGTTGCGCCGGGAAGGGGCCGTGCACCCGGAGGTGGCGGCGGCGATGGCGACGGGGGTCGCCCGGCTGTGCGAGGCGACATACGGCCTGGCGGTGACCGGTGTGGCGGGGCCGGAGCCACAGGACGGGAAGCCCGTCGGCACCGTGCATGTGGCCGTCAGCGGACCCGGCGATCAGATTTGGCAGAGACAGTTGAGGCTTGAGGGGTCTCGCGAACGTATCAGGGTAGAGACGGTGGACGAGGCTATCGATCTACTGGCAAGTGTGCTGAAGGGGAACAATGGGGAACATACCGGGTGATTACCGTGTTACGTCCCCAGCGAACATCCGAGGCACGGTCTCACACGGTGTCGGTTGATACGGGTACGGTGGAGCTGTGAGTGAGGTCCGTGAGCCATCTGCAAGCACCGAGCGCCCGGCAGGCGGGCCTAACGAGTCACGTAACGAACCTTCACGTAATGAGCTGTCACGCACTGAGCCATTGCGCAATGAAGGAAGCGCGGCGGGGCAGGGACGGAGACGTCCGATGATGACGGCGAGGAGCATGTACGAGCCGAAGAAGAAGAACGGACGGCACGATCCGACCGCGCGGGGCGTGGCGGTGAAGCCATCCACGCCGGGGAGGGAGCGACAGATGATTCTGCTGCGTCAGCTGCTCGGCGACGTGCTGAGGCGATTGAGGGTGCGGCAGGGACGCACCCTTCGTGAGGTGTCCACGCTGGCGCGTGTCTCGCTTGGCTACCTCTCCGAGGTAGAGCGCGGTCAGAAGGAGGCGTCATCGGAGCTGCTGGCGTCGATCTGTGGCGCCCTCGGGGTGCCGCTGTCGCAGGTGTTGCGTGAGGTGTCCGACCAGTTCGCGCTGGCGGAGCTCCAGGCCACCCCTGTCCTCGCCGACGCGCCGGAGCACGAGCGCATCCCCCTTCCCGAGACGGTGCCCGGGTCGATCTCCGACTCCGTGTTTCCCGAAGTCAAGGACATGGTGGCCGCCTAACGCGGTTGGCAGTCACCACACCACAGGATCAGGCGTTCCTGTGGCTGTGCGCCCATCTCGCCGCGACTGATGCGCGTTCCGCATCGGCGGCAAGGTCGGCCTGCCCTGCCGTAAACCCACGTCTGGCCGGCCGGTCTGCGGTCGCCCGTGGTCACTGTGGCGGCGTGTGTCCTGTTCGCCGCCAGGAGCCGCTGGGCGAGCGTCACGAGCGCGTCCAGGTCCTCGATGTGGCCGACCTTCCGCCACGGCCAGATGCCGCGCAGGAAGAGTGTCTCGGCGCGATAGATGGTGCCGATTCCCGCGAGATTGCGCTGATCGAGCAGCGCCTCCCCGATCGTCCGTTCCGGCGCCTCGCGCAGGCGGCGCACGGCCTCGGCCGGATCCCAGTCGTCGCCGAGCAGATCGGGCCCCAGATGTCCGACGACGCGGTGCTCGTCGGCGGTCTTCAGCAGGTCCACCACCCCCAGCCGCACGCCCACGGCCTGCCACTGCTCGTTGGCCAGCACCAGCCGGATCTGGTCGCCGGGAGCGGTGCGACGGCCCGCGGGCAGCACTCGCCAGCTGCCGTCCATGCGCAGGTGCGTGTGCACGGTCAGGCCGCCCTCGACGCGGGTCAGCAGGTGCTTGCCACGTGAGAGGCTCTCCAGGACCGTCCGGCCACTGAGATCGGCCGTGGCGTGCCGGGGGACGCGGAAGTCCGAACGGGTCAGGATTCGGCCGTCGAGCGCGCCGCGCAGCCGCGCGGCCGTACGGTAGACGGCATCTCCTTCGGGCATGCCCCCAGTCTAGAAACCCGGCCGGACCGGCAGGCGTCCCCTCCTGAACGGCGTCCCGGCTGAGCCGCCGGGTGGGGTAACTCCCCGGGCGGCGAGCTGGCCGCGTTGTGTGGAGTCATTCCCAGAGCGGCGAATCGGCCCGGGGGTGGGGTCAGTCCCAGGCGGCGAGGTGGCCGCGTCGTGCGGGTCAGACCCAGGCGGCGGGGTCGGCGGCGTCGTGCGGGTCAGTCCCAGGCGGCGGGGTCGGCGGCGAGTTGGCGGACGCGGTCGGGGAGGGCGCCGCTGGCCACCTGGTCCAGCGTGACCTCCTCCAGGATGGCGCGTTCGGTGGCGCGCAGCGCGATCCAGACCTGCTGCAGCGACTCCGCCGGTCCCCGGTAGCCCACGTGCTCGGGACGCTCTCCACGTACGTTGGCCAGTGGCCCGTCGACCGCCCTGATGACGTCGGCGAGAGAGATCTCCGCGGCGGCCCGGGCCAGGACGTAGCCGCCTTCCGGACCTCGCTGGCCGCGGACCAGTCCGGCGCGGCGCATCTGCAGCAGGATGTTTTCCAGGTATTTGGGGGGCATGTCCTGCTCTTTGGCGAGCTCGCCCACGGTGGTCGGGCCGGCGCCGGCCGCGGCGAGTTCGGCGGCAGCACGGAGGGCGTAGTCGACACGAGCGGAAAGGCGCATGTTGTCGATTATCCCTCCTGGTCAACACTGGTTATGCGCAACGTCGCCAGAATGGGCGGTCGATCCCGGCGCGGCAGGCGCGGTGCCTGCGCGGACACCGCGATCAGTGGGCTGCCGAGGCGGCGCAGGACAGAGGGGATGATCGTGAGACATCCTCGTGTTCACCTGCGGTGATAAGCAAGGTCCAGGGCGCTAAACTTCCAACAACCTTTTCGATTTGACGGTGGGATTCAGCGTGGAGCGACGCCCTGGTGTGCCCAGACTGCTCAGGGAGATCAACGACCGGGCCGCACTGGAGTTGTTGCTGGCCACGGGCCCGATGACGCGGGGGCAGATCGGCGATCAGACAGGGTTGTCCAAGGTCACCGCCTCGCAGACGCTGTCCCGGCTGGAGGAGCGCGGGCTGGTCGAGGTCGTCGGCACGCAGGCCGGCGGGCGCGGCCCCAACGCGGCGCTCTACTCCGTCATCCCCTCCAGCGCCTACGTGGCCGGGCTCGAGGTGGGGCCCGAGCTGATCTCCGCGGCCGTCGCCGACATCCACGGCCGGACGATCGCCGAGGTCACCGTCGACCCCGCCGACCTCGACGACCCGGTCTCGGTGGTGCACGGCGCGATCATGAAGGCCTGCCGCAGCGCCAAGATCAGCATCGGCCGGCTGCGCGGCGTGGTCATCGGCACCCCCGGCGTGGTCGATCCGCGCAGCGGCGACGTGCGCTTCTCCTTCGACCTGCCCGGCTGGCACGAGGGCATCCACGAGGCGCTCGCCGGTGACCTCAAGCGCGAGGTGACGATCGAGAACGACGTCAACCTGGCCGCGATCGCCGAGCGCGCCGACGGCGCCGCCCAGGGGCTGGACGACTTCGTGCTGCTCTGGTCCGCCCGTGGTCTCGGTCTCGCGGTGATGCTCGGCGGCAAGCTGCACCGGGGCCGTTCGGGCAGCGCGGGCGAGATCGGCTACCTGCCGGTGCCCGGCGTACCGCTGCCCGAGGACATTCGCAACGAGCCGGGTCGCCTGCCCTCGCTGGCGGGCGGCCTGCAGTCGCTCGTCAGCGCCGAGGCCGTGGGCGAGCTCGCGGAGGGCTACGGGTTCACGGCCGAGAGCGCCGGGGAGTGCGTGAAGGTCGCCATGGCGGCCGGAGCCGAGGGCGAGCCCTTTCTCGACGAGATCGCGCACCGGCTCGCGCTCGGCGTGGCCGCGGTCTGCGTGATCCTCGATCCGGGGCTGGTCGTGCTGGCGGGCGAGGTGGGCCAGGCCGGTGGCACCGCGCTCACCGCCCGGGTGGAGGAGGCCGTGGCCCGCATCTGCCCCGTACGCCCCCAGGTCGTCACCACCACGGTCACCGACAAGAACCCGGTGCTGCGCGGCGCCGTCCTCGCGGCCCTGGACCAGGCCCGCGAGGCACTCCTCAAACCGTGAGCAGTTCCACGGCCGCCTGGGCGTTCGCGCGGGCCGCGCCGTACGTCGCGATGTAGGCCGCGCTGTCCGGCCGCCAGATCGGCAGCCCCATCTCGATCACCGTCGCGTCGGGCCGGGCCGTCACCAGGGCGGAGACGAGTTCGCGGCTGGCCTCGTTGCGGTGCGCGTCCTTGATCACCAGGACCAGCGACCGATGAGTGGCCTTCGCCAGCAGCACCGGCACGTCCGCGTCGGCCGGCTTCACCCGGATGATCTCGGCCTGGGGCAGCCATGGCCCCACGCCCCAGGGCACGTCGCCGACGGCGATGGTCGGCGGCGTGTCCACCTCGATCACCAGCGGCTCGACCAGCGGCTCCGTCACGCCCGTGAGCCGCACCGCGCGCCTGGCGGCGTGCAGGCCGACCCCGTTCTGCTCGACCGAGGGCGAAGCGGGCGAGCCGAACCACTCGCGCAGCGCCGCCAGCCTGGCCGCAGCCTCCTCCAGCCGGGCCGCGGGCAGCCGCCCCTCCCGTACGGCCGCGACGATCTCGTCGACGATGTGCCGCACGTCGTCGTAGGAGGGCAGCGGCCCCAGGCAGAGCAGATCGGCGCCCGCGGTCAGCGACAGCACGGCGCCCCCGGCCAGGCCGACGCTCTTGGTGATGGCGTGCATGTCCATCGCGTCGCTGATGACCGCGCCGTCGTACCCGAGCTCGCCCCTGAGCAGTTCGGTCAGTGCGGCGGGCGACAGCGTGGCCGGGGTCGGGCCGGTCAGCGCGGGCACCGCCACGTGCGCGGTCATGATCGACTTGGTCCCCGCGCCGATCGCCGCCCGGAACGGCACCAGCTCGCGCTCGCGCAGCACGTCGAGCGTGACGTCGACGACGGGCACGGACACGTGCGAGTCGACCCGGGTGGCGCCGTGGCCGGGGAAGTGCTTGACGCAGGCGGCGACGTTCACCGACTGCAGGCCCTGGACGGCGGCCACCGTGTGCCTGGCCACCAGCTCGGGGTCGTCGCCGAACGACCTGGTGCCGATCACCGGGTTGTCGGCCTCGGTGTTGACGTCGGCGTCGGGCGCCATGTCCAGGTTGATGCCGCAGGCGGCCAGCTCCGAGCCGATCGCTCGGTAGACCCGGTGCGTGAGCTCGGCGTCGTCCACCGCGCCCAGCGCCGCGTTCCCCGGGTACGGGCTGCCGACGTGGTAGGCCAGGCGGGTGACGTCGCCGCCCTCCTCGTCCAGGGAGATGACAGGTTCGCCGACCGCGCGCAGGGACGCGGTCAGCGCCCGCAACCGGTCCGGGGCGGCGACGTTGAAGCCGAAGAGGGTGACACCACCCAGGCCGTTCTCGAGCTCGCGCAGCACCCAGTCGGGCGCCGTGGTGCCCTGGAAGGCGACGAGCAGTGTGCCGGCCGCGAGGCGGCGCAGCCCCCGATCACTCTGACTCATAGCTCCTCATCAATGGTTTTTCGGGCACGGCGAAGCCGCACGAAGATGCGTGGGTCGGTCAGCCCTTGACGGCCCCGGCCACCAGACCGGAGACCATGCGGCGCTGAACCAGCAGGAAGAAGACGACGACCGGGATGGTCATCATCGTGGAGCTGGCCATGATGGCGCCCCAGTCGGTGCCCTTCTGCCCGAAGAAGTACTGCATGGCGACCGGCATCGTGTAGCCCTCCGAGCCGCTCATCAGGACCAGCGCGAAGATCAGCTCGTTCCACGCGGTGATGAACGAGAAGATGCTGGTGGCCACCAGACCCGGCGCGACCAGGGGGAAGAGCACCTTCCAGAAGGTGGTCATCCGCCCCGCGCCGTCGATCCAGGCCGCCTCCTCCAGCGACTTGGGCACGGCGGCGACGAACGTACGCAGCATCCAGATGCCGAAGGGCAGCGTGAGCCCCACGTTGACGAGGATCAGGCCGGCCAGCTGGTCGTACAGGCCGAGCCGCTTGACACTCAGGAACAGCGGGATGAGCAGCGCCTCGGAAGGGATCATCTGCACGATCAGCAGCAGGATCAGGAACGTGTTGCGCCCCTTGAACCTGAAGCGGGCCACCGCGGTCGCCGCCAGCAGCGAGAAGACCGCCCCGATGAGCACGGTGCCCCCCGCCACGATGGCGCTGTTGCGCATGTAGAGCCAGATCGAGTGCCCGGCCACGCCCTCGCTCAGCACCCGGTCGACGTGCTCGAAGGTGAAATGGGTGGGGAACGGGATGAAGTCGGTGGTGAAGATCTGGTCGTTGGCCTTGAACGAGGTCGAGGCCATCCAGTACACGGGGAAGATCGCGATCAGGAACACCAGCAGCCCGGCCGCGTTCAGCGCGATCTTGCCGAGTTGTTTGCGCGCGAGCGGGCTCACATCTCCTCCTGCTTGACGAGCTGCCTGACGTACACCGCGGTGACGACCAGCAGGATCGCGGTCAGCACCAGGGCGATCGCCGCGCCGGAGCCCATCTTGGGCGGCGGCCGGAAGGCCTCGGCGTAGGAGTAGATCGACAGGTTGAACGCCTCACGGTTCGATGGACCGCCCATGAGCACGTACAGCTGGGAGAAGACCTTGAAGTCCCAGATGATCGACAGTACGGTCAGCACCGCGAAGACCGGCTTGAGCAGCGGAAAGGTGATCTTCCTGAACGTCCGCCAGGCCGACGACCCGTCCACCCGCGCGGCCTCGTACAGCTCGGCCGGGATGCCCTTGAGCCCCGCCAGCACCGAGACGGCCACGAACGGGAAGCTCGCCCAGACGACGCAGATGATCAGCACCATGTAGATGGACCACGCGTCGTTGAGCCAGGGCTGGCCGGTCCAGTCGATCCGGCCGAAGAGCAGGCTCGACAGCCAGTCGGGCAGCAGGTTGAGCGCCCAGTTGATGACCCCCGCCTCCGCGTCGAACAGCCACTTCCAGATGACGCCCTGCGCCACCGGCGGCACGGCCCACGCGAACATGATGCCGACCACCACGAACGTGGACATCTTTCTGCCGAGCTTGTTGAGCAGGACGCCCACCGCCGTACCGACGATCAGCGTCAGCGACACGGCGAGGACGGCGAAGACGAGCGTGTTGCGCAGCGAGGACCAGAAGATCTCGTTGTCGAAGATGCGGGTGAAGTTGTCCCAGCCGACCCAGGTGGCGGGCTTCCTGCCGCTGATCTGGACCAGGCCCACCTTCTGGAAGGCGATGATCCCGACCTGGAACAGCGGGTAGAGCAGCAGCGCTCCGATCACCAGCAGGCCGGGGATCAGCAGCACGTACGGCACCGACCAGGTGGGCAGGCCGCTGGCCCGGGCCGGGCGGTGGGAGTTGGGCCGCCGCGGGGTGGAGGACTGGCCGCCACCCCTGGCGAGCGTCGAGGTGTTCGTCATAAGGCTATGAGGCGGCGTTGAGGATGTCTTCGAGCTCCTTGTTGGCCTTGGCCAGCGCGTCGTCGGCCGACGACTTGCCCTCGATGACCGTGCGGGCCGCGTTCTGCAGCACCGCCTTGGTCTCGTTGGCCTCGGTCCAGTGCGGGCTGGCCGGGAAGGCCTTGGCCTTGGCGAAGGCGGCGGCGAACGGCGCCTGGGCCGGGTCGCCGGCCAGCGCGGCCAGGGCGTCCGGGTAGACGGGGAGCAGGCCGCCGTCCTTGGCGTACTTGTCGCCCCACTCCTTGCCGGAGGCCAGCTTCACGAACTCCTTGGCCGCGTCCTTCTCCTTGGCGCCACCCCACACGGCGATGTCGTTGCCGCCCAGGAAGGACTGCGCCTCGCCGCCGTCCTTGGACGGGAGCGGGAAGAAGGCCAGCTTGTCACCCTTGAGCTTGCCCTTGCTGTCCTCGTCGATGCCCGGCAGGTCCCACGACGCGGTGAGGTACATGCCCACCTTGTTGTTGGCGAAGCGGGTACGGATGTCCGTGGTGTTCTGGGTGAGCCGCGACTTGCTGGACAGGCCGTCGGTGACCAGGCCGGTGTACTGGGCGAAGCCGGCCTTGAAGGCGGGGTCGGTCAGCTTGCCGACCCACTTGTCGCCCTCCTTGACGGCGTAGTCGCCGCCGGCGGTCCAGGCGAGGGCGCCCAGCAGGTGGTTGGCGTCGGAGCCGCCGTTGAAGGCGAACCCGTCGACGTCCTTGCCCTTCTTGGACTGGATCTTCTTGGCTGCGGCGACCAGGTCGTCCCAGGTCTTCGGGACCTCGATCTTGAGCTCCTTGAACCAGTCGGCCCGGTACAGGACCGCCCGGCTGCCGCCGCCCCACGGCACGGCGTAGGTCTCGCCGTCGATCGTCTCCAGGCCCATCAGGTTCTTCGGGATCTGCGCCTGGTCGCCCGAGGCGACGATGTCGGTGACGGGCTCCAGGGCCTCCTGGCTCTGCCACAGCGGCACCTGGTCGTTGCCGATCTCGGTGACGTCGGGACCGGTGCCACCGGCCGCCGCGGCGGTGAACTTGTCGTTCACCTGCGGCCACGGGATCCACTCGACCTTCACCTTGGCGCCGGTCTGCTGCTCGAAGGCGGCGACCAGCTCGTCGGTGTACTTCTGCGCGGCGGGGTTGCTGTCGCCCAGGCGCCAGAAGGTCAGCTCCTTGCCCGCGTACTTGGGGCCGGACGCGGGGGCGGAGGCCGCCGCGCTCGGCGAAGCCGCGGGCGTCCCGCCGGAACCACAAGCGGCCAGGCCCAGGGCCAGAGCGGCCGTGGTGACCGTAGTGGCGGTGATCTGCGCGATCCTCACAGGGTTCTCCCTTCCCGGGTGCTCGCTTGCGGTCCGCACCAGGCTGATCTGCATGTCCGAACGACTGCTGCTAAACTAACAAGAAACTTTCTTAAAAAAAACGCCCGTTAGCCATTCGTGACGAGAGGGAGCGCGTCGATGAGCCGAAGCCCGGGGATCCCTCGGCTGCTCCGCCGGTTGAACGACCGCACGGCACTCGAACTCCTCCTGGAGGACGGGCCGCTGACCCGTGCGGAGCTCGGTGAGCGGACCGGCTTGTCCAAGGTGACCGCAGGTCAGCTGCTCGCCCGGCTGGAGGAGCGGGGGCTCGTCCGGGTGGCGGGGGAGCGGGCGGGGGGCAGGGGTCCGCACGCGGCCCTGTACGCGGTGAACCCGTCCAGTGCGTACGTCGCCGGGCTCGAAGTGCTGCCCGACAGCCTCACCGTGGGTGTGGCGGACATCACCGGACAGATCGTGGTCGAGGTCACCGTCAACCCGGCGGACGGGGATCCGGTCAAGGCCGTGCACTCCGCGGTCCAGCGGGCCTGCGCCTCGGCCCGTGTCAGCCTGTCACAGCTACGCGCCTTCGTGATCGGCACCAGGGGCGTGGTCGATCCGGGCAGCGGCGACGTGCGCTTCTCCTGCGACCTGCCGGCCTGGCACGTCGGCGTGCTGGCCAGCCTGCGCCAGACGCTGGGCGTCCCGGTGATCATCGAGAACGACGTGAACCTGGTCGCGCTGGCCGAGCACCGCTACGGCGCCGCCGCCGGACACGACGACTTCGTGGTCATCTGGGCGGGTGTCGGCCAAGGGCTGGGCGTCATGCTCGGTGGGCGGTTGCACCGGGGCATCACCGGGACCGCGGGTGAGATCGGCTGGCTGCCCGTGCCGGGCGAGCCGCTGCCCGTCGACGTGACGCAGCCGACCTCGGGCTCCTTTCAGCGACTGGTCGGGCACGACGCGCTGAGCGGGCTCGCCACCACGCACGGCGTGCTCGGCACCACGGTCCCCGACCAGGTACGCAACGGCTGCGACGGGTACCTGGACGAGGTGGCGGCGCGCCTGGCGGTGGGGGCCGCGGCCGTGACGGTCGTCCTCGACCCCGGCCTGATCGTGCTCAGCGGCGACGTCGGCCGCGCGGGCGGCGAACGCCTGGCCGCCAAGGTCGAGGAGGCCGTCGCCCGGTTCTGCCCGACCCGGCCCAAGGTCGTCACGACCGGGGTGGCGGGCAATCCGGTGCTGCGCGGCGCCCTGGTCGCCGCCTTGGCGCAGGCCCGAGATCAGGTTTTCTCCGACACTGTGTGAGAATTTCTGCCTATGTGGCAGCCCATGAGCGACATCGTGCTGATCTCTGATCCCCGCGTCGCCGCCATCCCGGTGCGCGACAACGGCGAGGAACTGGCGGACGTACGCGGCCGCCTGCGCGTGGACGAGCGGATGGCCGACCGTGCGGGTGCCTTCGCGCACCTGCGGTCCGGGCTGCTGGCGCGGTTGGAGCGGGCCGAGCGGCGGCTGCCCGACGGCTTCCACCTGCTGATCGTCGAGGGCTACCGGCCGATCGACACGCAGCGCCGCATCTTCGAGGAGTACCGCGACGGGCTGCGCGCCGCCTTCCCTGAAATGTCGCCTGACGAGGCATATATCGCGGCGAGTCGGTATGTGTCGCCAGTCGAGGTGGCTCCGCACACCGCCGGGGCCGCCGTCGACCTGACGCTCACCGCACCCGACGGCACGGAGTACGACATGGGCACCCAGGTCAACGACAACCCGGAGGAGAGCGACGGCGCCTGCTACATGGACGCCACGAACATCTCGGCCGACGCCCGCGCCCATCGCAAGATCCTCGCTGACGCCCTGGAGCCTGTCGGCCTGGTCAACTACCCGACGGAGTGGTGGCACTGGTCCTTCGGCGACCGGTATTGGGCGCTCGCCGAGGGAAGACCGTACGCACTCTATGGCCCGCACCGCTTTGCCTAGCGGAAAAGGGGCATAAAAGGGATGTGACTCCTCTTATCGGGATCGAGGAGGAGTACCTCATCGTCGATCCCTGGTCGCGCCACGTGGCTCCCCGGGCGGCAGAGGTGTTGGCCGCCGCGACGGACGTCCTAGACGTCGTTCACGAGATCACCCGTTTCCAGGTCGAGGCCCGGACCGCCCCTTCGGCCGACCTCGGTGAGTTAGGCACGCGGCTGAGGGCCGCGCGCAAGGAGGTGGCCGAAGCGGCCCGCTCGTGCGGGCTGGCCGTGGTCGCCAGCGGCATTCCCGTACTCGGTGACGTGGTGCCGATTCCGCTCACCGACGACGTCCGTTACGAGCAGGGCCGGATTCTCTACCGCGCGCTGCAGGACGAGCTCAGCATCTGCGCCCTGCACGTGCATGTGGACGTCCCCGACGAGGAACAGGCCGTCTACGTCGGCAATCACCTACGCCCGTGGCTGCCCACGCTGATCGCGCTGGCCGCGAACTCGCCCTTCTTCGTGGGGCGCGACACCGGCTACGCGTCCTGGCGGGTGATCAGCTGGGGCCGCTGGCCGGTCTCGGGTGCTCCGCCGTACTTCCCGTCGTACGCCGACTACGAGCTGGCCCTGCGCGCGCTGTCGCAGTCGGGCGCGCTGATGGACCCCAAGACGGTGTACTGGGACGCGCGCCCGTCACCCTCGCTGCCGACCATCGAGGTGCGCGTCGCCGACGTGCCGCTGGACGTCAGCGACAGCCTCACCATCATCGGGCTGATCCGCAGCCTGGTCGTGACCGCGCTGGCCGCCGTGGCGCACGGTGACCGCGGGCTGCCGATCCCGTCGGAGGTCATACGGGCCGCCTACTGGCGAGCCGCGCGTGACGGCCTGGGCGGCGACAGTCTCGACGTGCGTGAGGGTGTGCTGGTGCCGGCGCGGGTGATGGCGGGTCGTCTTCTGGAGCACGTACGGGACGCCGCGGCCGAGGCCGGTGATCTGCCGGTGGTCGAAGAAGGGCTGGACCGGCTGCTCGGCCGGGGTTCCGGAGCGGAGCGCCAGCGCAGGGCGCACGCCCGCACCGGGCACCTGGCGGCGGTCGTGGACGACCTGATCGAAGCCACGGTCGCCTGACCGGTCAGCGCAGGGCGAGAACCGTGGCTACGCCAAGCCCGAAGACGACCACGACGCCGCGCAACACGGCGGGCGGCATGAGCCGGGCCAGACGGGTGCCGAGGAAGCCACCCGCCAGGCTCGCCGGCGCCACCACCGCCACCGCCTCCCACCGCACGGGCCCGAACAGCGAGAACGCCACCACCGACACCGTGCTGATCACCAGTGACAGGGTCGCCCGCACGGCGTTGACCCGATGCAGGTCGTCATGCAGGAACAGCCCGAGCACCGCCAGCAGCAGCACCCCCATGCCGCCGTTGAAGTAGGCGCCGTAGCAGCCGCCGAGGAACACCCCGACGTGGACCAGCCCGCTGGTGCCCTCCCGTCCGTCGCCCTCGAAGCGCTTGCGCAGCCAGGGCTGCGCCAGCAGCGCCAGACTGGCGAAGGCCACCAGCCACGGCACCAGCGAGTCGAACAGCCGCCCCGGTGTGAGCAGCAGCATTGAGCTGCCCGCGATCGCGCCGAGCACGGTGGTGGCCGAGAGCACCGTGGCCCGGCGCCGCTGCCCGCGCAGCTCGGCCCGGTAACCCAGGACACCGCCCAGGTAGCCGGGCCACAGCGCCACCGCGTTCGTCACCGAGGCGGTGATGCTCGGATAGCCGAGCGCCAGCAGCGCCGGGAAGGAGATCAGGGTGCCCCCGCCGGCCAGGGCGTTGACCGCCCCGGCCAGCAGGCCCGCCCCGGCCAGGAAGGCCAGCTCGGACAGCTCGATCATCGGCCGGCCGCGTAGCCCTGGGCGCCGCGCGGGTTGGCGGCGGCCTTCAGGAAGTCGCCGTCACGGGCGACCGCGCTGAGCCGGCCGAGCGACCACGGCCCCTGCACCTCCACCTGGTGACCACGCCGCCGTAGCTCGGCGACCACCGCCGGGTCCAGCCGGTTCTCCACGTGCATGACGCCCGGCCGGGAGCCGCGCGGGAAGAACGAGCTGGGGAAGTGCTCGGAGTGGAACATGGGGGCGTCGACGGCCTGCTGCAGGTTGAGCCGGCCGTGGACGAGGGAGAGGAAGAAGTTCAGGCTCCACTGGTCCTGCTGGTCGCCGCCGGGTGTGCCGAAGGCCAGCCACGGCTTGCCCTCGCGCAGCGCGAACGACGGCGACAGCGTGGTGCGCGGGCGCGTGCCCGGCCGCAGCGAGGCGGGCAGCCCCTCCTGCAGCCAGAACATCTGCGCCCGGGTGCCGAGGCAGAAGCCCAGCTCCGGAATCGTGGGCGAGCTCTGCAGCCAGCCGCCGCTCGGCGTGGCGGAGACCATGTTGCCGTGCCGGTCCACGACGTCCACGTGACAGGTGTCGCCACGGGTGGAGCCGTCGGAGCCGACCGTGGGCTCGCCCACACCGGACCGTACGCCCGAGATGCCCGGCGCGGTGCTGACCGTGCCGGCACCGGGGAACACCGGCAGCCGAGGCGGGCGCCCGCCTGGTGCGCCCGGCCGCAGCTCCATGCTGGCCTCGACGCCGATGATCGCGCGCCGCTTAGCGCTGTACTCGCCATCGAGCAGGTCGGCCATCGGTACTTCGGTGTCGCCGTACCAGGCTTCGCGATCGGCGAAGGCGAGCTTGGCGCTCTCGATCACCGTGTGCACGTAGTCGGCGCTGAGCTGCCCCATCGCGTCCAGGTCGAACCCCGACAGCAGGGCGAGCTGCTGCAGGAAGACCGGTCCCTGCCCCCACGGGCCCGTCTTGCAGACCGTGTGCCCGTGGTAGTCGAAGGTGACCGGCTCCTCGACCGACGCCGACCAGCCCGCCAGGTCGTCGCCGGTGAGCAGGCCGCCGTGGACCTCGCCCGAGCTGTCGCGCCAGGCGGTCTCGGCGCTGAACCGGGCGATCGCCTCGGCGACGAACCCCCGGTACCAGGCGTCGCGGGCGGCCGCGATCTGCCCCTCGCGGCTGCTCGACGCGGCCCGCGCCTCGGAGACGAGCCTGCGGTAGGTGGCGGCCAGCACGGGATTGGTCAGCTTGGCTCCCGGCACCTTCCCCTGCGGCAGCCAGGTCGCGGCCGACGTCGGCCAGTCCTCGAGGAAGAGCCGCTCGACCGACGAGACCGTGGCGGCGATCCGGTCGAGCACCGGGACGCCGTGGGTGGCGTAGTGGATGGCGGGTTCGAGCACGTCGGCCAGCGTCCAGGTGCCCCAGCGCTCCAGCATGAGCATCCAGCCGCCGAACGCCCCGGGCACGGTGGCCGCCAGCAGCCCCGTGCCGGGCACCACGTCGAGCCCCAGGCCGGTGAACCGGTCGATCGTGGCGGCGGCGGGGGCGACGCCCTGCCCGCACACGACCGACACCCGCTCCTCGTCCTGGCTCCACAGCAGGATGGGCACCTCGCCGGCGGGCCCGTTCAGGTGCGGCTCCGCCACCTGAAGGACGAACCCGGCGGCGACGGCCGCGTCGAAGGCGTTGCCGCCGCGTTCGAGCACGCTCATGCCGGTAGCGGAGGCCAGCCAGTGCGTGCTGGCCACCATGCCGAAGTCTCCGGTCAGCTCGGGCCTGGTGGTGAACAAACTGCGTCCCTTCATCGGTTTACGGCTGCGTCGGGCACGTGATCGGCCGTGACCAGGTGACAGGCGACCGGGTGGCCGCTCGTACGGGGGTCGGTCAGTGCCGGCTCGCTCGTCCGGCAGGCGTCGTACGCCAGCGGGCACCGGGTGTGGAAGCGGCAGCCGGCGGGCGGATCGACCGGGCTCGGCACGTCGCCGCCCAGCACGATCCGGCGCCGCTCGCGCTGCCTGACCGGGTCGGCCACCGGCGCCGCCGACAGCAGCGCCTGCGTGTAGGGGTGGCGGGGTTCGGCGAAGATCTGGGCCGTCGGCCCGGACTCCACGATCTTGCCCAGGTACATCACCGCGATCCGGTCGGCCAGGAACTCCACCACCGACAGGTCATGGGTGATGAACAGGCAGGAGAAGCCCATCTCCCGCTGCAGGTCGGTGATCAGGTTGAGCACCGCCGCCTGCACCGACACGTCCAGCGCGGACACCGGCTCGTCGGCCACCACCAGCTTGGGCTCCAGGATGAGCGCGCGGGCCAGCCCTACCCGCTGCCGCTGCCCGCCGGACAGCTCGTGCGGGAAGCGCGACCTCATCTCCGGGCGCAGCCCGACCTGCTCCAGCATGGCGGCGACCTGCCCGCCCGCCTCGCGTCGGCTGGCGATCCCGTGGTGCAGCAGCGGCTCGCCGACGATCTGCTCGATCGTGAAGCGCGGGTTGAGCGAGGAGTAGGGGTCCTGGAAAACCATGTGGACGTCCCTGCGCAGCGGGCGCATGGCCCGGCGCGACAGGTGGGTGATGTCGCGGCCGTCGAGCCGGATGCCGCCCGAGGTGGGCTCGGTCAGCCGCAGCACACACTTGCCGACGGTCGACTTGCCGCTGCCCGACTCTCCGACCAGGCCGAGCACCTCGCCCTGGCCGATGCTCAGCGACAGGCCGTCCACGGCGCGTACCTGGCCGTAGTGTTTGACCAGGTTGTCGATCTCCAGGATCACGACCGCCCTCCCGGGTGGAAGCAGGCCGCCAGATGATCGTCCGGCAGTTGGGGCTCTAGCTGGGGTCTTCTGCTTCGGCAATCGTCCTGCGCGCGGCCGCAGCGCGCCTGGAAGGCGCACTCGTCCGGGTCCGTCAGCGGCGAGGGCACCATGCCGGGGATCTCGGCGAGCCGGCCGTTCACGGCGGCCGACGGCAGGGCGTTCATCAGGCCCAGCGTGTACGGATGGCGCGGCCGCGCGAACAGCTCGGTGACGGGCGCCTGCTCGACGGCCCGGCCCGCGTACATGACCATGGCCCGGTCGGCGATGTCGGCGACCACGCCCAGGTCGTGGGTGATCAGGATGACCGCAGTGCCGAGCCGGTCGCGCAGGTCGCGGAACACGTCGAGCACGCCCGCCTGGATCGTCACGTCCAGCGCGGTCGTTGGCTCGTCGGCGATCAGCACGCGCGGCGAGCAGGCCACCGCGATCGCGATCATCACCCGCTGGCGCATGCCGCCCGAGAGCTGGTGCGGATACTCCTTGATCCGGCGGGCGGGCAGCGGGATGCCGACCAGTTCGAGCAGCTCCACCGCGCGGTCCCGCGCGGCCCTGCGGGAGAGACCTTCGTGCCGGCGCAGCACCTCGGTGATCTGGTAGCCGACCGTGAACGACGGGTTGAGCGAGGTCATCGGCTCCTGGAAGACGACCGACACGTCCTTGCCCCTGATCTGCCGCATCCGCGACTCGGGCAGCGTGGTCAGCTCACGGCCGTCGAGCTTGACCGAGCCCGACAGCCTGGTCGTGTCCGGCGGCAGCAGCCTCGGTATGGACATCGCGGTGACCGACTTGCCGCACCCCGACTCGCCGCAGAGCGCCAGGATCTCGCCCTCGCCCAGTTCGAGCGAGATGCCCCTGACCGCCTGCACCAGGCCGTCCTCGGTGTCGAAGTCGACGGTCAGGTCGGTGATCTCGAGTAGGCTCATCGGCCGCTCCTCGGGTCGAGAACGTCACGCAGCCCGTCGCCCAGCAGGTTGAAGCCGAGCGTGGCCAGCGCGATCATCAGTCCCGGCCAGATCGCCAGCCAGGGCGCGACGTCCAGGTACTGCTGGGCGGTGGTGAGCATCACGCCCCACGACGGCGTCGGCGGCTGGACCCCCAGGCCCAGGAACGACAGGGTCGACTCACCGATGATCGCCGCCGGGATCGCCACCGTGGCCTGCACGATGAGCGGGCTGGAGCAGTTCGGCAGCACGTAGCGGAGCAGGATGTGGCGGTCGGTGGCGCCGTCGGCGATGGCCGCGGCCACGTAGTCCATCTCCCTGATCGCCAGCACCTCGCCGCGGGTGATCCGGATGACCGCCGGCAACTGGGAGAAGCCGAGCGCCAGCACCACACCCTTGAGTGAGGGGCCGATGATCGCCGCCAGCCCCACCGCGAACACCAGGAACGGGAAGGCCAGCGTCACGTCGACCAGCCGCATCACGACCGGGTCCAGCCAGCGCCGGTAGAACCCGGCCACCAGCCCGATCGGGATGCCGATCACCATGGCCAGCAGTGTGGACAGCACGCCGGCCTGCAGTGATACCTGCGCCCCGTGCGCGATCCTGGCCAGGGCGTCGCGGCCCAGGTCGTCGGTGCCGAGCGGGTGCGCGCCCGACGGTGGCGCGAGCGTGGCGGTGTAGTCCTGCGCCGACGGATCGCCGGTGAGCAGGGGTCCGAGCAGCGCCAGCAGCAGGAACCCGGCGACGAGCACCAGCCCCGCCATCGGCATCGGGCGCCGCCTGAAGCGCCGCCACAGCCTGCGGCGGCGATCGGCCCGGCCCGTCGTCACCGGTACGGCCAGCGTGTCAGCCATGCCCGCCCCCCGACAACCGGATGCGGGGGTTGAGGAAGGCGTAGGCGATGTCGACCAGGAGGTTGACCAGCACGTACCCGATGACCGTGATCAGCACCACGGCCTGGATGACCGGATAGTTGCGGGTGAGCACGGCGTCCACGGTCAGCTTGCCGAAACCGGGGATGACGAAGATCTGCTCCGTCACCACCGCGCCGCTAATCAGCGCGCCGAGCTGCAGGCCCAGGACGGTCACCACGGTCGTGAGGCTGTTGCGCAGCGCGTGCGCGCCCACCACCTTGGCCTCCGACAGGCCCTTGGACCGGGCGGTCCGCACATAGTCGGCCGACAGCGCGCCCAGCATGGCCGAGCGCGTCTGCCGCATCAGGATCGCCGCGAACCCGGTGCCGAGCACCAGGGCGGGCAGGATCATGCGCTGCAGGTTCTGGCCAGCGTCCTGGGTGAACGGGACGTACCCGGAGGCGGGCAGCCAGCGCAGCGTCACCGCGAACAGCAGGATGCCGAGCAGCCCCAGCCAGAAGTGCGGCACGGACAGCCCCGCCAGGCCGAAGCCGGTGGCCACGTAGTCGGGCAGCCGGCCCCGCTTCATCGCGGCCACGATGCCCGCGCCCAGGCCCACGACGATCGCCACCAGCAGGGCCAGCGCCGACAGCTCCAGCGTCACCGGCAGCCGCTCGGCCAGGATGTCGGCCACCGGCAGCTGATCCTGGGTGGAGCGGCCGAGGTTGCCGGACAGGGTCTGGCCCACGTAGTCGAGGTATTGGGCCGGCAGGGGCTTGTCCAGACCGAACTCGTGGCGGATCGCCTCGACCATCGCGGGCGAGGCCTCCTCACCGGCCATCACCACGGCCGGGTCCCCGGGCAGCGCCCTGATCCCGAGGAAGATCAGGATGCTGGCCAGGAACAGCACGATCACCGCCGAGCCCGCTCTGCGGAGGATGAACCAGACCATCAGGCGGCGAACCCAGCGGTGACGAAGCGGGGCAGGCCATCCTTGAAGTACTGGACACCGGCGACGGTCTTGTTCATGCCCAGGTAGTACTTGTTGTGATACAGGTACACCACGCCGCGCACCTCGGCCGCCCGCTGCAACGCCTTGGCGTACAGCTCGGCGCGCTGGGCCGGCTCCGTGACCGCCGCGGCCTCCTTGATCGGATCGTCGATGCCGGGGTCGGACATGCCGCTGTAGTTGTTGCTGCCGCGGCTGGTGATCAGGTTCGACAGGTTGCCGTCCGGGTCCACCCGGCCCGACCAGCCGTTGAGCACGGTGTCGAACTTGCCGGCCTTGCCCTGCTCCAGCGTGCTGACGAACTCGGCCGTCTGCACCGTGACGTTGAAGCCCGCCTCCTTGGTCATCTGCTGGATGACCTGGGCCAGACGCTGGTTGGTGGCGTCGTTGGGCGTGGTCAGCGTGACCGGGATGGGCGTCGGCACACCGGAGGCCTGCACCAGCTGCTTGGCCTTGGCCAGGTCGCGCTTGGCGCACTGGAGCGAGGGCGAGCGGTAGGGGCTGTCGGCGGGCAGCGGGAAGCAGTCGGCCTCGTACAGGCCGTTGTAGACGGTCTTGTTGATCTGGTCGCGGTCCAGCGCCAGCTCGAACGCCTCGCGCAGCTGCGGGCTCTTGGCCAGCGGGGTGCTGACCGTGCCCGGCTTCTCGGTGGAGCCGTTGGCGTTGCCGGTGTTGATCGTCAGGCCGTAGTAGCCGAGCCCGCCGCCGGACACGACGGTGAGGTTCGGGTCGGCCTGCACGCCCTTGACCGTGGTCGTGGCCAGCTGGTCGGCCACCTGGACGTCGCCGGACTTCAGGTTCGCGGCCCGTACGTTCGGGTCGACGATGATTTTGTATACGAGCTTGTCGAGCTTCACCTTGGCGGCGTCGTAGTAGTCGGGCGCCTTGTCCAGCACGATCTGGCTGCCGGAGGTGCGCGCGGCGAACTTGAACGGCCCGACGCACACCGGGCTGGCGCCGAAGTTGTCGCCCGCCGCCTCCAGCGCCTTGGGCGACATGATCATCCCGGCGCGGTCGGCGAGTTGCGCCGTCAGCGGCGTGAACGCGCGCGTCAGCGTGAGCTTGACGGTGGCCGGATCGACCACACTCACCTTCGACACGGCGGCCAGGTCGGCCTGGCGGGCCGACTTCTCCCACGTACGGTGGCGATCCAGCGACTTCTTGACCGCCTCCGCGTCGAAGGCGGTGCCGTCGTTGAACTTCACGCCCTCGCGCAGCTTGATCGTCACTTCCTTGCCGTCGCCCGAGACCTCGGGCAGGGCGGTGGCGAGCTGCGGGACCAGCGTGGCCTTCGCGTCGATGTCGAAGAGCTTCTCGCACATGCTCGCGAACACCTCGCGGCCCACCAGCGTGGTGGACACGCTCGGGTCGAGCGCGTCGGGGTCGGCGTTGAGCGCGATGTTCAGGGTGCCGCCGCTCTTGACGGCGCGGCTGTCGGACGTGGCGTCGGCCACTGACGGGGCGACGGGGGTGCCGCTCGAACCGCCTCCACCGCAAGCCGTCAGGGCTATGGGGAGTACGGCGAGCGTCAAGACCAGCCTGGGTCTCATGATGCCTCCGGGGGACGAGCTTTAGGAGACTGTATACAAGAACCTGGATTTCAACGGTGTTTCGTCACCGCATGTTGTTATCCGACCGTTTTCTCGTCGTGCTGAGGCTTCGCCGGGCGTACGGCGGCCAGGAACGACCGCCTGGCCGCGGCGACGTGCGCGACCGCCCTGGCCTGGGCCTCGTCCTCGTCGCCCGCCGCGATGGCCTCGCACAGGCTCAGGTGCTCCGACCAGGAGTGCGGTCCGCGTGCGGCCGCGGTCTGCCGGAACACCCACTGAGCCCGCAGCAGCATCGGCGCCATCATCAGATTGAGGTAGGAGTTGCCCGCCACCTCACCCACGGCCAGGTGGAAGGCGGTGTTGAGGTCGGCCACCCGTTCGAGCCTGCCCTCCTCGACCGCCTCCTTGGCCGAGTCGAGCACCAGCCGCAGTCGCGCGGCCGTCTCCGGGGTTCGCTTGCGCGCCGCCAGCCGGGCCGCCAGCCCCTCGATCGCCATCCGCACGTCGAAGAGCTCCTCGGCCTCGGCCGGCGACAGCCGCGCCACGGTGGCGCCGATCCTGGGGATGACCTGCACGAACCCCTCGGCGGCGAGCACCCGGATCGACTCGCGCACCGGGTTGCGCGACACGCCCAGCCGGGCGGCCAGCCGGTCCTCGACCAGGCGCTCACCCTGGGGGAGCTCGCCGGAGATGATGAGTCGGCGGATCTCCGCGGTCACTTGGTCGCGAAGGGGGAGATGGGCGCCGCCCAGTGTCAGCTCAGTCATTTGAGGGAATCGTATACAAAGTTACGGCCGTTTCCGGTGTCGTCGGGGAATCCAGAGGGTGACGCCGTACACATCGTCAGGCCGGAGCAGCCCTCTTGGTCGGTCAGGCGCGCGGGTCTCTTGGTTGGTCAGGCTTCTCGGTCGGTCAGGCGCGCAGGCGCAGACCTCGCGGCGTCGGGTGGAACCCGGCCTCCTCCAGTGCCGCCGCCAGTGGTGACTCACCGATCGAGGCGCCGTCGGCCCGCTCGACGGTCAGCTTCCCGAGCGCCCCATCCCGTACGGCCAGCGCCAGCGCGTCCACGGCCGGCCGCAGCCGCTCGTCATCGGCGAAGGACAGCAGCGTCTTGCCGCCCCGCTCCACGTAAAGCACCAGGAACCCGTCCACCAGCACCACCAGCGCGCCCGCCTTCCTGCCGGGCTTGTGCCCCACCTCGCCGGGATGCGCCGGCCACGACAGCGCCGCCCCGTAGGGGTTGGCCGGATCAGCCGCGGCCAGGACGACCGCTCTCCGATCGGCGGCCCGCCCGGATGGGCCCAGGTCGCCGGATGCCGGGCCGGCCGGCGCGACGCTCGGGGCCATCGCGCGCATCCGGTCCACCGCCCCCGGCAGCGCGAACTGCGCGCCCCCGAGCCCCTCGACGAAGTAGCCCCGGCGGCACCGCCCGCTCTCCTCATAGGCCCGTAGCACCTGGTAGACCGGCGTGAACCCGCCCGGCAGCCGTTCCGACGTCACCGCCCCGCGGGTCACCACCCCATGCCGTTCGAGCAGCACCTCGGCCTGGGCCTGCGCCCGCTGGGTGGTGTCCTCGGCGGGTGAGGGAAGCAGCCACCAGCGCCCGCCCACCGTGGGCGGCCCGCTCCTGCTCGGCAGCACGGCCCGCCGCCGGCGCGTGGTGGCCGGCCGATGTGCGGGCCGGCCCGACCCGAGCGTGGCCCGCAGCGGCGCCAGCGTGTCACCGGACACGCGCCCCGACCACACCAGATCCCACAGCGCCGACACCAGCGCCGCGTCGTCGAGCGAGCCGAGCTGGTCGGAGATCCCCCGGAAGAACAGCGCCCCGCCGCCGCCCAGCACGTCGAGCACCTGCTCGTGCACCGGGGTCATGGTGATCTGGCCGGGTTCGGGCAGCAACAGGGGAGCGGTGTCGGCGAAGTAGAGCGACACCCAGCCGTCGCCGCCGGGCAGCGACCCCTGGCCCACCCACATCACCTCGCCCGAGGCGGTCAGCTCGTCGAGCAGCGCCGGATGGTAGCCGGGCACGCGCGACGGCAGGACCAGCGTCTCCAGCGCCGACGCGGGCACGGCGGCTCCCTGGAGCTGCTCGACGCTGTGGATCAGCGCGTCCATCGCCCGCGCCGCGCCGCTGGTGCCGCGTGGTGCCGAGCCAGCCGCTCCGCCGCCGTCGGTGCCGCGTGCCGCCGAGCCGGTGATGCCGTGCCAGGCGGGCATGAACAGCGCGAGCGTCTCGGGCGGGACCGGTTCGACCTCTTTGCGCAGCCGCGCCAGAGACCTGCGCCGCAGCGTCCGCAGCACACCGGCGTCGCACCACTCCTCGCCCCGGCCACCCGGCCGGAACTCGCCGTTGACCACCCGCCCGGCCGCCGCCAGCCGGCGCAGGGCGTCGGTCACCACGGCCACGCCCAGGCCGAACCTCGCGGCGGGCGTACCGGCATGGAAGGGCCCGCGCGTACGGGCATGGCGGGCCACGAGGTCGGCCAGCGGGTCGGCGACCGGTTCCAGGAACGCGTGCGGGATCCCGACCGGCAGCGGCGCGCCCAGCGCGTCACGCAGCCGGGCCGCGTCCTCGATCGCCGCCCACTGCTCCTCGCCCGCGATCCGCACCTTGATCGCCCGGCGGGCTCGTTCGAGCTCTGTCAGCCAGGCCGGATCGCCGCCGCGCACGCTCACGTCGGGCGCGAGCAGTGGCCCGTGCGAGCGCAGCAGGTCGGCCAGGTCCTCGGCGTCACGCAACGGCCGGTCGAGCCTGGCCAGCTCGCGTTCGGTGTCGGAGATGACGTCGGGGTCGAGCAACTCCCGCAGGTCGGCCTCGCCGAGCAGTTCGGCCAGCAGGGTCATGTCCAGCGCCAGTGCCTGGGCCCGGCGCTCGGCCAGCGGCGCGTCGCCCTCGTACATGAAGGCGCCTATGTAGTGGAACAGCAGCGACGTGGCGAACGGCGACGCCTGCGACGTCTCCACCTCCACCACCCGCACCCGGCGCGCCGCGATGTCGCGCATCAGCGCCACCAGCCCGGGCACGTCGAACACGTCCTGGAGGCATTCGCGCATCGTCTCCAGCACGATCGGGAACGACGCGTATTGAGAGGCCACTCCCAGCAGGTGGGCGGCCCGCTGCCGCTGCTGCCAGAGCGGGCTGCGCCGGCCGGGCGTGCGGCGCGGCAGCAGCAGGGCCCGGCCCGCGCACTCCCTGAACCGGGAGGCGAACATCGCCGAGCCGCCCAGCTCCTCGGTGACGATCCGCTCGATCTCCTCGGCGTCGAACGCCGCCACGTCGGTGGGCGGCTCGACCAGCGTGTCGGGGATCCGCAGCACGATGCCGTCGTCGGAGTGCACGGCCTGTACGTCGAGGCCGTAGCGTTCGCGCAGCCGCCGGTTGATCGCCAGGGCCCACGGAGCGTGGATCCGCGCGCCGTAGGGGGAGTGGATGACGACGCGCCAGTCGCCGAGCTCGTCGTGGAAGCGTTCGACCAGGAGGGTGCGGTCGTCGGGGACGTAACCGGTGGCCTCACGCTGCTCGTCGAGGTAGGCGCGCAGGTTGCGGGCGGCGTAGTCGTCGAGTCCGGCCGCTCGCATGCGGTCGTTGGAGGTGTTCGCCGCGTGTTCGCGGAGGAACGCGCCGATCGCCTTGCCCAGCTCGGCCGGCCTGCCCGGCGCGTCGCCGTGCCAGAACGGCAACTTGCCCGGCTGGCCGGGCGCGGGGGAGACGAGCACCCGGTCGGCCGTGATGTCCTCGATCCGCCATGAGGTCGCACCCAGGACGAACACGTCGCCCACCCGCGACTCGTAGACCATCTCCTCGTCGAGCTCGCCCACCCGGGACGCCTTCTCGCCCACCAGGAAGACGCCGAACAGCCCGCGGTCGGGGATCGTGCCGCCGTTGGTCACCGCCAGCCGTTGCGCGCCCGGACGGCCCTGCAACGTGCCCGTCACCCGGTCCCAGACGACCCGCGGCCGCAGCTCGGCGAACTCCTCGCTCGGGTAGCGGCCGGCCAGCATGTCGAGCGTGGCCTCCAGCGCGGTACGCGGCAGCGTCGCGTAGGGAGCGGCCCGCTTGACCACGGCCTCCAGCTCGTCGACCGTCCACTCCTCCAGCGCGGTCATCGCCACGATCTGCTGGGCCAGCACGTCGAGCGGATTGCGCGGGTAGCGCAGCTCCTCGATCTGGCCGCTCATCATGCGTTCGGCCACGACGGCGGTCTGGATCAGGTCGCCGCGGTATTTCGGGAAGATCACTCCCTTGGACACCGCGCCCACCTGGTGACCCGCCCGGCCGATGCGCTGGAGCCCGCTGGCCACGCTCGGCGGCGCCTCCACACACGCGACCAGGTCGACGGCGCCCATGTCGATGCCCAGCTCCAGGCTGGACGTCGCGACGACGGCGGGCAGTCGGCCGGACTTGAGCGCCTCCTCGATCTGCGCCCGCTCCTCCTTGGACACGGAGCCGTGGTGCGCGCGGACGATCTCGGTGACCACGCCCTTGCTCGCCCCCGCCTGCGCCATCATCTCGGCGGGCGCCCGCCGAGGCGGATCTTCCGGTGGGGGCGTGCGCCTGGGCGCATCTCCCGGCAGCGGCGTCGGCCGGGATGGATCTTCCGAAAAGGGCGTAGGCCGGGGCGGATCTCCCGGCAACGGCGTCTCCCAGATCGACAGATCGACGGCTTCGGGACCTTGCACGCGTTCGTAGGCGAGCTCGTTGAGCCTGGTGCAGAGACGTTCGGCCAGGCGCCTGGAATTGGCGAACACGATCGTCGACGAATGCGCCTCGATCAGCTCGAACAGGTGGTTTTCGACATGCGGCCAGATCGACCGGCTGGACGGCTCGGGCTCCTCACCGTCGGCGAACCCCGGCCCGCCCGCGGAGGACCCCGGCCTGCGCTCCATCTCCGTCATGTCCTCGACCGGGACGACCACCTCGACCTCGATGACCTTGTCGGAGGGCGGCTGCACGACCGTCGCGGGGCGGGACCCGCCGAGGAACGCCGCGACCTCGCTCACCGGTCGTACGGTCGCCGACAGCCCGATGCGCTGCGCGGGCCGTTGGAGCAGGGCGTCGAGCCGCTCGAGGCTGAGCGCCAGGTGGGCACCGCGCTTGGTGGCGGCCACCGCGTGCACCTCGTCGACGATCACCGTCTCGACGCCCCGCAACGCCTCGCGTGACTGGCTGGTGAGCAGCAGGAACAGCGACTCCGGCGTGGTGATGAGGATGTCGGACGGGTGGGCGGCGAACCGCCTGCGGTCCTCGGCGGGGGTGTCGCCGGAGCGGATGGCCACCGAGATCTCCGGCACCGGCAGGCCGAGCCGGCGCGCGGTCTGCTTGAGCCCGGCCAGCGGTGCACGCAGGTTGCGCTCCACGTCGACGGCCAGCGCCTTGAGCGGCGACACGTACAAGACCTTGGTCTGCTTCTTGACCTGCTTCGGCCCTTGCTTGGGACCGGCGTCGACCTGCTTCTGACCCGCGTCGACCTGCTTCTGACCCGCGTCGACCTGCGTCGGACCCGCGTCGACCTGCGTCGGATCCGCGTCGACCTGCGTCGGATCCGCCGGAGTGGTGGGGTGGTCGGCGGCGGCCAGGCGGTCGAGGGACCAAAGGAAGGCCGCCAGCGTCTTGCCCGACCCGGTGGGTGCCACCACGAGCGTGTTGTCGCCGCGCGCGATGGACTCCCACGCGCCTTCCTGCGCACTCGTGGGCGCCTCGAACGCTCCGGCGAACCACTGCCTGGTGGTGTGGGAGAAATGTTCTAGCGAGCTCACCAGCACATACTGCCTCGTCGCACCGACAGAAAACTCATTGTGGCGGCGGTGCGAGATTGAGGCGGGGGCGCTGCGGACATAGAGCGAGCGTGGGCATCGACTACGCAGCCATTGAGAACCGCCGCGAGGACATCAGGGAGCGCTATCTGTTAGCGCACCGGCCGTCCAGTAGCGCGCGCGGCCTGCACCATTTCGCCCTGCTGTCGTCGGACGTGGAGCGGACGGTCAAGTTCTACCAGGAGCTTCTTGAGTTCCCCTTGACGGAGATTTTCGAGAACCGTGACTTCAAGGGCTCCAACCACTTCTTCTTCGACATCGGCAACGGCAACCTCCTCGCCTTCTTCGACTTCCCGGGGCTCGACCTCGGCCCCTACCAGGAGGTGCTCGGCGGGCTGCACCACATCGCGATCTCCGTCGACCCCGCCACCTGGGAGCGGCTGCGCGGCAAGCTCGAGGTGGCCGGCGTGCCGCACCAGATCGAGAGCGGCGCCTCCATCTACTTCAAGGACCCCGACGGCGCCCGGCTGGAGCTGCTCGCCGACCATCTGGGTGAGATGTACGGCTCGCGCGTGATGTGATCTACCGTCGCGACGCTCTACGCGTACGCGGTGTGCCCGCCCGAGGCTCCTGCCTGATGCCTGCGTGCCTTTCGGCTCTTTCCGATTTCTCCTGCTGTACGGCTAAGCGCTGGGTTAACCGGAGCTGGCGGCGCTTCTTTCGGTTGGCTTTGCACTCGGCGGACTTGGGCGGGGAGTGCTTGGGGGTCTTTGCCATGGGGGTGTCCTACCCACCCTTCCGGCGGTTCCATACTTGTGTGATGCGGCTGACCGAGTTCTGGAGACGGATGCGCGCCCACTTCGGGGAGTCGTACGCCGACTCGTGGGCCCGCGACTACGTGCTCGCCCCACTCGAAGGGCGGACGGTCGACCAGGCGCTGGCGGACGGCGAGAGCGCCAAGACCGTCTGGCGCGCGGTCTGCCAGGTCGAGAACGTCTCCTCCCGCCTCCGCTGACCTCCCGCCTCCGCTGACCTCCCGCCTCTACTGACCTCACGGCTCCCGGCTGACCTCACGGCCCCGGGCGGACCTCACGGCCCCGGGCGGACCTCACGGCCCCGGGCGGACCTCACGGCCCCGGGCGGACCTCACGGCCCCGCTAACCTCCCTGCTCGTCATCCTCCATGCTCTCTTTCAGTGAGCGGGCCGTCAGATGCAGGTCGTCGGCGGTGCCCTGACCGCCGGGCGACCACAGGAACTGCCACCCACGACCGGCGGGGGTGGCGAAAACGAGCGTCTGCTTGCCGGTGCGGGGATGCCACGCCCACAGCACTGGCTCCTCACCGCCCATCATGCGGCTCGCCAGCCCGTGACCGGGCAACAACTTGGCGAGTGCTTCCAGATGGGTGCGCCGTTCCCCGGTGTAGCCGCCCGTCAAGCCGCCTCCAACCCTCGCCCCTGCAGTGAGTCTCCCCAGCTCACCCCGCCTGACAACACCCGGAGGCCAACCCTCGTGAACATCACTTGACGGGATCTGGAGGTTACGCGGCGGTGTCCATGAGGGTCCGCACAAGAGCGTCCACACCCGCGTGATGGTGCGCTGGGTATCGGCGCGGAGGCCCTCGGGAGGGCGGGGGCCTCTTTCGCGTGCTCAGGATCCTGCGCTACCCAGCACACGCTCCGGATCGTCCAGCCAGATCCGCTGGCCCTCCGGCGTGACGGTGATGCCGTACCGCCGCCGGCTCGGCTCGCCCCAGGCGACCCGCTGGGCGTACGCCTGGAAGGCCTCATCCCACACCGGCCGGTCGCCGACCTGCTGAACGCCGTGTTCCGCGCTCCCCGGCCGCCAGGTGGCGACGGCCCACAGCGTACCTTGATCGGTATTCCAGGTGGAGCTGTCGTCTGCCGGCGAACGTTGAGCGCATGCCATCAAATTCCGATTCAGGGCGCAGGCATAGTCTCGCCTCCGATGCCTGTCTCGTTGCCGTCAGCGTCACGGAAGACCCACTTGCAGACGTTGCCGTGCTGCTCCATGTCCACCGGCCGCAGGCCGCGCCCTGCGATCCGCTCCACCTCGGACGTCGGATCGTCCAGCCAGATCATGCTCACGCCGCCGCCGGCGCGAGCGGCGTCCTCGATGACGTACACGTACCGGTCCTCGGCCAGTTGCCACACCGCTTCGACGTCGTTGGGCCAGAACGCCGGACCCCTGCCGAGAAGCCTGGTGTACCACTCCACGGCACTCTTGCAGTCGCGGACAGGGATGCCCGCGAAGATCCCCACTGCCACGATCGGATCTCCTCTCGCCACAGGGCCGGGAAGGTCCAGCCCACCAAAGGAATAGACTCCGCGCGTCTGCGGAAATCATCGCGGTCCGCGTCAGGCGCGCGGGGGGACCGCCTCGTCCGACCCCTGTGGGCAGACGCTCTGGCCTGCACACTTAATCTTCGATGTCACGAGCTCGCGTCCGTCAAGGTTCATCGGCACGCGCTCAACGTTCGGTGTAGGGGGACAGGAGCCGTTTGCGTGGGGCATTACCGCGTGTTCCTGCTGTGATCGAACAGCCGTTCGGCTAGGATGTAATCCGCCAGGCCACGCCCTCCCAGCGGCGACTCCGCAAAACTGTCGGTGGCAGGCCGTAGCTTTCACTCGACTGATCGGACCACAACCCTCCAGGGGGAGTTCCCATGGCTATCAACGACCGCGAGAAGGCCCTCGAGACCGCCCTCGCTCAGATCGAGAGGCAGTTCGGCAAGGGCTCCGTCATGCGCCTCGGCGACGACGCCCGAGCCCCCATCGAGGTGATCCCCACGGGTTCGATCTCCCTGGACGTCGCGCTGGGCATCGGCGGATTGCCGCGTGGCAGGATCGTCGAGGTCTACGGCCCGGAGTCCTCGGGTAAGACCACGATCGCCCTGCACGCGGTGGCCAACGCCCAGCGCGCGGGCGGCATCGCGGCGTTCATCGACGCCGAGCACGCCCTCGACCCCGAATACGCCAAGAAGCTCGGCGTCGACACCGACGCTCTGCTCGTCTCCCAGCCCGACACGGGTGAGCAGGCGCTCGAGATCGCCGACATGCTGATCAGGTCGGGCGCCGTCGACATCATCGTCATCGACTCGGTGGCCGCCCTGGTCCCCAAGGCCGAAATCGAGGGCGAGATGGGCGACAGCCACGTCGGCCTCCAGGCCCGCCTGATGTCCCAGGCCCTGCGCAAGGTCGCCGGCGCGCTCAGCAACACCGGCACCACCGCCATCTTCATCAACCAGCTCCGCGAGAAGATCGGCGTCATGTTCGGCTCGCCCGAGACCACGACCGGCGGTAAGGCGCTCAAGTTCTACGCCTCGGTCCGCCTCGACATCCGCCGTATCGAGACGCTCAAGGACGGCACGGAGGCGGTCGGCAACCGCACGCGGGTCAAGGTCGTCAAGAACAAGATGGCCCCGCCCTTCCGGGTCGCCGACTTCGACATCCTCTACGGCGTGGGCGTCTCCCGCGAGGGCGGCCTCATCGACATGGGCGTCGAGCACGGCTTCGTCCGCAAGTCCGGCGCCTGGTACACCTACGAGGGTGACCAGCTCGGCCAGGGCAAGGAGAATGCCCGCAACTTCCTGAAGAACCACCCCGACATGTCCAACGAGATCGAGAAGAAGATCAAGGACAAGCTCGGCGTCGGCCCCCGCTTGGACGCCCCGGCCGAGGCACCCGCGGCCCCGGCCGCCCCCGCCGCCGCTCCCTCGGGCCGCGGCGCCAAGGCCGCCGCCACGCCGAAGCCCGGTGACGTCTGATCAGTCGCCACATGAGTGACTCTGATCGGTCGTCGGATGAGTGACACGGACCCGTCGCAGGCGCCCCATTCCCATGACTGGGGCGCCTGGCCCGACCTCCCCACTCCACCTCCGGGCCGCCGCCGCAACTCCAGCGCCAACCTCTTTCCGCGGTCATCAACCCCGGAGGACACCTGGCCCTCCGAGCTCTCCTCGGACGACTCACCTCGAGGTCGGAAACCATCCCGGAGGAAACGGTCCAGCGGGAGGCTGCCCGGCGGCGACTCGTCCGATGGGAGGCCGCCTGGCGGCGAACCGTCTAGCGGGAAGCTGCCCGGCACCGAGCCGTCGGGTAGGAAGCCGTCCGGCGGGGAGCCGTCGGCAGGGTGGCCGTCGCTCAGCGAATGGCGCCAACGGTCCCGCTCCTCGGCCGAGCCACCCCCGGCCGAGCCACCCTCGGCCTACACGTCCCCGGCCCAGCCCGCTCATGCACCTGCCGATCCGAGCTCCGAGCTGGGCGCAGCATCGATCGCTGAGTCGTCCGGTGATTCGGGCGGCGGACAGAACGACGAGCGGCTCTCAACCGCGCCCCAAGAAACCGTCTGGCGGCCTGCCCAGGACAACTCACTGCCCACCGCAGGCAGGGCGGCTCCCCAGGGCGACGACGTGTCTCGGCCTGCTCAGGACAACTCAGTGTCCACCGCAGGCAATGCGTCTCCCGGGGGCCAGGACGTGCCTCCGCCTGCCCAAGGCAATTCATCGTCCACCGTGGACAACCCATCTCCCCGAGGCGACGTGCCGTTCTCCCAGGACGGCCTGTCGTCCGGTGCGGGCACCCACAGCGGTCAGTTCGAGGGCGGTTCCTATATCGGTGGCCAGGCCGGTGGCCACGCCGAGGATGATCCGTACCAGGATGATCCGTACCAGGGCGGCCGACGTGGGGAGAGGCGCTCCGGTAGAGGACGGCGATCGGGAGGGCGGGGTGGGAAGGGGGCACGTTCGGCGGGCTCTCGGGGGCGTGCTGGGTGGCTTCCCGACGGACCCGATGAGGGGTCGGCCGCCGGTGCGGCTCCCAACGCCGACCCTGAGTCGGTGGCTCGGGCCATCTGCCTCCGTCTGCTGACGATGGCTCCCAAGACGCGAGCTCAACTGGCCGAGGCGCTCCGTAAGCGTGACGTACCGGATGAAGCCGCGGAGGCGGTCCTCGACCGCTTCTCCGAGCTGGGCCTGATCAACGATGAGGCATTCGCCGAAGCCTGGGTCGACTCCCGCCACCACGGTCGTGGGCTCGCCAAACGCGCCCTGGCCGCGGAGCTTCGCCACCGCGGCGTCGACTCCGAGACCGTCAACGAGGCCGTGGACCGCCTCGAGCCCGACCAGGAGCTCGAAACGGCGCGCCGCCTCGTCGAACGCAAGCTGTCCTCAACCCGCGGCCTCGACCCCCAGGTCCGCACGCGCCGCCTCGCCGGGATGCTGGCCAGAAAGGGGTACGCCCCGGGACTGGCCTTCCGCGTCATCCGCGAGGCACTGGAGACGGAGGGCGTCGAAATCGAGGACGACTTCTCCTGACCTCCACACGGCCCCGCCCGCACCGGATCACTCTCCTCACACACGTTCCACACCGGGGTGCGGTTCGTCGGGGTGGGGTGCCGAGTCTCTGGGGCGGGTTGCTTGGTTTCTGGCGGTGCCGGGGTGCGGGGCTGTCCGAGGGGTGCCCGGCCCCTCGGGTGAGGTGTTCGGGCTCTGGCGGCAGCGGAGGCGGGCCTCTTTCTGGTCGGGCTCGAGGTTTGGTGGGAGGGCGTGCGTAGTTGCGTGCGGAGCGGCATTTCGGGGCAGAAGCGGGAAATCTGCCTCAATGAAGAGATGCAAGCCCGTAAGACACGCTTGATGACTCGTTTGCTTGCTCGTGACTTGTTCGACGCATAACCTCGACGGCAGTGAGGAGTTACTCCGCGCAGTGCGGATTGCCATACCGGTGATTGACGGACGAACGAGCTCGGTGGATCGAGGCAGGCGAGGTGTCGGCTATCGCAGTCGACGCCCGGTCAGTCTTGGTTGGATATCGGTCGTGGTGAAGATGCCGATTGGGCGATCAGCGCCGCGCATGTGACCCCTCCCGTTTTGAGGGCGCGTTACGAGTCTTGACGACGCGAGGAGGGCGGGGAGCACATGGGGCCGCTTGTCGTGGTGCTGTCGGTGGCGGTGCTCCTGCTGGCGTTCGGGATGATCGCCGCGTTGCTCATCGTCGTCCGCCGCACATCGGGCAGCGGTTCGCGGGTGCTCAAGCCGAGCCCTGAGCAATTGCAGGCCGTGCACGAGGAGCTTGAGCTGGCTCGTGAAGAGGCCGGGGAGATCCGGGGCAAGGCCGAGTCCGATGCCGAGGAGATCCTGCGCAGGTCGGCGGCCGCCGCCGAGAGCGCGGCGCAGTTGCGGCGCGAGGTCGAGGAGGAGGGGCGGATACTCAAGGCCGAGCTCAAGGAGCTCCGGGCCGACCTCGAACGCAGGGAAGGGCGGCTGGCCGAGCGCGAGCAGCGGCTCGACGAGGAGGCCAGGCGGCAGGCCGAACGTGATCGCAAGCTGGGCGAGACCGAGGTCGAGCTGGCCGACAGGCGCGCGGAGCTGCTGCAGGTCGAGAACGAGCGGCGGGTGATCCTCGAGCGCGTCGCCGGGCTCACCGGTGAGCAGGCCAAGAGCGAGCTGGTGCGCGAGATCGAGAACCAGGCCAAGCGCGAGGCCGCGCTGATCGTCAGGGAGATCGAGGGCGATGCGCGCAAGGAGGGCGAGAAGCGCGCTACCAAGATCGTGACGCTGGCCGTGCAGCGGATGGCGGCCGAGCAGACGGCCGAGTCCGTGGTGAGCGTGCTGCACCTGCCCGGTGACGAGATGAAGGGCCGGATCATCGGCCGTGAGGGGCGCAACATCCGGGCGTTCGAGTCGACGACCGGCGTGAACCTGATCATCGACGACACACCGGAAGCGGTGTTGCTGTCGTGTTTTGACCCGGTACGCCGGGAAACTGCCCGGCTCACACTGGAGAAACTGGTACTCGACGGCCGTATTCACCCCCAGCGCATCGAGGAGGTGCACGAGCGCAGCCGTGCGGAGGTGCAGGACCTGTGTGCGCGGGCGGGTGAGGACGCGCTGGTCGAGCTGGGCATCACGGACATGCACCCCGAGCTGACGCTGCTGCTCGGCCAGCTCCGATACCGCACCTCCTATGGACAGAACGTCCTCAAACACCTCATCGAGTCCGCGCACATCGCCGGAATCATGGCCGCCGAGCTCAAGATGGACCAGTCGCTGATGAAGCGCTGCGCCCTCCTGCACGACATCGGCAAGGCGTTGACGCACGAGGTCGAGGGCAGCCACGCGCTGATCGGGGCGGAGATCGCCCGCCGATACGGCGAGCAGGAGGACGTGGTGCACGCCATCGAGGCGCACCACAACGAGGTCGAGGTCCGTACGGTCGAGGCCGTGCTCACGCAGGCGGCCGACGCGATCAGCGGCAGCCGTCCGGGTGCGCGACGGGAGTCGCTGGAGGCGTACGTCAAGCGGCTGGAGCGGCTGGAGGAGATCGCGCAGTCGTACGACGGGGTGGAGAAGGTGTTCGCCATGCAGGCGGGCCGGGAGATCCGGGTGATGGTGAAGCCGGACGCGATCGACGACATCCAGGCGCAGGTGATCGCGCGGGATGTGGCCAAGCAGGTCGAGGAGGAGCTGACCTATCCGGGGCAGATCCGTATCACCGTCGTCCGAGAGTCGCGAGCGACCGAGTTCGCGCGCTGAGGTTGGCGATCAGTTCGCGATCAGTGCATTCCATGCTTTCCGCGCTGAAAGTCACGAGCAGTTTTCTGTGCGGCGTGGGGTGGGAGACGAGCCGTCTGTGCGGCGTGGGGTGGGAGACGAGCCGTCTGTGCGGCGTGGGGTGGGGGGCGACCTGTCTGCCCGACCTGGCGGTTAGAGGCTCTTTTGGGAACCCCCTCGGGCTGATCGCCGCACTGCGTGCCGTTGGCCCGCTGGGCTCGCCGTAGATCGATGCAGGCCAGTGTGGATATGACCCGCCTCCGGTGGGGGCTCAGGCTCTGGGATGGCCGTGATCACCTTGCGCGGGTGGTTGGTGGGTGCCGTGCGGCCCGCCTTCCCGTCCGCCGTCCCCAAGGCGAGCGGTGGGCGCCGACGCGCGCCACGGCGGTCGAGGACGCCCACGGGGCTTCTGAGACTCTCGGCCCTCATCGAGGGTGGACAGAGTTCTGGGGCTGGTCGCGCGACCCGAGCGGGGCCGTGGAGGCCGCCGTGATTGACCATACTTCATTGAACAGAGTATGGTTGCCGGGCGCGTCAGAGAGATCCACATTGGCGCTGATCGTGATAGTCGCGTCCACGGCCTCCGACCGGGGCACAGGGGACGGGCCGCAGCAGGTCAAGGCGGGCGACTGTTGCGGCAGCGCTCGGCGCCAGCCGCGAGGGTCGCTTGCGCCCGATCCGCACGACCTGCCAGATCGGACGGTGGCCGGTTCGTACGCGAGCCAC
Organism: Nonomuraea sp. NPDC049750; assembly: GCF_040659625.1. NCBI lineage: Bacteria > Bacillati > Actinomycetota > Actinomycetes > Streptosporangiales > Streptosporangiaceae > Nonomuraea > Nonomuraea sp. NPDC049750. The sequence goes on from NZ_JBFANB010000002.1 coordinate 321,331, forward strand.
GGAAGAAGTAGATCACGCGCGCCGGCGGGAGCGCCGGACGCCACCACGAGCCGTACAGGTGCCTGGGCGGTCGCGTGCGCGCGTGACGGTGACATACGGGGAGACCGACCATGAACACCATCAGAAAGACCGTCTTAGCCCTGGCCGTGACGGCCGTGCTCGGCGGCTGCGGGGGTAACGCCGAGCCACCTGGGAAGAGCGCTACACCTCCCTCGAAGCCGGCCACGATGGCACAGGAGAAGAGGCGCCAGTTCGAATCCGTCAAGGCGGACTGCATGAAGCAGAAGGGCTTCAAGTACATCGCCTACGTGCCACCGGAAGATCCCGACACCGACGAGGAGCGTAAGCGCAAAGCCGGTGACTATGAGGCGTTGAAGGCCCAGCGGGCGAAGTACGGCTTCGGGGTCTTCTCGGTATATGTCCACCCGAAGGGCCCAGACAGCCCCGACAACATGCCCGACCTCTCAGGGGCCGACCCCAACGGCAAAATCTGGACGAAGCTCTCCCCGGCTCAGCGCAAGAGCTACTGGAAGGCCGTGGGTGCCTGCATCGTCGTCGCGGCCAAGCAGGCCCTCGGCAAGAAGGTGAGTTCCGATATGGATCTGTTGGAACAGGCCGACGCCGTCTCGAACAGGGCGTACGAGCGCGAGATCGACGGCGACGCCGAACTGGTCAAGCTGGCATCGAGCATGGCCACGTGCCTGACAGGCAAGGGATACAAGGTCTCCGACACAAGGCCGTCGGAACTGCAGCAGCGCGGCTGGCGTGCGTTCCTCGATCAGGAGGACCAGATCGGTCGCCAGCAGCGCGAGGACGTTCCCGACGTGCCGTCGCCCCCCAAGAAGGGCGGGGTCAAGCGGACCTTCGGGGCCACGCTCACGCCCGCCCAGGCCAAGCCGTACCTGGCCAAGGAGGTCAAGGCCGCGCTGGACGATCTGGAGTGCGGCAAGGACTTCTATCGGGTCTACACCCCCAAGTCGGAGGCCATCGAGCAGAAGATCGACGAGGAATTCGGCAGCTGACGCGGTCGACCTCTGCGCGAAGGGGAAGCGATCGGTAGGAGGTCGGGGCGGGGAGCGGTTGGTAGGAGGGCGGCGGGTCAGGTCAGGCGGATGCGGGGGTCCAGGAGGCCGTAGGTGATGTCCACCAGGAGGTTGGCCACGACGACGGCCGTGGTGGCGAGGACGACGACGCCCATGATGACCGGGAGGTCGCCGCTGACGAACGCCTGTACCACCGCCTGCCCGATGCCGCCGAGGCCGAAGACCGATTCCGTCACCACCACCCCGCCGATCAGCGTGCCCACGTCGACGCCGAGTTGTGTCACCACCGGCGTCAGGGCGGCGCGTAAGCCGTGCCGGTAGATGACCTGGCCCTCGGGGACGCCCTTGGCGCGGGCCGTGCGGATGTAGTCCTCGCCGAGGATGTCCAGCATCGACCCGCGCGTCAGCCGTACGTAGGAGGCGGCCTGGACCATGGCGAGCGTGATCCAGGGCAGGATCAGGTGGCGGGCCCATTCGCCGGGGCTGTCGGTGAGCGGCACGTACGAGTCCGGCGGCAGCAGCGGCGCCCCGGCCATGGAGAGCTGGAAGAACAGGAAGTACAACAGCAGCAGGCCGACCACGAAGGTGGGCATGGACACGGCGGCCAGAGCCAGGAACGTCACGACGCGGTCCAGCAGGGAGCGCGCCCGGGTGGCGCTGATGACTCCGGCACCCACGCCGATGACGACCCAGAGGATCGCGCCGCCGATCACGAGCGAGGCAGTGGGCGGGAAGTCCTGGGAGAGGAGCTTGCCGATGGATTCGCCGGAGAAGTACGACTGGCCGAGGTCGCCGTGGATGAGGCGGTTCAGGTAGTCGAGGTATTGGACGAGGATCGGGCGGTCCAGGCCGAGGTTGTGGCGGATGAGCTCCACCTGCTCGGGGGTGGCCTGGCGACCGGCCAGCGTTCTGGCGGGGTCGCTGGGGGCGACGAAGAACAGCAGGAACGTGCCCAGCGTGACCAGCCACAGCACGAGCACGCCGAGCAGCGCCCGCCGGATCAGGAATCTGCGGAGCATCAGGCCCCCTTACGACGAGAGCGAGGACGACGGCGGCTGAACAGGCGTTCCATACGCGGGTCGATGGCGTCCCTGATGCCGTCGCCGACCAGGTTGAAGGCGAGCGTGGTGAGCAGCAGGGTGGCCGCGGGGAAGCCCAGGTACCAGTAGGCGACCCGGTAGAAGCCCTGCGCCTCGCTGAGCAGGTTGCCCCAGGAGGGGGTGGGCGGCACGATGCCGAGTCCGAGGAACGACAGCGTCGACTCGAAGACGATGGCCGCCGGCACGAGCAGCGTGGTCAGGACGATGACCGGGGCGAGCAGGTTCGGCAGGATGTCGACGAACATGATCCGGAGATCGCCGCAGCCGATGGACCGGGCGGCCTCGACGTACTCGCGCTCTTTAAGCGAGAGTGTCTGGCCGCGGACGACCCGCGCGATGGCCGCCCACGAGTAGAAGGCGATCACCCCGATCGTCGCGGTCAGCGACGGACCGGCGATCGAGACGACCGCGATGGCGAAGATCAGGTACGGGAACGACAGCACCACGTCCATGAGCCGGGACAGCACGGTGTCGATGACGCCGCCGTAGTAGCCGGCCAGCAGGCCGACGACGACGCCCACCAGCGCCGCCAGCCCGGTGGCGACCACGCCGACCAGCAGCGAGACCCGCGCCCCGTACAGAACCCTGATGAACAGGTCGCGGCCGAGCCGGTCGGTGCCGAACCAGAACGTGCCGTTCGGCGCGATCGGCAGCCCCTGCGCGGTGATGCCGGTGTCGCGGAACTGCTCGTCCGGGTCGTGGCCGTTCCAGGCGGCGATGAGCGGGGCCGCCAGCGCCAGCAGGCAGAGCAGGACCACGATCAGGCCGGAGACCAGCGCGACCTTGTCGGTCCTGATCCTGGCCCAGGCGAGCTGCCACGGGCTGCGGCCGGCGATCGTCCGGTCGCTGACCGCGTCCGGTCTGATCTCGGTGAGCGTCATGCGGGCCTCCCCCCGGAACCGGAACCGGAAGCGGTCAAGTCCTCGCCTGCCTCGACGGGGAAGTGGCAGGCCACCAGGTGGTCCCGGAGCGCCAGCGGCGGTTCCTCCGCGGAGCAGCGCTCCCGCGCCTTCGGGCACCGGGGATGGAAGCGGCAGCCGGATGGCGGGTCGATCGGCGAGGGGACGTCGCCTGTGAGGATGATGCGCCGCCGCCGTTCGGCCTCGTCCGGGTCGGCCACCGCCGTGGCGGAAAGGAGGGCGTTGGTGTAGGGATGCCGGGGATGTTCGTGCAGTTCGTCGGCCCCCGCGAGTTCGACGATCCTGCCCAGGTACATGACCGCGATCCGGTCGCTGATGTGCCGCACCACCGACAGGTCGTGCGCGATGAACAGGTACGTCAGCCCGAACTCGTCCTGCAGGTCCTTCAGCAGGTTGAGGATCTGCGCCTGGATGGAGACGTCCAGCGCGGACACCGGCTCGTCGCAGATGATCAGCCGGGGACGCAGCGCGAGCGCCCTGGCCACCCCGATCCGCTGCCGCTGCCCGCCGGAGAACTCCGCGGGAAACCGGTTGTAGTGCTCGGGGTTGAGCCCCACCCGTTCCATCAGCTCCTGCACGGTACGGCGCAGCTCGGCGCCGCGGCTCACCCGGTGGACCACGAGCGGGTCGGCGATGATCGAGCCGACGCGCCGGCGCGGGTTCAGCGAGCCGTAGGGGTCCTGGAAGATGACCTGGATGTCGCGCCGGTAGGCCCGCATCCTGGCCCTGGGCAGGTTCGTGATGTCGTCGCCGTCGAAGCGGACCCGGCCCGAGGTGATGGGATGCAGGCCCGCGACGCAGCGGGCGAGCGTCGACTTGCCGCAGCCGGTCTCGCCGACCAGCCCGAGCGTCTCGCCCGGCGACAGGTCGAAGCTCACCCCGTCGACCGCCCGCACCTGCCCGATCGTGTGCTTGACCAGCAGGCCGGTGGTGATGGGGAAGTGCTTGACGACGTTCTCGACTTCGAGGAGCATCAGGCCTCCTTCGCGTGCCGTCGCAGCTCGTCGGCCTCCGGGCCGAGCCCGACCGCCTCGTGGGGCAGCCAGCAGGCCGAGGCGTGCCCGCCGCCGCCCGTGACCCTGGCCGGCGGCGGCCGCTCGGCCGCGCAGACCGGCATGGCGTACGGGCAGCGCGGGTGGAAGGCGCAGCCCGAGGGGAGGTCGATCAGCGACGGCGGGGAGCCGGGGATGGGCCGCAGCCGGTCGCCCCGGGTCCCGGTGCTGCCCGGGATCGACTCCAGCAGGCCCTTGGTGTAGGGGTGGTGCGGGCGGTAGTAGAGGGTACGCCGGTCGGCCCGCTCGGCCACCAGGCCCGCGTACATGACCAGCACCTCGTCGGCGATGCCCGCCACGACGCCGAGATCATGGGTGATGAGGATGAGTGCGATGTCGAACTCGGCTTGGACCCGGCCGATGAGCTCGAGGATCTGCGCCTGGACGGTCGCGTCGAGCGCGGTGGTCGGCTCGTCCGCGACGATGAGCTTCGGGTTCAGCGCCAGCGACATGGCGATCATCGCCCGCTGCCGCATGCCGCCGGAGAACTGGTGCGGATAGTCGTCCACCCGCCGGTCCGGCCGGGGGATGCCGACCAGGCCGAGCAGCTCGATCGCGCGTTTGCGGGCCTCGGCGCGGCTGGTGCCGGGCCGGTGGACGTGGAAGAGCTCCTCGATCTGCCGGCCGACCTTGTAGAGCGGGTGCAGGCTGGTCAGCGGGTCCTGGAAGACGACGCTGATCTCCGCCCCGCGGATGCGGCGTAGCTGCTCGCGGTCCAGTTCGAGCAGGTCCACCCCTTCGAACAGGGCGGTGCCGGATATGTCGGCCCCGGGGGAGAGACCGAGGATGGCCTGGGTGCTCACGGTCTTGCCGCTCCCGGATTCGCCGACGATCGCCAGCGTCCGGCCGCGGTCGACGGTGAACGACAGTCCCCGCACTGCCTGGACCAGGCCGTCGGAGGTGGGGAAGGTCACCTTCAGGTCCGTCACCTCTAGCAGGCTCATGTTCCTCCCTCACGGCGCCCCGCGGGAGTGCCGCGGGGCGCCGCACCGTCATGGCGAGTTGGGGTCCAGCCAGAGGTTGGTGATGTCGTAGAGCTGGAACGCCGACAGATAGAGCGCGTTGCGCACCCGCTTGCTCTTGTAGATCGGCGTGTTCTGGTTGTTGAACGGCACGATCACCGCGTCGGCCATCACCGTCTGGTCGACCTGGTGCCAGAGTCCGGCCGCCTTGGTCGCGTCGGGCTCGGCCAGCGCCTGCTTGATGAGGGCGTCCACCTTGGGGTTGCTGTAGCAGCCGTAGTTGCTCGTGCCCGGGGTGCAGTTGGTCTGGAACAGCGGCTGGGAGACGGCGCGGCCGTTGTTGCCGTACCAGTCGGGCACCCAGCCGGGAGCTGAGATGTCCCACTTGCTGTCCTTGGCGATGGTCGGGTTCTGCAGGAACGCGCCGTAGTAGTCGCCCTGCCGTACGGGCAGACCCTTGACGGTGATCCCGCACTTCTGCAGGTCGGCCGAGTAGGACTGGAAGTTGGCCGGGTGGTTGCCCGCGTTGCGGAAGGCGCCGATGAGGGTCATCCCGTTCGGGTAGCCCGCTTCGGCGAGCAGCTGCTTGCACTTGGCCGGGTCGCCCTGGTCGCCGGGCGTCGGGTACGGGTTGTACTCCTGGTAGCCGATGTTGCCCGGTGGGATGGCCGTGTGCAGGGGGGTCGCCACGTCGGCACCGCCGTAGATCTTGGCGATGGCCACCTTGTTGATCGCGTACTCGATGGCCTGGCGGACCTTTACCTTGCCCATGGCGCCGTTCTCGTTCTTGCTCTGCTGGTTGAAGACGAGATACGGGTTCGTCACGGCGCCCGGGAAGATCTTGAAGTCGGGGTCGCCGCTCTTCAGCCGCGGGATCTGGGCGGTCGGCACCGGCAGGTCCCAGGACAGGTCCGCGCTGCCCGCCTCGATCTGCTGCTGCACCGCGTCGGGCTCGGTGACGCCCATCTTGACGTCGACGGCGTTGACGTACTGGTGCCTGATCGGGTCGGCCGCCTGCGTCCAGGCGGGGTTCCGCTCCAGCCTGATCGACTTGGTGGCCACGTACTGGGTGATCTTGTAGGGGCCGTCGGAGATCACGTGCTGGCGGAAGGTGGCGTCGTCCGGGACGTATTGGTCGTACTCCTGGGGCGCGGCCGAGGAGAAGTTCAGGGAGAGGATGTTGAGGAAGTCGCCCGCCGGCTGGACCAGCGTGAACACGATCGTCTTGTCATCCTTGGCCTGCACGCCGGCGATGTCGTGCGAGTTCTGGAAGGCGGCCAGCGCCGCCGCCGTGGGCTTGGCCTTCTCGAACGCCTTGCCGTAGGCCGCGCAGTAGGCGGCCATGCCCTTGATCGTGCTGGTGTAGTAGCCGGGCGCCCCCGCTCCGGCCACCGGGTTGCAGAGCCGCTTGAAGCCGCGGACGAAGTCGCCCGCGGTCACCGCCCGCGGCGGCTGGGTGTCCCATTGGACGCCGTCCCGCAGCTTGATCGTGTACGTGAGGTGGTCGGCGCTGAGGCCGCCGTTGGCGGTCGTCGGCAGCTCGGTGGCGACGTCGGGGACGACGGCGAAGCCCTTGGTGGTGTCGGACTCCTTGGCCACGCCGTTCAGGTTGAACAGCTGGCGCGCGTAACCGCGCATAATGCCGTTGGTGACCGTGTAGTAGGCGCTGGTGGGATCGAGATGGTCGACGTCGCCGCCGCCCACCAGCCTGATCGTGCCGCCCGACAAGGGCTTGCCGGTGTCCTGGGGCGCTGTCGGCGGTGCCGAGCCGTTCGTGCCGGTGTCCGTGGCGCAGGCGGCGGCGAGCAGACTTGCCGCGGCCACCACGGCGATGCTGAGATGGCGCAAGCTGGCCATCTGGCCCTCCCTCGTGCCGAGATGGGGATATGTGGCTGGCCAGTGGGGCGCGCTTCGTGGCCGCGAGGCGCGCCCCACGTGCTGCTCCTTCGAGCAATCCACTTGGGGAGGGCGGTGTCGAGGACGGTTATTCAACCGTTGGCGAGTAGCGACCGCCGAGTGATACCGGTTCTGTCTAAGAACCGTGATTGATGGCGACGAAAGCGAGAATCAGCTGAAAATCTGCTGGTAGAACGCCAGCTCCGCGGCCAGGGCGGTGGCCCGCGTCTCGGTGCGGCGGAAACCGTGCGACTCGCCCTCGAACGCCAGATAGGTGCATGGGACGCCGCGCTCGGCCAGCGCGTCGGCGAAGGCCGCCGACTGCTCGGGCGGCACCACGGGATCGTCGAGCCCCTGGAGCAGCAGCATCGGGCAGGAGACGCCGTCGACCAGCGCCAGCGGCTCGCGCTCGGCGTAGAGCCGCGGGTCCTCCGGGCCGACCAGCCACTCCACGTAACGCGACTCGAAATCATGGGTGTGGGCATGGAGCGGGGCCAGCGCGCTGACGCCGTAGTAGGACACGCCTCCCGCGAACACCTCCGAACGGCAGCAGGCCGCCATCACGGTCCAGCCGCCCGCGCTGCCGCCGCGCACCGCGATGCGCCCGGGATCGGCCAGCCCCTCGGCCACCAGCCATTCGGCGGCCGCGATCGTGTCCTCGACGTCGACGACGCCCCACTGCCCCTTCAGCCGATCGCGGTAGGCCCGGCCGTAGCCGCTGGACCCGCCGTAGTTGACGTCGAGCACGCCGATGCCGCGTGAGGTGAGGTACGCCTTCTCCAGGTCGAGCGCCGTGCCCTCGTGCGCCGTCGGACCGCCGTGCACGAACAGCACGTACGGGGGAGCGTCCGCCGAGTCCTCGGCGGCCGGGTTGGACGGCGGATAGAGGAAGCCGTGCACCCGGTGCCCCATCTCTACCGGCCTTGGCGTGGGCAGACAGGCGAGGTCGGGCAACTCGTCGAGGTCGCGCCTGAGGGTCTCGGCCTGGCCGGTGACGGTGTCGACGCGGATGACCGACTTCGGGAGCGCGGCGCCGTACGCGATGCCGGTCACGTGGGTGCCGTCGGCGGCCAGCGCCGGATCCCACCCGTCGCCCGGCGGATCGAGGTCGGCGAGCCGGCCCGTCTCCGGATCGAGGATGCCGAGCCGCAGGTCACCGCGCCCGTGCAGCACCGCGAGCCGTCCGTCGCCGAGCACGGCGTAGGGCAGGCCGCCCAGCGTCCACGGCGGCCAGGCGAACTCCTCCTCCAGAGGATGGAGCGGCTGCGGCGAGAGGTCGTGGAGGCCGGTCTGGTAGAGGTTCCACCACCCGGAGCGGTCGGAGATCAGGTAGAGGTGGCCGTCGTCCTTCCAGCTGGGCGCGAGCACGGACTCGGACGGGCCGCCGCCCACGGTCCACGATGTGCCGTCGGACAGGCGGGTGACGCGGAGCTCGGTGCCGGTCCAGGGCATGCGCGGATGGTTCCAGGTGATGTAGGCGAGATGCCGGCCATCGGGGGAGATCGCGGGGGAGGCGTAGAAGTCGCCGCCGGTGACCCATTCACGCGTCTCACCGCCGCCGACCGGGATCGAGACGATGGCCCTGGTCGTCTTTCCGTCGTCGGTGTGCCGTTCGCGTACGCACCAGACCTGGTCGTCGCGGACCAGCAGGTCGGCGTAGCGGTCGCCGTCGGGGGTGAGCGGGACGGGCTCGTCGGCGCGATCGGTGGGCTCGACCGGGTCGATGCGGATGGTGAGCAGGTAGAGGCGTTGGTCGGCGAGGCAGGCGAAGATCACGTGGCCCTCGGGGGTCACCGCGTAGGGCCGCCCGCCGTACTCGTGCACGCGGGTGCGGGCGCTCCACGGCTCGGGCAGCAGCTCGCGGCAGGTGCCGTCGGCGGCCCGGTGCATGATCGTGGTGCGTCCGCCCTCGTCAGGGCGGTCCTCCGTCCACCACACCTGGCCGTCGAGCGCGGTCGGCCAGCCGAGCCGCCGGCCGGACCGGGCGACGTCGGTGGTCGAGATGGGGGAGCGCCAGAAGGGCATAGACGCATCCTGCCGGAAGATCGGCAAGAGTGCGGGGTGATCACCTCACTCCGGTGACCACCCCGCTTCGATCACCGTAGCCCGGTGACCACCCCACTCCCGTCACCTGCAATGCGCGATGACCGCTTGATGACGTGGGCTACTGCGTCATGACGCTGCCGCCCATATCCGGCTGCCCCGGGGGCAGGGGCACCGCGCCCGGCGGCTCGAGCGGCCCGGCCGTGGTCTTGCGGCTGCGGCGGCTGCGCTTCTCCAGCCACGTGGCGAACGCGCTGAGCGCCATGGCCATGATGATGTAGATGACGCCGATGACGACCGCCGACACCAGCTTCGTGCCGGGGTAGACCGACGGCAGGGTCTTGAAGCCCATGTTCAGGAGGTCTACGTAGACGATGAAGTAGCCCAGCGCGGTGTCCTTGAGCAGGACCACGAGCTGGCTGACCACCGCCGGCATCATCACCGTGAGGCCCTGCGGCAGCAGGACCAGCCGCATCACGCCGCCCTTGCGCAGCCCGATCGCGTACGCCGCCTCGGATTGGCCCTTCGGGAGCGAGTTGATGCCCGCCCTGACCACCTCGGCCAACACCGACCCGTTGTAGAGGGTGAGCCCGAGCACGATCGCGAACAGCGCGTAGTCACCGCCGCCGAACACGTCGGGCGACAGGAACCAGATGAAGAAGATCAGCAGGAGCAGCGGGATCGCCCGGAAGAGCTCCACGATCCAGGCGGCGGGAATCCTGATCCACCGGTGGTCGGAGAGCCTGGCGATGCCGAAGACCGCACCGAACAGCAGCGCGAAGACCGCGCCCAGCACGGCGGCCGTGAGCGTGCCCACCAGCCCGGGCAGGATGAAGTCCACCCAGACGGTCTCGGTGGTGAACGGCTCCCAGAGCTTGCCGTCGAACTGGCCCTTCTCGTTGAACTTCAGCACCACCCAGCCGAGGATCGCCAGCAGGGCCAGCGCGGAGATCCCGGTGATCAGGTGGTTGCGCACCCGGCCGCGCGGGCCGGGAGCGTCGAAGAGGACGGACGTGCTCATCGGGCCACCGCCAATCTCCTGGCCAGCCAGCCGGTGTACCAGCCGATCGGCAGGATGAGTACCAGGAACGACAGCACGATGCCGATGAAGATGGGGATCGAGACGCCAGTGGTGTCGAACGTCTCCCTCATCTTGGCGGCGACGTCCACGGTGTAGCCCGCGGCCGCCACCACGGTCGTGTTCTTGATCATGGCGATCAGGACGCTGCCGAGCGGGGCGATGACCGCCCGGAAGGCCTGCGGGAAGATGACGAGCGTGATCGACTGGCTGAAGGTGAGCCCGATCGCGCGGGCCGCCTCGGCCTGTCCCATCGGCACCGTGTTGATGCCGGATCGCAGGGCCTCGCAGACGAACGCCGCGGTGTAGGCCGACATGCCCAGCACGGCCAGCCAGAACGAGTTCGTCAGCGGCACCTCGGTGGAGAAGATCAGCCCGAGGGTGTCGCTGAGCCCGAGGTAGCAGAAGGCCAGCACCAGCGTCAGCGGGGTGTTGCGCACCACGTTGACATAGGCCGTGCCCGCGGCCCGCAGGACCGGGGTGGGGGAGACCCGCATGGCGGCCAGGATCGTGCCGACGATCAGCGAGAACACCGCGATGATCAGCGAGAGCTTAATGTTGTTCAGGAATCCTTCGCCCAGGTCGGGCGCGTACTGAATCAGTTCGTCCATCGTGCTCCACCAGAGAGAATGGCGGCGGCGGCCGGGTCACCGGCCGCCGCGGACTTGAGGATCAGGCGCAACCCTCGGCCGGTGGGGCCTCCTTGGGCAGGTCCAGGCCGGTCTTGCCGAACCACTTCGTGAGCAGCTGGGTGGCCGTGCCGTCCTGCCACATCTTGGCGACGGCCTTGTTGACGGCCTCGCAGGTCGTCTTGTCGCCCTTCTTCAGGCCGATGCCGTACTTCTCGTCCGTGAACGGGTCGTTGAGCAGCTTGTACTTGCCCGGGTCCTGGCTGGAGAAGCCGGCCAGGATCAGGTTGTCGGTGGTGACCGCGTCCAGGTTGCCACCACTGAGCTTCTGCACGCACTCGGAGTAGTTGCTGGCACCGACGAGCTTGGCGGGCAGGTTGAGCTTGCCGTCCGGCGGCGGGTCGGTGATCCGCTTGTAGGAGTTGGAGCCCTGCGCCTGGCAGATCCGCTTGTCCTTGAGGTCCGTCGCCTTGGTGATGTCCGCGGCGTCGGCACGGACCATGGTGTCCTGGTGGACGACGACGTACGGGCCGCCGAAGGTGACCTTCGGCTTGCGCGCGTCGGTGATGGAGTAAGTGGCGAAGATGATGTCCACGGTGCCGTTGGCGAGCAGCGCCTCGCGGTTGGACGAGGGCGACTCCTTCCACGTGATCTTCACATCCTGGCCGCCGGCCAGCTCCTTCACGATGTACTTGGCGACATCGACGTCGAAGCCTTCAGGGTCACCGCCACCCTTTTTCAGACCAAGGCTCGGCTGGTCCCATTTGGTGCCAATGGTGATTTCCTTGGCGCCCTTGATCTTGTCCATGACGTTGGTGTAGCTGCCTCCACCGCCACACGCGGCAAGACCGACCGCCATGGCCGTGACGGCGAACACGGCCCCAGTTCGACGCATCTGCATAGTGGTTACCTCAATCTTCCTGCTGCGGACTGGGATCAATGCGTGAGGATCTTCGAAAGGAAGTCCTTGGCCCGGTCTGTCTGGGCGTTGGTGAAGAACTCGTCGGGGGTGTTCTCTTCGACGATCTGGCCGTCGGCCATGAACACCACTCGGTTCGCGGCTCTTCTCGCGAACCCCATCTCGTGCGTGACGACCATCATCGTCATCCCGTCGCGAGCCAGCCCGATCATGACGTCGAGCACCTCCTGGACCATCTCCGGGTCCAGCGCCGACGTCGGCTCGTCGAACAGGATCATCTTCGGGTCCATGGCAAGCGCCCTGGCGATGGCGACGCGCTGCTGCTGCCCGCCGGAGAGCTGCGCCGGGTATTTGTCCGCCTGCGCGGCGATGCCCACCCGTTCGAGCAGCTCCATGGCGCGCGTCTCCGCGGCGTCGCGGGCCTTCTTGCGCACCTTGATCGGCCCCAGCGTGACGTTCTCGCGAATCGTCTTGTGGGCGAACAGGTTGAACGACTGGAAGACCATGCCCACTTCGGAGCGGAGCTTGGCCAGTGCCTTGCCCTCTTCCGGCAGGGGCTGACCGTCGAAGATGATCTGCCCGCCGTCGATGGTCTCCAGCCGGTTGACGGCCCGGCACAGGGTGGACTTGCCGCCACCCGAAGGGCCGATCACGACCAGGACCTCGCCACGGGAAACGGTCAGGTTGATGTCCTTCAGGACGTGCAGAGCCCCGAAGTGCTTGTTGACGTGCTCCAACTTTACAAGTGGAGTGACGTCCCCGTTCTCCGTCATGTGCAAAACCTAGGGGCCATTAGGACGCTGGTCACTAACCGAGCGGTACCGATCCGATCACATCATGCCATCAAGCTGGTGTTTTAGATCCTACGACCGCCGCAAGCCGGACAAGGACTACCCTTGGACGTGCGATGACTGTGACCCAGGAGAGCCCCCGCACCTATGAAGTGCGCACATACGGGTGCCAGATGAACGTGCACGACTCCGAACGCCTTTCCGGCCTGCTGGAGGACGCCGGCTACGTGGCCGCGGCCGAGGGCGATACCGCCGACGTCGTGGTGTTCAACACGTGCGCCGTACGCGAGAACGCCGACAACCGCCTCTACGGCAACCTCGGCCACCTGCGACCGGCCAAGGTGAGCAACCCCCGGATGCAGATCGCCGTGGGCGGCTGCCTGGCCCAGAAGGACCAGGGCGAGATCGTCCGTAAGGCGCCATGGGTCGACGTGGTGTTCGGCACCCACAACATCGGGGCGCTGCCGGTGCTGCTGGAGCGGGCTCGCATCCAGGGCGAGGCGCAGGTCGAGCTCAAGGAGTCGCTCGAGGTCTTCCCCTCGACGCTGCCCACCAAGCGGGAGTCCGCCTACGCCGCCTGGGTCGCGATCTCGGTCGGGTGCAACAACACCTGCACGTTCTGCATCGTGCCGTCGCTGCGGGGCAAGGAGAAGGACCGGCGTCCCGGCGACGTCCTCGCCGAAGTCCAGACATTGGTGGATCAGGGCGTTCTTGAGGTCACGCTGCTCGGCCAGAACGTCAACACCTACGGCGTCGAGTTCGGCGACCGGCTGGCTTTCGGCAAGCTCCTGCGCGCCTGCGGCGGCATCGACGGGCTGGAGCGGGTCCGCTTCACCTCGCCGCACCCGGCCGCCTTCACCGACGACGTGATCGCCGCCATGGCCGAGACGCCCAACGTCATGCACCAGCTCCACATGCCGCTGCAGTCGGGCTCCTCGCGCCTGCTGAAGGCGATGCGCCGCTCCTACCGGGCCGAGCGCTACCTCGGCATCATCGAGCGGGTCCGCGCGGCCATGCCCGACGCGGCCATCTCCACCGACATCATCGTCGGCTTCCCCGGCGAGACGGAGGAGGACTTCCAGGCCACCCTCGACGTCGTACGCGAGAGCCGCTTCGCCAACGCCTTCACCTTCCAGTACTCCATCCGGCCCGGCACGCCCGCGGCGACCATGGACGACCAGATCCCCAAGGCGGTCGTCCAGGAGCGTTACGAGCGCCTGGTCGCCCTTCAGGAGGAGATCTCCTGGGCGGAGAACCGCAAGCAGGTGGGACGGACGCTGGAGGTCCTGGTCGCCGAGGGCGAGGGCCGCAAGGACGACGCCACGCGGCGGCTGTCCGGCCGCGCCGCCGACAACCGCCTGGTGCACTTCGCGGTCGGCGACCACACGCCGCGGCCGGGTGACATGGTCACGGTCGAGGTCACGTACGCGGCTCCGCACCACCTGGTGGCCGACGGGCCGGTTTCCGTCCGCTGTACCCGGGCGGGCGACGCCTGGGAGGCGCGGCAGGGCGCCCCGGCTCCGGCCAAGGGCGTATCGCTCGGCATGCCCACCATCGGCCGGCCGCCGGCCGTGCCCGCGGCCGGGGCGTGCTCGGCTTCCTAGCGCTGCGTCCCTGGGCGGGTCCTCATCCCCCCGAAGGCCCCCAACCACGACGGACCGTCACAGAGATCGAGACGGTCGTGTGACGGTCCGGTCCGTTGCGGCGAGGGGTTTCTGTGAGGCCCTTCGGGGAGGGTCATCGGCCGAGGAGTCGGTAGCAGTAGTCGCGGCGGAAGTCGAGGAAGGTCGCGCACGGGTCGGTTCCCAGGGGTACGGAAGGCGCCGGTCTTTGCGTGGACGCGCTTGTCCGGGAGGCCTGCGCGGTGGCCAGGGTCGGCTGCGCGGTGGTCACGGTCGCCGGTGCGGCCGGTTCGGGGTCCTTGCTCTTCGGCGGGGTCGGTACGGACTTGGGCGCCCGCGTCCTGCCCGCCGGGCCGCTCGGTGTGGCGCTGTCCCTTCGCGCGGGCGGTGGCAGCGCTTCGCCTACTCCCGGGCTCGGTGAGGGTACGGGCCGCGGGCGGGCCGCGATCTCCCCGGGCGTCAGGGTCTCCTTGGGCGCGAGGTCCTTCTCAGGCGTTAGACCCTTCTCAGGCGTCAGGCCCTCCTCGGGTGGCAGGCCCCTCTCGGGTATCAGGTGCTTCTCCGGAGTCGGGCCGTTCTCCGGGGGTGGGCCGCCGTCCGCCGCCAGGCTGTCGGCCGGGGTCGCGTACGAGGGCCATGACGTCGGGAGCGGTGGACGACTCGCCGGCGTAATGCTTGATCCATGGGAAAGCCCGTTTTCCTGATCATTTTCCGGCGCCTTTTCCCGCTCGGGACTTTGCGATCCCATGAACGCCAGAAAAATACCGAGCGCGGCGATGACGATCACCCCGGCCACACCTGCCGCGGCTGCCAGGCGGTCACGACGACCTGGCCGAATGGCATGAAGTGGTGACAAGTCGTGATTCCTTTGTGATTGGTGCGCGAGCATTCCACTCCTGCGGCTAGTGTGGTCCATCACCCGCGGAAGCCGGCGAGCTTTCCCGATACGACCGCAGGGAGTCGCAGCACCATGCAAGATCCGATGGAGCCGGATCGCCAGGAGATCCTCACCGGGCCGGGCGATATGCCGAGACCTGCCAGAAAAGCCAGGTCCACCAACAACAAGAAGACCGTCGTCATCGCCGCGTCGGCCCTCGTCGCCGTGCTCGCGGCGGGCGGCATCGGCTTCGCGCTGGCGGGCGGTCCCACCCAGCCGACAACGCCGGCCGGTCAGGCGGGCCAGTCGAGCCAGGCCGCCACCACCGACGAACTGCAGCAGGACGAAGAGGCGTCCATGGGCGACGCCAAGACGGACGCCCCCGACGCCGGCACCCCGTCCGACGTGGCCGACGAGCCCTTGACCGACACCGACACGGGCAACGCCGACACGGCTGACACGGGTAAGGCGGACACGGGCCTCGACAAGGGGTCGGCGGGCACCGACTCGCGCACCACGCCTCCGACCCAGAACGGCAAGAAGCCCACGTCGGCGCCGACCAGACCGGCGCAGGAGTCCGCGGGTGAGAGCCCGGCGGACGGCCCGGCGGGCCAGGTCATCGGACAGTGCTCGAAGAGCGGCTGCTGACCGGCCAAATGGCTCAGCGGTTCCCCTGGCCAGGTGGCTCAGCGGTCCGCGAGACAGGTGGCTCAGCGGACCGCGAGGCAAGTGGCTTGGCGGTTCCCCGGGCCATTGGCCCTTTGGTGGGAGCCGCTTCCTTTCTAGGCTGCCCGCATGACCACTGACAAGGCGGCTCTGCTGCGCGCTCTGCACGTGCCCGGCAACCCGCTGGTGCTGCCCAACGTCTGGGACGCCGCGTCCGCGCGAGCCGTACAGGAGGCCGGCTTCCCGGTGATCGCCACGGGAAGCGCGGCCGTCTCCAAGGTGCTGGGCTACGAGGACGGCGAGGGTACCCCCGTCGACGAGATGATGGCCGCCGTGGCCCGTATCACGCGCGTGGTGGACGTGCCCGTGACGGCGGACGTCGAGCGCGGCTACGGCCTGAAGCCGGCCGAACTGGCCGAACGCCTGCTCGCGGCCGGTGCGGTGGGCTGCAACCTGGAGGACTCCGACCCCCGCACCGACGTGCTCGTCGATGTGGAGGCACAGGCCGAGTTCCTGGCCGGTGTGCGGGCCGCGGCCGGGCCGGCGCTGGTGATCAACGCCAGGGTCGACACCTATCTGCACGGCGACGGGACGCGGGCGGCGGCGGTGGCGCGGGCGCGGCGCTATCTGGAGGCCGGCGCCGACTGCGTCTACCCGATCGTGCTCGGCGACGCGGAGGAGATCCGGGCCGTGGTGAGCGAGGTCGGCGGCCCGGTGAACGTGCTGTTCCGGCCGGGCGTCCCGGATCTGGCCGGGCTGGCCGAGCTCGGGGTGGCCAGGGTCAGCTACGGGGGCGGTCTGCACCGGGCGACGTACGACTACGGTCGCGGGCTGATCCAGGCGATCGACGAGGGCCGCAGCCCGTACGAGTGACCGCGTACCCGCTCAGTAGGACTGGAACTCCACCAGATTGCCTTCCGGATCACGGACGTGGGCGGCTCGCACGCCCCAGCCGGGCCGGTCCGCGGGCTCCGTGACGGACCGGCCGCCGTGGGCCAGGCAGACGGCGTACGCCCGGTCGACGTCGGCCACCCGGCTGACGAGCATGACGCGATCCTGGGCGGCGGCGTTCACCGGCAGGGCGTCGGCGGCCTCGGGCATGAGGCCACGGTCGAGCATCGACAGCACCCCCTCGGAACCCACGTCCCAGTGCGCGTAGGGACCGTCCGGGCCGCCCTTCACGAGGCTCGCCCCGAGCACCTCCGGCAGGACCGCGTCATAGAAGGCGAAGCACTCCGCGAACGCCGAAACCAGCAGCCGAGGATGCAGCACGTCCATCCGGAAATCTCCTGAAATAGTGGGTGGAGACCTATTATTGGGGTCGACCCTACAATATTCAGGATGGAAGCGCTGCCGCCGAGCCTGCTCGGACTCACCACGTACCTGCTGTCGAAGACCGGGAAGGCGGCCAGAGGCCGGCTGGCCGCGCGGCTGGCGGCAGATGGGCTGCGCATGTGGCACATGGCCGTGCTGGCGGCGTTGGCGGATTTCGGGCCGCACGCCCAGCGCGACCTGTCGGCCAGGCTCGGCATCGACCCCAGCGACGTGGTCAAGGTCCTGGACGAGCTCTCGGCGCCCGGCTTCGTCGACCGCGCTCGCGACCCCGGCGACCGCCGCAGGGTCACCGCCACCATCACCGCCCGGGGACGGCGCGAACTCACCCGCCTGACGCGGGAGGCGCGAGCCATCCAGGACGAGCTCCTCGCCCCCCTCGACGCCGCCGAACGCGACCAGCTGCACGACCTGCTCACCCGGATCCTGGTCTAGCGGCTGTTGTCCGTTCCGGGTGCGGGCGGGTAGGAAAGATCTCATGACTGCTCTCGGTGCCGTGTTCCGGCCTCAGCTACCGCCCGAACGGATGCGCGGCGTGGCCCGTGCCGCGGAGGAGGCGGGGCTGGATGAGCTGTGGCTCTGGGAGGACTGCTTCTCCCAGAGCGGCATCGCCAGCGCGGCCGCGGCCCTGGCCTGGACCGAGCGGCTGCGCGTCGGCGTCGGACTGCTCCCGGTGCCCCTGCGGAACGTCGCCCTGACCGCTATGGAGGTGGCCACGCTCCACCGGCTGTTCCCGGGGCGGGTCGTGCTGGGCGTCGGCCACGGTGTACAGGAGTGGATGGCGCAGGCCGGCGCGCGGGTGGACTCGCCCGTGACCCTGCTGCGCGAGCACCTCGCGGCCCTGCGGGCGCTGCTGCGCGGTGAGCGGGTCACCGTGGAGGGCCGTTACGTGCGGCTCGACGACGTCGCCCTCGACTGGCCGCCGGAGACGGCGGCCCCGGTGCTCGCCGGGGCGATCGGGCCGCGCTCGCTGCGCCTGTCCGGCGAGGCCGCCGACGGCACCATCCTGGTCGCCGGAACTCCGCCCGACGAGGTACGGCGGGCTCGTGGGCTCATCGACGAGGGGCGGGCGGCGGCCGGGCGTACCGACCGCCACGAGGTGATCTTGCACTTGCACGCGGCGACTGGGCCGGACGCGGCCGGACGGCTCAAGGCCGAACTCGAGCGCTGGGGCGATGCCGGTAAACCGGACTTCGGGGTCGCCGGGGACGCGGGCACGGTGGCCGAGGCCGTACAACGGCTGGCGGACGCCGGAGGCGACACCGTGGTGCTTCAGCCGACGGCCGATGAGCCCGACCTCGAGGGTTTCGTCCGGTTCGTGGCCGAAGAGGTGCGCCCGCTGGTCCCGTGACCTACGGGTGCCGTCGTCGGGGGACGGGGATCTTCATCAGGTCGCGGGCCAGGATGACCTCGCCGTCATAGCTACGCCGTACGTCGTTGAGGAAGGCGGGCTCGTCGGCGAAGCCGTAACGTTCGGAGAAGTGGGTCAGCACCAGGCGGCGCACACCGGCGTCGGCGGCGACGAGACCGGCCTCGAACGCGGTGAGATGGCCGTACTCCTTGGCCAGGGCGCTCTCGGCGGACAGGAACGTCGACTCGATCACCAGCAGGTCGGTACCGGAGGCGAGCTCGAAGACGGCGTCGCACAGGCGGGTGTCCATGATGAAGGCGGCGCTCTGGCCCGGCCTGGGGACGCTGCACTGGTCGAGCGTGATGCCGCGTACGGACCCGGTGCGCTGGAGCTCGCTGATTTCCGGCCCGCGAATACCGAAAGATGCCAGCTTGTCGGGCAGCATGCGGCGGCTGGTCGCCTCCTGGAGGCGGTAGCCGTAGGACTCGACGGGGTGGGACAGGCGGCGGGCGGTCAGCGGGCCGATGATGGCCTGCTCGCCGCTGACCGGCTGCTCCTCGATGACCGTGGTGTCGGCGAAGACGGCGGCATGCCGGAGCCGCTGCCAGTAACCGGCGCCGGAGGCGGGGTAGACCGCTCGCACGGGATGCCGGACCTTGTCACGCGCGATGCGCTGCACCACGCCGGGCACGCCCAGGCAGTGATCGCCGTGGAAGTGGGTCAGGCACAGCCAGTGGACGTCGTTGGCGCTGACGCCCGCGTGCACCATCTGCCGCTGCGTTCCCTCGCCCGGGTCGAACAGGAACCCCTGGCCGTCCCAGCGCAGCAGGTAACCGTTGTGGTTGCGGTGGCGCGTGGGCACCGCGCTGGAGGTTCCCAGGATGACGAGTTCACGGGAGGACACGAGCGCGATGGTAGACCGTCAGCGCCGGGTGAGGCGTCTGCGGGTCCAGCGGACCGCGCGGCGTCCGGCGCTTCCGACTCGAACAGGTCGCAGACCGTGAACGTCTCGCCCGGACGCAGGTGGCCGCCGATCAGGACCGCGCTCTTACCGAGGTACGCCCCGAGCTCCAGAAGGTCGCCCGGCCCGTCGGCCGACAGAAACCAGCCGAAAAGGTGCTGGTCGGCGGGCCAGAACCAGCCGGGGATCCGGTCGAGTGCGGTGGCGCTCGGTGCTGACATGCTGTGACGTTGACATCCTCCCCGGCCTGAAGGCCGGGGATTCCCCTACATCGCCGTAGGGTTCTTACTGCTTCCGTCTACGCCGCTCACGCGGCGTAGGTTTCGGGCGGTGCCGGGATCGGAGTTGCCTCACCCGGTCTTACCCGCTCTCCACAGTCGTTTTGGATGTCCGCCAGCCCGGCGGCCACCTGCCTTCGGTGCTGCTCCCGTCGGAGGCGGTGGCCTTCGGCGAGGATGTTGAGTGCAGCGGCGATGTCCCGGTCGTGGTGTTCGCCGCAGGACTGGCAGTCCCACTCGCGGACGTCCAGGGCGAGTTTGCCGACCTTCCAGCCGCAGCAGGGGCAGGTCTGAGAGGAGGGGAACCACCGATCGATGCGGATAAGGGTCCGCCCGTATCGGTGGGCTTTGCCATCCAGCAGGATCAGGAACGCACCCCAGGAGGCGTCGTTGACAGACTTGGCCAGCATCCCGCGCGCCAGGCCCCGCACGGCCAGATCCTCGATGTACACCGCTTGGTTCTCACGGATGATCGAGGTTGTGGCCTGGTGCAGGAAGTCCTTGCGCGCGTCGCCCACCTTCGCGTGCTGGCGGGCTACCTTGACCCGAGCCTTGTCCCGGTTCGCCGATCCCTTCTTCTTGCGCGACAGCTCCCGCTGGAGCTTGGCGAGCTTCTTCTCCCGCCGTCGCAACCACTTCGGGTTCGCGATCTTGTCCCCGTTCGACAGGATCGCGTAGCAGGTCAGCCCGAGGTCGATCCCGCTCTCGGGGTCCGCGTCGAGTCCGGGCAGGATCTGAGAATCGTCGGGCACCTCGACGACGAACGAGGCGAAGTAGCGCCCGCCCGCATCCTTGATGACCGTGACCGACGACGGGGCGACCGGGAGCGGGCGGGACCAGCGGACCTCAACCTCGCCGATCTTCGCGAGGTACAACATCCCGCTGTCACGCAGGCGGAAGGCGTTGGCGTTGGCGTTGAACCGTGCCGTCTGCCGACGGTCGCGCGCGGTCTTGAACCGGGGCAGTCCCATCTTCGGGCCGCGCCGCTTGCCCGAGACCGAGTCGAAGAAGTTCTTGTACGCCGCGTCCAGGTCGCGCAGCGACTGCTGCAACGGGACCGGGGAGACCTCGCCGAGCCACTCTCGTTCCGGGGTCCTCTTCGCGGCGGTGACGCAGATCTTCTGGATGTCTGTGCCGCCGATCCACGGCAGGCCCGTCTTGCGGGCCTGCTTGCGCAGCGCCAGGGCGTCGTTCCATACCACCCGCACGCACCCGAAGGTCCGGGCCAGCAGCTCCCGCGCCGGGGCGTCCGGGTACAGCCGGTAGTTGTAGCGCAACCTCGCCGGAACCACCCCCTCACTCCGAACACCTGATTCGAACACACTATCATCAGGTCTATGGCCACAGAAGATGAATACAGAAGAGGCCGACACGTAGTTTCCGCACTGCACGTCCATCTGGTCTTCGTTACGAAATACCGCAGGAACGTGTTCGACAACGCCATGCTGCGCCGCTGCGAGGACATCATGATCGAAGTCTGCGACAGCTTCGAGGCCGAGCTGCGGGAGTTCAACGGCGAACACGACCACGTCCACCTCCTGGTGAACTACCCACCCAAGGTCGCGATCTCCAAGCTCGTCAACTCGTTGAAAGGCGTCTCCTCGCACTACCTGCGCAAGGAGTTCACCGGCCTTGTCAACCGCGCTCCCATGGGTGGAGTGTTCTGGTCCCCGTCCTACTTCGCCGCCTCCTGCGGCGGCGCACCACTCACGATCATCAAGGCGTACATCGAACAACAACGCCGACCCACCTGACGCCCGGAGCGGACCCGACGGGTTCCGGGTCCGCGCTACGCGCTCCGGCCTGCCCCGCCTCCGGCCTGCCCCGCCTCCGGCGGGCCATCCCCCAAAGGGGACCGCATTCATCCCCGGCCTCAAGGCCGAGGCTTTCTGCGGACCTTCAGTAACAACACGGATTCCCGGCCCTGAAGAGCCTTTGCCACATGGCCATCCCGGAGTCGCCTAGTGTTTATGCCGGGAGCAATTCCCCCAGGGGAGGACATGATGGGTACGGTCGCGTTCGCCGAAGTGCCGACGCCGGTAGGGCCGTTCGTGCTGGCGGTGACCGAGGTCGGCCTGGCCGCCACGGGATGGGGCTCTCGGACGCATCCGGGGGAGCGGCTCGCGGATCTGACCGAGGTGGACGACCCCGAGCGCACGGCCTTCGCCGTCGCCGAGCTGAACGCCTACTTCGCCGGTGACCTGCGTACGTTCGAGACCCCGATCGACTGGCGCCTGACCTCCGGGTCGCGGCGCCAGGTGCTCAAAACCCTGCACGGCATTCCGTACGGCACCGCCGTCACCTACGGCGAGCTGGCCGAGCGGAGCGGTTCGCGAGTGCCGGCCCGCGGCATCGGCTCGATCATGGGCTCGAACCCGATCCCGATCGTCGTGCCCTGCCACCGCGTCGTCGCGGGCAACGGGCTGGGCGGCTTCAGCGGCGGCGAGGGCGTGGAGACCAAGCGCTGGCTGCTGACCCACGAGGGATACCTGCAGCCGACACTTCTCGATCTCTAGACGCTCGATCTCTAGTCGGTCCGTCCATACCTGCACAGTTGACACACTTGTCGGTGTGCGTCAGCAACCAGTCATCGCCGTCGTGGGCCCCACGGCCGCCGGGAAGTCCGATCTCGCCGTGGATCTCGCGCTCCGTCTCGGGGGCGAGTGCATCAACGCCGACTCGATGCAGCTCTATCGAGGGATGGACATAGGCACGGCGAAGCTTTCCCCGGCCGAACAGCGGGGGGTGCCGCACCACCTGCTCGACATCTGGGACGTCACCGAGACCGCCAGCGTGGCCGAATACCAGAAGCTGGCCAGGCCGCTCATCGAGTCGCTGGCCGCGCCCGTGCTGGTCGGCGGCAGCGGGCTCTACGTGCGCGCGGCCATCGACGATCTGGACTTCCCCGGCACCGACCCGGAGATCAGGGCCCGGCTGGAGGCTGAGCTGGCCGAACGCGGCCCGGCCCCGCTGTACGAGCGGCTGCGCGAGGCCGATCCGGCCGCCGCGTCGGCGATCCTGCCGAGCAACGGCCGCCGCATCGTGCGCGCGCTGGAGGTGATCGAGCATTCGGGCCGCCCGTTCTCGGCCACCATGCCGTCCTTCGAGGCGCTCTACCCGAGCGTGCAGATCGGGCTGGAGGTGCCCAGGCCGGAGCTCGACGAGCGGATCGAGATCCGGGTCGGGCGCATGTGGGCGGCGGGCCTGGTCGACGAGGTGCGGGCACTGCTCGGGCAGGGCCTGGCCGAGGGGCGTACGGCGAGCCGCGCGCTGGGCTACGCCCAGGTGGCGCGCTTCCTCGACGGCGAGTGGAGCGAGGAGCAGGCGTTCGCCGAGACCGTCCGGGCGACCAGGCGCTTCGCCCGCCGCCAGGAGTCGTGGTTCCGCCGCGACCCGCGGGTCCACTGGCTGCCCTACGACGCCCCTGACCTGCTGGATCGCTCCCTGGCGCGGATCGCCGGCCAAGGCTCCGCATAAAATGGTCAAATGCGCTTCCTTAAGGGTCACGGCACCGAGAACGATTTCGTCATCCTCCCTGACCCCGAGGGCGAGCTCGACTTGTCCGCCGTGCTGGTCGCCAAGATCTGCGAACGGCGCTCCGGGATCGGCGCCGACGGCGTCCTGCGCGTGGTCCGTACCAAGCTGAGCCCCGAGGTGGCCGACCAGGCCGCCACGGCCGAGTGGTTCATGGACTACCGCAACGCCGACGGCAGCATGGCCGAGATGTGCGGCAACGGCGCCCGCGTCTTCGCCCGCTACCTCGTCGAGACGGGGCTGGTCGGGGAGAGTGACTTCAGCATCGCGACCAGGGGCGGCGTCAGGAAGATCCGCATCGAGGACAACGGCGACGTCACCGTCGACATGGGCAAGCCCGTCGTGCGCGGCCACAGCGTCACCACCGTCGCCGGTCACGAGTACGAAGGCGTCCACGTCGACGTCGGCAACCCGCACCTGGCCTGCCCCATCGGCGACCCCGTCGTCCAGCTCGACCTGACCCACCAGCCCGGCTTCGACCCGGGGGTCTTCCCCAGCGGCGTCAACATCGAGCTGTTCAACGCGGTCGGCCCCAGCCGCGCGGTCATGCGCGTCTACGAGCGCGGCTCGGGCGAGACCCGATCCTGCGGCACCGGCACGGTCGCCACCGCCGTCGCGGCGGCGGGCCTGAGCGGGGAGACCACCGGCAAGTGGACGATCGAGGTGCCCGGCGGCACCGTCGTCGTCACGCTCACCGAGGAGACCAGCTACCTGACCGGCCCCGCCGTCATCGTCGCGGGCGGGAACCTGATGCTTGCAGAATGATGTTCTCCTGAGGGATGCTGAGTCCACTTGCCGAACTGAGCTTTTGCGAGCGGAGGGAAGGTGGACATGGCGGACCCCAGAACCACGGCGGCGCGCGTCAAGGGCCCCATCGGCCAATACGGTGGCGGCTTCATGGTCTCCAGAGAGGCCAAGGCCCGCTGCGAGGAGTACGGCCTCGGCCCGCGTGAGTTCTACTTCCGCGGGCGCTGCGGGGTCCTCGGCGAGTGCGCCGCCGACGTCGTCACCTCCGTCGCGGTCTTCTTCCCCGCCGCCCACGTCGAGGAGAGCTGGTACGGCGGGCGCAAGCTGAGCGTCGAGCGGGCCGTCGAGATCTACACCGACGTCTGCCACGAGTGGGGGCGGCGCAGGCTCGGCGGCTACGACGGCTGCGCCAGGCTCGCCGAGCTGCTCGAACCGGTCGTCGCCCAGGCCCCGGCCGCCGGGGCGCCGTTGTTCGCCGGGTGGCGGGCCGTACCCCTGCCTGACGACGCGCCCGCGCGGGCCACGCAGCTCATGCACGTCGTACGGGAGCTGCGAGGGGGGCTGCACGCCAACGCGGTGATCGCGGCGGGCCTCGACCCGCTGGAGGCGATGCTGGCGGCCGACCACGACGGCACCCCTTTCGGACACGCCACCGGTGAGGTGATGGCGAAGTTCTTCACGTGGCCGGAGCCGTACCAGAAGCCGGGTCCCGCTGTCGTCGCGAAAAGGGCCGCGGTCGAAGAGGTGACCGATGATCTGCTGGCATCTGTATTTTCGGTACTCAACAATGATGAATCGGACGAGCTCATCGAGCTTCTGCGTTTTGGGCACGGTGATTGACCTGGCAGACTGACTGCTCATGGACGTGGACATCTGGGCCTGGGTCGGTGAAACCCAGCAGCAGCTTTCTGAGGCGGGCAACGTGGGGCTCGCCATGGCGCTGGGAGACCTGCCCGCACAGGCCTACGAGGGGCGATACCCCCAGCTAGACGTGATGGCTCCGGCCATCGCCCAGCAGGCGGAGGCCCTGGAGCTCCCGTGGCTCGAGTTCTACGCCCGCTACTGGCACCTGCTCGGCCGCGTGGGCGACCGTGCGCAGGGTGCCGTCGCGATCGGTGACGCCGAGCACCTGCTGTCGTTCGCTCAGCGCGAAGAGGTGCGTGACTGCCCGGCCACCCCGGCCGCGGTAGAGGCGCTCGCCCTGGCGTGGGCCAACGCCGACGGCCCTGGCTATGCCACCGAGCGCCTGGAGACGCTCGACGCGGTCATCCAGGACCTGGAGCCGGCCAACCCCGCCTACACCGGGCTGGTGACGCAGTACGTCGCCGCGCTCATCGACGCGGGCCGGGCCGGCGAAGCCGTGACCTACGCCGAGACCGCCGTCGAGCGGCTGCGCGCCGCCGACCGCGAGGCCAGCTGGGAGCTCGGCGCCGAGAGCGCCCGCGCGCTGCTGGCCGCCGGACGCGGCGAGGACGCGCTGGCCGCGCTCCAGGCCGCGGCCGACTTCCAGGCCGACGACCCGGTGTCCAAGGAACGCAACGACGGCGTACGCCGCGCGCTGATCCTGGCCACGCTGGGCCGCATCGCCGAGGCCGTCGACGCGCTGCCCGACCTCGACGTGGTCGGCGAGCACCCGCGCTCGTGGGTCGAGTGGACACACGCCGTCGCCAAGCTGGCCGGCTCCTCGCAGATCACCAACACCTGGCAGCTCGGGCGCGTGCTGCGCCAGTGGATCGACTACTACGGCATGATGGGCGGCTACCGCGCCCGCTTCGAGCTCTCGCTGGTCGCCGGCGAGCTGGCCATCGCCAGGCAGGGCGTCTGGCAGGCGCGGCTGCTGGCCGACCTGGCCCAGTCGGCCGCCGCCGAGCTGCGCGACAGCACGGGCGTGGCCGAGCGGATCGCCGCCCTGCGCGCCGCCGCCGACGCGACGACCGAGCCGCCCGCGCCCTGCCCGGTCGAGGAGCGGGTCGCCTACTTCGACGCCGCCGACGGCCACAACGCCGACCCCGAGCGGTGGACCGGCTGGCTGGCCCCGCGCTCCGGCGAGGACCTGGAGACCACCCGCCGCCACACCACCACGCTCGGCTTCCTCGGCTACCCGGCGACGGGCGCCGACATCTACTGGAAGCTGCTGGTCGACTCCGGCGACATCGCCACCGCCGACCCCGACGACGTCTCCACGCTGACCACGCTGCTCATCGAGGCCCGCCAGGACGAGCGGCTGGAGCAGATGGCGGCGCTGCTGCCGCACGACACCCAATACCTCGCGATGGCCCGTCTCCACAGCGCCCGCGAGCGCTGGCCGGAGGCGCTGGAGGCGGCCGAGCACGCCGTGGCCGCCGGGGGCGGCGTCGAGGCGCGCCGCCTGGTCGCCACCGCGGCCCAGCAGCTCGACGACAACGCCAAGGGCGCCAAGGCGCTGCTCGAAGTGATCGACGAGATCACCGAAGAGGACACCTGGCGCATGATCGTCATGGCCACCTCGAGCGAGGACTGGGACATCGTCCGCAAGGGCACGGCCAAGATCGGCATGCCGATCAAGTCGACCGAGGGGCCGATCGAGGAGGAGATGGGCCTGATCCGGGTCATCCTCCCCGCGCCCGACGGCGGCCAGCGCCAGATCCTGTCCATCCGCACCGGCCCGGCCACCGCCCGGCTTGCCCTGCCACAGCCGCGCGGCATGGACTACAACGCTGGTGACCTGGTCGTGTTCGACCCGCAACTGCTGGAGCCGGTCCCCGACGACCCCGAAGAGCAGCAGAACTTCGTGCCGCCCTTCGCCGCGGTCCGCGTCCTCCGCCCCGGCGGCTACACCAGCTACTTCTTCGACGGCGCCGCGCCGAACGAGGAGGACTGGGCGGAGTTCACCGAGGTCATGGCCGAGCGCGGCTGGCCGATGTGGGTCTACAGCGACGAGAACTACATGGTCACCCACCCGACCGGCGGCGAGCCGCTGCCTGGTGTGTTCGGCTGGGTCGCGGTGCCGCCGGACGTGTCGGCGACCGAGGTCGACGCCCTGCTCGACGACGCCACCGAGCGCTGGTCGCACCCGCTGGCCTGGCTCGACCTGGCCAAGGAGGTCGACGTGGAGGTCGAGCGCCACGAGCGGATCGTCAAGGAATACGGCCTCTAGGATTCTGCAACGCTTCAGCCTCGACAAGGATTACGGTCTCTAGGATGCTGCAACGCTTCAGCCTCGACGGGAAGGTCGCCATCGTCACCGGCGCGTCGTCGGGGCTGGGCGTGGCCTTCGCCCGCGGGCTGGCCGAGGCCGGGGCCGACATCGTGATCGGGGCCCGGCGGCAGGATCGGCTGGACGAGACGCGGCGGCTGGTCGAGGAGACCGGCCGCCGGTGCCTGGCCGTGCCGACCGACGTGGCCAAGGTCGAGGACTGCCAGGCGCTGGTCGCCGCGGCCGTGGAGACCATGGGCGCGGTCGACGTGCTGATCAACAACGCCGGGGTCGGCACCGCCGTGCCAGCGCTGCGGGAGACGCCGGAGGAGTTCCGGCAGGTGGTCGACATCAACCTGCACGGCACGTACTGGATGGCGCAGGCGTGCGCGCGGGTGATGCGGCCCGGCTCGTCGATCGTCAACATCGGCAGCATCCTGGCGGAGACGACGGCCGGGCTGCCGCAGGCCGCCTACAGCGCGTCGAAGGCGGCGGTGATCGGGCTGACCCGCGACCTGGCGCAGCAGTGGACGGGACGGCGGGGGATCCGGGTCAACTGCCTGGAGCCCGGGTTCTTCGCCTCGGAGATGACGGTGCAGTTCAAGGCCGACTACATGGAGCGGATGGTCGCGCAGCGGGTGGTCATGGGGCGGGTGGGGGAAGCGGCGGAGCTGGTGGCCGCGGCGGTCTTCCTGGCGAGTGACGCGTCGTCGTACATCACGGGCGTCGTCCTGCCCGTCGACGGCGGCATCCTCATCACCTGACCAACTCGTCGGGCCGTGCGTCGTCTGGCCGTGCTTTGTCGGGCCGTGCGCCGTCTGGCCGTCCTTTGTCGGGCCACGCGTCGTCCGGCCACGCGTCGTCCGGCCACGCGTCGTCCGGCCGTGCGTCGTCCGGCCGTGCGGTGCCAGGCCGCTTACCGCCTGGTCAGGGGACGCCTGGTAGTTTGAGCGCGGGTTTATGGCGTGACTTTTCCATGGAGGGGCGATGCAGGACATCGACAGGCTGGCGGCTGTGATCCGTGATGAGCGGCCGTGGGGTGGATTCGAGCGGTTCACCCTCAACGAGGTGTCCACCGTAAAGATCATCGAGGTCTCGCCAGGGCAACGGCTGAGCCTGCAGCGTCATGAGCACCGCTCCGAGCTGTGGGTGGCGCTCGACCCGGGGTGCGTGTTCGAGGTGGACGGGAAGCGCATCGAGCCCGCTGTGGGGGATCGGGTGCTGATCCAGCAGGGGCAGACGCACCGGCTCAGCTCGTCCGGGCCCGCGACGCGGATCCTCGAGATCGCCTTCGGTCACTTCGACGAGGACGACATCGAGCGCCTTGAGGACTCGTACGGGCGCTCTTGACCTCCTCCCCGGCCCTTAGGGCCGGGGGTTCTCCCGTCGCGTGGCGGTTAGGCGGCGCGCGGGGGTTGATGTTTCGCAGACCGGGTACTCCCGAGGTCTCCACGTCCTGACACCACTAGTCCAGCGGCGTTGTTGATGTTGATCGCGGCGTTGGTGTCGGCATGGCCGACCCATCCGCAGGCGGGGTTGACGCAGGCGAATACGGTTGCGTTGCGGCTGGCCGGGTCGCGGTGGTGGCATCGGTGGCAGGTCTGTGAGGTGCCTGGGGCGGGGACTTTGACGACCTGCCCGCCATGGTCGGTGGTCTTGTATTCGAGCAGGGTGACGGTCCGGCCCCACGCCTGGCCGCTGATCGAGCGGTTCAGCCCCGCCTTTTGGGTGACGTTCTTGCCGGGGGCGTCGATCGTGCCCTTGGCGGAGCGGAGCATGTTCGCGATCTGGAGTTTCTCCACCTTGATCACGGCGAAGGTGGCGGCGAGTTCGGTGGTGGTTTGGTGCTGCCAGTCGATGGCCCTGCGCTTGGCTTTCGCGCGGAGCCGGGCGATCTGGTCGTAGGTGCGCCGCTCTCGGTGGGAGGGGCGGGTCCTGTTCGGCCGGGACGCGCGCTGGCGGGCGGACTTCTTCTCCAAACGGCGCAGGTGCTCTTTCTCGCCGGGAGTGAGCCAGTCGCCGTGTTCGCGCATGGTGCCGTCGGACAACGCCAGGGCGACGTTGATGCCTCGGTCGATCCCGACTTGTGGGCCCTGATGCGCGCAGGCGGGCGCGTGCAGGGTTTCGGTGCGGAACACGATCTGCCAGCCGAACGCGTCCTTGATCAGGCGTCCGCCGGTCACCTTGCCCGCAGGAGAGTTCTTCCCGACGCCGGGCAGGTCCTTGGTCCATCGAAACCGCACTCGCCCGACCATCGGCAGGGTGAGTGCGCCCCACCGCGTTGACAGGCGAACGATGCGCATGTTGCGGGCCTGGGGGACATCGACCGCCGGTTGAGGGTGGTTCTTCTTGGACTTGAACGTGGGCTTTCGGGCGGGGTGATCGGGGTTGAAGAAGTTCTCCCACGCCTGCCGATACGTTTTCAGGACGGCTTGGGCGGCTTGGGCGGGCAGTACGGCTAGGAACGGGAAGTCCGCGCGGGCTTGGCGGATCGCCTGATCAGCCTGGGCCAGCGTCGGTCTTCTGCTGGGGAAGTGCGTCCAGTAGGCGTGCAGGCAGTTCCATAGGGTGATCGCGGCGGATGCCTGCTCGTCCAGGAGCGCGGACTGGGCGCAGGTCAGCTCCAGGCGGGCTTTATGCCCGCGCTGCCGCTTGACCACCTCCGGCCCGCTCACCCCTGAATCCTAGCCGATCTAGTATTGGGTTATGGCTGAAACTGGCGACATCAGAACTGGTAGGCACTGTGTTTTCGTTCTCCACGCCCATTTGGTTTTCGTGACGAAGTTCCGGCATAAGGTGTTCGCCGACACCCACTTGACCCGAATGGAAGAGATCATGAGGGACGTGTGCGCGGATTTCGAGACCGAACTGACCGAGTTCAACGGCGGCCACGACCACGTCCACCTGCTGGTGAACTTCCCGCCGAAGGTCGCCCTGTCCAAGCTGGTCAACTCGCTCAAGGGTGTGGCCTCCCGGCGAATGCGCCAGGAGTTTCCCGAACTGGCCGCCCACTACTACCGCGCGAACAAGCTGTGGTCGGGTTCCTACTTCGCCGGGAGCGTCGGCGGCGCACCCCTGTCGATCGTGCGCCAGTACATCGAGCAGCAAAACCAGCCAAGTTAGAGCACCCTCGCGCCCTGGCGGGCACTCCCGCGCGGGCCTTCACCCCCCGGCCTGAAGGTCGGGGCACTGCCCCGCAACCCGGTGGTCGCCTGGCTCTCCCGTCGTGAGGGGTCCCGCCTTTTAAGGCGGGATCCTTTTTGCGGCCGGCCCGGCGAACCCCACCCCCGCACGGGGCCGGGCTCTGTCCAGGGACACGCTCCTCCGGTGGAGCGCGCTGGGCGGCGTGACGTGCGCGTTCTGGGCCCCGTCCGTGGTCCGGCCGAGAGCCGGTGGCCATTCGGTAGGCCCATACCTGGGCGACATGTGACCTTGCCGGGGCCTTGTCCGGGGGTTCGGTGGGCTCTATGTCGTTGCGTAGTCCGGTGCTTGTTGCGTATTAGGGAACAACCGGAGGGCGCATGGTGAGCCGGCCTCGTTTGGTGATCATTGGAGCCAGGCATCGCCTACCCCGAGACGCCCGCCACCGTCACGGACGCGGAGTGGGCCGAGTACGTGTTCCTGCGGGACAACCCCAAGGGCTGGTTCGACGAGCGCTGGTTCCACGTGCACGGCTGCCGGACCTGGTTCACGCTCCGGCGGCACACCGCCACCCACGAGTTCTGGAAGGCGCCATGACCCGTCTGGACACGGGCGGTCTGGTGGACCGCTCCGTCGTGCTGTCGTTCAGCTTCGACGGTCGCCGTATGGAGGGGCATCCCGGCGACACGCTCGCCGCTGCGACAAGGGCTACCTGCACTGTGACGTCCTGGTGGTCGGCGGCGGCCCCGCCGGGCTGGCCGCGGCGCTCAGCGCCGGGGTGGCGGGCGCCCGGGTGATCCTCGTCGACGACCAGCCCCGGCTCGGCGGCGACCTGCTCAACAGCCGGGTCCGCCTGGACGGCGCCCGCGCGCTCGACTGGGTGGCCCTGGTACGCGCCCGGCTGGCGTCCATGCCCGACGTCCGGGTGCTCACCAGGACCACGGCGATCGGCTACTACGACCACAACTACGTGGTGGCCGTCGAGCGCCGCCCCCGGGGTGAGCGGTTGTGGCATCTGCGCGCGGCCCAGGTCGTCCTGGCGACCGGCGCGCAGGAACGTTCGCTCGCCTTCCCCGGCAACGACCGGCCCGGCGTGATGCTCGCCTCGGCCGCCCGCACCTACGTCAACCGCTACGGCGTACGGCCCGGCCGCCGGGCGGTCGTCTTCGCCTGTACGGACTCGGGTTACGAGGCGGCGCGCGACCTGCGGGCGGCCGGGGTCGAGATCGCCGCCATCATCGATCCGCGCCCGCGAGCCGGTGCCGACGAGCACGAGTTCGCTGAGCAGATCGTCACTGGGACAGTCACGGGGACCGTGGCGGATGCCGACGGTGTGCTCACCGAGGTCCTGGTCGGTGAGCGGCGTTTCGAGGCCGACCTGCTGGCCGTCGCCGGCGGCTGGAACCCGGTCGTCCACCTGTTCAGCCAGTCGCAGGGCCGGACCGTGTTCGACGAGGAGGCGCAGGCGTTCGTGCCCGGCGTCTCCGCCCAGGCCGAACGCTCCGCCGGCGCCTGCCGGGGCCGCTACGGCATCGCTGAGGCCATCCAGGACGGCTACGCGGCGGGCTGCCAGGCGGCCCGGCCGACGGGCAAGAGGCAGGGAGGCGGCTTCCGCGTACCGGAGACCGACGAGCTCCCCCTGCGGCCCCCGGCGGCGCTCTGGGTGGTGGACCCGCTGTCCACCGACGCCTTCGCCGATCTGCATCGAGATGTGACCGTGGCCGACCACGCGCCTGGCCGACGACCACTACCTGATGACCACGACCACCGGCAACGCGGCGGCCGTGCTCGACTGGCTGGAGGAGTGGCGGCAGACCGAGTGGCCGGGGCTTGAGGTGTCGTTCACGTCCGTGTCGGACCACTGGGCGACGGTCGCGGTGGTGGGACCGAAGGCGCGGGAGATCATCGGGCTGATCGAGCCGGGGGCCGAGGAGCTGGCGTTCATGACGTACGCGGCCACCAGTGTGCTGGGCGTCGACGGGCGGGTGTTCAGGATCAGCTTCTCCGGCGAGCTGGCCTACGAGGTCAACGTGCCCTGGTGGTACGGCAGGTCGCTTTGGGAGACCGTGCTGGACCTGGGCGCGGTGCCGTACGGGACCGAGACCATGCACGTGCTGCGGGCCGAGAAGGGGTTCGCCATCGTCGGCCAGGAGACCGACGGCACGGTCACCCCGCAGGACCTCGGCATGTCGTGGCTGGTGTCGAAGCGCAAGCCCGACTTCGTGGGCAAGCGCTCGCATGCGCGGCCCGACACCGCCCGCGAGGGGCGCAAGCGGCTGGTGGGGCTGCTCGCCGACGATCCGGCCGCGTTCGTAGCGGAGGGTGCCCAGGTTGTGGGCCAGACCGGGCCGATGCTGGGGCACGTGACCTCCAGCTACCTGAGCGCGGCGCTGGGGCGGAGCTTCAGCCTGGCCATGGTCCGCGGCGTGGCCGTCGGCGACCGGGTCTCGGCGGTGTCGGGGGAGGCGGCCGTGCCCGTGACGGTGGTCGAGCCGGTCTTCTACGACCCCGGCAACACCCGGCGCGACGGTGACCCGGCTGTGCGGCCGGTCGCCGGGCGGGTGGAAGGTTGCCGCAAGGAAAGCCCGGCGGCGGCGTTCGCCGACCGCTTTGAGGCCGCCGGTTCCGAGCGGGTATGCCTGCGTGAGGTGCCCTTCGTGCGGATGTGGGAGGTTCGCGGGGCTGATCCGGGAGTGGGGCTGCGGCTGGGACCCGACTGGTGGCTCGTGACAGAGGACACCGACGAGCGGCCCGGGAGGGTGGACGCGTCGGGTGGCGCCGAAGAGCGGCCCGGTTGGGTGGATGTGTCGGGGCAGCGGACCGTGCTGGAGCTCATGGGGCCGGGCGCGCTGGACGTCCTGATCACCGGCTGCCCGATCGACCTGCACCCGGCGGTGTTCCCAGGGCACGCCCAGACGCTGCTGGGCAAGGCGGCCGTACTCCTCGAACGACTGGCGGGGGAGGGCGGCTACCGGATCTACGTGCGTTCGTCCTACGCCGCCTACCTCGCCGAATGGTTGCTTGACGCACTTGAGGGATAAATAGGCGCTTAGGGGTAATTGCTCTACCTAGACTTTACGAAAACTTGAGTCTGGGGGTGGAGCGTGCGGCTTCGGGTGGGTTTGGCCGGTTTGGCCACAGTGGGATTGCTCGCGGGATGCGGGCAGCTGGATGCGCAGACACCTAAAGCCGACACGGGCAAGGCCTCGTCGGCCGACGTGGGGGACGCCCGCAAGAAGCTGGCCAAGCTCGCCGTCAAAGGCCGCGCGCCGCGTACCGGCTTCGAGCGGGAGAAGTTCGGCCCGGCATGGGCGGACGTCGACCACAACGGCTGCGACACGCGTAACGACATTTTGAAGCGCGACCTGAAGGACGAGACGTTCAAGTCGGGCACGCACGACTGCATCGTCCTCACCGGCGTGCTGAACGACCCCTACAGCGGCAAGACCATCACGTTCAAGCGCGGCCAGGACACCAGCACCGCCGTGCAGATCGACCACCTGATCCCGCTGTCGGACGCCTGGCAGAAGGGCGCGCAGCAGTGGACGGCGGACAAGCGCAAGGAGTTCGCCAACGACCCGATGAACCTGATGGCCGTGGACGGGCCGCTCAACGGCCAGAAGAGCGACTCCGACGCCGCGACCTGGCTGCCGCCGCGCAAGGCGTACCGCTGCACCTACATCGCCAAGCAGATCGACGTGAAAGCGAAGTACGACCTGTGGCTGACCACCGGTGAGAAGGACGCGATGACCGGCATCCTCGACTCCTGCTGACGATCCGGGCGCGCCGCCTCGAAGAGGAGGCGCACCCGGCCGGCGCGTCAGTCGTCGTCGTCCGTACGGTCGGTGCTCTGGCCCAGGACCTTCCCCGTGGCCGCGTCGACGTCGAGTTCGTGGTCCACGTTGCCCTTGACCACCTCCACCTCCCACACGTCCGGCCGGTTCCCGCGGCCGTCGTAGGAGACCTCCTTGACCCACGCGCCGGGAACCTGCTGGTGCGCGATCTCGATGGCCCGCTCGGCCGTGACCTTGGGAGCCGCGGCGGTGGTCGTGGCGGCGGCGTAGGCGGCACCGCCACCCGCGACGAGGACGACGGCTCCGGCACCCGCTGCGACGAACTTGGTGATTGTGTTCATGCCCCTACGCAATCGTGATCGTCGGTAAGGCCGCGCTAAGCCCCGGTTAACGTCACCTCCACTACCGCCCCGCCCCCGGACGGGGCCGAGACCGACAGCCGCCCGCCCGCGTCCTCGGCCGTGCGCCGGGCGATGTCCAGGCCGAGCCCGGTGGATCCGCCTCCGCTGTTGCCGCGCTCCAGGAGCGCCTGGTCGAAGCCGGGGCCCTCGTCGGAGACCGTCAGCACGGCTCCGGGAGGGCGGGCCGCCAGCCGTACGGACAGGGCGGCTCCTTCGGGAGTGTGCGCGAACACGTTGCCGAGCAGCGCGTCCACGCAGGCGGCGAGCTCCTCCGCGCGGACCGCCACAGGGAGCGGGCCGGACGGAAGGTCCACCTCGACGGCCCGTCCCTGATCCTCCGCGAGCACCGACCAGAACCGCACCCGCTCCCGTACCACCGCCGTCGCGTCGCACTCCTCCAGGCCGGCGGCGCGGCGGCGGGCGTCGGTGATGACCGCGCTGACGGCCCGCTCCAGGGCGTCCACGCGGGCCCCGACGCGTTCCGCCTCCTCAGGG
The DNA here is from genome assembly GCF_040659625.1 of Nonomuraea sp. NPDC049750. Lineage (NCBI taxonomy): Bacteria > Bacillati > Actinomycetota > Actinomycetes > Streptosporangiales > Streptosporangiaceae > Nonomuraea > Nonomuraea sp. NPDC049750. The sequence continues at coordinate 356,138 of NZ_JBFANB010000002.1, forward strand.
TCGCGCATCGACTCCACATCCAGCCGGAGAGCGGTCAGAGGGGTGCGCAGCCGGTGTGACAGGTCTGCCACCGACTCCCGCTCGGCCGCCAGCAGGTCGTGGATCCGCCCGGCCAGGTGGTTCAGCGCGAGCGCCACCGAGCGCACCTCCGGCGGGCCGCCCGGCTCCGCCCGCGCGGCCAGGTCGCCGCCCGCCAGCCGGTGCGAGACCTTGGCCAGCCCGTCGATCGGCCTGGTGACGGCGAGCGCCAGCCGGTCGGCCAGGACGATGCCCAGCATCGCCAGCGCCAGGCCGAGCACCAGCAGCGCCAGCCACGCCTCGCGGACCCCGCGCAGTAGTTCCGCCTCGTCCGCGAACGCCCTGATCACCACCGTTCCCTCCGGGGAACGCACCGAGACGAGCACCTCCCTGCCGCCCGGGGCCTCGGCCGTGACGCTACGGCCGGTGGTGGCCAGCCGTACCGCGTCGGAGCGGGGCGCGGCCTGGCCGAGCGTCCGCCCGTCGGGCATGAACACCGTCACGGGGTAGGAGACCTTCGCCACCGCGAGCTCCAGGTCGGGCGTGCCGACCGCGACGGCGACCGACTCGGCGGCGGCGGTGGCGCGGTTCATGGCGCCGTTCTGGGCCACGGAGCGGATCAGCAGCGCCATCGGCACCAGCAGCGCGATCAGCACGACCGAGGTGGTCGCGGCCACCAGGAGCGCCAGCCAGCGCCTCATGACGGTTCGACCAGCTTGACCCCGACGCCTCGCACCGTGTGCAGATAACGCGGTTCCGCGGCGGTCTCGCCCAGTTTCCTGCGCAGCCACGACAGGTGCACATCGACGGTCTTGTCCGCCCCGCCGTACGGGAGCTGCCACACCTCGGTCAGCAGTTCCCGCTTGGTGACCACCTCGCCGGGCCGGGCGGCGAGGTAGCGCAGCACGTCGAACTCGCGCGGCGTCAGGTCCAGCTCCTCGCCGCCGATCGTGGCGACCCGCGCACGCGGGTCGACGCGCAGCGCGCCGACCTCCAGCGGCTCGGGCGCGGAGTCGCCCGCGCGGCGCAGCACAGCCCTGATCCGGGCGTCGAGCTGCGCGGAGCTGTACGGCTTGACCACGTAGTCGTCGGCACCCGCGTCGAGCACCGGCACCATCTCGGCATCCCCGTCACGGGCGGTGGCGACGATCACCGGCACCCGGCTCACCGCCCGCAGCATGCGCAGCAGGTCCACGCCGTCGAGGTCGGGCAGCCCCAGATCGAGCACGATCAGGTCGGGCCGGTCCTCGACGGCCAGCCGCAACCCGTCCAGGGCCGTGGGGGAGGAGGAGACGGCATGGCCGAGCTCCCGCAGCCCGCGGCTCAGCGCCGTGCGGATCGCCACGTCGTCCTCGATGAGCAGGATGTCAGCCATATATGGCAACGGTAGAGGGTGCCAGGACATGGGCAGGGCCGCCTTATCGTGGCGTTAACCCGGCCTTATCCGGAGAGGGGGGAAGCTGGCGTGGTGAAGCGACTCGTGCTGGCCTGGGCCGCCACCGCGCTCGCCGCGACGGGTGCGGCCGTGGCGGTGCTCGGGCTGCTCGGCGGAGTGTTCACCGGCACGTCCGGGCGGGTGCTGAGCCAGAGCGAGATCCGCGCCGCCCTCGCCACCGCTCCTGTGCGGCCGCCCGGGACCGCCGCCCCGAAGGCGTCCGCGGGTCCGCGTGGCGACAAGGTCCTCCGTACGGCCGGCGGCACCGTGATCGCCTCCTGCGCGGGCGGCCGGGTGACACTGCGCTCGTGGAGCCCCGCCCAGGGCTACTCCGTCGACGACGTCGACCCGGGCCCCCGGCAGGAGGCCAGGGTCGAGTTCGACGCCGACGAAGACGAGGGCACCGACGTCGAAGTGCGGATCGGCTGCTCGGGCGACCAGCCGGTCATGCTTCCGCGCTGAGGGCCGCCTTCGTGAGCTCGGCCTGCCGTCTGATCTGCCCCATGACGATGGGGTTGACCCCTTTGGCCTGGAACAGCGCGACCATCTTGTCCATCACCGCGTTCGCCCGATCGAGGTCGCCCTGCCGGGCTTCGGCCCTGGCCAGGCGGCGCAGCACCATGTTCAGGGTGATGTTGTCGACGCTGGCGTCACGGGCCACCGCGGTGAGCTGCTCGATGCCCTGCTTGAGGTCCGGTGGCCGGATCCGTACGTGCTTGGCGGCGGTGATCGCCTTGAACTCCCGCTCGGCGTTGAGCCCCTTGACCATCCGGGCGTAGACGGCCAGCGGGTGGCCGCCGTACCTGCCGATCACCTCGTCCAGCGCCCGGTTGCCCGAGCTCAGCGTCGGCGAGTCGGAGCCGAGCAGCGAGAACAGCTTGCCCTGCTCGTCGCCGAGCATCAGCTCGGCCACCCGGTGGTCGTCCGCGCCGACCGGGTAGCGCACCTTGACCAGGCAGGCGGGGGAGACGATGCGGGATCCGTCGGCGGCGATGTACTGGCCGCGCACCTGGTACTCGCCGGGCTGCTGGAAGTAGTGCCCGTCGCGGCCGTGCCCGATGTAGGCGCTGCGGTACATGGCCGGGTTGCCCGAGTCGAGCCGGATGTCGGGTGAGCTGTCGACGCAGTGCCGCATCATCGGCCGGTAGAGCACGGTCCTGCCGGTCGGCTGGGTGATGGTGACCTGGGTGAACTCGGTGTCGGGGTGGAGGTGGCCGTGCGTGGTGCGCGGCTCCCCGGCCGTGGACAGCTTCAGCTCCACCACGACGGGCTCGCCGAAGCCGAACGACTCCTTGGCCCGCAGTTCGAGCCGCAGCCCTGACTGGTCCACGACCGGCTGCTCGAAGGGCGCGATGTCGGCGGCGCCGGTGCCGAAGGCGTTGGCGCCCATGGCCACGTCCCGGTAGAAACCATGGCGAAGGTGGACGAGCTCGGGGTCGGTGAACTGGAAGGGGAAGGCGGCCCAGTAGCCCTGCTCGCCGCCGGGCTGGTAGTTCTGGACGTAGTTCATCCACGACAGGTCACCGAAGCCGCCGTTCGGGCCGAGCGGCTGGGGTGGGTTGCCCAGGTTCTTCTGCCACGAGTGCAGCAGGTTGAAGGCGTGGCCGAGCTCGTGCACGTACGTGCGCAGCTGCGCCCGCTGCGCCTGCGGGGTCCGGCCTTTGATCGCGTCGTAGAAGACCGCGGATCCCTGCCGCTGATGCGCGTCGTCGTAGTCGAACATGATGCCCCGGTAGCCGCCCACGTGCTTGCTGGCCACCAGCAGCCACACCCGCCAGGCCGGTACGTCCCCGAACGCGCTGAACTGCTGCGTCATCGCGTGATGCAGCTCGGCGTCGTCCCACGCCAGGTCCGCGCCCGACCCGTCGACCGGGATCACCCCGGGCGGGTTGATGGTCAGGCGGATCCCCGCCTCGTCGTACGCGGCGGCCACGCTCAGCTCCCTCGCCGGCGAGCCGGTCGGGCCGGGCAGGGTCCCGGTGTCGTACCTCTCGAACGGCTCGGTGCCCGCCACCGAGTCCTGTTCCAGCAGCACGGTACGGAAGTGGCGGCCGGAGAACGTCAGCTGATAGCTCTGACCGGCGACCTGGGCGGTGCCCACCGTGCCGCTGATCGCGACCGTCACGTCCTTGGCCGGGGTGTCGAAGGAGAACGTCCCGCGCCCGGTGATCTTCGTCCCCGCGCCCTCGGCCACCGCCGCGGCCGTGTTCACCACGAACGAGCCGGCATAGGACGTGGTCGCGCCGGCCGTGGTGAACAGGTCCCCGCTCACCCGCCCCGTGGGCCGCGCCCCGTCCACATCCACCCGGAGTTCGAGGCGCGAGTCTCCGTCCGTACCCTGATACAGCCCACTGATCACGGGGTGCCCCCTGGCGAGATGGATGCGGTTACAGGGGACACTTCTCCCACCGGGGGATCGTGTCAACGCCCTCCGCGCACCTGCAGCGCCGCGAGCAACTCCTCCGACGCCTTGGTGATCGTCTCGACGGCCCGGTCGAACGCCTCGGCGTTGTGCGCGGCGGGCGCGCGGAACCCGGAGATCTTGCGTACGTACTGGAGCGCCGCCGCCCGTACGTCGTCTTCCGTCACGTCCTCGGTGTACGGCGGGCGCAGGGTCTTGATGCTTCTACACATGCCGTCAACGGTAATAGCCGATGCGCTGGCTTATCTCCCTCGCGCCCTCGGCCAGGAGCGCCCCGACCTCGGGCAGCCGCTCGGGCGTGAGCCGGTAGGACGGCCCCGAGACGCTCACCGCGGCCACCACCGAGCCGTCGCTGCCCCTGATCGGCGCGGCCACCGCGTTCAGGCCCACCTCCAGCTCCTCCACCGTGGTGGCCCAGCCGCGCTCCCTGATCTCGGCCAGCCCCAGCCGCCCGGCCTCGGTGAGCGTCGAGGGCGTGAAACGCGCCGGCTCGGCGGGCAGCCACAGCGCCCCGAACGCCAGCAGCACCTTGCCGCTGGAGGTGGCGTGCGAGGGGGTGCGCTGGCCCACCCAGTTGTGAGGCGGTAGCGGCCGCGGTCACCGCTCTGCTCCACCAGCCCGCCCTGCTCCAGCGCGGCCAGCAGCCGGAAGGCCGTGGACTTGTGCACGTCGAGCTGGACGGCGAGGTCCGTCACCCGCGTCGCCCCCTCCGCGCCAGGATCTCCAGGATGGCGATGGCCCGATCGACCGACTGAACGGACGTGTTGCTCATAGCGCAACAGACTAATGCTTCAGCTCCCGCCGGCCATCGGGCTGAGCTCGGCGCCGAAGTCCAGCGCGAGCTTCCGCATGGCCCCGGCCAGCTCCTCCCGGTCGAGGGCGTCGATCCGCTCCGCCGGGCCCGAGACCGACATGGCGGCCACCACCCGGTTCCCGTCGTGCACGGGCACGGCCAGGCAGTGCACGCCGAGCTCCTCCTCACCCAGGTCCATGGCGTAACCGCGGTCCCTGACCAGGCCGAGCTCGGTGAGCATGCCGTCGGTGTCGGTGATCGTGTTGGGGGTACGGCGCGGCATGCCGGTCCGTACGAACACCGCGACCGCCTCCTCCGCCGGCCGCCCGGCCAGCAGCACCTTGCCCACGGCCGTGCTGTGCGGCAGCACCCGCCGCCCGACCTCCGCGAACATCCGCAGCCTGCGCGGCGACGGCACCTGCGCCACATAGACGATGAAGTCGCCCTCCAGCACCGCCAGGTTCGCCGTCTCACCCGACAGCGACACCAGCTTCGACAGGTATGGCCGCGCCCACACCCCGACCATGCTCTCGGCGATGCCGCCCAGCCGCACCAGCCCGCCGCCCAGCGCGTAGCGCCGGTCCGACTCCTGGCGTACGTAGCCGCGGGCCAGGAGCGTCTGCAGCAGCCGGTGGATCGTCCCGAACGGCAGCCCGGTCTTTGCCGCGATCTCCGACAGCCCCGCCTCGCCACCGTGCTCGGCCAGCGCCTCCAGCACGTCGAGCGCCCGCTCGACAGACTGCACGCTCACCCGCCCAACCCCCGTCCGGTCAAAGAGAAACCCCGCGCAGCGACGCGTCCAGCACCTCGGCCGTGTGCGCCACCCTGATCCGCGCGCCGCCACGCCGCATCGCGGCGGCGATCTGCATCGTGCAGCCCGGATTCGCCGACACCAGCAGCTCCGCGCCCGTCGAGGCCACCGACTTGGCCTTGCGGTCACCCAGGTCGCGGGCCGCCTCGGGCTGGAAGATGTTGTACGTCCCGGCCGAGCCGCAGCAGATGGCCGACTCCGGCACCTCGCGCAGGTCCAGCCCCGGGATCGCCTTCAGCAGCTCGCGCGGCTGGGCCCGGATCCCCTGGGCGTGGGCCAGGTGGCAGGCGTCGTGATAGGCCACCGTGACGGGCAGGGGATGCCGATCCGCCACCGGTCCCAGCTCGACGAGGAATTCCGACAGGTCCAGCACGCGGAACCCCGGCTCGCTGCCCAGCAGCTGGCCGTACTCCTTCATCGACGACCCGCACCCGGCCGCGTTGACCACGACCGTGTCCACACCGGCCCTGGTGAACGTCCTGACCGTGCGCCGCGCGAGCCGCCTGGCCTGCTCCTCGCGCCCCGAGTGCACGCTGAGCGCCCCGCAGCAGCCCTGGCCGGGCGGGATGACCACGTCGCAGCCCTCCAGCGCGAGCACCCGCGCGGTGGCCGCGTTGACCTGGGGGAAGAACTCGCCCTGGACGCACCCGGTCAGCATGCCGACCACGGCCCGGCGCGGTCCCCTGGCCCGGACCAGCCGCGGTATCCGCTGCCTGCGCCCGACCCGGGGTGCCAGTCCCGCCATCGCCCCGAGGCTGGGATGCACCCGCTCCAGGAACGGCGCCATCCGCTCGGCCAGCCCCATTCCGGGGCGCAGCAGCCGCAGCCGGCGCGGGTAGGGGAACAGGCTGAACACGATCTCCCTGACCGCCCGCTCGCGCGGCTCGCGCACGTGGACCCGCTCGACCTCGGCCCGCGTCTGCTCGATCAGCCGGTTGTACTGGACGCCCGACGGGCAGGCGGTGACGCACGCCATGCAGCCGAGGCAGGCGTCGAAGTGCCCGGCCATCTCCGGCGTCACCGGGGTGCCCTCGACGTGCTGCTTCATCAGGTGGATCCGGCCGCGCGGCGAGTCCATCTCCTCGCCCCACAGCGTGTACGTCGGGCAGGTGGGCAGGCAGAATCCGCAGTGCACGCAGTCGTTGATCAGCTTGGGGTCGATGCCGCCGGACGTCATGCCAGATGCCTCCTGATTACCGCTCACTCAGATGCCGCCGATGAACCGGCCGGGAGACATACGGCGCTCCGGGTCGAACCGCTCTTTGACCCGCCGCATCAGCGGCAGCGCGCTCACCGGCCCCCAGCGGTCCACGCCCTCGTACGGCGCGGCCAGCACGGTCACCCGGCCGCCCAGCGGCGTCAAGCGCTCCCGCAGGCCGGACACGACACCCGCGAAGTCCGCGGGCGGTTCAGCCGTGGGCTGGAGCCAGACCCGGCCCGCGACGGGCGAGCCGCGGAGCGAGAGCCCGGTGTCGCGTACCTCCGCCAGGACGTCGCTCGTCCGCGCGGGCGGGAACCGCAGCTCGATCAGGAGCTCGTCGTCGCTGACCAGCCCCCACCAGGCGGGTGCCTCGTCCGTGACGGCGCCCGCGCCGATGGCCTCGCGCAGCGCCTCGGCCCGTTGCCCGGCGGCCGAACCCTCGACCAGCACGGCCAGCGTGATCGGCGCGTCCCCGCCGGGCCAGTCGAGCTCGACCGCGCTCGGCTCGGCCTGTGCGGCGGCCAGCATCGCGGTCACCTCCTGAACGTGCCGCTGGGCGAGCTCGGTCACGACATAGCGGCGGTCGGCGGGCAGCGGGTGCAGCCGGAACGTGGCCTCGGCGATGACGCCCAGGGTGCCGTACGAGCCGGTGAACAGCTTGCCCAGGTCGTAGCCCGCGACGTTCTTGACCACCCGGCCGCCCGACTTGGCCACGGTCCCGTCCGGCAGCACGACGGTGATGCCGATGAGCAGGTCGCGGGCCGTACCGTAGCGGAAGGCGCGCGGCCCGGCCGTCGCGGCGGCCAGCGTGCCGCCGACCGTGGCGCCCTCGGCGAACGGCACGTCCAGCGCCAGCTCCTGCCCCTGCTCGGCGAGCGCGTCGGCCAGCGCGTCCATGGTCACCCCGGCCTGGGTCTTGACCACGAGGTCGCCCGCGGCGTGCTCGACGACCTCGTTCAGGCAGCACAGGTCGAGCAGGACGTCACACCGCTCGGGCGGGTGGCCCCAGTGCAGCTTGGTGCCGCCGCCCACGGGCACGACCGCCAGGCCGGCCTCGGCGCAGGCGCGCAGCACGGCCGAGATCTCCTCGACCGACTCGGGCAGGGCCACCACACCCGCTCGCACGCCGCCCACGACGTCGTCCGGCCCGGCCTTCCTGACCGTCACGCCGGTCCGCTCCAGCCCGTCCATCTTCATCAGAACTGCTCCGCCTGCCCCGAGGCGACCAGCGGATGGACGCCCTTGCGCACCCCCGGCACCTCCCCGCACAGCCGCGGCGTGGGGAACACCTTGCCCGGGTTCGACAGGCCCTTCGGGTCGAAGGCGCAGCGGACGAGCTGCATGGTGTCGAGATCGTCCGCGGAGAACATCCTCGGCATGTACTTCGCCTTGTCCACGCCCACCCCGTGCTCACCGGTGATCGACCCGCCGTGCTCGATGCACAGGTCGAGGATGGCGCCCGAGACCGTCTCGGCCCGTTCGCCCGCCCCCGGCTCCGCGTCGTCGAACAGCACCAGCGGATGCAGGTTGCCGTCGCCCGCGTGGAAGACGTTGGCCACCCTGATCCCGTACTCCTCCGACAGCCGGTCGATGGCGGCCAGCACCTTCGGCAGCGAGGTGCGGGGCACCACGCCGTCCTGCACGATGTAGGCGGGGCTGATGCGGCCGACGGCCGCGAACGCCGACTTGCGGCCCTTCCAGATCGCCGCCCGCTCGGCCGGGTCGTCGGCCGTGCGCAGCTCGAACGCCCCCGAGCAGATCTCCCGCAGCCGGGCGAACTGCCGGACGACCTCCCGCTCCGGCCCGTCGAGCTCCACGATCAGCACCGCGCCCGCGCCCTCGGGATAGGAGCAGGACACCGCCGCCTCGGCCGCCTCGATGGCCAGCGCGTCCATCATCTCGATCGCCGCCGGCACGATGCCGGCGCCGACGATGGCCGACACCGCCTGCCCGCCCTGCTCGATGCTCTCGAACGCGGCCAGCACCGTGGTGACGGCCTCCGGGGCGCGGCTCAGCCGTACCGTGATCTTGGTGGCGATGCCCAGCGTGCCCTCCGAGCCGATGAACGCGCCGAGCAGGTCGTAGCCGGGGTCCATCCGGTCGAGGGTCACCAGGTCGCCGTCGGGGGTGACGATCTCGCAGGCTTCGATGTGGTTGACCGTGAAGCCGTATTTGAGGCAGTGGGCGCCGCCGGAGTTCTCCGCCACGTTGCCGCCGATCGAGCAGACCTGCTGGCTGGACGGGTCGGGGGCGTAGTAGTAGCCCTGGTCGCGGACCGCCTCGGTGATCGCCAGGTTGGTGACGCCCGGCTCGACGACGGCCCGCCGGTTGGGCAGATCGATCTCCAGGACGCGGCGCATCTTGGAGGTGACGATGAGCACGCCGTCCTGGCGGGGGAGCGCCCCGCCGGACAGGCCGGTGCCGGAACCGCGGGCCACGAACGGGACCCCGAAGTCGTTGCAGGCACGGACCACCGCGGCGATCTGCTCGGCCGTCTCGGGCAGTACGACGACGCCCGGGGTGGCTCGGTGGTAGGTCAGTCCGTCGCACTCGTAGGTGCGCAGGCGTACCGGGTCCGTGATCACCGAGTCGGCGGGCAGCAGCGCGCGCAGCGCGGCCGTCAGCTCGTCGAGCGGCTTGTCGACCATGACGCCCCCCTTCTGTCGGCCATCCCCGGTCATACCCGGCTCTCCGTCATCCTCGGCCCTACCGGGCTCTCGGCCATCCTCGGTCGTATCCGCCTCTCCGCCATCCTTGGTCATACCCGGTCAATCGCACTACCTTTCCGGATATATCCGGCGGAGACCCGCCGGATATATCCGGAAATTTCGTGATTACGGCATGCGGGCATACGCGGGCAGCGTCAGGAACTCGGCGAAGTCGTCGTCCAGCGCGACCTCCTTGAACAGCGCCGTGGCCTGCGCGTACAGCAGCTCGTCGTAACCCGGCTCGGCCGCGATCTTCGCCAGCTCCTCCGCGATGATCCGCTCGACCAGCTCCTTCGTCACCGTCGCGCCCGTGTCGGCCAGCGTGATGTCGTTGTGGATCCACTGCCAGATCTGCGAGCGGGAGATCTCCGCCGTGGCCGCGTCCTCCATGAGGTTGTGGATCGCCACCGCGCCGAGCCCGCCCATCCAGGCGGCCAGGTAGCGCAGCGCCACGTCCACGTTGCCGCGCAGCCCGGCCTCGGTGATGTCCCCCGGCGTCTCGGAGACCGACAGCAGATCGGCGGCCGAGACCGAGACCTCCTCGCGCGTCCTGTCGAGCTGGTTGGGCCGCGAGCCCAGCACGCCGTCGAACACCTCGCGGCAGATCGGCACCAGGTCGGGGTGCGCGACCCAGGAGCCGTCGAAGCCGTCGCCCGACTCGCGCGTCTTGTCGGCCCGCACCTTCTCCAGCGCGGTCGCGTTGACCTCGGCGTCGCGCCGCGAGGGGATGAACGCCGCCATCCCCCCGATCGCGTGCGCGCCCCGCTTGTGGCAGGTCCGCACGAGCAGCTCGGTGTACGCGCGCATGAACGGCGCGGTCATGGTGACCGCGTTGCGCTCGGGCAGCAGGAACTCCCGGCCCCGGGTGCGGAACTTCTTGATCACGCTGAACAGGTAGTCCCAGCGGCCCGCGTTGAGCCCGGCCGAGTGGTCGCGCAGCTCGTAGAGGATCTCCTCCATCTCGAACGCCGCCGGGTACGTCTCGATCAGCACGGTCGCCCTGATCGTCCCCTGCGGGATCCCCAGCAGGTCCTGGGCGCGGACGAACACCTGGTTCCAGAGCCGCGCCTCCAGGTGCGACTCCATCTTCGGCAGGTAGAAGTACGGGCCGCGCCCCTTGTCCAGCTGCCGCTGGGCGCAGTGGAAGAAGTAGAGCCCGAAGTCGAACAGCGAGGCCGACACCGGCCGCCCGTCCACCAGGGCGTGCTTCTCGTCCAGGTGCCAGCCGCGCGGCCGGACCACGATCGTGGCCAGCTCGGCGTCGGGCTTGAGCGCGTATGTCTTGCCGCCGGTCTCGAAGTCGATCGTCCGGTCGAGCGCGGCGCGCAGGTTGAGGTGGCCGCCGACGCAGTTGGCCCAGAGCGGGGAGTTGGCGTCCTCGAAGTCGGCGAGCCAGACCTTGGCCCCCGAGTTGAGCGCGTTGATCGTCATCTTGCGGTCGACCGGGCCGGTGATCTCGACCCGGCGGTCCTCCAGACCCGGAGCCGGCGGCGCGACGCTCCAATCGCTCTCCCTGACCCCCTTGGTCTCCGGCAGGAAGTCGAGCCGGCCGCCCGCCGACAGCTCCGCCTGCCGTACGCGCCGGGCTTCCAGCAGCTCCTGGCGGGTGGTGTCGAACTCCCGCTGCAAGCTCTCCACGAAGGCGAGCGCCTCCGGCGTGAGGACCTCGTCGAACCGGTCGAGCATCGGGCCGGTGATCTCCATATGCCCCTTCTTCCATGATGTGGAAAATTGGTTCTGGATTATGGAAGTGAAGCTACTTCATCGGCGGTCCCCGGTTCAAGGTGGGGGTCCCCTGGGGGAGGGTCAGGGGGAAACCCCGATGTACGGCATCCCCTGTGGACGCGAGGATCTGTCTCATGAAGACGATCGTGATCGCGGGTGGCCTCCTCGCCTCGGCATTACTGCTGACGGGCTGCGGGCTGAAGAACCTGGCCGGCCCGACCAACCAGGACACTGTCACGTACCAGGTCACGGACAAGGTCGCCAAGCTGCAGCTCAAGAGCGGCTCGGGCGACACCGTCCTCACCGAGTACGACGGCGCCGCGGTGCGGGTCACCGAGACCCTCCAGTGGCGCAACGAGAAGCCGAAGGCCGAGCACAAGGTCGACGGCGACACGCTCTCCGTGTTCTACAGCTGCCCCAAGGGCTGGGACAGCTGCAGCGTCGACTACAAGATCGAGGTCCCCAAGGGCCTTCAGATCGACGCCGACGCGGGCTCGGGCGACCTCACCATGAGGCAGCTGACCGGGCAGATCGAGGCCAACGCCGGCTCGGGGGACGTGGACGCCAGCGGTCTCGGGACCAAGAAGATCTACGCCGAGGCCGGCTCCGGCAGCATCGACCTGAAGTTCGCCGTCGTGCCCGACAGCGTCGAGTTGCAGAGCGGGTCCGGCGACGCCACCCTGCGGGTTCCGGCCGGTGCCTATGATGTGAAGACCCAGGTCGGATCGGGCGACGTGCAGGTCTCGGTCGACAAGGACCCGGCTTCTCCGCACAAGGTCTCGCTGACCACGGGCTCGGGAGACATAAGCGTGTTGCCGGGATAACCAGGTGATGGCATGAGGGATGTCATGTCACCATCGGGGAAGACACTCCGGTGTTCAGACGTTGCCTATTAGAGATGACACGAATGCACGAATACTCCGCGCTTGACGAGTTCGAGACCGGCGAAATGGACCTTGAGGAGCGCCAGGCACTGCGCCGCGTGGCGGGCCTCTCCACCGAACTCCAGGATGTCTCCGAGGTCGAATACCGGCAGCTGCGGCTCGAGCGGGTCGTCCTGGTCGGCGTCTGGACCTCAGGCACGGCGGAGGACGCTGAAAACTCCCTTCTCGAGCTGAAGCTCCTGGCCGAAACGGCCGGTTCGGAGGTCCTCGAGGGCCTCATCCAGCGCCGCCAGAAGCCTGACCCCGCCACGTACATCGGATCGGGCAAGGCGCTCGAGCTCCGCGACGTGGTCGAGTCGACCGGCGCCGACACCGTGATCTGCGACGGCGAGCTGGCCCCTGGCCAGCTCCGCCAGCTGGAGGAGACAGTCAAGGTGAAGGTCATCGACCGCACCGCGCTGATCCTCGACATCTTCGCGCAGCACGCCAAGAGCCGTGAGGGCAAGGCTCAGGTCGAGCTGGCCCAGCTCAGCTACCTGCTGCCCCGCCTGCGTGGCTGGGGTGGCAACCTGTCCCGGCAGGTCGGCGGACGCGCCGCGGGCGGCGTCGGCATCGGCGGCCGTGGCCCCGGTGAGACCAAGATCGAGCTCGACCGGCGCCGCATCCGCGAGCGCATGGCCAAGCTGCGTCGCCAGATCAGCGGCATGTCCACCTCGCGCGACACTATGCGCCACCGGCGCAGTCGCCGGGAGGTCCCGGCCGTCGCGATCGCGGGTTACACCAACGCCGGCAAGTCCTCGCTGCTCAACCGCATCACCGGCGCCGGTGTGCTGGTGGAGGACGCCCTGTTCGCCACCCTGGATCCGACCGTACGCCGGGCGCACACGCCCGACGGCAGGCTGTTCACGATCGCCGACACGGTCGGCTTCGTGCGCCACCTGCCGCACCAGCTGGTCGAGGCGTTCCGCTCCACGCTGGAGGAGGTGGCCGACGCCGACCTGATCCTGCACGTGGTCGACGGCGCTCACCCCGACCCCGAAGGCCAGCTCGCCGCCGTACGCGAGGTCTTCGCGGACATCGAGGGCGCCTTGGACATTCCCGAGATCGTAGTGATCAACAAGGCCGACGCCGCCGACCAGGAGGTGCTGGACCGGATCGCCAGACGAGAGCGCGACAGCATCGTGGTCTCGGCGCGCACCGGTGCCGGCATCGCCGAGCTGATGGCGCTCATCGAGCGTGAGCTGCCCAGGCTCGACCACGAGGTCGTGCTGCTCGTGCCGTACGACAGGGGCGACCTGATCTCGCGGGCCCACAAGGAGGGCGAGGTGCTCTCGGTGGACCACGTCGCGGAGGGCACGGTCCTGCACGCGCGCGTGCTCCCGAGTCTGTTCCAGGAGCTGGAGCGGGCCGGCAAGCCGGTCGAACGCGTCTCCTAGCGGTCGCATCGGGCAGCTCTCGGTGGTTGTGGGGGCCAGAACCCCCAAAATCACTGCGGAGCTGCCCAAAGGCGGCAGTGGTCCCTGAACGCTGGGATTGCTAGGATAAGCCGAGTCTTACGACACTAATGGCACGGGTTTCAGATGATCGCTGCTGCGAGTCAGGTCGCGTGCGGGGGCCACAGGGGATCGATGGGGCTGAGTGGCGGTTGGGATGAGTGGGCTTCTTTCCGAATAACCCTGTACAGCAAGCCCACCTGTGAAATAACGTAACTGAACTGAAATCGCCGGATCATGAGTCTGGCGATACGGTCACCGCACAGCCATACGCGGATGAGATCAGGAGACCCCCCATGTCGTCCGGACCCGGAGCCGACTCAGTGGGCGCGGCGGCAGCCGTGCGCTGCTGGGCACTGCGCTCAGCTGGGGGATCCCGCGGGGCGGTGATGCGGTGACCGTTCGGCTCCTCACCAACATCGGCCGCCTCTGGACCGGCAACGAGGTCCTCAGCAACGCGGCCATCCTTGTGCACAACGACCGGATCGCGTGGGTCGGGCGAGCGCCCGACCTGCCGCAGAGCGTGCCCGGCGTTGTCGACGACATCGTCGACGTGGACCACGTCGAAAACCTGGGCGGCGCGCTCGTCACGCCCGGCCTCATCGACGCGCACACCCACCCCGTCTACGCGGGCAACCGCTACGCCGAGCTGGCGATCCGCACCGGCGGGTCCACCTCCTCGGCGATCACCGCGGCGGGCGGCGGCGTGGGCTCGACCGTCACCGTGACCCGCGGCACCGACCCGTGGACCCTGTGCAACGGCGTGCGCGAGCGTCTTCGTGGCTGGCTGCTCAGCGGCACCACGACCGTCGAGGCCAAGACCGGCTACCACCTCACCCGCGACGGCGAGCTCGCCGACGTGCGGCTCCTGCGCGAGCTGGAGAAGGAGCCGATGATGCCGCGGGTGCACGTCACCTTCCTCGCGGCGCAGGTGGTCCCGCCGGAATACTTCGGCCGGCAGCGCGAATACGTCGAGGCCGTGGGCGCCTGGTGCGCCGACGCGGCCGCCGCCGGCGCTGACAGCGTGGACGTCTACTGCGACGAGGGCCACTTCACCACCGAGGAGTCCCGCTGGGTGCTCGCCTCGGGCCGCAACGTCGGCCTGCTGCCGCGCATCCACGCCGGCCTCTACAGCCGCCGCGGCGCCGTCCAACTGGCCGCCGAGCTCGGCTGCGCCTCCGCTGACGGGCTGCACCACATGTCCGAAGAGGACATCGCGATCATGTCCCGCTACGGCGTGCCCGCCGTGGTCTGCCCCGCGACGGCGCTCCAGCGCGGCCACCTGCCGCCGGTCCGCCAGATGATCAAGCACGGTGTGCAGATCGCGCTCGGCAGCGACCACAACCCCGGCTACTGCGGCATCACCTCGATGTCCCTGGTCATCGCGATGGCGGTGTCGGCGTTCGGGATGAGCGTCAACGACGCGCTGCGGGCGGCCACGCTCGGCGGCGCCACCGTGCTGGGCGCGCCCGACCGCGGCGTGCTGGCTCCCGGTCGCCTCGCCGACATCGTCCAGTGGGACGCCGACCACGAGGGCGCCTTCGCCTGGTCCTTCGGCCTCAAGCCGCGCCGGGTCTGGCGGGGTGGCACCCCGGTTCAGTAGTTGATCTCGGACTATGCCGCCATCGGTGTTCGTGGTCACGGATTCAACCGCTTACCTGCCTCCGGTGCCTGGTGTCGCTGTCGTACCCGTACAGGTGACTTCCGGCGGTCTTTCGTACGACGAGGACTCCTTCACCGGTGACCTGTCGTCGGCGACCACGTCCAGACCCGCACCCGCGCGCTTCGCCGCGTGCTACTCGTCATTGGCGGCGGGCGGCGCTTCGGCCGTGGTCTCAATACACCTATCCGGCGATTTTTCCGGCACAGCCGCCGCCGCCCTGCTGGCCGCCAAGGAGTCCCCCATACCGGTGGAGGTCATCGACAGCCGCTCGATCGCCATGGGCCTCGGCTACCCCGTCCTCGCCGCCGCCCGTGCGGCCGCGGACGGGGGAACGCCGGCGGACGTGGCAGCGGCGGCCCGGCGGTGCGCCTTACGGACCCGGACGTACTTCTACGCCGACACGCTGGAATACCTGCGGCGGGGCGGCCGAGTCGGGACGGCGGCCTCGCTGGTGGGCTCGGCGCTGCTGATCAAGCCGTTACTGCACCTGGTGGATGGGCGGGTGTCGCTGCTGGAGAAGGTACGGACCGCGACCAGGGCCATCGGTCGGCTGGAGGACCTGGCGGTTGCCGCAGCGGCGGGCAAGGCGGAGGTGCGGGTCGCCGTACAGCACCTGGGGGCGCTGGGACGGGCGGAGGGGCTGGCCGAACGGCTGGCCAAGCGGTTGCCCGGGGTGGTGGAGATGCGGGTGGTGGAGGTGGGGGCGGTTGTCGGGGTTCATGTGGGTCCCGGGATGCTGGGGCTGACGGTCACCTCGGCCGACTAGGGCGGTGTCGCCGAACGTTCGCCCTAGGGTGGTGTCGCCGAACGTCCGCCGAGCATCCGTTCTTCCGTTCCCCCGTGTGTCCGTCCGTGTGGGCTGCGAACGCCCCTCGTCCCGCAGTCGCGTGACCAGCGTGTCGCGCGCGGCCCCGTCGGGCAGGGCCTCCGCCACGACGGGCGGTTTCTTCCGTGCCTCCGGAGGGGGTGTTTCTCCGTGGGCCCTTTGGCACGATGGGCGGTTTCTTCCGTGCCTCCGGAGGGGGTGTTTCTCCGTGGGGCCTCTGGCACGACGGGAGGTTTTCTTACGTTCTCCCGTAGGGGGTTTCCCTCCATAGGGACACCAGCCACGACGGACCGTCGCAGGGATTGAGACGGTCGTCTGACGGCCCACTTCTTCGTCCACAGCACCGCCTGACCATGGCTCGGTTATCCCCAGAACCTCGTTCACCCGCCTGCGACCCCCTGCCGGTCTCGTACGTTCGCTGGCGTGCGCAACCACGATGCGACAGCCGAGCGGACCATCGCCGAGTCCCGCCTACGGTCGCTCACCAACCCCAGCCTGCCCGGCGGCGCACTCCATCGCCCACACGATCCGCCTCCGCAGCCCGGCCGAGCTCTTCCCGAGGCGCCCGTCCGGCCAGGACCAGCCCTGCGCGAGGCGGCCCAGAGACCAGGCCCAGCCCGGCATGAGACGCCCCATGGGCCAGACCCAGTCCTGCACGAGACGCCCATGAGGCCAGGCCGAGCCTCTCATGGGGCGCCCGTGAGGTCAGGCCGCGCTTCCACGCCTCACGTGCCGACTCAGGGATCTGGCCGAGCGACGGTCCCTCACGAGCCGGCTGAGAGATCTGGCCGGGCGGCAGTTCCTCACGACTCGACGCATAGGTCAGGCCGCGCGGCAGTTCCTCACGACCCGACGCATAGGTCAGGCCGCGCGGCGGCCCCTCACGAGCCGACCCAGAGGCCGAGCCGAATGACGGCTTCGATCCCGCCCTCGTTCGAGGCCTTTCGCCAGGCCGTCACCACCAAGCCGCCCGCCTCGCTCGACCCCGGCAGGCCGGGCCTGCGCATCCTGATAGCCCTGGCCGTTCTGACCGCGGTGGTGGCAGGCGTGATCGCGTGGCGCTCCCAACCCACCCCAGAATCCCTCCCCGCCCCACCTCCCAGCCCGCCGGGATCCGCCACCCCTTCTCCCACGGCCAAAGTGACCGTCCACATCACCGGCAAAGTACGCAAGCCGGGCCTCTACACCCTCGCCATGGGCGCCAGGGTGGCCGACGCGGTGACGGCCGCAGGAGGTCCTGTCCGCAGCACCGCCATGTCCTCGGTCAACCTCGCCAGACGCCTGGTGGACGGCGAACAGATCGTCGTAGGTGCCCCACCAGGCTTCCCACCCGGCCTCGCCTCAGCCGACCCCGCCACCACGACCCTCGACCTCAATTCGGCCACCCCCGACCAACTCGAACAACTCCCCGGTGTGGGCGAGGTCCTGGCGGCCCGCATCGCCGACTTCCGTACCGCGCACGGCGGCTTCACCAGCGTCGACCAGTTGCGCGAGGTCAGTGGCATCGGCGCGAAGAAATTCGAGGAGATCAAGGGAAAGGTCCGCGTCTGACATGCCCCACGGCCTCCCCTCCTCGCCTCACTCCTGGTCCCTGGCCCTGCCCGCCCTCGCCACCTGGGCCGCCACTCTCACCCTCCTGAACTCCTCCCCGACCACAAGCCTGATCGTCTCCGCTGTGGCCACCGTGGCCGTGCTCCTGACCGTCCTGAACTTCTCGCCGACCACGAGCCTGATCGTCTCCGCTGTGGACACCGTGTCCGCGCTCCTGACCCTCCCCAGGCGTTCCCGCGTTCTCCATGCGGGTTCACTCACTGGGATCGTGTCCGGTCGCACTTCCTCGGGAGCGGTTCCGGGGTCCGTCCGGCGGCTCTGGCGCAACGTGGCCATCGCGACCCTCACCTGCGTGGCCGCGACCTCAGCCTCAGTGGCCCTGCGCGTCCACGCCGTGAGCACAGGCCCGGTGGCTGACCTGGCAACCCGCGGAGCACAGGTCACCGCCCAGATCACCCTCACCGACGATCCGAAGATCAGACGCCACCGAGGCGGACGCTTCACCCAGGACCGCATAGTCGTCCCCGCCACCCTGACCGTCCTCCAAACCCCAGCCAGCATTGGATCGCCGCTTCGGCGAGGTGCGGCCGGCAGAGCAATCGCGGTGAACACCCCTGTCGTCGTCTTCGCCCAGGGCCCCGAGTGGAGCAGCCTCCTCCCGAGCCAGAGCCTGGAAGTAACCGCTCGCCTGGCACCGGCAACCCCAGGCGACTTGATCGGCGCCGTCCTCCTCGTACGAGGGTCACCCCGCGTCCTCACGCCTCCGTCATGGATCCAGGCCGCGGCAGGCACCCTTCGGGCGGGCCTACGGACGGCAGCAGACGTACTCCCGGCAGACCAGCGCGGCCTCCTCCCAGGCTTGGTCGTGGGC
This sequence comes from Nonomuraea sp. NPDC049750, assembly GCF_040659625.1. Classification (NCBI taxonomy): domain Bacteria; kingdom Bacillati; phylum Actinomycetota; class Actinomycetes; order Streptosporangiales; family Streptosporangiaceae; genus Nonomuraea; species Nonomuraea sp. NPDC049750. Next base: position 374,539 of record NZ_JBFANB010000002.1, read on the forward strand.
GACGTCTCCCGCATGGACCCACAACTCACCGCCGACCTCAACGAAGCAGGTCTGAGCCACCTGAACGCGGTAAGTGGGGCGAACCTCGCGATCGTGGCCAGCGCCGTCCTGGCCCTCTCCCGCCTGGCCGGCCTCCCGCTCGCCCTGAGAGCCGTCCTCGCCGCCATCGCGATGCTCGCCTTCGCCGTGGTGGCCAGACCCTCGCCCAGCGTCCTGCGAGCCTTGCTCATGGGTATGACCGCCGCCGTAGCCCTGGGCACCGGCCGGACCAAGGACGGCGTGGCGGCCCTGTCCGCGTCGATCCTGCTGCTCATCCTGTTCGACCCTGAACTAGCTCATTCGTACGGCTTCGCCCTGTCCGTGTTCGCGACCGCCGGAATTCTCCTCCTGGCTCCCCGCTGGCGAGCCCACCTCATTGGCCCCGACCCGGAAGAAACCCCCGCAAGCGCCGACACCCCCGACTTCGCCGCCGAGAGCCCCATTCCCACCCGGGCCGACGATGCCAGCCGTCACAGCGACTCGGCACCATACGGCGCCGTCGGGTCCGATCCAGCGGGCTGTGGTGTGGTCGAGTCCGGTTCGGCAGGTTGTGGTGCGGTCGGGTCCGATCCAGCGGGCTGTGGTGTGGTCGGGTCGGGTTCGGCACCATGCGGCGCCGTCAGGCCCGACTTGGTACCTCGGGATGGCATCGCGTCTGATTCAGCCGCTCACTCAGCCGCTGATTCGGCTGCGTTTGGTGGCTTCGCCTCCGGCTCGGCATCCCACAGTGCCGATGCCGACACCCCCGCTGTCGTCCTCGAGTCCCAGGAGCCGCCCTCCGCCCCGATTCGCTCATTGCCCGGGCGAGGTCGGCGCCGTTTGCGGCTGCCTCGGTGGGCGGCGGAGGCAGTGGCCGTGTCCGCGGCGGCGCAGGTCGCTGTGACGCCGGTTCTCGTGCTGATGTCCGGTCAGCTGACCCTGGTCGCCATACCCGCCAACCTCCTGGCGGGCCCGGCAGTGGCGCCGGCGACCATCCTCGGGTTCGTCGCCGCGCTGGTGGCTCCCCTCTGGCCGCAGGCAGCTCAGTGGCTGGTCATCCCGGCAGGGTACGCCGTGGGCTGGATCATCATGGTCGCCCAGTGGGCCGTGAGCATGCCACTCGCCACGCTCCCATGGCCGGGCGGTCTTCCGGGACTCGGGCTTCTGATGGTCGCCGTGGCCGTGCTGATCCCCGTGCTCAGACGTCGTACCTGGCGAACGGCGGCCCTCACGATGGCCGGCGCGGCTCTCGTGGTCGCGCTCGTGGTTCGCCCCATGGCCAAGCCCTGGCCGCCCCCGAACTGGCTCATGGTGGTCTGCGACGTCGGTCAGGGCGACGGCATGGTGCTGGCGGCCGGTCCCGGTCGTGGCATCGTCGTCGACACCGGCCCGGACCCCGTCGTCATGGACCGCTGCCTGCGCAGGCTGGACGTACGCGACGTACCCCTGCTGCTCCTCACCCACCCGCACGCCGACCACGTGGACGGACTCCCCGGCGTACTCAGGAACAGGCGTGTCGGCGCGGTCATCGTCAGCCCGCGACGCGTCGCCCCGCAGGAGAGCAACCGCATCGCGACCATCCTCGCCCGCCACCGGATCCCCGAATGGACACCTCCCTCGGGCAGCAGCTGGCAACTGGGCCCGTCCGAGATGACCATCCTCGCCCCCGACCCGGCCCAGGGCGACGCCGAGGGACAGGGGGAAGGCAGCCTGATCAACAACTCCAGCGTCGTGGCGCGCGTTCGCTGGCGAGCAGGCTCGGCCCTCCTGAGCGGCGACATCGAAACCGAGGCTCAAGACGCGCTGCTACGGCGCCTCGCCCCGCGAGCGGACATACTCAAGGTCCCGCACCACGGCTCGCGGCGACTGGACCCGGCCTTCTTCGCGTCCGTAGGCGCTCGCGCGGCGCTGATCAGCGTAGGAGCCGACAACGACTACGGCCATCCCGCTCCGTCCACGATCGCGCTCCTGCACCGCCTTGGCGCCCGCGTCTACCGAACCGACCGCTCAGGCGACATCGCGGTCATCGACCAGGACGGACAACTGGCGGTGGTCGCCCGCGGCCCGTAGCCGGCACCGGTCCGTTCCTGTCTGCCGTTCTGCGGACGCTGGAACGGGATGGGACGCAGTACTGCGTTACCCGACCTGGACGAGGGCAAGGCGAACGGCGTCGCCCCCAACCTCGTGAAGAGGCGCCCGTCCAGGCGAAGGGCGCTCGCCCCCCTCCCGGCGAGCGCCCCTTGTCTGGGCGGGCGCCTCCGGCGCGGGCTCAGCACGTAGAACGGTTCAGCGCGTTAGCAGCTCAGCGCATACAGGACTCAGCGCGTCAGTGGTTCGGTACGTCGGTGGTTCAGCACGTCACTGGCTCAGCACGTCAGTGGTTCGGTACGTCGGTGGCTCAGCACATCACTGGCTCAGCACGTCAGAGGATCGGTACGTCAGCGGCTCGGCAGGTTAGTGGCTCAGCACGTCACAGTGATTGCCGGTACGCGAGCCACGTCCTCCCCGCGCCCGCCGTCCTGGCCCGGAACTCGCGTCGCTCCTCCGGCCCGTACCGAGCCTTGTAGGTGCGGAATCGCGTCCACAGCGCGGCCAGCCCGATCACCGCGTCCGGCGGCGCGGACGACCACGACGGTACGCGGGACAGCAGTTCGTCCACCTCTGCTGGGGTGTGTCCGGCTTCGACGAGGTGGGGGGCGAGCATGGCCGCGTCGATCCAGGCCGCGCCCCGAGCGGAGAACGACCAGTCGATCGCGTACACGCGCCCTTGTGAAATGAGCATGTTGTTCGAGCCGAGGTCGTAGTGGAGCAGCGTGTTGCCGCGGAGGTCGCGCGGTTCGAAGCGTTCGATCGCGGTGTCGTACAGGTCGCGGTCCGCCGGGATGCCCTTGTCACGCAAGTGGGAGTGCTTAGCAAGGAGCGGCAGGATGTTGTCGATGACCGGCGCCGCTCCCCGGGGACAGGGGGTGAGCAGGGCGCCGAGCAGGGAGACCGTGTCCAGGACGGCGGGCAGGTCGGGGGAGCCGGGCGTCAGGTCGACGTGGCGGCTGTTGTCGTTGATGTACTCGAACACGGCCACCAGCCACCCATCCTGCTGCCCTCGCCACAGCAGGTGGGGTGCGGGAGTCTCGTCGGGCAGCACGTTCGCCGTCCAGGACTCCGTACGGTGTGCCTTGGCAGCGGGCCCGGATGCCTCGACGGCCTTGATGAACACGCTGTGATTCTCGGTCTGTAACCGGGCCGAGATGCCGGGCATGGTGCCTTCGCCGGCGGGCTCCGCCTTGATGACCGGGCCGCCGCATTCGAGTTCTACCGTTTCGCGCACGCTCGCCGGGAGGTCTTCCCATTGCTGCCGGGTCATCGTAATCCTCCATTTCCGGAGACGTCGGCGCAGCCCGAGTACCACTGACCGCGTCCGCCGTCTGCGATCAGCAGTTCGGCGTCGAGCGGGGGAGCGGGGGTGCGCATGGTTTGTGCGGTGGCGCCGACTGGCTCGGCCGCGGGGCGGAGCGCCTCCCCAGCCAGGTCGTCGGTGCCGTGGTCGGGTGCGACTCGCTCGACCGACTGATCGAGCGGGCCCTGGGTGATGAGGTCGCACGGGTGGCTCAGGGCCGACGAGTCCAGCAGGGGGATCATTGCCGTGCTCCAGCTGTGCGGCGGACGCGCGGTGGTGTCCGCGATAAGTGCGGATGGGTGTGCGGTGGTGTCCGCGACAAGCGCGGATGGGTGTGCGGTTGTGTCCGCGGGTGGCGCGATCGGACGTGGGGTCGTGTTCGCGAATTGCGAGATCGGACGTGCGGAGATGTTCACAGGTAATGCGGGCCGGTGTGCGGAGGGGTCCGCAGGTAAGGCGGTGGGGGACACAGCGACTTCCTCACGGAGGTGGTGCTTGCTTGCGGCGGCCGGGGTTTGGAAGTCCGGGAGCCTTCCGGCCGCCGCTAAGTGGTCCGCCTCGAAGGTACGAATCAGCGTTGTGGCCGCTCAAGTAAGTTTCGAAAAGTTTCTTAAAGATCTGGGCGGGCCGCGTCGATACAAGACAGCGCGAGCGGCCCGTAGACGGCCACTTCAGCCAGTGCGGTGAACGCCTTTTCGTACACGGCGACGTCGTCCGGTTTCTTGATCCGGAACTGCGCGGCGACACCGTCGACCCGGACCTCGGTGGCGTCGTACAGCCAGAAGTTCTCCGGCGGCATGACGGGTGGTTTGCGGCTGTACGGCAGGATGCCGAGGCTGACGTAGGGATTGTCCCGGGTGTAGGTGGCCAGCCGGTCGAGCTGGGCGTTCATCCCGGCGGGGTTCACCATGGGGGTGCGCAGCGTCTGCTCGCCGAGTACGAACACGAAGCGCCGTACGCCCCCGAGCGACTGCTGCTGCGCCATGCGCGCCGCCACGGCTCGGTCCAGGTCATCGGTTATGCCGCGGAAGGAGATGATCGTGGACAGATGGGCGCGGGCGTACGCCTCGGTCTGCAGCAGGCCGGGCACGGTGGAGTGCTGCCACACGCGTAATCGGGTCGTGCGCTCGTACAGCGGGATGAACGCCTCCTGGACCTGGCCCAGCCCATTCCGCTCCAGGCGCCGCCATTCGGTGTAGAGCGTGTCGATATGGCGGGCGGCGGCGAGCAGGTCGGGTATTTCGTGTTCGGCCCCGCAGGCGGTGGCCCAGGCGCGGATATCGTCGTCGCTCGGGACCTGCTGGCCGTTCTCGATTTTGGAGATGCGGGACTTGCGTCCGCGCCACCCCATGGCCTCGGCCAGGCGGTCGCCGGTCATTCGCCGGCCGTCCGCGGTGTGGGCGGTGCGTAAATCCTTGAGCCGGATAGCGAGCGACATTCGCGCTTCCATGATTGTGCTGTGACTTGTCATGGGCCACCTCGGCTTGGGTGATGGAGTTTGCTTTGAAGCTACGCCCGGGTTCGGCCCCCGTCTGTAGGGTTTCTTGAAAATCATGAAGAAACCATTGAGTACGGTTCGGCCGGATGTGACCATTGCTTTCGGCGAAACAGCAGCGACTCAGCTCATGCCGGCCGAGTCGGCGGCCCGCGAGTTCACCGTGCGCGGAGCAGGTCGAGGAAGGCGGTGAAGGCCGCATCGGTGCGGGCGGTGTCGCCGGTGGCGTCGGTGTCCATGAGGAGCCCGCGGACAACGGCGAGCGCGGCGGTGGCCAGCGCGGGTGCCGCCGCGCCATGGTGGGCGCGCAACCCCTGTTCCAGGACCGCGAGCCAGTCGGTGGTGGCGGCCCTGCGGAAGTCGGGCCACAGGGCCTGCCCGTCGGGCGTGTTGTGAACGGTGCCGAACAGGCGCAGGTAGGGCGCGCCCTCAGGGCCGCTCAGCACCCGCCAGGCTCGGGCGAGGGTCTCCTCGTATGGTTCGTCCCTTGGTGCGAGCGCTTTTCCGAAGAAGTCGAGCTGTCGTCGCCGGGCCTCGCCGAGCACTTCACGCAGGAGCCGTTCGCGGGTGCCGAAGTGGTAGATCAGCATGCGCGCCGTGGTGCCGGCGGCTTCGGCGAGCGGGGTCAGGCTGGTGGGCAAGCCGTGAGCCAGCACGTGATCGGTGCAGGCATCGAGGAGCGACCTTCTGATGTCGGGCTGTGGCTTGCGTCCCATGACCTTCCTTTGACGTAATGCTCGTTACGCATATTATCGTGCCCAGCCGACAGAGAAGATCCGGGAGGTCACGGTGCGGGTGGTGTTCGTCCACGGGGCGTGTGTACGTGACGGGGCATGGTGGTGGCACCGAGCCGCCGGCGAGCTGGAGGCGCGCGGCGTCCGCAGCTCCGCTCCGCCGCTGCCGAGCTGCGGGGAGACGGGGGACGTGCCCAGCGGGAAAGGGCCGACGCTGGAGGACGACGTGGCGGCCGTGCGTGAATGGCTGGCGTCGGACAACCAGCCGACGATCGTGGTCAGCCACAGTTATGGCGGTGTTGTGGCGAGCGCCGCGGCGATAGAGCTGCCCCAGGTGCGCCATCTGGTGTACATCGCAAGTTTCCTCCCGGAGGTGGGCGAGAGCCTGGCATCGTACGGTGACGGGACGCCCGCGCCGTACCTGGACTTCGACCCTGACGGCACCTTCGGCGTGCGCGCCGAGCTCGCCACGCGGACTTTCCTGCAAGACTGCGACCAGGAGGCGGTGGAGCAGGCGCACACGCGCTTGGTACGGCAGAGCGCTGCCGTCACCACCGCGCCGGTCCAGGCCGCTGCTTGGAAACAGATCCCGTCCACCTACGTCGTGTGCGCGCAGGACAACGGCACTCCTCCGGCTTTGCAGCGCGCCCAGGCCAAGCGGGCCACGCGCGCGGTCGAGGTGGCCGCGGGTCACCACCCCTTCCTGGCCCAGCCGAATGTCGTCGCCGAGCTCGTCCTCGATCTGACCTGAGCAACGGCGTAGGGTAGGTGTGCGCCCAGGGCGCCACCGGTCCGCGGACAGGGCTAAGCCCACCTGATGCTCATCGAACGACCCGGCCCGACCTCTTTTCCGGCCTGATCATGCGGACGCCAGGCCAGACGGAAAGGAGGCCCTCGTGCTCATCCATCGCCTGCCCGACAACCCCAGCCTCGAACGGCTCCGCAAGCAGGCCAAGACGCTGCTTCAGTACGCGAAGGCGGGAGTTCCCGAGGCGCTCGGGCTCGTCGCCGAGTTCCATCCCCGAACGCCGGAGACGCTCAAGCTGGCCGACGCGCAACTCGTCACCGCCCGCATGTACGGCTTCGCGAGCTGGCCCAAGCTCAAAGAACACCTCGGCACCGTCGAGCGCTACTCCCGCTCGCCGCACCGGGTCGCGCCGAGCGAAGAGTTGCCGGAGGAGTTCCTGCGGCTCGCCTGCCTCACCTATGGCACGGACTACCCGGGCCGGACCGCGGACGCCGACCTGCTGCTGGCCCGGCATCCGCAGTTGGCCACCGCGAACGTCTTCACCATGGCGGCCACCGGCTCGGCCGATGCGCTGGCCGATGTACTGACCGAAAATCCGGGGCTCGCCCGAGAGCAGGGCGGCCCCTTCGGGTGGGAGCCGCTGCTCTACCTGGCCTACGCGCGGCTCGATGCTCCCGGCCGGTACGTGGCCGCCGCCCGGCTCCTCCTCGACCATGGCGCCGATCCGAACGCCGGATTCCTCTGGGACGGGCTGCCCACGCCGTTCACCGTTCTCACGGGCGCGTTCGGTGGAGGAGAGGGCCACCAGCCACCACATCCGCAGGGCCTGGCGCTGGCCAGGCTGCTGCTGGCGGCAGGGGCGGACCCCAATGACGGTCAGACGCTCTACAACCTCGGGCTCGGCGGCGCCCGCTCCGACGACACCGCCCACCTTCAGCTGCTGCTGGAGTTCGGCCTGGGCCGTGGTGAGGGCGGCCCGTGGCATGCCCGGCTGGGTCCCACGCTGCAGTCCCCGCAGCAGATGCTGCGCGACGAACTGGCCACCGCCGCGCTGCGGGGCGGCCCGCGGCGGGCCCGGCTGCTCCTGGCACACGGCGCGGAGGTGGACGGCCTGGGCGGGCATCCGGCGTACGGCGGGCGCACCCCCTACGAGCTCGCCCTGTTGAACGGGCACACCGAGATCGCCGAGCAACTCGCCGCGGCAGGCGCCTCGGCGGTACTGGACGAGATGGAGACCTTCACCGCCGCCTGCATGCGCGCCGACGCCGACGCGGTGGCCGCATTCGGCCCGGAACCGCTGGCGCGGGCGCTCGAACGATTCCCCGGCCTGATCATCAGGGCTGCCGAGCAGCGCAAGCCCGCGGCGGTACGGCTGCTCGCCGGACTCGGCTTCGGCGTGAACCACCTGCGTGAGTCCACCCCGCTGCACGCGGCGGCCTGGAATGACGACGTCGAGACGGCCAGGACACTGATCGAGCTCGGCGCCGACCCGGCGATCAAGGACACGGCGTACGACGCGACCCCGCTCGGCTGGGCCGAACACGGCGGCATGCATCGCGCGGCGGCGTACCTGCGAAGTCTGGGAGAAGAGTCCAGTATGACGTGATCGGCACCGCCGTCGTCGAGTACCCGCTTGTCGGCGCCGCATGGCATGCTGCACGACATGGCGGCAACAGACCCAGCACTCGTGACCTTGGTCGTCGGCGACGAGGAGCTGCTGGCCGAGCGGGCGGTCAGCGAGGTGGTCGCGGCGGCGCGGGCGGCCGACGGCGGCGCGGAGGTGCACGATCTCATCGGCGGGAAGGTGGCGCCGGGGGAGCTGACCCAGCTGACCTCGCCGTCGCTGTTCGGTGATCGGTCCGTGGTGGTGATCCGGTCCGCGCAGGATCTCATCAAGGACGTCATCGCCGAGGTCGTGAAGTACGTGGCCCAGCCCTCCGACGACACCGTGCTCATCCTGGTCCACCCGGGCGGGGTGAAGGGCAAGGCGCTGGTCGACGGGGTCAAGAAGGCGGGGGCGCGAGTCGTCACCGTCAACAAGGTCACCAAGGCCGGGGAGCGGCTCGACTTCGTCAAGGGCGAGATCAAGCGGGCGGGGCGCGGCATTTCGAGCGACGCCGCACAGGCGCTGCTCGAGGCGGTGGGCAATGATCTGCGGGAGCTGGCCGCGGCCTGCAACCAGCTGGTGTTCGACACGGAAGAAAAGACGATCAACGCGGCGGCCGTGGCCCGCTATCACAAGGGGCGGGCGGAGGTCACCGGGTTCAACGTGGCCGACTCGGCGCTCGAGGGGCGGCTGGCCGAGGCGCTGGAGCAGCTCCGCTGGGCGCTCGGCACCGGGGTGGCCCCGGTGCTGCTGGTGAGCGCGCTGGCGGGCGGGCTGAGGGGCCTGGCCAAGGTCGGCGGAGCGCCGCGCAACCTCAGGGGCGGGCAGTTGGCGAGCCACCTGGGCATGCCGCCGTGGAAGATCGACCGCGTCAAGCGGCAGCTGAACGGCTGGGGTCCGGAGGGCCTGTCCCGCGCCATCCAGGCGGTGGCCGACGCCGACGAGCAGGTCAAGGGCGGCGGCGCCGATCCGGCGTACGCGCTCGAACACACGGTGCAAGTGATCGTCGCCAACCGTACGGGCCGGTAGATGCCCGTACAGGCCCATGGGTGCCACCCGCCCCGATAACCAATGGTCCGGTAGCCGGCGCCCCGGTAAGGTCGCGAAGCGTCGGAGGGCGATGTGCGCCTCCTGTCGGTTGCTGGAGGGTATGTGAGCTGGTCGCCGTTTCGTATTGAGGTGCCGGACGACGTGCTGGACGACCTGCGAAACCGGCTGCGTAACACGCGGTTCGGCGACCCCACGCGGCCAGGGGAGCAGGCGTGGCAGGGCGGCGCGGATCCCGGCTACCTACGTGACCTGGTCGGCTACTGGGCCGAGGGATTCGACTTCCGGGCACGTGAGGCCGAGCTGAACGCTCTGCCGCACGGCATCGCGCACATCGACGGCACGCGCACGCACTTCCTGAAGATTCCCGGCAGCGGGCCCGCGCCCATGCCGTTGCTGCTGAGCCACGGGTGGCCGAGCAGCTTCATGGAGATGCTGCCGCTGGCGGCCCGGCTGGCCGATCCGGGACGGTTCGGGGGTGATCCGGAGGACGCGTTCGACGTGGTGATCCCCTCCATGCCCGGCTTCCTCTATTCGGAGCTGCCCGCTGAGCCGCTGACCAGGGCGGCGATGGCGCGGACGCTGCACGCGCTGATGACCGAGGCGCTGGGCTACGAGCGTTACGGCGCGTTCGGCGGTGACATCGGCGGGGCGGCGACCGGGTGGCTGGGGGCGCTCTATCCGGATCAGGTGATCGGGATTCACCTGATCCATCCGCCGTTCCCGGCGTCGCTGGAGGATCCGCCGCTGTCGGCGGAGGAGCAGGCTTTCCTCGACGCGGAAGCCGTCTATGACGAGGGCGACGCCGGCTACAGCGCCATCATGGGCACGCGGCCCGACACCATCGCCGCCGCGCTCCTGGACTCGCCGGTCGGGCTGGCCGCGTGGATCGTGGACAAATACCGCGACTGGAGCGACTGTCACGGCGAGGTGGAGACGCGGTTCGACCGGGACACCCTGCTGACGATCCTCACCCTCTACTGGGCCACGGGCTCGATCGGCACCTCGTTCAGGCAATACTTCGACTTCGAGCACAACACCGCCCGGCCGCCCATCAGCGTGCCCGCGGCGGTCACGCTGAGCCATGAGCCGTTGATGGCCGACTTTCCGCGGGCACTCGCCGAGCGGGCCCTCTCGGACATCCGGCACTGGAGCGAGCCCGGCAGAGGCGGCCACTTCCTGCCCCTGGAGGAGCCGGCCCTCCTCCAGGAGGAGCTGACGAGCTTCTTCCGCGAGCTCCGCCGCCCCTGACCGGCTGCGGCTCCGCGAACTCGGCGCGCCTGACCAGGGTCAGCGGGTGGATTCCACGTTCACCAGGAGGCGTTTGAGCAGGCCGTCCAGGATCGCCTGCTCCGCCGGATCCAGCACGTAGACCATCGCGGCCTCCACCTCCCCCCGGATCCGCATGGCCTCCATCCACAGCTCGTGCCCCCGGTCCGTCAGCTCCACGTCGACCCGGCGGCGGTCGTCCGTGCTGCGCAGGCGGCGTATCAGGCCCGACTTCTCCAGCGTGTCGAGGCGGCCGGTCATCCCGGCGGGCGACAGCATCAGCTCCGCGGCCAGCTCCGAAGGCGTCGCGGAGCCCGAACTGGCCACCAGCCGATGCAGCGTCTCGAACTCGAAGTCCTGCATCCCCACCTCCGCCAGCGCCGCCTCCTTCGTCTGACGCAGATGCTTGACGAGGAAGTGCATCCGCGTCACGACCGCCTCCACCCGCTCGTCGTACGGCGCCTTGCCCCGCCACCGCGCCAGATGCCGATCGACCGAATCACTGGAGTCGGAGCTGGAGATAGAACCGGAGCTAGAGCCGGAGCCCGCGTTCATCGAGTCCACTCACCAATCCTAAGCCAGCAAGTATTTAGTTGACGAAACATTAGCCAGCGAATTAATGTCCAGCCCCATGAGACTTCTGCTCGGGCGAGCCATCTCCGCCTTGGCCACCGCCTTGATCCCCACCACCCTCACCCTCGCCGTCCTCCGCACCACAGGCTCGGCCGAGGCCCTTGGTCTCGTCCTGGCCTGCGAATTGATCCCGCTCCTCCTGCTGCTCCCGGTCGGCGGGGTGCTGGCCGACCGTTTCCGGCCCGAGCGGGTGGCGCTGGTGGCCGACCTGGTCCGCGGCCTCTCCCAGGCCGCCATCGGGATCGAGCTGCTGATGGGCGTTGGCCGCGTGCTCGACCTGGCCGTGTTGTCCGCGGTGGCGGGGGTGGCGATCGCGTTCGGCATGCCTGCTGTGCCGAGGCTGGTCGCGGCCGTGGTGCCAGGCCCGGATCGGCTGCGGGTGAACGCGCGCATCGGGGTGGCCACCAGCACGTCCGGCGTGCTCGCGCCCGCCCTGTCGGGCGGCGTGGTGCTGGTGGCGGGCCCGGGGTGGGCGGCGCTGCTCACCGCCGCGCTGTTCGCCTGCTCGGCGCTCACCCTTGGCGGAGTCCGTACGGCCAAGCAGCCCGAGAGGGCCCGGAACACCTTCGCCAAGGACCTGGCCGAGGGGTGGCGCGAGGTCAGGACGCGGCCGTGGTTCCTGAAGTCGGTGCTCGGCCATGGCGTTTGGCATTTCATGGCCGGGTTGTTCCTCACTCTCGGCCCGCTGACCGCGGTCAAGCACCTCGGCGGCGAGGCCAGCTGGGTGCTCATCGTGCAGTGCGGCACGGTCGGCCTGGTCGCGGGGGTGTTCCTGGTGCCGAGGCTGCCCGTCCGCCGGCCGCTGGTCGTCGTCCAGGTGGCCGCCGCGCTGTACCTGCTGCCGCTGGTGGCGCTGGCGCTGACGTCGAACGTGGTGCTGATCGCGGCGGCGTACTTCGTGGCGATGTTCGGGCTCGGGCTGCTCAGCCCGTTGTGGGAGACCGTCGTCGCCGAGGAGATCCCCGAGGGCGCGCTGGGGCGGGTGCGGGCCTTCGATCAGCTCATCTCGTTCGCGTCGCGGCCGTTCGGGCTGGCCGTGGCGGCGCCGCTCGCGGGCTTCGTGGGCATGACCGGGCTGCTGCTGGCGGGAGCGGTCGCCGTGGCCGTGGCGAACCTGGCCGCGATCACGTCCGTCAAGCCTCCGAAGACCGGCTCTCCAGAGGAGCGGCCTCCCGCAGGACTCCGTCGCTGATCTCCAGCACCCGGTCGGCCAGCGTGATGAGGCTCGGATCGTGGGTGGCGACGAGCGCGGTGACGCCCTCGCTGCGGACCAGGGCGCGCAGCAGCTCCATGATCTGCCGCCCGGTCTGTGAATCGAGTTGTCCGGTGGGCTCGTCGGCGACCAGCAGCCGGGGCCGGTTGGCCAGCGACCTGGCGATCGCCACCCGCTGCCGCTGGCCGCCCGACAGCTCGTACGGCCGCTGGTTGACGTGCTGTTCCAGCCCGACGAGGGAGAGCAGCACGCGCACGCGCGCCTCCCGTTCCGCGACCGGGGTGCGGGCCAGCCGCATCGGCACGCCGACGTTCTCGGCCGCCGACAGCACCGGGATCAGCCCGAACGACTGGAACACGAACCCCACCACGTCGCGGCGCAGCGCCAGCAGGTCGTCCTCGGACATCGAGGTCACCTCGGCCCCCGCCACGACGACGCGCCCGGCGTCGGGCCGGTCGAGCCCGCCGATCTGGTTCAGCAGGGTCGTCTTGCCGGACCCCGACCGGCCGCGGATGGCGATCAGCTCGCCGGGGTAGGCCGAGAACGACACCTCCCGCAGCGCCACGACCTCCTTCGGCCCGGCGCGATAGGTCTTGCGCACCCCCTCTACGACAACCAGAGGCTCACTGCTCATTGGAGGGCTCCTCTCGGGCCGGCCACACACCGATGTGGTCGGATTCGAGTTCGAGGCGCACCCGGCGTTCCATGTCCAGGGCGTTCATGAAGTCGCGGGGCAGTTGCAGCCGCCCCACGCGGTCGAGCACGGCGTACTCCTCGGCGACGCCCTCGCGGCGGAGCGTCTCGCTGCTGGTCCGCCCGTCGCGGATGCCGATCGTACGATCGACGCGCTCCGACACCAGCGGGTCGTGGGTCACGATGACCACGGTCACGCCCAGCTCGCCGTTGGCCTTGCGCAGCGCCCCGAACACCTCCTCCGAGGTCTCGCTGTCCAGCTCGCCGGTGGGTTCGTCGGCCAGGACGAGCTGCGGGGAGTTGGCCAGGGCGACGGCGATGGCGACCCGCTGCTGCTCACCGCCGGACATCTCGGGCACCTTGCGGTCCGCGCAGGAGGCGACGCCCATCAGGTCCAGGAGTTCGGTGGCCTGTCCCCGACGTGCCTTGCCTATCCCTGAACGGCCGGCCAGCTTCATCGGCAGCTCGACGTTCTCCCGGGCGGTCAGGTACGGGAGCAGGTTGCGTGCGGTCTGCTGCCAGACGAACCCGACGATGTCGCGCCGGTACCGCAGCCGGTCCTTCGCGGTCATTGACAGCAGGTCCGTCCCCGCCACCCGGGCCACCCCCGCCGTGGGCACGTCCAGGCCGGACAGCACGTTCAGGAGCGTCGACTTGCCCGACCCGGAGGCGCCGACGACGGCGACCAGTTCGCCCTCCTGGATGAGCAGGTCGAGGCCCTGCAGGGCGACCACCTCGACGCCCTCGGTCTTGTAGATGCGCACCAGGTTGTCGCACACGATGTGCGCGTCTCCGCCGAAGGCCGCCTTCTCTTCGGCGGCCCTAGCCTCCAGTTCGGACAACGTAGGACTCATGTGGGTGATGGCGCGGGGACCCGGTCTTTAAGGTCCGGGAGGAAGCGCCATCCCTCCTTTCGAAAACAGTATGGAAAGAATCGGTCACGTTCGGTAATGTGCACGGTGAGTGAGGCCGCTGTGACAGGAGGTGCGCGATGGCGATCCGCCGCTCCGCGACCAAACGCCACGGCCTGCCCACGATCGTGCAACTGCGCCTCACGCCCACCCCGGCCCAAGCCGACGCGCTGGCCGCGGCGGTGCTGCTGTGCAATCAGGCGGCGACCGTCGTCTCCCGTCTGGCCTGGGAGCATCGCACTTTCGCTGTGGTGGAGCTGCATCGGCTGGCCTACTACGAGGTGCGTGGGCAGGTGGCCGGGCTGGGCGCGCAAGCGGCCGTGCGGGCGATCGCCCGGGTCGCCGGCGCCTACGCCAACCGGCGCGCCACCAAGAAACGCGCCCATATCTTCCGCCCGCACGGAGCCGTCCCCTACGACGCCCGGCTGATGAGCTTCAACCGGGACGCCCGCACGGTGTCGTTGTGGACCCCCACCGGCCGCGTCACCGTCCCCTACACCGGCCGGCCAGAAGACCTCAAAGCCATCGACACGCTGCCGCGCGGCGAGGCCGACCTGATCTACCGGCGAGGGATGTGGCTGCTGCTGGTCGTCCTCACCCTGCCCAAGCCGGTGGTACGCGAGCCGGTCGGCGGCTTCCTCGGGGTAGATCAAGGTGTGGCCAACCTGGCGGTCACCTCCGATGGTGCGGTGCTGCCCGGCCCCGCCTTGGCCGGGCCGGTCGGCGGCAACGGCCACGTCCGCACGCTGCGCGAGCGGCGCCATCGCCAACGCCGACGGTTGCAGAAGAAGGGCACGGCGGCGGCGCGGCGGGTGCTGCGCCGTCTGTCCAGTCGTGAGCATCGGATGATGACCGACCTCAACCACCAGATCAGCAAGTTTGTGGTGCGTGAAGCCGAACGCACCGGCCGCGGCATCGCCCTGGAGGATCTTCAGGGCATTCGCGGGCGGGTAAGGGCTCATCGGTTCCAGCGGCGCACCCTGCACAGCTGGGCGTTCGCCCAGCAGATCGCCTTCACTCGCTACAAGGCCGCGCGAGCCGGGATCGCCTTCGTCCTGGTCGACCCCGCCTACACCTCGCAGGCGTGCCCGGACTGCGGGCATATCAGCAGGGCGAATCGGCCGGCGCGGGGCCGGTTCGTCTGCACAAGGTGTGGCCTCGCTGGGCACGCCGACCACATCGCGGCCCGCAACATCGCCACACGCGGCGTAGCGGGCTGGGCTGCCATCAACCAGCCACACGCTACCGGCCTCCCTTCACCCAGACGGGACCGCGAGAGCAAACCGCCAGATTCAGCCGGTGGTAGTTGATACGAGGTCACCCACTCGGAGTGCGGCGCCGAGGCTGCGCCGGCGGCTGATGGCGGTGTGCGCGTAGGTGCCGAGCACGGCGACGGCGGCCAGCCCGGCCGCCAGGACGACCGGTATGACCGGATCGGCGGAGTAGTCGCCGACGGGCAGGTCACCGGTGTAGGCGGACAGGTCGATGGCGGGCCCGAGCGCCGCGGGCAGGCCGAGGCCGAGCGCGAGCCCGGCGAGCGAGGCGATGAGGATCAGCGGGAGGATCTCCAGCACGGTCAGGCCCCGCGCCTGGCGGTCCGACAGCCCCAGCGTGCGCAGGAACGACAGCGCCCTGGCCCGGTCGGCCGCGCCGATCACCAGCGTCACCAGCACGGCGATGAGCGCGTAGACCGCGAGCGCGATGGTGGTGAGGAGCAGGATGTTCTGGACGGTGCCGGTCATCGGGTCGTCCTCGATCGCGGCGAGGGCCTGTTCCTGCGAGGTCAGCTCGGCCTTGGGCTGTCCGGTGGCCGCCAGCAGGGCCGCGGGATCCGCCTCGCCCTTGATCAGCAGGGTGTTGACGCCGGGCCGCTTGTTCGTCGCGAAGGGCAGCACGATGAACTTGCCGCGCGGGAAGAAGCCGGGCAGCGAGGCGATCTCGCCGGCCGTGGTGACCTTCATCCGCTCATACCAGGCGATCTCGAACGTGCCGCGTCCGCGCAGCTCGCTGGAGACCAGCACCGGGATCCCCGCGGCTCCCGAGGCGGTGAGGGGCACGCTGATCGGCGCGCCGTCCAGCAGCCGCCGCCATTGTGCCACGTCGACGGCGATGATCTCGGCGCGCTCGCCGCCGTAGCCGATCTGCGCGGTGGCGGTCTGCGCGGGCACCAGCAGACGTACGCCGGGCACTTTGCGCACCCGTTCGATGGCGTCGGGAGGCAGCTCCACGGGGGAGGTCAGCTTGATCGGCGCGCCGACGCTCTGCCAGGACGCCAGGCGCTGCGTGGTGGCCAGCCCACCGGAGATCACTGTCCCGAACACCGACACGGCCAGCGCGGGCAGCAGGATCAACACCGGCAGCACGCTGGCGGATCTGGCCCGGGCCGCCCTGGTCAGGCCCAGGAAGGGCACGGCCAGGCGGCCGCGCGCGGCCAGCCGTACGAGCAGCTTGAGGGGGAGGGGATAGCAGCGGATGGTGATCAGCGCGGCGGCGACCGTCAGCGCGACCGGTACGAGCAGCAGGAACGGGTCCTGGCCGCCGGTCGTCAGGCCGCGGGTGCGCAGCAGGTACGCGCCGGCCAGCGCCAGGCCGACGACCAGCACCTCTAGGGTGATCCGCCGGGCCGACGGGCGGGCGGCGGCCACGTCGTCGCGGCGCTCGTGCAGGGGCGTCCGGTGCGTCACGGCCAGCCGCGCGGCCGCGTAGCCGACGGCGGTGAGGGGCACAAGGGCGGGCCCTACGTGGGCGAGCCACGGCACCGGCCCCGGCACCAGGAAGGCCAGCCCCCACCCGGCCAGCGCCGCGGGCACCACCGCGATGGCCACGAGCGCCGTACCGGCACCCGCCACCTGCCGCAGCGACCCGCCGCGCGCCCGCGCCAGCGCGAGCGGGTGATCGATCCGCTCGGCCAGCAGTTGCACGGCCAGCACGAGCACCCCCAGCGCCACGACCAGCAGGCCGCCGAGCACCAGGAACATCACGGTCTGCGCGGTGCCCAGCGCGGTCCCGAACTTGTCCAGCAGCCCCGGCAGCTCCGTCTCCAGTCGGTACTGGCTGTCGGCGCCCGCCGGTTGCAGGGTGATCACGTGCCCGTAGTCCTCGATGGCGGCACGCAACTCGGGCAGGTCGAGAGAGGCTGCCGCGGTGGGCTCGACCGGCAGGATCCAGCTGTAGATCAGGTTGCGGTCGGCGCCGCTCAGGGCGGCCAGGCCGGCGGCCGGGATCAGCGCGGTCGTGCGCCGCTCCAGCTCCAGCTTGCCGGGCGGCTGGACCTGCGTGACGTGCAGGACGTCGGTGTCGTGGCTCCAGTAGCGGGCGCCGGGGTCCTTCGCCCTGAACACGCCCACGATCTTGACGGCGGCGTAGTCGCTCTCACCGAGGATCCGCACGTCGCCGATCTTCAGAGGCATCGTGGTGCGGGCCTCCTCCACGATGCCCACCTCGAACAGCGGGATCTCCGTCCCGCTCCAGCGCATGGTCGTCGGCTTGCCCGGCGCCCGGCCGTCGACCCACTCGACCCGCCGCTCACTGTCCGACAGCCAGGCGAGGTTGATGTAGGTCTGCCCGCCCGACAGGTGGACCGGCGTGTCGTACGTCTTCGCGCTCATTTGCCCGGTGGCCGTGACGAGCGGCCGCAGCCGCGGCGGCACGAGCGAGCGCAGCCGGGCGTCCCTGGAGACGAACTGGCCGGGCTCGTGCAGGTCGTCCGGCCCGCCGCGCGTCCTGGTCTGTACGGTCAGGTCGGCCTGCTGCGCGGGCGCGTCCTGGAGGGCTCGGTGGAGCGCTTCGTCGTACGAGCCCTGCAGCACCCGCGGCAGCCCCGCCACGAGCAGGCAGGCGCTCAATGTCAGCAGGGACAGCATGGCCATCGTGCCCAGATACGCCTGGGCCAGCCGCAGGATCCTCACAAGTCCTCCTGACGCTGCCCACGCAGGTTGCGGGCCAGTACGGCGACGATGCCGAGCAGCACCGCGGCCACCAGCGCCAGCATGGCCGCGGTCGCCGCCCACGGGATGTCGAGCAGCACGTCCGGCGTGACGGCCGCGGCCTGCCCGGTGAGCACGATGTGCGGCACGACCAGGACGCCCACCACGACCGCCAGCGCCGTGCCCGCCACCAGCGACAGTCCGATGACGAACGCCTGCTCGACCGCCAGCAGCCCGAACACCTGCCGCTGGCTCACCCCGAGCGCCCGCAGGATCGTGAACTCGGCCATCCGCTCCCGCGCCGC
Source organism: Nonomuraea sp. NPDC049750 (assembly GCF_040659625.1). Taxonomy (NCBI): domain Bacteria; kingdom Bacillati; phylum Actinomycetota; class Actinomycetes; order Streptosporangiales; family Streptosporangiaceae; genus Nonomuraea; species Nonomuraea sp. NPDC049750. Next base: position 392,531 of record NZ_JBFANB010000002.1, read on the forward strand.
GACGGTGGCGTTCACCACGAAGCCGAGCGCGGCGAACGCCAGCGCCGCCGCGAAGCCCAGGATCAGCGCCCCCTGCAGCCCGCTGGCCAGCGGATCGTCCCGCAGCCGCTCGGCGAGCTCGCGCTGGTCGACCGCGGTGACATCCCACTCCGGCCGCTTCTTCAGCGCCGCGAGAGCGGGCCCGGCGTCACCGTCGTGGGCGGCGAGCCACCATTCGGTGGCCGGTCTGGGGATCTCTCCCGCCGCCAGGCCGTACGCCTGCAGCGTGGCCCAGTCGGCCAGTACGGCGGGCTGGTCAGCGGCGGTCGTCGGCATCCGGTCGACCAGGCCCGCGACCTTGACCTCGACGATCCGCCGATCCAGGTTGACCCGGCCCACCTGGCCCGCCGAGAGCTTGAGCGAGGCGGCCAGGTCGGTGGTGAGCACCACGGGCAGCGGGCCGGACAACTCGCCGAAGGCGACCGCGACCGGCTGTGATCCGCTCGCCTTGAGCGAGATCGGGCGATCCGCGCTCAGACCGGTCATCGTGACCTGCGCGCCGCCGCTCTCGGGCGGATTGGCGACCAGGCCGCGGACCGACAGCGGATAGGTGATCTTCCCGGTCCGCCCGGCGATCTCCGTGAGGTCGAGGTCGATCTGGTTGTCGCCCGGATGGAGCAGGCCCAGGGACAGCTCGCGCCAGACGCCGAGCGCGTCCGAGACCATCATCCGCAGCGACACCGCGGCGTCGGCGCGGGCGTGCAACGTGAGCGTCGTGGGCTTGCCCGGCAGCTCCAGCGGGGCACCTCGCGGCCGGCCCGAGCCGAGCACCCGCGCCATCTCCGCGACCGAGCGCGCCGACAGGTCGGGCCGCAACTGGAAGAGCCGGTCGAGCTTGCCGGCGTCGAGGCCGAGCAGGACCGCGCCCTCGCCGCTGAGCTGGACCGGGCCGCGGAAGGCGGGCGAGGCCGCCGTGACGCCCGGCAGCGCGGCGAACGCGGTGCCGCGCCCGAACGTGCCCAGCTCGGGACCGTCCGGCGGCCCGGAGATCCGCAGGTCGGCCCCGGCCTGATGGCGGGCCTGGTCCTGCTGGGAACCGCGCCAGGTGGCGGCCGTGGCCATGGACACGATGCCGATCGCGATGGCCATGGTCAGCAGCAGCGCGGGCCCGGCGTACTTGAGCGGCCGCCGGCTGACCTGCCAGACGCCGAGCGCCGGGGCGAGCGTGGGCCGCCTGGCGGTGATCCGCTCGGCCAGCTTCGAGACGCGAGGCACCAGACGCAGGCCCAGCATGCCCCCGGTGAGCAGCGCCAGGGCCGGTCCCGAGACGATGAGCGGGTCGATGCCGAGGTCGCCGGCGGCGGTCGCGGTGACGGGCGCGCCGTAGCGCCGCAGCTGCCAGATGGCCAGCCCCGCCACCACCAGCAGCGCCAGGTCCGCCCCGGCCCGCTCGATCAGCCCGCGCCCGCCGCCGCGGCCGCGCGCCGACTGCTCCTCCACATAGGTACGCCGGGCGCCGGCGAGGGCCGGGAGCATGAGGAGTACGGCCGAGGCCAGGGCCACGCCGATCGAGACCGCGAAGGTGCCCAGGTCGGGCGAGGGCGCCAGCCGTACGCCCGAGGCCCTGATCCAGGGCAGCGCGTTGACCAGGGCCAGCAGCGGCGGGCCGAGGAAGGGCGCGACGATCGCGCATGGGAGGGCCACCAGCAGCGCCTCGCCGCCCGCCAGTGCGGCCAGCCGCAGCGTGCCCGCGCCGCGCGAGCGCAGCAGCGCCACCTCCATGCGGCGGTGGTCGGCGAGCAGGCGGGCGGTGAGCATGAGCGCGTACGCCGCCAGCAGCAGCAACTGCAGGACCGGGATCAGCATAGTGGAGCGGGCGACCAGGGCGGCGGTGCCGAGCTGGGCGAGCATCTCCGGCAGGCGGCTGGTGGCGGTGCAGCTCGCGCAGCCGTTCGCGTGGAGTCGGTCGCGCAGCTCGGTCACCCGGGCGGCGAACGGCCGCAGCTGCTCCGGTGACAACGTGCGCAGGTCGGGGACGGCGGTCCAGGTGGCGTTGACGTTCGTGGCGAAGCGGCTCAGGAACGTCTCACGGGCGACCATCAGCGGGCCGTAGGTGGTGAACTCGCCCGTCTCGACGCCTCTGGTGAGCAGTTGCTCGCCGGTCCAGCGGTCGCCGAACGGGTCGTTGAGCTGAAAGACGCCGGTGATGCGGACGTTGACCGCCTTGTGGTCGAGGCGGCCTTCTGTGGTGATCTCCTGACCCGCCTTGACGCCGAGCGCCGTGGCCGCCGACAGGGAGATCGCGGCCTCGACCGTCTTGCGTTCGGTGGCGTTCGGCCAGGTGCCGGAGACCAGCTTGGCGTGGGCGTCGAGACCGTCATAGCTGCCGAACCTGAGCAGTTCGGGAGTCTTGCGGCTCTCCTGGCCCGGCCGGACGTAGGAGTCGGAGCGGAAGGCGATCGTGATGGCGGCGGGCGCGCCCGCGTAGGCCCTGGCGAGCTCGGCGCGGATCGCCTGGTCGAGCGCCGGGAACGTCTCGCCGGTGACGGGGGCGGCGATGGTCGCGGCCACCTGGCCCAGCGGCGCGGTCTCCATCGTGCGACGCACGCCCACCTCGGCGATGGTGGAGGCGTACATGGTCAGCGCGACCAGAGTCGTCGTGGCCAGCAGGATCGACCCGAACGCGGCCAGCAACAGCAACGGCTCGCTGAACGCCCGTTTGACGACCAACGGCCCCCGCATGTGCCCCCCTTGCCCCGTTTAGTGAACCTTTGGGCATTCAGCTGGGGGAGGGCAAGGTGATCTTCGCAACGGTGACAGACCTGATGCGGCCGTGTGATATCGAAATCGTGACACAAAAAACGCCGCACCCCTTGACGGAGGTGCGGCGCTCTGGCGCCTTGCTCTTCGATCGAGCCTGGCTGGGCCTTACTTGGCTGCCAGGGAGGCGGCCTGCTTGGCGATCGCCGACTTGCGGTTGGCGGCCTGGTTCTTGTGGATGACGCCCTTGCTGACGGCCTTGTCGAGCTGACGGGCGGCGGCCCGCTGCAGCTCGGCGGCCTGCTGGGCGTCGCCCTGCTCGGCGGCCTCGCGGAACTTGCGCACGGCCGTCTTCAGCGAGGACTTGACCGCCTTGTTGCGCAGGCGAGCCTTCTCGTTCTGCTTGTTGCGCTTGATCTGGGACTTGATGTTCGCCACGAAGAAGCCTCGGTAAAGTCTGAGTGATGGATGGGGCGCGCGGGCTCGTGAGAGGGGCGCGCCACACGCAGTTGAACAGATTACCAATAACCCAGAGGACAGCTCAAATCAACACCCTGGGAATTGGAGTCTCGGACCAGTGTACGGCCTCAGGAGAACCACTCGGTGGTGTATTCGCGCCAATCCTCCTCCGTGGCGGCGAAATCGACGTACAGGGCCAGGCCGAACCGCTCCCGCCTGCCGTGCTCCGTCAGGGCCAGCTTGGCGCCCTGGGCGGCCATGGCCACGCTCTCGGCGGCGTCGCTCCATCCGACGCCGTGGTCGTGGTAGGCGGGGGCGCCCACGAGGACCAGCTTCGTCTCCGGGACCAGGTCGAGGGCGAGGGTGGCCTGCCGTACGACATAGCCCCCGTAAAGGGGCTGCAGGGGAGTGAGGGAGTCGTACGTCATGATGGCCACCTGGTCGACGCGCTCGGCGGCCTCCCTGAAGTAGCCGCTCGACCAGTATTTGTCGTGGCCGAGGATCGCCCGGGCGGGCAGGCGTATCAGGGGATACGGCTCGATCTGGGGCGTCGAGATCGACAGCAGCTTGGTGTACTGGCGGGTTCTGCCGAGGAGGTCGAGGAACTCACGGTCGCCGTCACCGATCGGCTCGAAGTTGTAGTGGATGCCGTCGAAACCGGTCTTCATGATGGCGGCGACTCCGGCCAGGACGTTCTCGCGGGACTTGGCGTCGTCGAGATCGAGGAAGCCGTCGACCTTCTGGCCGAGCCAGGCGGAGATGCGGACGCCGGGGAGGTACTGCCGCCCCCATCGAACGAAATTTCCGGCGTTGGGGTATTTATCGGGATTTAGGCGGCCGTCCTTGTCGAACGGGCCCGCGTGGACGTACAGGTCCTTGATGCCCGTGGCGCGCAGGCGTACCGCGAGGCGCTCCACATCCTGCTCCGTACGGCGGCCGTCGACCCAGGCGTGGCCGAGCCAGAGAGCGTCGTTGCCCGTGCTCTTCGCCCAGGCCGCCGGGTCACCGGTAAACTGAACGCGGAGCGCGCCGGCGAGGAGGCCGAGCAGCGCGACGACGACGGCCAGGGCCAGCGCGACAAGGCGCAGGCCACGGCGAATGGCGGTTCGGGCAATCACCCGGGCATGTCACCATGAAAGACGCTTGACCTCAACCCTGTCGAAACGGACTTCGGTGCGCACTCAGCCTGGCCAGACCGACCCCGCGTTGATCCGCAACTTCTGCATCATCGCGCATATCGACCACGGCAAGTCGACCCTTGCCGATCGGATGCTGCAGATCACCGGCGTGGTAGACGACCGGTCCATGCGCGCCCAATACCTCGACAGGATGGACATCGAGCGGGAGCGCGGCATCACGATCAAGTCGCAGGCCGTGCGGCTGCCCTGGGACGGCCACGTCCTCAACATGATCGACACACCGGGCCACGTCGACTTCACCTACGAGGTGTCCCGGTCGCTGCAGGCGTGCGAGGGCGCGATCCTGCTGGTCGACGCCGCCCAGGGCATCGAGGCGCAGACGCTGGCCAACCTCTACCTGGCCATGAACAACGACCTGCACGTCATTCCGGTGCTCAACAAGATCGACCTGCCCGCGGCGCAGCCGGAGAAGTTCGCCGAGGAGCTCGCGGGCCTGATCGGCTGCGACCCGTCCGACGTGCTCAGGGTCTCGGGCAAGACCGGCGTGGGTGTGAGCGAGCTGCTCGACCACGTGGTGCAGACCATCCCCGCGCCGGTGGGCGCCGCCGACGCGGCCGCCCGCGCGCTGATCTTCGACTCGGTCTACGACACCTACCGGGGCGTCGTCACCTATGTCCGGGTCTTCGACGGCCACCTGGGCAAGCGCGAGCGCATCCTGATGATGTCCACCCAAGCCGCCCATGAGACGCTGGAGATCGGCGTCATCTCGCCCGAGCCCAAGGTGTCGGAGCTGGGGCTGGGCGTCGGTGAGGTGGGCTACCTGATCACCGGCGTCAAGGACGTGCGCCAGTCGCGCGTCGGTGACACCGTCACCTCGGTCGCCAAGGGCGCCACCGAGATGCTGGCGGGCTACGACCACCCCAAGCCGATGGTGTTCTCCGGCCTCTATCCCATCGACGGCGACCAATATCCCGAGCTGCGCGAGGCCCTCGACAAGCTGCAGCTCAACGACGCCGCGCTGATCTACGAGCCGGAGACCTCGGCCGCGCTCGGTTTCGGCTTCCGCGTCGGCTTCCTCGGCCTGCTCCACATGGAGATCGTCCGCGAACGGCTGGAGCGCGAGTTCGGCCTGTCGCTGATCTCCACCGCGCCCAACGTCGTCTATCGGGTGGTCATGGAGGACGGCTCCGAGCTGACCGTCACCAACCCGTCGGAGTTCCCCACCGGCGGCAAGATCTCGCAGGTCTTCGAGCCGGTGACCAAGTCGACCATCCTGGCCCCGGCCGAGTTCATCGGCGTGATCATGGAGATCTGCCAGGGGCGGCGCGGTCAGCTCCGCGGCATGGACTACCTGTCGGAAGACCGGGTCGAGATCCGCTACACGCTGCCGCTCGGCGAGATCATCTTCGACTTCTTCGACCAGCTCAAGTCGCGCACCCGGGGCTACGCCTCGCTCGACTACGAGCCCGACGGGGAGCAGGAGTCGGAGCTGGTCAAGGTCGACATCCTGCTCCAGGGCGAGGCCGTCGACGCCTTCAGCGCCATCGTCCACAAGGACAAGGCCTACGCCTATGGCGTCGACATGGCCAAGAAGCTGCGCGAGCTGATCCCCAGGCAGCAGTTCGAGGTGCCGATCCAGGCGGCCATCGGCGCCCGCGTCATCGCCCGCGAGAACATCCGCGCCATCCGCAAGGACGTCCTCGCTAAGTGCTACGGCGGCGACATCACGCGTAAGCGCAAGCTGCTGGAGAAGCAGAAGGAAGGCAAGAAGCGGATGAAGATGGTCGGGCGGGTCGAGGTGCCGCAGGAGGCGTTCGTCGCGGCACTGTCGACCGACTCCAGCGCCGACAAGGCCAAGAAGTAGCCCTTTCGGAAGCCCCGCACCCGTTTGTAGGTGCGGGGCTTCTCTCATGTACGGCCTGAGCGCTCCGCCGAGCACTCCACAACGGGCCTTCGCTTCGCTCTGGATGTCCTCCCAGGCGGGCTGACGCCCGCCCTGAAGGGCCTCGCTGCGCTCGGACCGCCTTCCCAAGAACGCTTCGCCGGGTCGGCTGATTGGACTGACCTTGGCGGCAAGATCGCCAAGTAGGCGGTGAGGCATCAGAAAAGCCCAGGCGCTCGCCAGGATGTGTTGGTAGATCATGTCTTGGGAGCTGGCGGGGCGCCGGTGCCCGGTCTGTACGCGGCTGGCGAGGTCATCGGCGGTCTGTTCCGGCCAGATAGCCGGACAGCCTTCCAACGGAGCACCCTCGCGCTGCGGCCTATGGGACGGGTCCACGCTGGGACTGCTCCCCAGCCGGCGCGCCGAAATTCAGGGGAAGGCGAAGGCGGTCTTCGGACAACAACGGGTGACCGATGTCCCGCCGACCTTAAGGCTTTGAATGAATGAGTCACATGCATGAATGAGCCGCACCTGGCCGATCCCCGGGACGTTGCCTCACCGCCGCAGGACGACGCCGTGGTGATCGAACGGTCCTAGGACGAGGCGTACTCGGGCCTGGTTGCCCTCGGCGGCGATCGTGGCCCTGCTGGGAGAGTTCGGCGTGACCCCTGGCGCCGCCCGCACGTCCATCAGCAGGCTGGCCCGTGGGGGGGTTCTGGAGGGAAGTCGGCAGGGGCGGTACGGCTACGCTCCGCTGTACGACGGGATGTGGATCTCGCCGGACCCCCATCGCCGGAAGAGCGAGCGGAGCCGGCGGCCGTGGCGCGCTCGGTGCGGTGACGGGTGTTCCGCGCGCAGCACCTGGAACTGGAGGCGGAGGCTGACCGCAGCCCGGTTGAGGCCTGGGACCTGGCGGCCATCGCGAAGGAGTATGAAACATTCACCGGCCACTGGGGCCCGCTGGTGCCCCGGATAGCTGCCGGCGCGGTGACCGATGCCACGGCGGTACGGGCCCGTACCGAGGTCATGGACGTCTGCCGCCGCTTCCCGGTGCTCGACCCGGTGCTGCCTGTTGTCCTTATGCCGCCAGAGTGGCCGCGCAGACGTGCCCGGCACCTATTTGTCCAGGTCCACGACGGTCTCCTGCGGCCTGGGCAGGACCACGTCCGTGCCGTGGTGGCCGGCGTCGCGGACGGATATCGCCCCGAAATCCAGGCGCACACGGTCGCGGATATGGCCGCTGGGATTCGTCACGCCGCGAACCGGTCCCTCCGCACCACGTCGTCCATGCCGGCCGTCGTCATCTATGCCGGCGGCCGTCGGTCGCATCGACCGTTGACACCTAATCGCACCGCAGTAACACTTCTCGACGCACATCGCCGTGTCTCCACGCCGGCCCCGACGCCGAGCACGCTGATGCCTTCAGCAGCCGTAGCCGGGCCCGGGGGTGGATCGAATTCCTTCACAGGTCCCACGCCAGGAGTGAGCATGTGGATGCAAAGGCGTACCTTCCTGAGACTGAGCGCCGCCAGAGCGGCGGCCGCCGGCGGCATGTCCCTGCTCGGCTCCTGGCAGGCGATCGTCGCTCAGGCCGGTGCCCTGGCAGCGCCGCCGACGGCGGGAGCGGCCGCTGGTGGCAGGTCGACCTGGGAAGCGCGGTGGCGCTGAGCGGCACGGAGGTGCGCTGGGAGCTCGCGCGCAGCTACCGCTACCAGGTGTCAGTGTCCGCTGACGGCGTCACCTAGGCGCGGGTGGCAGACCGTACGGCGAGCACGGCCACCGCGCAGGTGCAGAGCGACGCTTGGCCAGGCTCGTCCTGCAGGGCGTGCGTGAACTGAACCTGCCTCCAGTCCCCTACCTGCGATAGCCATCCGGCCTACCTTCGGGAGCTCGAATCATGCACTTACGCAGCGCATTGCTGTCCGCTGCCGTCGCGGTGACGGTGGCCGCCGCCGGTGTCGTCATGGCCACGGGAGCCGCCGCGGCCACGACCCGCTACGAGGCGGAGAGCGCGTCGGCCACGTGTGATGGTGTCATCGAGTCCAACCACGCGGGCTTCTCCGGCAGCGGATTCTGCAACGCCAACAACGCAGTCGGCGCGGCGGCGCAGTTCACCGTGAACGCGCCCGCCGCCGGGACGGCCACCATCGCCATCCGGTACGCCAACGGCGCCACCGCCAACCGTCCCGCCGACGTGCTGGTCAACGGAACAGTCGCGCACGCGGCCAGCGCGTTCGACCCCACCGGTGCCTGGACCACCTGGGTCACCAAGACGCTGACGGTCACGCTGAACTCCGGCGACAACACCATCCGGCTGAGCCCCACCACGGTCGACGGCCTGCCCAACGTGGACTACCTGGAGACCGGCCAGGACAGCCCGAATCCGAACCCGACCGGCCGCCAGATGGAGGACCTCAACCGCGGCCTGATCAGCGTGCGCTCGGGCAGCGGCAACCTGGTGTCCTGGAGGCTGCTCGGCACCGAGAGCCCGAGCACCGGGTTCAACCTCTACCGTGGCTCGACCAAACTGAACTCCTCGCCGCTCACCGGTGGCACCAACTACCTGGACAACGGAGCGTCGGCCGATGCCTCCTACACTGTCCGCGCGGTCGTGGACGGCGTGGAGCAGGGCGCGTCCGAGCCGTCATTGCGCTTCACCGGCGGTAATTACCTGGACGTGCCGATCTCCCGTCCGGGCGGCAACTACACGGCCGGGGACGCGAGCGTCGGTGACGTCGACGGAGACGGCCAGTACGAGATCTTCCTCAAGTGGGATCCGAGCGACCAGAAGGACAACTCCCAGTCCGGAGTCACCAGCAACGTCTATATCGACGCCTACCGGCTCAACGGCCAGCGGTTGTGGCGCATCAACCTGGGTCGCAACATCCGGGCCGGTGCGCACTACACGCAGTTCCAGGTGTACGACTACGACGGGGACGGCCGGGCCGAGCTGGCGGTCAAGACCGGCGACGGCACCGTGTCCGGCAGCGGGCAGGTGATCGGCAACGCGAATGCCGACTACCGCAACGGCGACGGCTACATCCTCACCGGGCCGGAGTACCTGACCGTGTTCAACGGGCTCACCGGCGCGGCCATGTCCACGGTGAACTTCGAGCCGGCCCGCGGCAACGTCAGCGACTGGGGCGACAGCTACGGCAACCGCGTCGACCGGTTCCTGGCCGGAACGGCCTACCTGGACGGCCGGCGCCCCAGCATCGTCATGGGCCGCGGCTACTACGCCAAGAGCACGATCGCGGCCTGGGATTTCCGCGATGGCCAGCTCACCCTGCGCTGGAAGTTCGACTCCAGCAACGCCGGCAGCCAATGGACCGGCCGCGGCACCCACGCGCTGTCCATCGCCGACGTCGACGGCAACGGCACCGACGAGATCATCTACGGCGGCATGACCATCAACGCCAACGGCACCGGCCGCTACACCACCAGCTTCTACGCCCACGGCGACGCCCTGCACGTGGGCGACTTCGTGCCCAGCCGTACCGGCAAGGAGATCTGGCAGATCCACGAGCAGAGCTCCGGCGCCGCCGCCACACTGCGTGACGCCGGCAACGGCTCGATCATCATGCAGAAGAACAACACCTGCGGCTGCGAGGGCCCGGCCCGTGGCGTGGCCGACGACATCTACGCGGGAAACCCCGGCGGCGAGTTCTGGGGGGCGGGTACCGGCCTGACCAACCTGTTCAACGCCTCCGGCAGCAGCGTCGGGCGCACGCCCAGCAGCTACAACTTCCTCGCCTGGTGGGACGCCGACCCGGTGAGGGAACTGCTGGACGGCAACCACGTCGACAAGTACGGCACCAGCGGCGACACCCGCCTGCTCACCGGCTCCGGCGCGCACTCCATCAACGGCACCAAGTCCACCCCGTCACTGTCCGGCGACCTGTTCGGCGACTGGCGCGAGGAGATCATCCTGCCCCGCGACGACAACGCCGCCCTGCGCGTCTACGCCACCACCATCCCGACCGACCGGCGGATCTACACACTGCTGCACGACGCCCAGTACCGCGTCGCCATCGCCTGGCAGAACACCGCCTACAACCAGCCGCCGCACCCGAGCTTCTTCCTCGGTGACGGCATGAGCACCCCGCCGAAACCCGACATCTACGTCCGCTGAACGCCCAGCGGCCTGGCGGCCCGGCACCACCGGGCCGCCAGACCGTGACCTGCGCCGATGGCGAGTCGTCGTCAGCATGCCCTCACCCCCAGGAGCCTTGATGAAATGGGTGCCGAAGATCTCATTACTCACGGCGATGACGGCGGCACTGGCCGGCGCTCTCATCGCGTCCGCGACAGGCGCGCACGCCGCGACGACCCGGTACGAGGTGGAGTCCGGGCCTGCCGTGTGCGGCGGCGCCATAGCCTCCAACCACCCCGGCTACTCCGGTAGCGGTTTCTGCGATACCACCAACGCCGTCGGCAGCGCCGTGCAGTTCACCGTCAGCACACCGACCGCGGGCACCGCCACTCTGGCCATCCGCTACGCCAACGGCACCACAACGAACCGGCCGGCGGACATCAGCGTCAACGGAACGACGGTGCGGTCCGGGCTCAGCTTCGAGGGCACTGGCGCGTGGGACGTCTGGGCGACCATGAGCCTGCCGGTGCAGCTGAACGCGGGAACCGCCACCGTACGGCTCGCCGCGACCACCGCCGGCGGACTCGGGAACATCGATTATGTCGAGGTCGCGACAGGCGCCGGGGACGGCTCGCCCACCGATCCGAACATCCGTTTCATCGGCCGCTGGGACACCCGCAACAGCACCGCCTACGTCCCGGGCTGGGCCGGGGCCTACCTCAAGACCGGGTTCACCGGCACCACCGTCAAGCTGAAGCAGCGCAACACCATCGACCTCTACTACAGCATCGACGGCGGCCCCGACGTCTACCTGCAAGGCGGGCAGGGCACGGTGAACCTGACTCCGACACCGCTGGCGGCGGGCAACCACAGCCTGCGCGTGTCCTACCGCGTAGTGGCCGGCTCCTACCATGGGGACGCGGTCTTCCAGGGGCTGGTGCTCGACCTGGGCGCGCGCACACTCCCCGCCGAACCATCCCGCGGCATGGTGGAGTTCGTCGGGGACTCTATCACCGTCGGCACCACCACCTCGAAGAACGCGCTCACCGCGTACGGCTGGCTGGTCGGTGAGCAGCTCGGCCTGGACCACATGCAGGTCGCCCAGGGCGGCGCCTGCCTGGTGAGCACCGCCGACGGCTGCGTCGGCCTGGACCAGCGCTTCGTGAAGGTGAGCGCCGCCGACGGGGCGGCCGACTACGACTTCACCCGATACCAGGCGGGCGTGGTCGTGATCAACCTGGGCACCAACGACGTCGGCCACGGGGTGTCCACGACCCAGTTCCAAAGCTCCTATGTCGGGCTGCTGCACACAATCCGTGGCAAGTACCCGAACGCCGCGATCCTGGCCCTGAAGACCTTCCGGGGGCGGTATGTCCCGCAGACCCAGGCCGCGGTGCAGACCGTCAACGACGCCGGTGATCGAAACGTCTTCTTCATCAACACGGACGGCTGGGTGCCCCAGGACGGCCTCTCCGACGCCGTCCACCCCAACGATCTCGGGCACCGCGCGATCGCGGCGAAGCTGGCGCCGATCGTGGCCGCCCACCTCGCCCCGGCCCTTCAGCCCATCGGTAACACGCACCGCGAGATTGGGGCAACACCGTGACAAACCACCCGCATCCCCTCCGCCGAATCCTGCTCAGCGTTCTGAGCGCGCTGGCCCTGGTACCGGTAGTCGCCCTCGCGAGCGCCCAACCGGCCAGCGCCGACACCAGCCAGTTCAGGGGGGTGAACTGGGCCGTACCCGGCGACAACTTCGTCAGAGGCCCGCTCGTCCTCGATGGGCTGACCCAATCCGACAGCTACGCGACCGTCCAGGCCAAGGCGGACGCCATCTACAACGGGTTCGAGAGCCAGCTCGGCGTCAACACCGTGCGGTTACCGGTCAACACCCACACCGTCGGTTCGTCGTGGTGGAACGCCTACCGCGGTACCATCGACGCCGCTACCGCCAGGGGGTTCAAAGTAATCCTCGCCTACTGGGAGGACGCCGCGGCCTCAGGCGGCCGGATAACCGACATGGCCGCCTTCAACGCGATGTGGAACACCGTGACCGCCCAGTACGGCTCCAACGACCTGGTCTACTTCGAGCCGATGAATGAACCCCACGGCTACAGCGCCTCCGAGTGGACCAACCTCGCCGCCTCGTGGATCAACGCCCGCTCGTCCATTCCGAGGGGCCGGATCCTCGTGGGCGGCACCGGTTACAGCCAGGACGTCAGGCCGGTATGTGCCGACAACCGCCTCAGCGGAACGCTGCTGTCCTATCACCACTACGCCTTCTTCTACGGCGAGAAGGACTATGCCGGCTGGGTCCAGAGCTTCCGCGAGCGGCTGGGCACCTGCGCCTCCCGCGCGGTCACGACCGAGTTCGGCGCTCAGATGGACCTCGGCCTCAATTACAACGACGCGAGCAGCACCAACAACTTCGTCCGCTACTTCCGCGCGGACACCGATTCCATGCGGGACCTGCACATGGGTTCTGTCTACTGGCCGGCGCTCGGGGGAAAGAACAGCGGGAACGGCTACGACCATTACTCCATGTTCGCGCTCCAAGGCAGCGGCACCAACCTGACCTTGAGCATCCGCAACGCCACCGGCGCCGCGCACCTCAGGTACGGCTGGGGCGACGGTGGGACTGGCACTCCCGGAATGGTCACCCTCACGGCATCGAGCTCGGGCAAGTGCGTCGACGTCGTCAGCGCGTCCACGGCGGACGGGGCCGAGATCGCCCAATACGGCTGCAACGGCGGCAGCAACCAACGGTGGGAGTTCCGCGACCTTGGCACCGGCTACTACCAGATCGTCGCCGGGCACTCCGGCAAATGCCTCGATGTGGATGCGGCCTCGACCGCCAACAACGCCAGGATCATCCAGTGGACCTGCGGCAGCGGGCAGAACCAGCAATGGCAGGTACAGGACGCCGGCAGCGGCCGGGTGCGACTGCTCGCACGCCACTCCGGCAAATGCCTTGACGTCCCAAGCAACTCCACCGCCGACGGCACCCGCCTGATCCAGTACACCTGCGGCAGCGGGCAGAACCAGCAGTTCACGCGGAACGCTGCATAAGCTCAATAACGCCCAGCGGCGCGCCGTTGGGCGTCGGACGGGGGCGAGGCCGTTTCGGCGTCCGCGAACGACCAGCCGTAGAACCGCAGGTAATCTGGCGTCTCCTCGCCAGGCGCCGCCTTCAGCAGCTCGTTGGCCCGCTCCATGTCGGCGTCCGGCCGACCGCCCGCGAGTCCACAGCCCTGGTTCCCCGTGTACGCCGGGGATTCTGTCGGTGGCGCCCGCTACCTTGCTGTCCGAACACCTGTGCGATAGGAGGGTGGCATGATTGCCGCTGAGCAATTCGAGCGTGCTGCTGTTCTGGGGGTCGCCGTGGCGGAGGAGATGCGGCGGTTGCTGAGGCTCCACGCGGTGCCGGCCGAGGCGGCGGGTGACGGCACCGTCCTGGTCGACGTGCCCTATCCCGATGCGGCCGTGGTGGTGGCCGTGCTCGATGTGGCCGCCGACTGTTTTGGCGAACGCGGCGGCTCGGTCGAGGAGATCCGCCAGGCCGCGCTGGAGACGGTCTTACAACTGGCAGGCTTTGATGACGAGTCCCAGCTCAACCACATGGAGGTCACGGGTCCGGGCGGACGAGACCGCGGCGGTACGCGTACGTGACGGCCTGCGCGCGGTCTCTCAGACGGGCCTTGGCGAAGAGGTTGTTGATGTGGGTCTTGACGGTGGCCTCGCTGATGAAGAGGCGGGTGGCGATCTCGCTGTTCGACAAGCCGTCGGCGATGAGCCGCAGCACGTCGACCTCGCGTGGCGTCAGGCCGTCGCGTGCGCCGGCGAGCGCTTCGTCGCCGGTGCTCGTAGCCGTGTCCGCGCTGCCGGGAGTGCGCCGTTCGATTGTCGCGTCCGGCCTGCCAGGGGACGGCAGGGGAGGCTGCCGGAGAGCGGCGGGGCTATCGGCGAGGTCAGGCTGTGCGTCCGGGTCGGGATCAGGTCGCCCACCAGGGGGTCGGCCTCCATCGGGAGCGGTCATGGCATCGAGGAGGCGGCGTTGGACGGTGGGGTCGAGCTGGGCGTTACCGCGTACGACGGTGGCGATGGCCGTGGCGATCTCGTCCGAGTCGGCGCTCTTGGTGAGGAAGCCGCGTGCCCCCGCTCTGAGCGCGGCGAAGACCGACTCGTCGTCCGCATACGTGGTGAGCACCACCACCTGGGTGTCCGGGTGCTCGGTGCGGATGCGGCGGGTGGCCTCGACGCCGTCCATGCGCGGCATCCGGAGGTCCATCAGCGCCACGTCGGGCCGCTGCTCCACGACCAGGCGGAGCGCCGCCTCACCGTCCCCCGCCGAGCCGACCACCTCGATCCCCGGCAGGAGGCCGAGCAGCAGGACCAACCCCTCACGGACGACCGACTGGTCATCGACGACCACGACCCTGACGCTCATGATCTGGTCACTGCCCACGGGAGGAGGTTAGCCGGACCGTTGGTCGCGTGGGGGCATGAGGGGTCCACAGATGGACGCGGAAGCCGCGGGAAGTGAGGGGGGGTCGAGCGGGGATCCGTGAGCGGATGCGGGGTCGTTGGTCGTGAGGGGAGTCATGACGGGACTCGCAGGTGGACTCGGAAACCGTCGCTCGTCTCGCCCGCTGACAGGGTGCCGCCGAGAAGTTCGGCTCGTTCGCGCATGCCCACGAGGCCATATCCTCCCCCAGGTGTGCCTCGCTCGGCTCCGGCGGGGTTGGTGATGCGGAGGTCGCATGAGCCGGGCTCGTACACCAGTCTGATCGTGGCCGGAGAGCCGGGAGCGTGGCGCCGTACATTCGTCAGGGCCTCCTGGGCGGTGCGCAGCAGGGCGAGCTCCGTCTCCGGGGGCAGGCGGTGTTCCGTGCCTGAGACGTGCAGCGTGCACGCCCGGTCGGTGGTCGCCTGGAACTCCTCCGCCAGCGTCCGAAGCGCCTGCGGAAGGGCGGGCGAATCTTCGCGCAGGGCCGAGACCGCACGCCGGGCCTCTTCGAGCCCGGATTTGGCCAGGTCGCGTGCGCGGACGACGCGGTCGAGCGCTTCGTCGGTCTTGTCGGCGCGGAGCAGGAGCTTGGCGCCCTCCAGGTGTACGAGTTGCGCCGACAGCGAGTGGGCGAGGATGTCGTGAATCTCTCTGGCGATCCGTGCCCTTTCGGCGAGTACGGCCTCGCGGGCCTCGGCGGCTCTGGCCGCCCGGCGTTCCTTGACCGAGTACGCCACCAAGAACACCAGGCAGGCACTGAGGATGAGGCTGAGATCGCGACCCAGCCGCCCATAGATCGCCCCCTCCACGAGCAGCCCGCCGACGGCCAGAACGCCGATGGGCACCGAGTGGCGCAGCGGCAGCCGGACCGCCGCTATGCCAAGGCAGTACAGCAGTACGGCGAGCGCCGGACCGCCGTCGACCACCGCGTCGAGGATGATCGCGAGAACGACCGACAAGCCGAGCGCGATTGCCATGACCGGCGCCCGGGACGTGATCGCCGCGATGGGAGGTCGGGCCGCGACTGCTCTGACGGACTGGCGGGCCGCGATCGTGATGCGGGACGCACGGGAGGTGATCGCTCTGACCAGTACGCCGAACGCGGCTCCCTTTCGCGACACACCGAAGGGCTCGGACGGGCGTGACTCCACGTGGTCCAGCGGTGGTCGGGGCATCACTTGGTCCTGAGGTGGTCGGGCCGCGACTGGAAGAGCCGGTCGAGCTTGCCCGCGTCGAGGCCGAGCAGGACCGCGCCCTCGCCGCTGAGCCGGATTGGGCCGCGGCGGCGGTGAGGGATGCGGGGACTTGTGGTCCTGTCGGAGTGTGGACGTCTTGCGGGTCAGGGGGAGTTGGACGACGAGCAGCATGATCACTATGGCCGAGGTCAGTGTGGTGACCGTCAAGCTGGTGCCGGTCAAACCAAGCGTGGGCTTGGCCCGTATCTGTGCCCATACGAACACCACGATCGCCCCCAACCGCAGGACGAAGGGGACGATCTTTGACGGGTCAGGCATCACTCCACGAAATTATCCGCCCGCACGGTCGTACCGGAAAGGGCGCGGCCGCGACGGGCGACGAGCAGGGCCTGGGCGCCGATGGTAAGGCCGACGAAGAACAGGATGCCGGAGGTCGAGACGCCCAGGCCGAGGGCGGTGCCGGCGAAGTACAGGCCCACGCGGCTCGCGACCGAGGCCAGCCAGGCCAGAAGAGTCAAGGGGGTGGCTTTCGACCAGGTCACCCCGGCCTCGTCCATCCAGACGCGTACGGTCGCGGCTCGGACGGCACCGAAGACCACGGCGGCGATGGCCTCCACGGCCACGAGTGCCAGGCTCAGGGCAAGCTGGGTGGTGTCGATGAGGCCACCGGTGAGCAGGCCCAGCGCGACCAGGGCGGCCGAGACGTAGACGATGCCGTTTCTGGCGGTGGGGCGGGTCATCATCTGCCGGTAGACGACGAAGATGACGACGGCGGGGATGAGCAGTGCGCTCAGCAGGGGATCCATGGGTCTGACGGTAGGGAGGAGCGGTGTGGCGGCGGATCGGACTGGGGGTTGAGTCCTGGATCTCCACCCTGGGGTGGAGAGCAATGGGCGGTGGATCGGTCGTCGTTTCCGGCCTATCACGGGGATCGGGAGCTGATGCGCCGACTGCCGGCCGTGCCGGGCTACGCCCCCGATGGCACCGGATCGCGGAACGGGTCCTCAAAGACGCTCCATAAGCTCCGTCCGACTCGTGGCATCCGTGACCCCTGGCGGATGCGCGGCGTTCGTGAGCTCGGCTCGATTCGCGGCATCCGTGGCATCCGTGGCCTCTGACGGGCAGGCGGTATCCGGGCGCGACGCGAGCACGGACGGCAGCTGCGGCGCGAGGCGAGGGTGCGGACTGCGGGTCAGATGCGAAGGCGGTGTGCGGCGCGGCGGGAAGCACGCCCGCACACCACGATCAACCGCACCTTACGAGCAGCGTTGTGATCACCGCAGCACTGAGTACAGGGCCGATGTCAGCGAGGCGCGCGAGTCGTCCTGGTCGATTGACCACATCATCGACCCGCCCAGCCCCTTGAGCCGGATGTAGGCCGCCTTCTGCAGCATGACCGCCGGATCGTCGTACGACCAGAACTCGTTCCCGTCATACAGCCACAACGTCCCCGTACGCAGGTCCCGGTACCGCTTGCCGGGCTTGGTCGCCAGGTCCTTGTAGTCCTCCGTCCCCGGACCCCACTTGCCCGGTGCGGGGCCGGTGGCGGGCTTGTACAGGCCGTCGCCGCCGGCGGTCACCCCGGTCCAGCCCTGGCCGTACGCGGGGACGCCGACCACGATCTTGCTCGCGGGCGCGCCGCGTGACAGGTAGTCGCGTACGGTCTGGTCGACGCTGTACCGGATCGGGTTGGGGTCGCGGCGGTCCGTCAGCAGGTTGCCGTTGTGGCCCGTCTGGGGCTCCCAGTTGCCCCGCAGGTCGTATCCCTGGACCGTGGCGAAGTCGAGCTGCCTGAACACCTGCCGCACCTCGTACCCGGCGTCGATCTTGGCGGCGGCGGCCGGGAGGAAGGCCGTCAGCTGCGTCGACGTGGAGAACGCCCGCAGCCGCGACCGCAGCTCCGCCGCGAAGAGGGTGAAGTTCCGCTTGTCCTCGGGTCTGATGACGTTCCCATCGGCACCGGACGAACCGGGCCACTCCCAGTCGAGATCGATGCCGTCGAACACGCCGGCCCCCGTGCCCGCCGCCAGTCCCGGCAGGTCACCGCGCAGCCACAGGTCGACGCACGACTGCGCCAGCTTCGCCCGGGACTCGGGGGTGAGGACGGCGTCGGAGAAGTAGCGGGACCCGGTCCAGCCGCCCAGCGAGATCAGCACCTTCAGTCCCGGGTGCTTGGCTTTGAGCTTGCGCAGCTGGTTGAGGTTGCCGTTCAGGGCCTGTCCGGGCGCGTCGGCGACGGCGTCCACGCTCTGCTCGGCCGGTACGGGGCGCTGCCAGTCCGCCCAGGGATCGGCCGAGTAGCAGGTCCCCTCGGCGTTGACGAAGCCGAAGGCGTAGTTGAGGTGGGTCAGCTTGGCGGCGGCGCCGCTGGCCTCGACGTCCTTGACGTGGTAGTTGCGGCCGTAGACGCCCCACTGGATGAAGTAGGCGACGCGTTTGAAGCCGG
Source organism: Nonomuraea sp. NPDC049750 (assembly GCF_040659625.1). Lineage (NCBI taxonomy): Bacteria > Bacillati > Actinomycetota > Actinomycetes > Streptosporangiales > Streptosporangiaceae > Nonomuraea > Nonomuraea sp. NPDC049750. Next base: position 410,992 of record NZ_JBFANB010000002.1, read on the forward strand.
TATGGGCCTCGGCGGGCACCGCGACCGCTGAGAGACCGAGGAGGAGCGAGAGCGCGATCAGGATCTTCGTCTTCACCAGGCGATCCCCAATTAGGAAACTTTCCTATAAGTTTCACGGATCGTAGAGCCGCTGGATCAGGCAGTCAATGGCAACGGGCACACTGGAGTCGTGCCATCCACCTTGCCTGACGGCGACCCCGCGCCCCCGTCCGGCGACCTGCCCGAGAGCGCGCTGCGCGGTCTCGGCGAGCGTCCGTTCGGCTTCTACGTGCACGTCCCGTTCTGTGTGACGCGCTGCGGCTACTGCGACTTCAACACCTACACCGCCGCCGAGCTGGGCCCCGGTGCCTCGCACCGCGACTACGCCGACACGGCCATCGAGGAGGTACGGCTGGCACGACGCGTCCTCGGTGACGTGGAGCTTCCGGTCGAGACCGTGTTCTTCGGGGGCGGCACGCCCACCCTCCTGCCTGCGGAAGACCTGGGCCGGATCCTCGGCGCGATCGACGCGGAGTTCGGGCTCAAGGCGGGCGCCGAGGTGACCACGGAGGCCAATCCCGAGTCGGTCGACCCGGCCTACCTCGGCAGGCTGCTGGACGGCGGCTTCAACCGGGTCAGCTTCGGCATGCAGAGCGCCAGGGAGCATGTGCTCAAGGTGCTCGACCGGCAGCACACGCCCGGCCGGGCGGCGCAGGCCGTACACGAGGCCAAGAAGGCCGGTTTCGAGCACGTCAACCTGGACCTGATCTACAGCACGCCGGGCGAGTCCGACGACGACTGGCGGGCGTCGCTGGAGGCGGCGATCGCCGCCGAGCCCGACCACGTCTCCGCCTACTCGCTGATCGTGGAGGACGGCACGCGGCTGGCCGCCAGGATCAGGCGCGGCGAGCTGCCGATGCCCGACGACGACGTGGCCGCCGACCGCTACCAGATCGCCGACGCGCTGCTGGCGGAGGCGGGCCTGCGCTGGTACGAGGTGTCCAACTGGGCCACGGACGACGACGCGCGGTGCCGGCACAACCTGCTCTACTGGACCGGTGGCGACTGGTGGGCGGTCGGCCCCGGCGCGCACAGCCACGTGGGCGGCACCCGCTGGTGGAACGTCAAGCATCCGGCCGCCTACGCGCAGCGCCTGGCCGCGGGCACTTCGCCCGCGCACGCGCGCGAAGTGCTCGCCGACGACGACCGCGACGCCGAGCGGCTGATGCTGGAGCTCCGGCTGGCCTCCGGCTATCCGGTCGCCGATGTGGCTCCGGGCGCGCGTACGGCCGTCGCGGTGGCGCTGGGCGACGGCCTGCTGGAGCCGGAGCCGTTCAAGGTGGGGCGGCTGGTGCTCACCCTGCGCGGCCGGCTCCTGGCCGATGCCTTGGTACGCGATCTGCTCGGCTGAACATTGCCCTGGTACGGGATCTGCTCAGCCGACTCTGGTACGCGATCGGCTCAGCTGACCATGCGGATGGCGATCGGGTAGCGGTAGTTCTCGCCCTTGTTGGCGGCGACGGCGGCCTGGATGTGGAAGATCAGCGACACGATCCAGATGATGGGGAACAGGATGATCCCGATCAGGACGACCGTCAGCAGGCCCGCGACGACGTAGCCGATGAACATCGTGATCTGGAAGTTCAGCGCCTCGGCCGACTGGTCGCGGACATAGGGTGACTCGTCCCGCTTCATCAGGTAGATGATCAGTGGGCCAATCCAGGAGACGAGCAGGCCGAGCAGGTGGGCCAGCATGGCCATCGTGGTGTCGTCGCTGCCCGGCCGCGGACCGTAGACGCCGGGGACGTGTGGCGGACGCTGCTGCGGGGCCGCGTAGCCGTAGCCGGGCTGCGGCGTGGGCGGCTGCCCGTAACCGTAACCGGGCGACTGGCCGTAGCCGCCGGAACCAGGCTGTCCGTAGGCACCAGAACCAGGCTGCCCATAGCCACCGGATCCAGGCTGCCCGTAACCGTAACCAGGTTGCGGCCCCGACCCAGGACCGCCCTGAGGCCCGGAACCGTACCCGGGCGTCGGACCGGGGCCAGGCTGGCCGCCGTACCCAGGCGCGGGACCGGAGCCGGGCTGAGCTCCGTATCCGGGCTGGTCGCCATATTCAGGCGCGGGACCCGATCCGGGCTGGCCGCCATATTCGGGCGCGGGACCAGATCCAGGCTGGCCGCCATACCCAGGCGTCGGACCCGATCCGGGCTGGGCGCCGTACTCCGGTTGCTGAGGGGTTTCGGGGTTGATGTCCGACTGCGAGATGCGCCGCGTCGCATCATCGTCCGGCGGCGGCTGCGGGGGATCCTGGCTCATGGTGCCTCCGTAACGAAGTCGATCAGTTCCTCGACCCGGCCGAGCAGCTCGGGCTCCAGGTCCGTGAATGCCGAGACGGCGCCGAGGATCCGCCGCCACGCGTCGGCCGGCTCCATCCGCCAGCCGAGGGCGGCGATCACGCCCTCCTTCCACGGCACCCCGCGCGGCACGTCCGGCCAGGCCGGGATCCGCAGCACGGAGGGCTTGACCGCCTGCCAGATGTCCACGTAGGGATGGCCCACGACGAGCACGTGGGGTGAGGTCACCTGAGCGGCGATCCGGCTCTCCTTGGAGCCCGGTACGAGATGGTCTACCAGCACGCCCAGCCTACGCTCCGGCGACGGGCCGAACTCGGCGACGATCGCGGGCAGGTCGTCCACGCCCTCCAGGTACTCGACCACGACGCCCTCCACCCGGAGGTCGTGGCCCCAGATCTTCTCCACGAGGGCGGCGTCGTGCACGCCTTCCACGTAGATGCGGCTCTCCTTGGCCACCCTGGCCCGCAGGCCCTCGACGGCTATCGAGCCGGACGCGCTCCGCCTGGGGCTCGACACCCCCGGGGCGGCCGGCCGTACGAGCGTCACGACCTTGCCGTCCAGCAGGAACGCGGCGGGCGCGAACGGGAACAGGCGGCGCTTGCCGAAGCGGTCCTCCAGCGTGACGGCCTCCTTGTCGCAGGCCACCACGGCGCCGCAGAAGCCGCTCTCGGCGTCCTCCACGACCAGATCGAGTTCGGCGGGCACCTGTGGGATCTTGCCCTTGCCCGGCCGCCGCCAATTTCCCGCTAGAACATCGCCGTCGTACACACGGGGACCGTAGCAAATCACCCGCCCGCCGCAAGGCGCTTGCGATGAGAGCTGCGCCGGGTCACCACCATGATCGTCGTGATGACGGCGGCAAGCACGCCCAGACCCGGGATCACCACCAGCGCCGCCACACCGCCCACCAGCCCACCCGCGGCGGCGGCGAAGTCGCGGCCGACTCCGAAGCGCACGTTCGTCGGCTCCTGGGTCGTGCAGGTGAACTGGTAGTCGCCCTTGGCCGGCGCGTTGACCACGAGGATGAGCTGCCACTGCGTGCCGTTGACGGTGACCCGCTCGGTGCCCGACGTCTTGGCGAGCTTGGCCTGGCCGGGACCGCCGTCGATCCGGCACATGTAGTGGACCTGGCTCTCACTGGCGAGGTACACCACCGGCTTCTCTACCGGGTCCAGCGGCACGGTGACGCTCTGGCCCGCCGTGAACGTCTTGGACGGGGCCACCGCGCCCACCGTGTTCAGGATGCCGCTGACGAACACTCCCACCCCGGCCAGACCGGCGAGCAGGGCCAGTCCCCAGGCGACCGCGATCCACCGCAATCGCGGTCTGATCAACTTCGGGTCAACCTGAGGGCCGAAACGCTGCGGCGTGCCGTAAGGTCCGGGCTGGTACGGCTGCTGCTGCCCGTAGGGGCCGGGCTGGGGGTACTGCTGGCCGTATTGCGGCGGACCATATTGGGGCGGCGGCGGGCCGAACTGGGGAGGTTGCCCCTGGTACGGACCCTGTCCCGGCGGCGGACCGTAGGAGGGGGGCTGGGAGTCATCGGTCATATCGGCCAGTGTGCGCCCTATGGGCGGCCACTCGCTAGCTCCGGTGTTATCGCACCTTGTGGGCGGGAGCCGTACACTTGGCACTCGGGAACACAGAGTGCTAGACCTGTCGTTTCCTGAAAGGCAGAGGTAGGAGGTGAGCGCGTGCTCGACGATCGGAAGCTGGCGGTGCTCCGCGCCATTGTCGAAGACTACGTGTCCACCAACGAGCCGGTGGGCTCCAGGGCGCTCGCCGAACGCCACAACCTGAAGGTCTCCCCAGCGACGGTCAGGAACGACATGGCCGCCCTGGAGGAGGAGGGCTACATCACCCAGCCGCACACCAGCGCGGGCCGCGTGCCGACGGACAAGGGCTATCGCCTGTTCGTCGACCGGCTCTCGCAGGTCAAGCCGCTGTCCGGGGCGGAGCGCCGGGCGATCGAGACGTTCCTCGCCGGCGCGGTCGACCTCGACGACGTGGTCACCCGCACGGTGCGGCTGCTGGCGCAGCTCACCCGGCAGGTCGCGGTCGTGCAATACCCGACGCTGACCCGTTCGACGGTCAGGCACGTCGAGCTCGTGCCCCTGCACGACCGGCGGATCATGCTCGTGCTGATCACCAACACGGGCCGCGTCGAGCAGCGGGTGGTCGAGCTGCCCGAAGTGGTGGAGGACACCCGCATCGCGCACCTGCGCGCGGTGCTCAACGCCTCCCTCGACGGCTGCGGCCTGCTCAACGTCCCCGATCAGGTCGCCGACCTGCCCGAACGGCTGCCCGTCGAGGACCGTCCCGTGGTGGCCACTATCCTGTCGGTGCTCCTCGAGACGCTGGTCGAGCGCCACGATGAGAAGATCGTGTTCGCCGGTGCGGCCAACCTCGCCGGGGCCGACTTCTCGACCGGGCTGCGCGACGTGCTCGAAGCACTGGAGGAGCAGGTCGTGCTCATGCGGCTGCTCGGCGAGACTTCCACAGACACCCCGTCCACGCTCACCGTGCGCATCGGCTCGGAGAACCCGTTCCTCCGTGGCACGTCGATCGTCGCAACCGGGTACGGTTCTGGCGACAACGAACTGGCTCGGCTAGGCGTGCTAGGCCCCACGCGGATGGACTATCCCGTGACGATGGGCGCCGTGCGCGCGGTGGCACGCTACGTCAGCCAAATCCTGGCTGCATCATAAGAGGTCGATAAGTGGCAAACAGCGACTACTACGCCACCCTCGGGGTGCGCCGTGACGCCAGTCAGGAAGAGATCAAGAAGGCCTACCGCAGGCTTGCCCGCGAACTCCATCCCGACGTCAATCCGGACCCCGCGACCCAGGAGCGGTTCAAGGAGATCACGCAGGCCTACGAGGTGCTGTCCGACGCCAACAAGCGTCAGATGTACGACCTGGGCGGCGACCCCTTCGGCGGCGCCGGCGCGGGTCAGGGAGCGGCCGGCTTCGGCGCGGGCTTCCCGTTCAGCGACATCATGGACGCCTTCTTCGGCACGGCCGGTGGCGCCCGCGGGCCCCGTTCGCGGGCCAGGAGAGGGCGCAACGCGACCATCCGCGTCGAGCTCGACCTGAGCGAGACCGCCTTCGGCACCACCCGCGAGCTGGTCGTCGACACGGCCGTGCTCTGCGAGGTCTGCCAGGGGGCGGGCGCCGCGTCCGGCACCCACCCCGACACCTGTGACATGTGCAACGGACGCGGCGAGATCTCCCAGGTCACCCGGTCGTTCCTGGGTCAGGTCATGACCTCCAGGCCGTGCCCCCAGTGTGGCGGCTTCGGGACGATCATCCGCCACCCGTGCCAGGAGTGCTCGGGTGACGGCCGCGTGCGCACCCGCCGTACGATCAAGGTCCGCATCCCCGCGGGCGTCGAGGACGGCACGCACATCCAGCTCGCCGGTGAGGGCGAGATCGGCCCCGGCGGCGGCCCGCCCGGAGACCTCTTCCTGGAGATCGTCGAGCGCCCGCACGAGATCTTCGAGCGGCGCGGCGACGACCTGCACTGCACGGTCCAGATCCCGATGACGGCCGCCGCGCTCGGCACCAACCTCGCCGTGGAGACGCTCGACGGCTCCGAGGAGGTCGACGTGCGGCCGGGCACGCAGTCGGGCCAGGTCATCACGATGTACGGCAGGGGCGTGCAGCGGCTCAACGAGACGGGCCGCGGCGACCTGCTCATCCACGTCAACGTGGAGACTCCGCTGCGGCTCGACGAGGCGCAGGAGGGGCTGCTGCGCGAGCTGGCCAAGCAGCGTGGCGAGGAGCGGCCGCCCGGGAAGTTCGCCCCCGGGCAGCAGGGGTTCTTCTCGCGGCTGCGGGACGCGTTCAACGGCCGCTGAACGGGACGCGTTCAACAGCCGCTGAACGGACGCGTTCAGCGGCCGGTGACCAGTGAGGGCACCAGGAGCTCGCCCGGGAGGGCCACCCGGGCGGTGATGCCGTGTGGCGGCGACTCGTCCAGCCACACGCGCACGCCGAGCCGCTCGGCCAGCCTGCCCACCACGTAGTGGCCGAGGTAGCGGGTGGGGGCGGCGAAGAAGCGCCGTTCGCCACGCAGCCGGGCGTTCGCGGCGGCGCGCTCTCCCTCGGTCATCCCCACGCCCTGGTCGACGATCGCGATGTGGCACTCGCCCTCGCGGGTGCTGGCCCGGATCTCCACCTCGGTGTCGGGCGCAGAGCAGGTCAGCGCGTTGTCGACCAACTCGGTCACCAGATGCGCGATCTCGGCGACGGCGGTGCCCCTGAGCAGGGCGTCGTCCACTTCCCCCAGCACCGCGCGGCCCGACCCGGCCGCGCTCAGGGCCGAGCGGAGCACGTCGCGTACGGCCACGGGATCGGGCGGGCGGCGCGGGCGGCCGGTGGCGGGCCGGTGGGGCTCCTCGGCCGCGGGCCCCGTCGTGTCCGGGGCCTTCCCGGCGAGCCGGCGCGGCGCCGCGCGGGCGATCGTGGCAGGGACGGTGAGCAGGACGGTCAGCCGGGTCTTCAGTGCGCACGGCCAGCGCCGCGCGCGGCGGGTGTTCCTGGACGGAACGGTCATCGCTCTGGACCCCTCGTAGAGTGACCTCAGGAAGGTGCGATCGCGGCCAACCTTAATCGTTTCGTGATCCTATGGCTACTGAACGTGAAAATCTTTGGGGTGATCGCCGGTGACCGTGCCGGTATTCCTGGCCGACGGCCTCGCTGACCGCACCGGGCCGGAGCTGGTCCTCGACGGTCCTGAAGGGCGCCACGCGGCCTCGGTCCGGCGCCTGCGCGCCGGAGAGCGGATCGACCTGACGGACGGCGCCGGCACGGTCGCCGAGTGCGTCGTACGCGAGGCGTTGAAGGACGCGCTCAGACTCGACGTGCTGGGCCGCTACGAGGTGCCGCCGCCCGAGCCCAGGCTGGTCGTCGTCCAGGGGCTGCCCAAGGGCGACAGGGGCGAGCTGGCCGTCGAGATGATGACCGAGGCGGGCGTCGACGTGATCGTGCCCTGGGCGGCGGCTCGCAGCGTCACCCAGTGGAAGGGCGACAGGGCGGCCAAGTCGCTGGCCAAGTGGCGTTCGACGGCCCGGGAGGCGGGCAAGCAGGCGCGCAGGTTCCATCTGCCGGAGGTGGCCGCGCCGGTGGCCACGGCCGGGGTCGAGGCGCTGCTCGGCGGCGCGGCGCTCGGTCTGGTGCTGCACGAGGAGGCCGCCGAGCCGCTGTCGGGCGTGACGCTGCCCGCCGGGGGCGACATCGTCGTCGTGGTGGGGCCCGAAGGGGGCGTCTCGGACGCGGAACTGGCCGGGTTCAAGGCGGCGAAGGCGGTGCCGGTGCTGCTCGGCCCGACGGTGCTGCGTACCTCGACGGCGGGGGTGGCGGCGGCGGCCGTACTCCTGGCGCGTACCGGACGCTGGTGAGCTCTCAGCCGCTCACGGTGTGGTCGCGAGAGGGGTGCCGCCGAGCGGGCTGGCGAAGGTGCCGGGCGTCGTGTCGATGTCGGTCGGTGGGCACTCCTCGAGCGGGCAGGGCCCGCCGGGCATGCTCGTGTCCGACGGCGTGGGGGTCGGCGTAGGCGTCGGTGTGGGCGTCGCCTCGTCCGTGGGGCAGTCCTCCGGCGGCTGCTCCTCGGTGGGCGTCGTGGGAGTGGGGCACGTGGGAGTCGGTGTCGCCTTGGGCGTCGGCTTGCTGGTGGACTTGGCGGTCTCCGAGGCGGGCAACGGCGCGGAGGTGATCGGGGCGGGCACCACGGCGGGCGGATCGTCCGCCGGCGGGCTCGGCTTCGGCGAGGCCGGCCGGCTGGTCGAGGAGTTGGACGGCGGCTTGGACCTGGTGTCCTTGACCGGCTCGATGGTGTCCTGCTGCATGACCTTGTGGCGCAACTCCGGGACGACCATCACGATCGTGCCCGCCACCAGCAGCGCGCTGGCGGCGGCGGCGCCCGCTCGCCACCAGAACAGGTTGCGCACCCCGCGCCGCTCGATGCGGGCGCGGATGATCTCCAGTCCTTCCGGCGAGGGCACGACCGTGTCCGCCTCCGCTCGGAGCACACGGCGCAGGACGTCGCCGTACTCGTCGGGGGACTGGGTCATGACATTTTCTCCAGGACGGATCGCAAGGCGGCCATGCCACGAGCTGTGTGGCTCTTGACCGCACCCTTGCTGATGCCCATGGCGTGGGCGATCTCAGCCTCGGACAGATCACCGTAGTAGCGAAGGACGAGTGCCTCTCTCTGACGTGTTGGCAGGGACCTTAGCGCTTCGATGACGGCGGTGCGTTCGAGCTCGCCGATCGCGCCGTTCTCGGCGCTCGGAGCATCGGGCAGGCCCTTGGGCGCGTACTTCTCGACGACCGCGCGGTGACGCAGCACGGAACGGGACCGGTTGACGACGGATTGCCGCAGGTAGGCAAGTGCTTTGTCGGGATCGCGCAGTCTACGCCATGCGCCATGGATGGCGACGAACGTGTCCTGCACGACTTCTTCCGCGGTTGCCATGTCTCGCACCAGCAACACAGCGAGACGCACTAATGACCGAAAGTGCGCACTGTAAAGCGCGGTCACGGCCATGTCGGCGTCCCACCCGACCGGCACCGCCCCCAGCGACCTGTCGGCCAAGAGGGTTTCGGTGGTCACATCATTGGGACGCGCAGCCTTCCCGGAGGGTTTACGCTCTTGCGGTTCCTTAGAGGGCATTAGCCAGTCGTGTCCTCGCCAGGTGGCTTCGCCCGACCCTGAATCGTCTTGTTTTTCGGCAGTCTCGCACACTAACCCTAACCGCGAGGATCTTCGGACGCACGGCACGGCGGATTACCGATTCGCAACGGAGACAGCAGATTCCGGCCGATCTAGGATCGAGGGAGAATGCGGCGCCCCCAGTCACCCCGCAGAGCCGCCCCGGCCGCTCGGAGCGAGCGGTTGAAGGACGTGGCTGCCATCGTGACGCCACTATGGGCCTTCCTGGGGGCGGTGGCGGCGCCACTGCTGGGCGGTGGCGCGGCCGGGCGCGTGGTGTTCATCGTGGCCTCCCTGGTGATCCTGGTCCTGACCGTGCTCGTGGTGGTGGTCCTGCTCGGCGCCCGGCTCGGCCCCGTCGGGACGGCCGTCGCGTGGCTCGGCACCCTGCTGCGGGCGTTCTTCGGCGGGGTGTGGCGGCTGATCGTGTTCGTCGCCCTGCTGGTCAGGGCCGCCGTGGAGTGGGTGAGCCGGCGCACCGGGCCGCTGACGGCCGGGGCACTCGGGTTCGTCGCCGGGGTGCTCGCGGTGGTGCTCGTCCTGCAGGGCGGGCCGCTCGTACGGATCGGACTGGGCTGGGCGCTCTCCACCCCCTGTGACCAGCCGCTGGAGCTGCGGGTGCTCACCTCCGCCGAGAACGTGGCCGCCCTCCAGGCGGCCGGCCGCCGTTACGCCGACGAGAGCGCCGACCTGCGCGGCTGCCCGCGCGTGCGGTTCTCCGTGACCCCCCAGCCGCCGCTCGCCACCATGTCCCAGGCCGCCAACAAGGAGTGGAACGACCCCGCCTCCTGGAACAGCAGCACCTACCGCGCGCTGATCGCGGTCCACCCCGACATCTGGATCCCCTCCAGCGCGGCCACCGAGGAATATCTCCGCCAGGCGTTCGCCAACCTGGGCCAGGTCACCTTCGACCGGATGACCCCGGTGGCCACCTCCGCGCTGCTGGTGGCGTTCACGCCCGCGCTGGAGGCGCGGCTGGGCACGCAGTCCCCGCCAACGGACCTGCCCGGGATGCGGGCCTGGCTGGAGAGCGTCGGGGCACCCCTGGCCAGGCCACGAGCCGACCTGTCGGAGATCGGGCTCATCGCCAGCGCCGGGCTCTACGGCGCCGACACCTCCAAGGACATCTCCGACGAGATGGCCTACACCCCGCCGAACCTCCCGCTCTCCGACGCCGCCAGCCTCCTCTGCTACGCCCGCGACCGCTTCGACACCGTCAAGGAATCGCTCGCCATGATCGTGCCGGAGCACCTCGTCTACGCGGTCAACAACCACCAGGACCTGGGCGCCTGCGCTCCGGGGCGGCAGACGGCCGGCCTGTCCTGGCACCGGCTCGACGGACTGCCCACCCTCAGCTACCGCTACGTCCGGCTGAAGTGGGCCGATCAGTGGAACGACGCGCGCGAACGGGCGGTGATCGACTTCCACGACTGGCTCGCCCAGGACAAGCTCGCCCCCTACGGCTACCGCGACTCGGCGGGCGTGTCCGACCGCAAGGAACCCATGCCGCTCGGCAAAGAGCTCGACTCAGGACAGGCCGACAGCGCCGAACCGGCCACCGTCGAACCGGCCCGGCTGATCGACCGCCTCGGCAAGGCGCATCCGGAGACGTCGTTCCTGCTGCTGGTAGACGCGTCGGGCTCGATGGGCAATCCGATCACCGGCGGCACCGCGCTGCAGCGGGCCAGCTCAGGGGCCAGCACCTTGCTCAGGCGGCTGCGCGAGGGCCGCGACACAGTCCGGCTGGCCACCTTCTCCGACTCCGGCGAGATCGGCGAGACCCTGGTGACGGGCTCGGCTCAGGTGGCCGGACGGCTGGGGACGCTGGCCGTACACGGGCGCGACGCCCCGCTCGGGGACGTGCTGGCGCGGGCGGCGCCCCTGCTCGCGGACACCCCCAACCCGGTCGTGGTCATGCTGACCGACGGCGGTCACCAGGCGGGCGACCTCGGCCGTACGGTGGCCGCCCTGCGGAAGGTGAAGGGGCTCAGGGTACGGCTGCTGCTCACCGGGGAGCAGCGGTGCGACGCCGATCACATCGCGCGGTTGGTCAAGGCCGCCGGCGAGGTCGTCAAGTGCGCGCCCATCAGCCGGGCCGAGGCCGCGACGCCGTACCAGGACCAGGTCGACGAGGTCGACAAGGAGCTGACGGAGTTGTGGCGGGAGAGCCCGTGACCGCGCGGCGATGGCGGGCCGCGGCCGTGGGCGCGGCGGCCGGGGTGCTGCTCACGCTCGGCGTGGTCGGCGTCAAGGAGCGTCCGGCGCCCGCGGAGCAGTGCGTGGACGACGACGTGATCAGGGTCGCCACCGGCGATGACGTGAGCGTCGGCGGCGCGCGCAGGGAGCTGATCCGCCGCTGGAAGGGCCCGCTCGTCCAGATGATCGAGATCTCCAGGGTGGCCGACCTCAAGCGCGACGAGATGCTGGCCGCCGCCCAGGCCGACCCGTGCCAGGCGTACGACCTGCTGATCATCGACATGGCCTCGACGGCCGAGTTCGCCGCGGCCGGCCTGCTCAGCGAGATCCGGCCCGAGGACGTCCCCTCGGGGCTGGTACGCCAGGCGCGCGAGAGCGGTCAGTGGGACGGCAAGCAGTACGCGCTGCCGTTCGCGGTGGACGTGGGGCTGCTGTACCGCAGGGCCGACCTGCCGGAGCCGACGAGCTGGGACCAGCTCTGGCCCGCCGCCCGCCAGGCCGGCGCCACCTATCGCCGCGGCGGCTACCTGGCGCAGCTCGCCGACTTCGAGGGCCGGACCGTGGGGCTGCTCGAACTGCTCCGCGCCTATGGCGCCACCGTGGTGGACGACGACGGCGAGATCGTCCTCGACCAGGCGCCCAACGACCGGCGGGCGCTCGCCGCGCTGCGGTGGATGCGGCAGTGGCAGAGCGACCAGACGCTGGGGGACTCCTGGAAGGACAAGGAGGCCGAGAGCCTGGCCGCCTTCGCCGACGGGGGTGCGGGATACCTTCGGCACTGGCCGTACGCGGATCTGCAGCTGATCACCGACGGCAGAACGCCGTTCAAGCTGTCGAAGCTGCCCGGCCCCGCGACGCTCGGCGGCTCGAACCTCGCCATCACCGCCAGATCCACCAAGTACGACAGAGTCCTCAAGTTCGTGAAATACCTCCTCCAGCCGGACAACCAGCGGCAGCTGTTCGCCTGCGGCGGCTACGCCCCGGTCGTCGAGGCCGCCTACGAGGACGTGGCCGCCTGCCCCGAGGCCGACGCGCGCGAGACGGGCACCCCGCCGACACGCGACGACCTCCAGCGACTGGCCACCGCGATCAAGGAGTCGCTGCCGACGGCCACGCGGCCCAAGCTGGAGCACTACACCCGGTTCAGCGAGGTGTTCAGGGCCTGCGTGACGAAGTACCTCTTCGCCGCGGAGGAGCCCACTCTTCGCGACATCGGGATCATCGCCGACGAACTGGAGGCGGCCAAGCTTGGCAGGACCGAGGAGGGCGAGCCCTGTGGGTAGGGTGCTGCCTGTGACCGACTGCCTCTTCTGCAAGATCGTGGCCAAGGAGATCCCGGCCGAGATCGTCCTCGAGAACGACCGGGCGCTGGCCTTCCGCGACATCAACCCGCAGGCGCCCACGCACGTGCTGGTCATCCCCAAGGAGCACCACGCCGACGCGGCCGCCCTGGCCCAGGCCGACGACGGCCTGGCCGACGACGTGCTCAAGACCGCGCACGCCGTGGCCGTGCAGGAGGGCGTGGCCGAGCGCGGTTACCGGGTGGTCTTCAACACCGGGCCGGGCGCCGGGCAGACGGTCTTCCACGTGCACGCCCACGTGCTCGGCGGGCGTGATCTGCGGTGGCCGCCCGGCTGATCCGCCGCGGTGATATTGGCGCGAGCAATCAGCCTGGTCCCGGCTACGATGGGCGGAGAAGTACATCCGAACAGACCGGGAGGCATCAGGCCGCTGGCCTGCCCATGTCCGAACTACATGAATCCCGAAGAACGGCACCTCCCTCGCGCACTCAAGCCAAGGTGCTGATACCGGACGAATACCCAATGGTCAGCCTCCTGGGCTCCCGTGACGAGCTGCTGCGCGTCATCGAGGGTGCGTTCAGGGCCGACATCCACGTGCGTGGCAACGAGATCACCGTCACCGGCAGCCCTGACGAGAGCGGCGCCGTCGTGCGCCTGTTCGAGGAGCTGGTCGAGGTGCTGCGCAATGGCGGCGAGCTGACCGCCGACGCGGTCGAGCGGAGCATCGCCATGCTGCGCATGACGTCCGACCGCCCGGCCGAGGTGTTGTCGCTCGACATCCTGTCCTCACGCGGCCGGACGATCCGGCCCAAGACCGTCAACCAGAAGCGCTACGTCGACGCCATCGACCAGTTCACGGTCGTGTTCGGCATCGGTCCGGCGGGCACCGGCAAGACCTATCTCGCGATGGCCAAGGCCGTACGTGCGCTGCAGGAGAAGCGGGTCAACCGCATCATCCTGACGCGGCCCGCCGTGGAGGCGGGGGAGCGGCTCGGCTTCCTGCCGGGCACGCTCTACGAGAAGATCGACCCCTACCTGCGCCCCCTGTACGACGCGCTGCACGACATGCTGGACCCCGAGTCGATCCCCAAGCTGATGGCGGCGGGCACGATCGAGGTGGCACCGCTCGCATATATGCGCGGTCGCACGCTTAATGACGCTTTTATCATCCTAGATGAGGCGCAAAACTCCTCGGCCGAGCAGATGAAGATGTTCCTGACCAGGCTCGGCTTCAATTCCAAGATCGTGGTGACCGGTGACGTCACGCAAGTCGACCTGCCCTCGGGCACGGTCAGCGGCCTGCGGGTGGTCCAGGAGATCCTCGATGGCATCAACGACATCCACTTCTCCCGGCTGACCAGCGCCGACGTGGTCCGCCACAAGCTGGTGAGCGAGATCGTCGACGCCTACGGCCGCTACGACGCGCTTCAGGAGCCGAAGCAGATCCAGCATCGGGGGAAAAGACGTTGAGCATCGAGATCAATAACGAGTCGGGCGCCGAGGTCGGTGAGCAGGGCCTGGTCGAGCTGGCCACGCACGTGCTGGGTGAGATGGGCATCAACCCGCTCGCCGAGCTGTCGATCGTGGTGATCGACGAGCGCACGATGGCCGAGCTGCACGAGAAGTGGATGGGCGAGCCGGGTCCGACCGACGTGCTCGCCTTCCCCATGGACGAGCTGCGACCGGGAGGCGGGGCGCGCGGCGACGCCGACACCGCCGCCGACCCGGCGCTGCTCGGCGACGTGGTGCTCTGCCCGCCGGTGGCCGCCCGGCAGGCGGAGGAGGCCGGTCACAGCGCGCAGGAGGAGCTGGAGTTGCTGTGCACGCATGGCATCCTCCACCTGCTCGGCTACGACCACGCCGAGCCTGAGGAGCACAAGGAGATGTTCGGCCTGCAGGCCCGGCTCCTCGAGTCGTGGCGGGAGGTGCGCAGCCCGCGGTGAACGCCTGGTTGCCTCTGGCCATCGCCCTCGTGGTGATCGGTGGCCTGATCGCCAGTGCGGAAACGGCACTGACGCGCATCTCCAGGGTGCGTGCGGAGGAGTTCGTGCGCGAGGGGCGGCGTGGCGCCGAGCGGCTGCGGGCCATCGTCAACGACCCGCCGCGCTATCTCAACCTGCTGCTCCTGCTCCGGCTGAGCTGCGAGCTGATCGCCACGGTGATCGCGACGCTGCTGTTCATCGACCTGATGCACGACCAGGGCTGGGCGTACGTGTGCGCGGCCGCCGTCATGATCGTGGTCAGCTACGTGATCGTCGGCGTCTCGCCCCGCACCCTCGGCCGCCAGCACGCCGAGCCGATCGCGCTGGCCAGCGCCCCCATCGTCTACGGCCTGACCCGGATCTTCGGCCCGCTGCCCAAGCTGCTCATCCTGCTCGGCAACGCGCTGACCCCCGGCAAGGGGTTCCGCGACGGCCCGTTCACCTCCGAGGCGGAGCTGCGCGACCTGGTCGACCTGGCCGAGGAACGGCGGATGATCGAGCCCGACGAGCGGGAGATGATCCACTCGGTCTTCGAGCTGGGTGACACGCTCGTACGCGAGGTCATGGTGCCGCGCACCGACATGGTCTTCATCGAGCGGGGCAAGACGCTCAGCCAGGCGCTGTCGCTGGCGCTGCGCAGCGGCTTCTCCCGCATCCCCGTCGTGGGTGAGAACGAGGACGACGTCATCGGCATCGCCTACCTCAAGGACGTCACCCGCAGGGTGCACGAGTCGGACTCGGGGGAGGACGGCGGTGAGGAGAAGGTCGAGTCGATCATGCGCCCGGCCACCTACGTCCCCGAGAGCAAGCCGATCGACCAGCTCCTGCGCGAGATGCAGGCCAGGCAGATCCACCTGGCCATCGTCATCGACGAATACGGCGGGACGGCCGGCCTGGTCACGATCGAGGACGTGCTCGAGGAGATCGTGGGCGAGATCGCCGACGAATACGACCGGGAGGCGCCCCGCGTCGAGACCATGCCCGACGGCGGGCTCCGGGTGACGGCCCGGATGCCGGTCGACGAGCTAGCCGAGCTGTTCCACACCGAGATCGAGGTCGACGACGTCGAGACCGTCGGCGGGCTGCTCGCCCACGCGCTGGGCCGGGTGCCGATCGCGGGCTCTCAGGCGGAGATGGCCGGGCTCCAGTTGACGGCCGAGAGCCTCGCCGGGCGCCGTAACCGGATCAGCACCGTGGTCGTCCGCAGGGTGGCTCCGCATGAGGGTGATGTCGTACCCGCCGCCGCCGAGCACGACTGACAGCGCGCTGACCCTTTTGCGATGGATATGGCAAGTGTTCTACAAGTCTGTTGCAAGCGGCGTACGACAGCCTTAATCCCGACACCCCAGTGCGGTGGGTGTCACTGGGGGAGCATCCGAACGCCGGGTGGGGTTCGCGGCGGGAGGATGCCCCTGGGGGGACGACAACGTCTCGGTCTGCTAGCCGATCGTGACGTTGCTCGGCGTAAAGGGGGTTCACGTCCGGTAAGCCGGACGAGAACCCCCTTTTAGCGTTTGGGGCTTTGTTGGTGACTCTGGTGGATTGCCGTATTCGTCGCCCGGGGACGTTGCGAACCGGGGGGAATCATGGAACGCGGGATCACCGAACGAGGGATCACCGAACGAGGGATCACCAAACGCGGGATTATCGTCCTGGCCGTCATGGGCGGGCTGCTCGCCGGATGCGGCGGCGGGCCGGCCGAGAGTTACGTCGACGTCCAGGCCATGGCCCGGCTGCGCGAGGCGCTGAACAAGGATCCGCAGCTGCCTGACGGCTTCTCCGCCCGGTCGGAGGAGCCGTGGCGGGTGCCGTTCGCGGCGGCGGACCACAACTGCCGGGCCGCGCTGGATCCGGCCGCGGGGCGGGCGCCGGCGCTGGCGCTGACGGCGCAGGCGGCGGCCAGCTTCGAGGGGGACGAGCTGGGCGAGGTGGCCGGGGTGGGCCTGGCGCGCTACGCGGGCTCGGAGGCGGAGGGGCGCATCGAGGAGCTGACCGAGGCGCTGGAGGCGTGCCGGGCGGTGCGGGCGGGTGGTGGCACCCGGTTGCGGCTGACGATGCTGCCGGTCGAGGACGTGGGCGACGAGGTGGTGGGCGCGGAGCTGCGCGGGCGGCTGAACGGCTACCCGTACGCGCTGGATGTGATGCTCGCCCGCTCGGGTGACACGCTGGTGTCCGTCGTGCACACGGGCATCGCCAAGGTGGACCCGGAGCGTACCCGGCAGGTGCTCAGCGCCGCTGTGGGGATGGTCAGTGCTTAACCTGTGGGGATGGTCAGCGCCTAACCTAGAGTTCGTGACTCTCGATCCAGAAGACAGCAAGATCATTACGCTCGCGCGGGCGGCCAGGGCGCGCAACGGCTCGGCCGAAGGCGCCGCCGTACGCGATGAGACCGGGCGCACCTACTCCGCCACGAACGTCGCGCTCTCCTCCCTCACGCTCTCCGCGGTGCAGGTGGCGGTCGCCACGGCCATCTCCAGCGGCGCGCAGACGCTGGAGGCGGCGGCGCTGGTCACGGCGGGCGACGGGCCGAGCGCCGAGGACGAGGCGGTGGCCGCCGAGCTGGGCGTCAAGGCGCTGCTGGTGGCCGGGCCCGACGGCACGCTGAGGAGCTGACGTGGCGATTTCGCCGCATTTGGCCGCGGTGCGGGCCAAGGTCGGTTCCGATCTGCTGATGCTTCCGT
The DNA here is from genome assembly GCF_040659625.1 of Nonomuraea sp. NPDC049750. Taxonomy (NCBI): domain Bacteria; kingdom Bacillati; phylum Actinomycetota; class Actinomycetes; order Streptosporangiales; family Streptosporangiaceae; genus Nonomuraea; species Nonomuraea sp. NPDC049750. The sequence continues at coordinate 428,199 of NZ_JBFANB010000002.1, forward strand.
CGGTCTGCGGCTTCGTGTTCGACTCGGCGGGCCGGGCGCTCATGGCGTGTCACGGCGACGTGGGCCTGTGGGCCGCGCCCGGCGGCGGCGTCGACCCCGACGAACGCCCCGAGGACGCCCTGGTCAGAGAGCTTCAGGAAGAACTCCGCATAGACGTCGCGCCGCGCGGCCTGATCGGTGTGTACGGCGGGCCCGAATTCCGCACCGTCTACCCCAACGGGCACCAGTGCGCGTACGTCATCGCCGTGTACGCCTGCGTCATCGAGTCGGGCACGCCCACCCCCGACGGCGACGAGATCACCGACGCCCGGTGGGCGACCGAGCCGGAGATCGCCGGCCTGACCACGACCACCTGGATGCCGTTGGTGCTGCCCGACGCGTTTGCCTGGTGGCGTCAACAGGGCGTTTGATAGGCCACAATGCACTATGTGACTTCGCCAGACAGCCATCGCGCCGGATTCGCCTGCTTCGTTGGGAGGCCGAACGTCGGCAAGTCCACGCTGATGAACGCCTTGGTCGGCACGAAAGTGGCGATCACCTCATCCAAGCCGCAGACGACCCGGCGCGTCATCCGGGGCATCGTGCACCGGCCCGAGGCCCAGATCGTCATCGTCGACACCCCCGGCCTGCACCGCCCCCGCACCCTGCTCGGCGAGCGGCTCGACAGCCTCGTGCTGTCCACGCTGACCGAGGTCGACGTGATCGGCTTCTGCGTACCCGCCAACGAGCCCATCGGCAAGGGCGACCGCTTCATCGCCGACAAGCTCTCGGCCGTGAAGAAGACGCCGGTCGTCGCCGTACTCACCAAGTGCGACCTGGCCTCCAAGGAGCAGATCGCGCAGCAGCTCCTGGCGCTGTCGCAGGTGGCGGAGTTCGCGGCGATCGTCCCGGTGTCGGCGCAGTCGGGTGAGCAGCTCGACGTGCTGGCCGAGGTACTGATCGAGCACCTGCCGGAGTCGCCGCCGCTCTACCCGGGCGGGCAGCTCACCGACGAGCCCGAGCAGGTGCTGGTGGGGGAGCTGATCAGGGAGGCGGCGCTGGAAGGGGTACGCGACGAGCTGCCGCACTCGATCGCCGTGGTGGTCGACGAGATGATGCCGCGCGAAGGGCGGGATGATCTGCTCGACATCTACGCGCACATGTTCGTCGAACGGCCCTCGCAGAAGGCGATCGTGATCGGCCACAAGGGCGAACGCCTGCGCGACGTCGGGACGCGGGCACGCGCCCAGATCGAGGGGCTGCTGGGCACTCGGGTCTATCTCGACCTGCGGATCAGCGTGGCCAAGGACTGGCAGCGCGACCCCAAGCAGCTGCGCCGCCTGGGCTTCTACGACTGACAGACCCTGTCACGACGGACGCCACGGGCGTTTCACGATCCACGGGCCTTTTCACGCCTGACGGCCGCGGACCAGTGACAGGACGGCGAGGGCGACCGCGGCGAGGGCGCAGGCCAGTGCGGCGAACCAGCCGTAACGGATGCCCGGCTCGATCGACAGGAACCCGAGATCGACGGAGACCCCATTGCCGACACCGGGCGGATCGACCACGAACATCACCAGCACGATCGTCGCCACCGCCCCCGGGATGACGGCCAGCGCGGCCACCCTGGGCCGGCCGAACACGCCCGCGACCCCGAGCGCCAGCGTGGCGATCCCCGCGATGAGCGCGTACACGCCAAGGCTGTCGTCGATGCCCCGGATGTCGTTGGACACGCCGCCGATGGCACCGAGCCTGGCCTCGATCCCCGTCCACGGCAGGAACGCGCAGAACACCAGCAGCGCCCCGGCCACCGCGATGACGAACGCGTAGCCACGCCGCGCCATGGGCTTCGCGGGGCTCGGTGAGAGAGAGTCGGCCACCCGATCACCTTAGGTCGGGCGCGCGGCTCCTGCCAGGCTACTGAGGGCCACACCCTCACCCCACTCCAGACGCCGGCGCAACGCGACGGCGTCGGCGGCCAGCGCGGACACCAGCACACCCGGTCCGGCCAGCGGCAACACGGCCACCCCTTCCGCGACCACGGCCCCTGAGGCGGCTTCCGACGGGGTGATCAGGGGCGGGGTGTCCTGTGGCGGGGTGATCTGGGGCACGGTGCCCACGGGCGGGGTGCCCACGGGCGGGGCGATCAAGGGTGGGGCGATCAGGGTGGTGCCGACGCAGCGGGCGTCGCCGTAGACGGCGGGGGAGGCGTCGGTGGCCGGGTCGCCGACCGTGTACTCCTGCCTGAGCAAGGGACGGCCGTCGTACGTCGCGTCGAAGCGGGCGTGGCAGCGGCCCGGCGCCTCGCCGTACCGGCCGAAGACGATCTCCTCGCGCCAGAACACCCGCGCGCCCGCCGCCAGCGTAAGCCGTACCACGAGGCGGTGGGCGCATCCGGCGGCGAGCACCGTCGGCTGCGGCGCGAAGCGGAGTGTGGCGCCCGCCCCGACGTGCGCGGAGATCACCATGACGGACTCGCCGTCGCCGGGCAGCACCAGCGTGCCGGCCACCGACCCGACCTCGAGGCTGGTGCCGGAAGCGATGTCGAGGTCGAGTTCGAGCCGATCGCCGCCGAGCGGGCCGGCCGCCGTGGAGACCAGGTGCACGGTCCGCGGCCCCGTCTGCCGCAACGTCAGGGGCGGTGCCGAGCTCAGCCCGCTGATGACCGTCCGGCCACCGGCCAGGGATGTCGCGACGGCCGCCCGAGCCCGCATCGCCCGCCGCCCAACGCCCGCCGGAGCCTGCGTCGCCCGCTGCCTGACACCGGTCTGGACCTGCATCGCCCGCCCGGCCTCTGCCTGGGCCCGCTGCCTGACGCCTCCCGGAGCCTGCGTCGCTTGCCGCCCGGTGGCCGCGAGGGTGTTCGCCGACGTGCCCTCCTGGGCGTCTGACGAGGTCTCTGACGCTGTCTCGGGCAAGCCGGTGTCAGTCATAGGGCGACGGCCTTCATGCCGCTGAGACGGGCTCGTGGGGCCAGGAAAGGGCCTGTTCGGAGACCCAGGCCGCCACGGACGACGCCGAGGGGTCCTGCCGGATCGAGGTGAACAGGACGGGTTTGTCGCCGCGTACCGCCGCTGCGTCGCGGGCCATCACGTCCAGGTCGGCGTCCACCAGCGGTGCCAGGTCCGTTTTGTTGATCACCAGCAGGTCGGCGGAGGTCACTCCCGGCCCGCCCTTGCGGGGGACCTTGTCGCCACCCGACACGTCCAGGACGAAGATCTGCCGGTCGGCCAAGCCACGGCTGAACGTCGCCGTCAGGTTGTCCCCGCCACTCTCCACGATCACCAGGTCCAGCGGGCCGAACCGGTCCTCCAGGGTCTCCACGGCGTCGAGGTTCGCGGCGATGTCGTCGCGGATGGCCGTGTGGGGGCAGCAGCCGGTCTCGACGGCGAGGATGCGTTCCTGGTCGAGTACCCCGGCCCGGCGCAGGAAGTCGGCGTCCTCGGTCGTGTAGATGTCGTTGGTCACCACACCCAGCCGCAGGGAGCCGCCGAGCGCGCGGCACAGGGCGGCGACCAGGGCCGTCTTGCCGCTGCCCACCGGCCCGCCCACGCCGAGGCGGAGCGCTCTGCCGTGGTGGGCGGGCGCGTGGTGATGGTCGTCGTGATTGGCGCCCATGGCGTGTCCTTCCTAGGAGACGAACAATCTGACCTTGGCCCCCGCATGCCGCTCGGCCAGCAGGTCCAGCGCGGGGGCGGACCGGGCGGGCAGCTCGGCCCAGAGCCGGCCGTACCCGGTGGCGTCAGAAGCGGTGGTGGTGAGGTCGGACGGGGTGATGTCAGAGGCAGCGGTGGCGAGGTCCGGGGGCAGGTCGGACGGCGTGGCGTCGGAAGCCGTGGCGGCGAGGTCCGGGGCCAGGTCGGCGAGCAGGCCGTGGACCGCGACCGGGTCCAGGCCGAGCAGACGGACCGCCGCCGTGGCCGGGCCGGTGATCGCGTGGTAGGCCGCCGCCAGAGCGGCGTCCTCGGGCGACCCTCCCGCCGCGTGCGCCGCCGCGCCGAGCGCAATGGGGTGATGGGGATTCGGTACGGCCAGCGCCAGGTGGCCGAGCGCGACGGCGTGACGGCGATTCGGTACGCCCGCCGCCAGGTCGTCTAGCGCGACGGAATGACCAGGATTCGGTCCGGCCACCGGGTCGTCGGGCGTGGGCGACGGCCACAGGCGGCGGGCCACCCGCAGGAGCAGCCTGCCCTGGGTCCTGGAGGCGGTCCGCTGGGCTGGGGAGGCGGTTCGGGCGTCGGCCTCCGCGTCCAGGAGGCTCCACAACGCGCCGAACGCCTCTGGCCGGGCCCGCGCGGAACCCTCCGTCCCTGAACTCTCCTGCGACCGTGCCCGCGCGCAAGCCTCCGTACGCGAGCTCTCCTTGCCCAAGGCGCAGGCGGAGGCGGCGAGGGCGGCGGCGACGTGCCCGGAGGTGCGCAGGCGGCCCCTCAGGAAGGCGGCCAGGGACGCCAGGTCGTGGACCGCGCCCGTGGCGATCACCTGTTCGGTGCCGCCCGAGTGGGCGTGGCCCCCGGCCGGGAGCCGGGAGTCGGTGAGGAGCAGGAGCGCGGGGTTCATCTGAATGGTGGCGCGGAGACCCGGTCCTTCAGGACCGGGAGAAAGCGCCACCCCTCCTTTCGAAAACAGTATGGAAAGACTCGGTCACGTTCGGCAATGTGTGCGGTGGGTGAGGACGCTGTGACAGGAGGTGTGCGATGGCGATCCGCCGCTCCGCCACCAAACGCCACGGCCTGCCCACGACCGTGCAGCTCCGGCTCACACCCACCCCGGCCCAGGTCGACGCCCTGGCGGTAGCGGTGCAGGTGTGCAACCAGGCGGCGACCGTCGTCTCCCGCCTGGCCTGGCAGCACCGCGTCTTTACCGTGGTGGAGCTGCATCGGCTGGCCTACTACGAGGTGCGCGGGCAGGTGGCCGGGTTGGGCGCGCAGGCGGCCGTGCGGGCGATCGCCCGGGTCGCGGGCGCGTATGCCAACCGGCGCGCCAGCAAGAAACGCGCGCACATCTTCCGCCCGCAGGGCGCCGTCCCGTACGACGCCCGGCTGATGAGCTTCAATCGTGATGCCCGAACGGTGTCGCTGTGGACTCCCACCGGCCGCGTCACCATCCCCTACACCGGCCGACCAGAAGACCTCAAAGCCATCGACACGCTGCCGAGAGGGGAGGCGGACCTGATCTGCCGACGCGGCGTCTGGCTGCTCCAGGTCGCCCTCACTCTGCCCCAACCGGTGGTGCGTGAGCCGGTCGACGGCTTTGTCGGGGTGGATCAAGGGGTGGCGAACCTTGCGGTCACCTCCGATGGTGCGGTGTTGCCCGGACCCGCGCTGTCGGAGCCGGTCGGCGGTAACGGCCACGTCCGCACCCTGCGGGAGCGGCGGCACCGGCAACGCCGACGCCTGCAGAAGAAGGGCACGCCTGCGGCGCGGCGGGTGCTGCGCCGCCTGTCCGGTCGTGAGCACCGGATGATGACCGACCTCAACCACCAGATCAGCAAGTTTGTGGTGCGTGAAGCCGAACGCACCGGCCTTGGTGTCGCCCTGGAGGATCTGCAGGGCATCCGCGGACGGGTAAGGGCTCATCGGTTCCAGCGGCGTACCCTGCACAGCTGGGCGTTCGCCCAGCAGATCGCCTTCACCCGCTACAAGGCCGCCCGAGCCGGAGTCGCCTTCGTCCTGGTCGACCCCGCCTACACCTCGCAGGCATGCCCGGACTGCGGGGACGTCAGCCGGGCGAATCGGCCGGCACGGGGCCGGTTCGTCTGCAAAAGGTGTGGCCTCGCTGGGCACGCCGACCACATCGCAGCCCGCAACATCGCCACACGCGGCATCGCGGGCTGGGCTGCCATCAACCAGCCACACGCTACCGGCCTCCCTTCACCCAGACGGGACCGCGAGAGCAAACCACCAGCTTCACCCGGTGGTAGTTGATCAGAACAGGAAGTAGCGCTGGGTCATCGGGAGTGTCTCGGCGGGCGCGGGTTCGATCAGGTCGCCGTCCACGCGTACCTCGAACGTGTCCGGGGCCACGTCGATCCGGGGCAGCGCGTCGTTGAGCGGCATGGCGTCCTTGCCCCGCCCTCGTACGTCCGCCACGGCGACCAGGCGGCGACGGACCGCGAGGCGGTCGGCGAGGCCCGCGTCGAGGGCGAGGGGTGAGACGAAGTGCAGCGAGGTGGCGGCGGCCGTGGCCGGGGCGGCGCCGAACATCGGGCGGGGCAGCACCGGCTGCGGCGTGGGGATGGAGGCGTTCGCGTCGCCCATCTGGGCCCAGGCCACCACGCCGCCCTTGAGCACCAGCGTGGGCTTGACGCCGAAGAACGCCGGGTCCCAGAGGACGAGGTCGGCGAGCTTGCCGCGTTCGACGGAGCCGAGTTCCGCGTCGAGGCCGTGGGCGATGGCCGGGCAGATCGTATATTTCGCGATGTAGCGGCGGGCGCGGAGGTTGTCGGCGGGACCGCCCAGAGCGCCGCGGCGGCGCTTCATGACGTGCGCCGTCTGCCAGGTACGGATGATCGTCTCGCCGACGCGGCCCATCGCCTGCGAGTCGGAGCCGATCATCGAGATCGCCCCCAGGTCGTGCAGGACGTCCTCGGCGGCCATCGTGGTGGGCCGGATCCGGGACTCGGCGAAGGCCAGGTCCTCCGGGATCGACGGGTTCAGGTGGTGGCAGACCATCAGCATGTCGAGGTGTTCGTCGAGCGTGTTGATGGTGTGGGGCCTGGTGGGGTTCGTGGAGGAGGGCAGGACGTTGGCGAACGACGCCATCCTGATGATGTCGGGCGCGTGCCCGCCCCCCGCCCCTTCTGTGTGATAGGCGTGAATCGTCCGGTCGCCGATGGCGGCCAGCGTCGACTCGACGAACCCGGCCTCGTTGAGCGTGTCGGTGTGGATCGTCACCTGTACGCCGTGCGCGTCGGCCACCTTCAGGCAGGCGTCGATCGCGGCCGGCGTGGAGCCCCAGTCCTCGTGCAGCTTGAACCCCGAGGCGCCCGCTTCGAGCTGTTCGACCAGGCCCTCGGCGCTCACCGTGTTGCCCTTGCCGAGCAGCGCGAAGTTGAGCGGGTAGGAGTCGAGCGACTCCAGCATCCTGGAGAGGTACCAGGTGCCGGTCACCGTGGTGGCCTTGGTGCCCTCGACCGGCCCGGTGCCGCCGCCGACGATGGTGGTGACGCCCGCGCCGATCGCCTCCTCGAGGATCTGCGGGCAGATGAGGTGCACGTGGGAGTCGACGGCGCCCGCGGTGAGGATCTTGCCGTTGCCGCTGAGGATCTCGGTGGAGGGGCCGATGACGATGTCGACCCCGTCCATGGTGTCCGGATTGCCGGCCTTGCCGATGGCGGAGATCCGGCCGTCGGTGACGCCGACGTCGGCCTTGACCACGCCCCAGTGGTCGAGGATCACCGCGCCCGTGATGACCAGGTCGGGCGCGCCCTCGGCCCGGGTCGTCCTGGCCTGGCCCATCGACTCGCGGATCACCTTGCCGCCGCCGAACACCGCCTCGTCCCCGGCCCCCGCCGGCCCCACGGACAGGTCCTCGGTGACCTCGACGAACAGGTCGGTGTCGGCCAGCCTGATGCGGTCGCCCGTGGTGGGGCCGTACAGGGCGGCGTATCGAGCACGGGAGATGTCAGCCATCGAGGGGGCCCGCCCATTCCGGTCGCAGGCCGGGCACCACGCGGCGCCCGGCGATCGGCACCAGGGTCACGTCGCGCTCGACGCCCGGCTCGAACCTGATCGCGGTGCCCGCGGGCACGTCGAGCCGCATCCCCCAGGCGGCGTCGCGGTCGAAGGCCAGCCCGGGGTTGGCGGCGGCGAAGTGGTAGTGCGACCCGACCTGGACCGGCCGGTCGGCGGTGTTGACGACCCGGACCGTCACCCTCGCCCGCCCCGGATTGAGCGGGATGTCGTCGGCGGGATGCAGATATTCGCCCGGAATCACGGGATCGGCCTGTGCACGGTGACCAGCTTGGTGCCGTCGGGGAAGGTCGCCTCGATCTGGACGGAGTCCAGCATCTCGGGCACCCCCTCCATGACGTCGTCCCGCCCGAGCACCGAGCGCCCGGCGTCCATCAGATCGGCCACGGTCCGCCCATCCCTTGCCCCCTCCATCAGGAACGACGCGATGATCGCGGTAGCCTCTGGGTGGTTGAGGCGCAGGCCCCTGGCCTGACGCTGCCGGGCCACCCCGGCGGCGACGTGGATGAGCAGGCGCTCTTGCTCGTGTGGGGTAAGCCGCATGGCCCGGACCTTAAGAACCGGCCGTTTCCGCGATGTTGCCGGGGGATGTCGAGTCGGTTTCCGCTCGGGCCACCCGTCTCAGCCCACCATGCTTCACCCCACCATGGGCAGCGCTTGGGAGCGGCCCAGATCGTCCTCCAGCGCCTCAAAGACCGCCAGCGCCGACCCCGCCAGCTCCCTGGCCCGCTCCGCCGCGCCCTCCGCCTGGTTCACCCGGGCCAGGGCGAGCAGGGCGTACGCGTCGAGCAGCTGGTCGCCGAGCCGTACGGCGATCCCTCTGGCCGTCTCGGCGGCCGTCCTGGCGTCGGGGACCGCGTGCTGCGCCAGCCGTACCGAGGACAGATCCAGGAGCGTGTCGGCCTGCCGGTAGCGGTCGCCGAGCGCGGCGAGGTGGACGGCGGCGGTCTGGAGGCGGTCAGCGGCCTCGTCGAGGCGGCCCGCGCGGTGCAGGACCACGCCCAGCACGCGCAGCGCTTCGGCGGCGTCGCGATCGTTCTCCGCCGCCTTCAGGCAGCCGAGCAGGGCGCGCTCGGCCTCGGGCAGCCGGTCGCGTTCGAGGTGGACGCGGCCGAGGCGCCGCCTGGTGTGGTTGACGTCGCGGGTGCGTCCCTCGCGCAGGAACATGCCGAGCGCCAGCCTGAGCCGGTCGTGCGCCAGGTCCCACTCCCGTTCGGCCAGGTGCAGGTCGCCCAGGTCGCGCAGGATCAGCGCCTCGCCCATGGTGTCGCCCGCGCGCCGCGCGGACTCCAGCGCCGCCGCCGTGACGTGGCGCCAGTCGTCGAGGAAGCGGTGGCGTTCGAGGTAGGGCCCGAGCAGGTGGGCGAGCCGTCGGCAGCCGTCGTCGAGGCCGGCCTGATGGAGGTCGGAGACCAGGCTGACCAGGAAGGCCCGCTCGGCGGCGAGCCACTCGACCGACTCCCTGATGTCCCTGGTCGCCACGAGGGTGCCCGGATCGCCGGAGACCAGCGAGAAGCGCGAGGACCGGACCCTGGCCAGGACCATGTCCATCAGCCGTACGAGCGCGTCCGGCGCGCCCTGGCCCGCTTGCTCGCGGGCGAACAGGCGGGTCAGGTCGTGCAGCCGGTAACGCACCTGCCCGGCCACGTCGACCACGTGCGTCTCCAGCAGCCCGGCGTCGACCAGCGCCTCGGCCTGCCCGCCGAACAGCTCCGCCACCCAGTCCGCGAAGTCCGGCGCCGACAGCGCGCCGAGCCCGCGCAGTGTGGCCTTGGCGGGGCCGGGCAGGCCGTCGTAGCCGATGGCGAGCACGCTGCGCACGGCCTGGTCGCCGGAGCGCAACCCGTCGAGCCGCTCATGCTCGTCCTGCAGCAGGCCGACCAGGTAGTCGACGGTCCATCCCGGCCGGGCGGCCAGCCGGGATCCGGCGATGCGCAGCGCGATCGGCAGCCCGCCGCAGAACCTGGCCAGCCTGCCCAGCGCCTCGTCGGCCACCCGGCCGGAGGTGCGGACGAGCAGGTCGAGCGAGTCGTCCTCGCCGAGCACGCCTACGGACACGCGGGTCGCGCCGGACAGGCCGCCGAGCGAGGAACGGCTGGTGATGACCGTGGGGCAGGACGTCAGCAGCGGCCGCACCTGGCTCTCGGCCGACGCGTTGTCGAGCAGCACCAGCAGCCGGCGGTTGGCCGCGTACGTACGGAAAAGTCGCTCTCGCCCGTCGAGCGAGGCGGGGACGGCCTGGGCCGGGCAGCCCAGCCAGCGCAGGAAGTCCTCGAGCACCGCCGCGGGCGCCGTCGTCTCGCGCAGGTCGGCGTACAGGATCCCGTCGGGGAAGCGTTCGCGCTCCCGCCAGGCGACGTGCACGGCCAGCGCCGACTTGCCCGCGCCCGCCTGCCCGTGCACCACGACCTGCCCGCCCGCTATCGGCTCGACCGCCACAAGCTCGACCGCCACAAGATCGAGGAGGTCGGCGCGGCCGGTGAACCCGGTCACGTCGTGCGGCAGCAGCACCGGCGGCCCCGCCGAGACGTGCAGCGACACGTCGTCGTGCAGCATGCGGTGATAGAGCAGCTGCAGGTCGGAGTCGGGCTCGATCGCGTGGCCGTCGTCGAGCGCCTCACGTAACGCCGCGTACGCGTCAAGGGCCTCCGCCCGCCGCCCGCTCCGGTAGAGCGCCAGCATGTACTGGCCGCGGAAGCGCTGCCAGAGCGGATGCTGCCCGGCCAGCCGCCGCAGCTCCGACAGCAGTTCGCGGTGACGGCCGGCGTCGAGGTCGAGCTGCACCCGGCGTTCCAGGGCGAACAGCCGCAGCTCCTCCAGCTCCTCGCGCAGCCGCCGCGTCTCCACCCAGCGCTCCCCGTCGGGGTCGAGGTCCTCGAGCGCCGGTCCGCGCCACAGAGCCAGCGCCTCCTGGTACGAGCCCCGCTCCACCAGCGATCGGAAGCGGTCGACGTCGAGCTGTTCCGCACCGATGGCCAGCGTGTACGTGCCGGACACCGTGGTGATCACGTCCTTGCCGATGAGCTGGCGCAACTGCCCGACATAGCCCCGGACCAGGGAGTCGGACCGGTCGCCGCCCTCGCGCGGCCACAGCAGCCCGCGCAGCCGTCCGACGGTGAGCGGGCGGCGCGCGTTGAGCACGAACATCGCCAGCAGGTCGCGGTGCTTGGGCGCGCTCGGTGTGCGGTCGCTGTCGCCGTCGAGCACTTCCAGCGGACCCATGATGCGAAATTCCACGCGGCCTTCCTCAGCAGAACGACATCGACCACAATTACACACTTGATGATCCCGCTGACTCCCTCCGACCCGCACCGGCTGGGCCGCTACTGGCTCGCCGGGCGGCTGGGCGCCGGTGGCCAGGGCGTCGTCTATGAGGCGTACGGCGAGGAGGGGGAGCGCGTCGCCGTCAAGGTGCCCAGGTTCGATGATCCCGACTCGCGGGCCAGGCTGGCCAGGGAGGCGGCGGCGGCCGCGCGGGTGGCCTCGTTCTGCACGGCCAGAATCATCGAGGTGGCCGAGCCGTACATCGTCAGCGAGTTCGTGCCCGGCCCCAACCTGCGGCAGGTGATCGCCGAGCACGGCCCCTACGAGGGTGACACGCTGCGGCGCCTGGCGATCGGCGTGGCGACCGCGCTGACGGCCATCCACCAGGCCGGCGTCGTGCACCGTGACCTCAAGCCCGACAACATCATCCTCGGGCCCGACGGTCCCCGGGTGATCGACTTCGGTGTGGCGCGCGAGGCCGGTCCGACGACCACCGGCCCGGTCATGGGCACGCCCAACTACATGGCGCCGGAGGTCCTGGCCGGGCGGGGCGCGACGGCCGCGGCGGACCTGTGGGCGTGGGGGCTGGTGGTGCTGTTCGCGGCCCGGGGCGAGGACGCGATCGAGGTACGCGAGCCGGTCGCGGTCATCGGCGAGGTCATGGACTTCCGCCCCGACATGGCCGACCTGGCCGACCCGCTCGGACGGCTCGTGGCGAGCGCGCTCACGAAGGACCCGGCCGTGCGGCCCTCGGCGCGCGCGGCCCTGCTGGAGCTGATCGGCGCCGACGGCGGCGACCCGCTTTCTCGTGGCGGGGCGCTGGCCGGCCCGCTCAGGAGCCCGGCCGAGCCCGACCTGGGCGCGATCGCCGAGGAGCTGTACGACGAGCTGTCCGAGGTCGAGCGGGCGGCCGTCCCCGAGGTGCTGCTGCGCATGCTCGACGGAGACGGCTCACTCAGGCCGGTGACCCGCGACGAACTGCCCGAGACCGAGGCCGTGTCCGCCCTGCTCACCTTCTTCGAGGCGGCGGGCCTCGTGAGGAGCACCGGCACCACGTACGAGCTGGCCAAGCCCGCCCTGATCCAGGCATGGCCCCGGCTGCGGACCTGGGTGGCCGACAACCGCGAGGGGCTGCCGGTGCACCGGCGCCTGGTCGAGGCGGCCGGCCTCTGGGACGGCCACGGCCGGAAACCCGGCGACCTGCTGCACGGCTCCAGCCTCGACCGCACGCTCCAGTGGGCCGCCGCCGAACGCAAGGACCTCACACTGGCCAGGAGGGAACGGGAGTTCCTCGACGCCGCGGCCAAGCAGATCAGAAGCCAGTCCAGGAGGCGCGGCCTGCTGGCGACGGCGCTGGCCGTACTGCTGGTCGCCGCGCTGGGCGGGCTGGGGCTGGCCGAGTACCGGCGCGGGGTGACCGAGCGGCAGCGCGACGAAGCCCTCGCCAGGTCGCTGGTGCTGCGCGCGGCCGACCTGCGTGACACCTGGCCGAAGGTGAGCATGGTGATGAGCGCCGCCGCCTGGCGGCTGGCCCCGCTGCCCGAGTCGAGAGGCGCGCTGTACGACTCGCTGTCGCAGACGACGCTGGACTCGTTCACCGACCCCTCGGCGAGCGCCGAGACCAGGTACGCCCTGAGCCCCGATGGCCGCACGCTCCTCGCCGCGGCGGGCGGGCAGGTGCGGTTCTTGGACGTTCCCGGGCATCACAGTACGAAGGAGCTCTCCGGCATCGGTCCGGTGTCGAAGCTCGCGCTCAGCTACGACGGCCGGACGTTGGCCGTCCAGGACGAGCGGCACGTCCGCCTCTGGGACGTGTCCAGCGGCGCCCCACGGGGCAAGCCCTTCGCGGCGGGCGCGTTGGCGACCCACGCCGACTCGCTCCACTTCTCTCCGGATGGACGGCGCCTCTTCGTCCCCCAAGGCATCGAAGGCCGCTACGGTGCGTGGTGGGACCTGGAGACCCGGCGGTCGCTCGGGATGGACGCCGTGAGCCGCGACGGCGCCCTGGGCGTCCGCTACTCCACCGGTGGCAGCCGGGCCGAGCTCTGGGACCTGCGCACGCGGCGACGGCTCCGTGCGCCCTGGCTGCCGGAGAAGAAACTGGTCAAAGAGGCCGAATTCGCTCCCGACGGCCCGGAACTCGCCGTCACGGTTTTTCACCCCGAGGTCCACGGCGTCAGTCTGCTGCTCAGGAGTGTGCCGTCCGGCAAACCGCTGCCGGGCGACGGCGCCGGATCGGTGGCGGACGACATCTCGTTCGACGGCCGGTTCATCGCGATGTGGGCCGACGCCAGGCTGGTCGTGCTGCGGCGCTCCGATGGATGGATGATGGCCGACCGGTCTCTCCACGCGGCGATCTCCCAGCTCCGGTTCGACGGCACCGCCCTGCGCGTCAAAACGGGCGGCGGCACGGTCTACACGACTGAGATCGCCGGGGTGATGGTGGCCGCTGTGGCTCACCGGACCTCCGACGGCTTCGCGCGCCTCGCGCCGGGCGGCGGCGGGCTCGCCGTCTATTCTGGCGGCCGGGTCCGGCTCTGGACCGGCGGCAGGGAGATCGCGCGTCCTGTTGAGGTGGGTGACCCCACGGGCCAGGGAGCGGTACTCGCCTTCTCCTCCGACGGGTCCCTCCTGGCCGTTGGGGGAGCGGAGAGCGAGAAGGCGCGGGTCACCGTGCTCGACACGCACACGGGAGCCGTGCGTACGGCGTTCAACCTCGCGGGCAAGAACGCGCGGGGAGTGGAAGGGATGGCGTTCAGCCCGGACGGCGGCACGCTGGCCGTCGCTCCCGCGCTTATGGGCGCGGAGGGCCGGGCCGAGCTGTGGGACCTGCGCACCGGGTCCGTGACCGAGGCCACCACGCCGGGCTCGGAACAGATGGTCTTCAGGCCCGACGGGAAGGTGCTGATCACCACAACCGACTCCTATCTCACGATGGTCGATCCGGTCGGCGGTCATCCCGCCGGACCGGGCAGGGTGCCCGGCGGGGCCACCGCCTTCAGCCCCGACGGCAGGTACGCGGTCGTCAGCGCGGCCGATCGGATGACGATGTGGGACTCGGCCTTCGCGAAGGTCATCGCCACCTTCCCCGCGATCCAGGGTGCCGGCGGCTCGACCCCCGTCTGGTCACCCGATGGGCGCACGATCGCCACCTATGGTTCGGACGCGCGGATCCGGCTCTGGGACGTCGCCGAACGCCGATACCTGGGAACCGTGTACGACGGGTTGAGCGACCTTGGGGACGCCGGGGACGCGTCGATCGCCTTCAGCCGGGACGGGCGGACGCTCTTCGTCGCCACCGCGGAGGGCGTGGTCAGGCAGGTCGCCCTCGACGGCGACCGAGCGCGGGCCGAGGTGTGCCGCAGGGCGGGCGGGACGCTGAGCGCGGCCGACTGGCAGCGATACCTGCCTGAGATCGAGCCATTCGACCCCTGCGTCACCCCGTAGCCGCTCACTGCCGCGCCGACCGGACGATGCCCCCTGCGGCCGCGGCTCACACGAGAGCGATGGACCGCAGCGTGTCTGATCAGTACCAGCCGGAGCTTTGGTAGTGGCTCCATGCCGCGCAAGGCGTGCTGTAGTGCGTCTTGATATAGCCAAGTCCCCATTTAATCTGGGTTCGGGCGTTCGTCTTCCAGTTTGGGCCGGCGGAGGCCATCAGCCTCCCGGGATTCGCTCGAGGTATTCCGTATGGCCCTGATGGCGTTCCTGCCGTGGTGCTCCAGTGGCTGACGCGATTCCACAGTGAGACCAGACAGTTGAATTGCGATGAAGGGTTCCAGCCATAGCTGGGCATCATGCTCTTTGCTATCCGCTGGCTCTCAGATGCTGGAACGGGAGTGGCTGCGTACGAAGGCGCAGGCGGTACGAGCAGGGCGGCCAACGCTGAGAGCGAAATTCCGATGGCTGTGAGTCGATTTCGCATTACTTCTGCCCTTCTCATGCACATGGAAAGTGGGTGAGAGTGGATTGGACGGGGGAATGCGGCGGTGGACGGTGGCGGGCTCGGGTCGCATGGTGAGCCCTGCCTCACCCCGTAGCCGCCCACTGCCGGGCCGTCGCCACGATCTCCTCCAGGTGGCCGCTGTGGGCGCCGTGCCAGTACACGTGGCCGCACTCCTGGCACCGCCCGTACGCGTCGAAGGCGTGCCGGGTGCCCGCCTCCAGGACCGGCAGCACCTCGCGCTTCTCCACCGGGACCAGCTCGCCGTTGCAGGCCGTGCACCTCGTCCACGGGCGCAGCGGCGGGGTGAAGCGTTCGAGGAGGTCGCGGAGTTGGTCGTGGGGACGGGAGCCGCGCACGTACGCGCCGAGCCACAGCGCGCGGCGGCGCAGCAGGCCGCGGTCCTGGGTGAGCAACACCCGGCGCTCCTCGTTGGCCTGCACGACCAGCGCCGGGTCGTCCATGTCGTTGTGGTAGGCCGTGTCGAGGCCGAGCAGGCGCAGCCGTCGCGCGAGCGTGCCCAGGTGCACGTCCAGCAGGAAGCGGGGCTCGCGGGGCAGCGGCTGGGGTCTGGGTATCGGCCGTACCTCGATGAGGTCGCCGGCCGCGGGCTGGTAGGAGGGGCCGACGCCGCGGCCGTCGACGGTCATCGGCCCGACCTCCGTCAACGGGATGCCGGCCGACTCCACGTGGTGGCCCAGGGTGGAGCTGCCGCCGATGGCGATCCGGTGGCGCTCGCGGCGCCGGCTCACGGGCAGGAACATCATCAGGTCTGCGGAGATTCGAAGGTGCGCGTCCCGTTCGGTCACATTGTCCATTCTGCTTGATTCGATAACGTGAGCCTGTGCCGATGTCCCGCCGTGTCTTTCTCGCGCTCGCCGCGCTGAACGCTGCGGGCTGCTCGGTCACCGCCTCGGAGCAACGCTCGCTGCGGCTGGCGACCGGGTTGGCCGGTGGGCCGTACGGGGTGCTCGGCGACCGGTTCGCGGCCGAGTTGCGGCGCGACGGGTTCACCGTCGAGGTGATCGAGACCGCGGCCAGCGTGCAGAATCTCACCATGCTCACCGACGGCCGGGCGGATCTCGGGTTCTCGCTCGCCGACAGCGCCGACGACGCCGTACGCGTGCGCCACCAGCCCGTCGCTGCGCTGGCCAGGATGTACATGAACTACGTCCATCTGGTGGTACGCGCCAACTCGGACATCTTCGCCCCCAAGGACCTGGCCTGGCGGCAGGTCTCCATCGGGGCCGAGGGATCGGGCACCGCCGTGACCGCCGAACGGGTGCTCGACGCCGCCGGGGTACGTAATCACATCACCGCCAGGCTTGGCCTCGACGGGTCGATCAAGGCGCTCGTCGACGGCGTGATCGACGCGTTCTTCTGGTCGGGCGGCGTGCCCACCCCCGCGCTCGCCTCACTCGGCGGCATCAGGATCGTCCCGTTGGAGCCGTTCGTGCCGATGCTGCGCCGCATCTATGGCCCGGTCTATGAGCACGCCACCATCCCCGCGGGCGTGTACGGCAGCGCGAAACCGGTCCCGACCGTCGGCACGCCCAGCTACCTGGTCTGCCGCCAGGCCCTGTCCGACGACGTCGCCTACACCGTCACCGCGACGCTCTTCAGCGCCCGCGACCGCCTCCAGGCCCCCTCCGCGCCGGGCGGCCGCCTCGACAAGCGCTACGCCATCGGCACCGGCATCGTCCCCCTGCACCCCGGCGCCGCCCGCTACTACAGGTCTGTGTACGGGTAAACAAGCGCTACAGCTCCGTGTACGGCCAAACGAGCGCTACAGCTCCGTGTACGGCTCAGCCAGCCGCAACTCCACGACCAGCCCATGGGGTACGGCGGGCAGCAGGCTCAACGTCGCCCCGCACGACTTGGCCAGCTCCGTGGCGATGGCCAGCCCCAGCCCGCTACCCGGCACGTTCGCGTGCGCGCCCGACCGCCAGAACCGGCCCAGCGCGTCACCCCGCTCCTCCTCGGCCAGCCCCGGCCCGTCGTCGGCGACCCGCAGGACGCCGTCGGAGAGCGTGACCGTCACCGTGCCGCCCGCGGGCACGAACTTCTGGGCGTTGTCGAGCGCGATGTCCGCCACCCTGGCCGCCGCCTCCGGCACCAGCGACATCTCCGGCACGTCCACCCGCAGAGTGAGATCCTTGGCCGGGTAGACCTCCCGCCACACCGCCAGCCGGGGCCGCAGCTCGATCTCCTTGGCCTCGCCGCCCGCGCCCGCCTCGACCCTGGCCAGCGCCAGCAGGTCCTCCACCAGCAGGGCCAGCCGGTCGAGCTCGGCCATGGCCTCCTCGAACTCGGTGGTGCCGTCCGCGCGCAGGTGCGGCTCCAGGTTCTCCAGCCGCAGCCCGAGCACGGTCAGCGGGGTGCGCAGCTCGTGCGAGGCGTCGGCCACGAACGCCCGCTGCCGCTCCATCGCCCCCGACACCGCGTCGGCCATCGCGTTGAACCGCTCCTCCAGCCGCTGCAGCTCCGAGGGCCCGCCGCCGGGATTGGCCCGGGCGTCGAGGTGGCCTTCCGCGATGGCCCGGGTGGTGCGGTCGAGCTCGGTCACCGGGCGCAGGATCCAGCGGGCCAGCTGTCTGGCCGCCAGCACCGAGTAGCCCAGCGCGATCAGCGCGCCCAGCGCCAGCGCGCCCCAGACGAGCGAGACGTCCAGCCGCGACTGGTCGGTGCGGGCCTGGAGCAGCACCACGCCGGACAGCTGCGCGTCCCGGCCGGCCGGCTCGGCCAGCAGGACCTTCGCCGGGCCGAAGGGGCTGATCGTGGGCAGGTCCTCGGTCGTGCGGCCGCTCAGGGCCAGCCGGGTCTCCGCCTGGTCGTCGCCGTCGAAGCGGCCGGCCGTGACCACGATCATGCCGTCCCTGTCGCGGACGCGGATGGCCGCGCCGTACAGGTCGGCGTAACGGACGACCTCGGCCGTCAGCGCCGTACGATCGTCGTCGCGCGCGGCCTGGTCGGCCAGTTCCGCGAAACGGGTGGCGTCGGCCCGCCGGTCGAGCAGCAGGCGGTTCGTACGGTGCGAGGCGTAGGCGAAGCCGAGCGGCACCGCCAGCGCCGCGATGAGGAACACGATCAGCGTGGTGAACGTGACCACCAGGCGGGAGTTCACGCCGTGGAACCCAGGCGGTAGCCGGTGCCGCGCAGCGTCTCGACCAGGTGCGGGCGGCCGGTCTTCGACCGCAGCCCGGCCACGTGCACGTCGAGCGAGCGGGAGGCCGACAGCAGCGGGTCGCCCCAGACCTCGTCCAGGATCTCCTCGCGGCTGCGCACCACGCCAGGCTCACGGGCCAGCAGCGCCAGCACGTCGAACTCGCGC
This sequence comes from Nonomuraea sp. NPDC049750, assembly GCF_040659625.1. Taxonomy (NCBI): domain Bacteria; kingdom Bacillati; phylum Actinomycetota; class Actinomycetes; order Streptosporangiales; family Streptosporangiaceae; genus Nonomuraea; species Nonomuraea sp. NPDC049750. The sequence continues at coordinate 446,410 of NZ_JBFANB010000002.1, forward strand.
CTGGTCAGCGTCACCTGCTCACCCGACACGGTGACCTGCCTGGCCTCCAGGTCGATGCGCACATCGCCGACGCTGACCACGTGGTCCCGCGTCGGCATCGGGCGGGTGCCCCTGCGCATCACGGCCTCCATACGGGCCATTAACTCGACCGTACGGAACGGCTTGACCAGGTAGTCGTCGGCCCCGGACCGCAGGCCGCGGAGCACCTCGCGCTCCTCCGTGCGGGCGGTCACCACGATGACCGGCACGGCCGACACCCGGCGCAGGCGGCGCAGCACCTCAAGGCCATCCATGTCGGGCAGGCCCAGGTCCAGCAGGACGAAGTCGACGCCCCCCGCCAGGCGGAGGGCGTCGACTGCCAGCCCCGCGCGCGCGACCTGGTGGCCATGGCGCGCGAGGGCCGTGGTGAGCGCGGAGGCGAGTCGATCGTCGTCTTCGACCAGGAGAACTCGCATCAGGCCAGATTAGGCCCGGACGGAGACCGACTCCGCCGCTCCCTCTCGCTCCGAGCGGGAGAGCGCCACGTCGCGCGTCTCGCGCATGGTCAGGTAGACCACCAGCGACACGGCGGCGCAGCCCGAGACGTACCAGTAGAAGCCGGACTCGACGCCCGCCGACTTGAACCACAGCGCGACGTACTCCGCCGTGCCGCCGAACAGGGCGTTCGCGATGGCGTACGGCAGGGCCACGCCGAGCGCCCGGATGTGCGTCGGGAACAGTTCCGCCTTGACCACCGCGTTGATCGAGGTGTAGCCGGTGATGATGATCAGGCCGACGAGCGACAGGATGAACGCGCCGACGAAGCCGGAGACGCTGGACAGCGCGGTCATGAGCGGTACGGTGCCGAGCATCGACCCGATGCCGAACGTGATCAGCAGCGGCCGCCGGCCGATCCGGTCGGACAGCCCGCCGGCGAGCGGCTGGATCAACATGAAGATGAACAGCGCCGAGAAGCTGACCAGCGACGCGGTCTCCTTCGGCAGGTTCGCGGTGTTGACCAGGTACTTGGTGAGGTAGGTCGTGTAGGTGTAGTACGCGACCGTGCCGCCCATGGTCAGGGCGATGACGAGCAGGGCTTCCTTCTTGTGGGCCATCAGCGCCTTGATGGTGCCGCGCTCGCTCTTCTCACCCTCCTTGCCCTGCTCCTCCTCGTCGTACGCCTCGGTCTCCAGGAGGTTGCGCCGCAGGTAGAACACGACCGCCGCGCCGAGGGCGCCGATGATGAACGGGATGCGCCAGCCGTAGGAGTTGAGCGCCTCCTTGGTCATCGTGTTCTGCAGGATGATCTGCAGGCCCAGGCCGACGAGCTGACCGGCGGTCATCGACACGTACTGGAAGCTAGAGGCGAAGCCGCGCTTGCCCGCGGGGGTGGCCTCCGTCAGGTACGTGGCGCTGGCCGCGTACTCACCGCCCACGGAGATACCCTGCAGGAGGCGGGCGATCAGCAGGACCACGGCGCCGAAGTAGCCGACCGACTCGTACGTCGGGGCGATGGCGATCAGCAGCGCGCTCAGCGACATCAGCGTGACCGTCATGGTCAGCGCCGCCTTGCGGCCCTTCGTGTCGGCGTAGCGGCCGAGCAGCCAGCCGCCGATCGGGCGCATGAAGAAGCCCACGGCGAAGATGCCCGCGGTGTTGAGCAATTGTGCGGTGGAGTTGCCATTGGGGAAGAAGGAGGCGGCGAAATAGACGGCGAAACTGCTGTAGACAAACCAGTCGTACCACTCGACCAGATTGCCGACGGAACCGCCGATCACTGCCTTCCACGGCACGCGGGGTTGGCTCACTGGATTACCTCCTGTGCGGGGCCTGGGGGGAGTAGGTGCAGGCCAGAGCCTCTCCGCAGAAGGTTCTTCCGACAAGGGGAGACGGGCCAGATCTAACGTCCGCTTAACATCAAGGAAACGGAGAGGTGAGATCAGGCCCGTTTTCCCGTCATTGCCGGTAGTTCTCCACCTCGCCGGCCGGCCGGGCCTTGGCGCCGTCCGGGTTCTCGCCCGCGTCCCTTCTCGCCCTGCGCTGCCTGAGCAGGTCCCAGCACTGGTCGAGGGCCGTCTCCAGCTCCCTGACCCGCGTGTGCTCCTCGTCCGAGCTGACCTCGCCCGCCGACAGCCTGCTCCGCAGCTCGTGCTCTTCGGTGACCAGATCACTGATCTTGGTGAGAATCTCGTTGTCACGCATGTCCAAGACTGTAGTTACTACGTGATAGAACACGGCCTATGCCTGGTATTGCGCTGGTAAGAAAGCCCGGCCCACGGATCTCCGAGGGCATCGTCACGCATGTGGAGCGCGAACCGGTCGACCACGAACGGGCCCTTGACCAGCACGAACGCTACGTCGCCGCGCTGGAGGGGGCCGGGTGGCAGGTACGCCACGTGGAGGCGGCCGACGACCTGCCCGACGGGCCCTTCGTCGAGGACATGGTGGTGGTCTGCGACCGGCTGGCCGTACTGACCAGACCGGGGGCGATCGAGCGACGGCCCGAGGTGGACACCGTGGCGGCCCTCGTACGGGCGCTCGGGGTCAAATCCGTCAGAATCGCGCGGCCCGGCACGCTCGACGGCGGCGACGTCCTTCAGGTCGGCAGGACCGTGTACGTCGGCAGGTCGGCCAGGACGAACGACGAGGGGATCACCCAGCTCACCGCGTTGCTGCCGGAGCGGCAGGTGGTGCCCGTGGATCTGACCGGCGTCCTGCACCTGAAGTCGGCCGTCACGGCGCTGCCGGACGGCACGCTCATCGGCGACCCCGATCGCGCGGACCTGCCGGGGCTGCTCGTGCCCGCCGAGGAGTCGGGGGCGCACGTGGTGCTGCTGGGCGGCGACCGCGTGCTGATGGCCGCCTCCGCGCCGCGGACCTGCAAGATGCTTCAGGAACGCGGGCTGGAGGTGACGCTGGTGGACATCTCGGAGTTCGAGAAGTTGGAAGGCTGCGTCACCTGCCTGTCGGTTCTCATCATGTGAGATCAAGGACGGTTTACCGCGAGACGTCTGGTAGCGTGCAAGGCATGCTGCGTGGCCTCCTTCTTAGCTGCCGCGGCGGGGGCCACTGAGGCCGGCTCCCTCGCCGCGGAGCGAGCCATGCGCGTCGGCCGCTTTTCTTTCGACCGACGAGGAGCTCCCGACATGACCGCTCAGCAGCCCAGCCCGATGCCTTTCCAGCGTTATCAGCCGTTCGAACCGATCCGGCTGACCGATCGCACCTGGCCCGATCGGGTCATCACCGAAGCGCCGCGATGGTGCGCCGTGGACCTGCGCGACGGTAACCAGGCACTGATCGACCCGATGGACGCTCATCGCAAGCTGCAGATGTTCGAGCTGCTGGTGAAGATGGGCTACAAGGAGATCGAGGTCGGCTTCCCCGCGGCCAGCCAGACCGACTTCGACTTCATCCGGCAGATCATCGAAGAGGACCGGATCCCCGGCGACGTGGTGATCCAGGTGCTGACCCAGGCCAGGCCCGAGCTGATCGAGCGCACCTTCGAGTCGATCGAGGGCGCCAAGCAGGCCATCGTGCACCTGTACAACTCCACCTCCACGCTGCAGCGCCGGGTGGTCTTCGGGCAGGACCGCGACGGCATCACCGCCATCGCCGTCGAGGGCGCCAAGCTGGTCAAGAAGCTCGCCGACGCGACAGACGTGGACGTACGTTTCCAATACTCGCCCGAGTCCTTCACCGGCACCGAGCTGGACTACGCCGTCGAGGTCTGCGACGCGGTCAACGACGTGTGGCAGCCGACGCCCGAGCGCAAGGTCATCGTCAACCTGCCGGCCACGGTCGAGATGGCCACGCCCAACATCTACGCCGACCAGATCGAGTGGATGCACCGCCACCTGAAGTACCGCGACTCGATCGTCCTGTCGCTGCACCCGCACAACGACCGCGGCAGCGCCGTGGCCGCCGCCGAGCTGGGCTACATGGCCGGGGCCGACCGCATCGAGGGCTGCCTGTTCGGCAACGGCGAGCGCACCGGTAACGTCTGCCTGGTCACCCTGGGCATGAACCTGTTCTCCCAGGGCATCGACCCGCAGATCGACTTCGGCGACATCGACGAGATCCGCCGCGTCGTCGAATACTGCAACCAGCTGCCCGTGCACCCGCGCCACCCGTGGGGCGGCGAGCTGGTCTACACCGCCTTCTCCGGCTCCCACCAGGACGCCATCAAGAAGGGCTTCGACCACCTGGAGGCCGACGCGGCCGCGGCCGGGGTGCCGGTCGACCAGTTCACCTGGGCCGTCCCCTACCTGCCGATCGACCCCAAGGACATCGGCCGCACCTATGAGGCGGTCATCCGGGTCAACAGCCAGTCGGGCAAGGGCGGCGTCTCCTACATCATGAAGGCCGACCACCAGCTGGACCTGCCGCGACGGCTGCAGATCGAGTTCTCCAAGGTCGTCCAGGCGCGCACCGACGCCGAGGGCGGCGAGATCGGCTCGGCCGAGATGTACTCCATCTTCCGCGACGAATACCTGCCCAACCCGGCCAACCGCTGGGGCCGCCTCAGCCTGATGGCCCACCGCCACGAGTCGGCCGGGGACGACAAGGACCGCATCGGCGCCGACGTACGGCTCGACGGCGAGATCCGCGAGATCGAAGGCGTGGGCAACGGCCCGATCTCGGCCTTCATCGACGCGATCGCCAAGGTGGGCATCCGGGTGCGGGTGCTCGACTATGTGGAGCACGCGATGAGCGCGGGCAGCGACGCGAAGGCCGCCTCATACCTGGAGTGCGACGTCGACGGCCGGGTGCTGTGGGGAGTGGGGGTCGACGCCAACACCACGACGGCCTCGCTCAAGGCGATCATCTCGGCGGTCAACCGCGCGTCGCGCTGACCGTTCTCAGTCGACCGCGCCCCCTTCGCATGGTGCGGCGCGGTCGACTACTGGTCCATTTCCCGAAGGATCTGGTCGATTCGGCTCTCTCGATTGTTCATGGCGCGGTTGAAGGAGTGCATGACCTCCTCGAACTGTTCCATGGCCGCGTCAGGGGACGGTGGCGTCCGGCCGACGGCGCCGCGTAGCAGTTCCTCGTGGTTCCGCTCGCAGTCGTCCTGTGCGCGCCGCACCGCGAGGGTGATCTCCTCGCCGAGGTCCTGGCTGCTCAGTTTCATGGCGCGTGGGTCGAGGCGCACCTCGGTGATGCGGCCGCCGGAGTCGGTGCGGGCCCTGATCTTGCCGTCGGCGCTCTCACCGGCGCCGTAGACGTCCCTGAAGCCGCCACCGGCTTTCTTCAGGCGGCTGTGTGCCTGTTCGGCTTGTTCTGAGATTCGGTGGAGTTCGTCCTGGTAGATATTTTTGGCGTCGTCGGAACTCATGTTCTCCCTTTGGGGACCTATCCGGTCGGGTTGGTCCGGTCGTAGTTTTTTCCGGTCTGGTTCAGAGTCAGGCCCGCGTTGTTCAGGTTCCACATCAGGGAGTCCACCCAGTCGATGGTGTTGGTGTAGAACTTCAGATAGTCGTCGGCCAGTTCCTGGGATCCCTCGGGGAGCAGGCCGAAGCAGGTGGACGTCGGCCTGGCCGACTCGGCGAAAGCGTTTCGGGGAGTGGACAGCAGGCTCGTCGATTCGTTGGTGGCCTTTCCTCCTTTCTTCAGGTCGTCCGTGGAATATCCGACTTCCTGGCTTTTTCCGGTCATCGCGCGCTCCAGTCGGTTATTTCAGATCCGGGAGTTTCAGTTTCGTACCTGGTTTCAGGGCATTGGGGTCCGAACCGATGACGTCGCGGTTGGCGTTGTAGATTTCGGGCCAGTATTTTTCGCTGCCGTAGACCCGCTTCGCGATGTCGGCCAGCGTGTCCTGCCCTGCGACCTGGTGTGACGATGGCTGGGGGGCGGGGGTGGCGGGGGGCGCTGGCCGGCGGTCCATCAATGGGGGAGCATCAGGCTCCGGGTACTTCTTATGGTCGATGTGCGCCGGCGGCTCCGTCTGTTTGAAGGGCACGCCGATGGGTGGGGGAAGGTTGCGCAGGGCGGTGCCGGGAATGATCGCGCCGGTGGAGTTGAAGAGCTGGACCTGGAAGTCGCCGGTGATGCCGATCTTTTTGAGGGCGGCACCGTTCAGGGCGCCCCAGCCGCCGTTCAGCACCGCCACCTTCCCGATGTCCTTGACCATTTGCCCCAGCGTCTTGCCTTCGAGCCTGTCGTTGATGATCGTGTAGCCCGTTCCGGTCATGGCTCCTGCCGCGAAGAGGGCCTTGGCGCCGTACGCCTTCTTTGCCTTGTCCCAGCCGACGCGGCCCCAGGGGAAGGCCGACGATATCGCCGCGGAATTCACCATCTGCGCGTATTGGAGGCCGAAGGGCGCGAAGAACGACTGGCCCTTGAGCTCCCGGCCCAGGCCCACGAACATGAACTGGCCGGCGCCCAGCTGGAGGCCGAACATCTTGGCGTAGCTCTTGAAGGACGTCAGGGCCGTCTTGCCGAAACTCATGCCCTGCGTGCCGTTCAGCACCCAGTTCTGCGACTTGAAGACCGTCAGGCCCCTCCTGAGCGCCTTGCTCCTCTTCATCAGCTCGGCCAGCTTGCGCAGGGGTACGGCGACCTTTTTGAGAAACCAGATCAGCCGCGCCAGGATGGTGGCCGCGAGGCCGGCGCCCTGGGCGGCGATCTTGGCTCTGGCGACCCACGCGGCCCACCTGCCCATCACGCCCGTGAACATGGACAGGGCCACACTGATCGCCAGCGCCTGGAGGATGGATTTCAGCAGCTCCCGGAACGCCCGTTTGGTCTCGTGGGTCGCCTCCTTGGCCATGAGGAGCACTTCCGACACGTGGCCGAGGCTCTTGACCAGCGCCTTCCGTTCGGCCGGGTCGAAGTAGGTGTCGACCATCTCCTGGTAGTGCGTGGCCGCGTCGCCGGTCCACTGCTTGCGGCCCTTCTGCACGGCCGGGTCGATGTTCTTGTCGCCCACGGTATCCAGACTGGCGGCCAACTCCTTGCACGCCTCGGACATCTGCGCCAGCTGGCGTTCGTCGTTGTCGTTGCCCGCGGCCCTCATGGCGTTCATGATCGTCGTGATGAGCTGCGACAGCGCGTCGCCCTCAGCGGCTAGGTCCATGTACTCCCCTTCATGCGTCGCGCTGTTCTTGATCCGCAGACGCAGGAAGCGCTCGAGGTCCCCCTCCCATGCGGCTCCCGGTAGGGCAGGCGGCATCGGGTCATATGGTCATGATCGCTGCGGTGCCCCGCATTGTGGCATGCGGGCGGATGTTCGGCCAGAGATCCGGAGATCAAGGACGTCCAGCGTCGAGTATGGCCCCGCGCATCACATCCGAACCTTAAGTGTTTGTTAGATCGCAGATGTGGATCTTGACGCTGTCGATCAAGGATGCATACGTTCGGTGACGTTTCGCGACTGTTCGCAGCGCCGTGACCATCGACGCCGTGACGGGCGATGCGATCCACCCCCCACAGCCGAGACACCGTCTACAGACGGGAGAACGGATCATGGAACCCACCTACCTCATCTGCCTGCCCTTCGCCGGGGCCGGCGCCTCCTTCTTCAAGGGATGGCAGCGCTACCTGGCCGAGGGCCTGAGTATCCTGCCGGTGCAACTGCCCGGCCGTGAGGAGCGCTTCGTCGAACCTCCGCACACCGATGCCGCCCGCGCCGCGGACGAGGCGTGCTCGCAGGTGCTGCAGCGAATCGGTCCCGGTTCCCGGGTGGCCGTCTTCGGCCACAGCCTCGGGGCGGTGCTGGCGTACGAGCTGGCGCACCGGCTCAGCGGCGTGACCGGCTTGCGGCTCGCCCGCCTGTACGTCAGCGGTTCCCCCGGGCCGTGGAGCGGGCGGGAGAGCCGCGCCACCGGCCTGGATGACGAGGCGTTCCTGGCCCGGATCCGTTCCTTCGCCGGATACTCGCACCCGGCCCTGGAGGACCCGGAGATGCGGGCGCTGCTGTTGCCCATGCTGCGCGCCGACGTCGAACTGCACGAGAGCTACCGTCCCCAGTCCGACAAGCCGCTGTCCACACCGATCACCGCCGTTCACGGCCTCGACGACGAGCTGGTGGACATGGCGATGATCGCCGAGTGGGAGCGGGCCACCAGCGCCGGGTTCAACACCGTCGAGCTCGACGGAGGGCACATGTACCTGGCCGATGATCCCGCTCCCCTGCTACGGCTGATCGGCGCCGACCTGGCGACGCCGGAAGAGCGGTGACGATGCGCCTGTCCGGGAAGACGGCCGTCATCACCGGCGCGGCCCGCGGGCTGGGCCGGGCCAGCGCCCGGATGTTCGCGCGGGAGGGCGCCGACCTGGTGCTGCTCGACGTCGCGCGTGACCTGCCAGGGGTGCCGTACGCGCTCGGCTCGGCCAGTCAGCTCGAATACACGGCCGAACTCTGCCGGGAGTTCGGCGTCTCCGTCATGACCAGGCAGGCCGACGTACGGGAGACGCACGAAGTCGAGGCCGCGGTGTCCATGGCGATCGGGCGCTTCGGCCGCATCGACGTCCTCGTCAACAACGCGGGCATCGCCGCTCCTTCCGGCAAGATGGCGCACGAGATCGACGAGCACGAGTGGCAGTTGATGATCGACGTCGATCTCTCCGGTGCGTGGCGCGCCATCCGCGCGGTCGGCAAACTGATGGTCGAGCAGCGCTCCGGCAGCATCGTCAACATCGCCTCGACCGCCGGGCTGGTGGGATATCGGCACTTCGCCGGATACGTGGCCGCCAAGCACGGTCTCATCGGCCTGACCAAGGCCGTCGCGCTCGACTACGCCCCGCGCAAGGTCCGGGTCAACGCCCTGTGCCCTGGCTCCGTCCGCGATGACCCCCAGGTCGAGGGCCGGATGCTGGCGGAGATCGCGCGTTCGCTCGACGTGCCGGTGGGCGAGCACGAGGAGGCCTTCGTGCAGGCCCAGCCCATGAACACCCTCATCGAGCCGGACGACGTCGCCTCGGCCGCCTTATGGCTGGCCTCCGACGAATCCCGGCAGGTCACCGGCAGCGTACTCACCGTCGACGGCGGCTTCACCGCACGCTGACGCCCGCACCTTCACCACGACCACGCTCTGGAGATCACCGCGTGCCCCGAACCGATCTCATCCCCCCGGACCGCTCACCCTCCGCACACTGCCATGCCCGGCGCGTCAGACTGCCCGATGGCGTTGGTGCCACCTGGCTGGCCGGGCTCTTCGAACGCGCGGTCCGCACCTGGTGGGGGGACACGCCTGACCGGCTGCCCCGGCTCTGGGACGAGCGGGTTCCGGCCGCCTGCGACTCCGCGGTGGCGGGCCGCCGCGTCGAGGCCGAACTGCACCGTCCTTTGGACGCGGAGGGCGCCTTGCTGCGCGCGGTGCTGCTGCGGTACGCGGACGGGCCCGCCGACCTCGTGCTCGTCGCCCATCGCGCCAATCTCGACGCGCTGTCACTGCGCACGGTGGCCGATGTGCTCACCGGTCGGGCTCGGTATGAGGAGGCCACGTACGAGAAGGCAGGTCACGCCGCCGCGGACGCCGAGACGCTCAAAAGATGGCGGGAAGCGGATTTTTCCGGACGTATTGCGTGGGCCAGTGGCGACGACACGGCGGGTGACCGTACCGGCCTGGTCACCGTGGCGATAAGCGAGGCCGGACCGGACGTGCCGGCCACGATGGCGGCGGCGGTCGGGCTGGTGCTCGGGCGGTACGAGAACCAGGAGAGTCCGGTCGTCGGCGTGCTCGGCCCCGTGCCCGAGCGGCCGGAAGGAGCGCTGGGCGCGTTCGACGCCGGGCTCCTGCTGGCACTGGACCTTTCGGGCGCGCGCACCGCAGGGGAGCTGGTGGCCGAGATCGCCCAAGCCCTGGCCTCGTACGGCGGGCGGTGCGACGGGCGGCAGTACGCCGAACTCCTCGCGGAGACCGGCGGCCGGGTCGTGGCCGGTCTGCTCACCGACGGGCCGGCGGAGAGCGGGTCCGGTACGTACGTTCCCTGCCAGACAGCCCCGTTCCCGCTCACGATCGTGCCCGGTCGCACCCCGGACGGCGGCCTTCAGCTGGTGCTACGCCATCGGCTGGAAGACGTGGACGCCGACTCGGCCAGGCGCTTCGCCCGCCACGTCGTCCGCGCCTACGAGCAGCTGGTCAACGCGCCCGCCGGTCTGGTCCCCGCCGACGTCGAGCTGATGGACGAGGCGGAGACACGGCAGGTGGTCGCCCTCGGCCGTCCGGCACGGCGGCTGGACTGGCGGCCGGAGCGGATCGACGACGTGTTCGCCGCCCGCGTGGCGGAGCGTCCCGACGCGGTGGCGCTCACCTGCGAGGGCCGCTCCCTGACCTACGCGGAACTGGACGCGCGCGCCGCCCGCTTCACCGCCGCCCTCCTCGACCGGGGCGTGCGTCCGGGGGAGCGCGTCGGTGTCTGCCTCGGACGCACACCCGATCTCGTGGTCGCCATGCTGGCCGTGCTCAAGGCGGACGCGGTGTACGTGCCCATGGATCCGGCCTACCCGGCCGACCGGCTGGCGTTCACGGCTCAGGACGCGGCCTTGCGCATCGTCATCGCGGACCAGGACTTTCCCGGCGGCGGGTCGGCGAGCGTGGTCAGGCCCGAGGAGCTGGAGACCCACGACGGCGAGGCGGGCCGTGCCCGTCCAGAGCGGCGGGGGCCGGGCGAGGCCGCGTACGTCATCTACACCTCGGGCTCGACCGGGCGCCCGAAAGGCGTCGTGGTGCCGCATCGCAACGTCGTCGCCCTGCTGTCGGCCACCCGTGACGATTTCGGGCTCGGTCCCGGTGACACCTGGACGCTCTTCCACTCCAGCGCGTTCGACTTCTCCGTCTGGGAGATCTGGGGAGCGCTGCTCACCGGTGCCCGGCTGGTCGTGGTGCCGTACTGGGTCTCTCGCTCGCCCGAGGAGTTCCGCGAGCTGCTGGCGCGCGAGCGTGTCACCGTGCTGAACCAGACGCCGTCGGCGTTCGCCCAGCTCATGGAGGCCGACCGGCGGCAGGACGAGCGGCTGGCGGTCCGGCTGGTGATCTTCGGCGGTGAGCCGCTGGACGCCCGGCCCTTGCGGGCCTGGTTCGACCGGTATCCGGAGGATCGGTGCCGGCTGGTCAACATGTACGGCATCACGGAGACGACGGTGCACGTGACGGCCCAGAACGTGACCCGCCGTGAGGCGATGACCGGGTCGCGGTCCGTGGGGCACGCCCTGCCCGGCTGGCACCTGTACGTCCTCGACGAGCGCGGCCGTCCCGTGCCGTGCGGTGTCCCCGGCGAGATCCACGTCGGGGGAGACGGGGTCGCCTTGGAGTACCTGGGCCGTCCCGAGCTGACCGCGCGGCGCTTCCTGCCCGATCCGTTCACCATGGGCCGCGTCTACCGCAGCGGCGACCGGGGCAGGCTGCTGCCCGATGGCCGGCTGGAGCACCTCGGCCGTCTCGATACCCAGGTCAAGCTGCGCGGATTCCGCGTCGAGCTGGACGAGATCCGCCACGTCCTGCTGGACGACCCCGCCGTTACGGCGGCCGCCGTGGTGCTGAACGGCGAGCGGGACGCCGCGGGAGCGCGCATCGACGCGTACGTGGTGCCGGCCGGCGGCGATCCGGCGGCGATCCGGCAACGGGCCGCCAAGGTGCTGCCGGAGCACATGCTGCCCGCCACCATCACGCCTCTCGACACGCTGCCCCTCACCGCCAACGGCAAGCTCGACGTTCGAGGGCTTCCCGCGCCGGTCGTCGCGCCCGCCGCGCCGATCCGGGCTCTGTCAGGTGAGCTGGCGGGCGCGCTCGCCGCGGTGTGGGAGTCGGTGCTCGGCGTTCCTGTCGGTCCCGACGACAACTTCTTCGAGCTCGGCGGCAACTCCCTGTACGCCATGCGGGTGGCGGCGGCCATGCGCGACCGCGGCCTGCCCGCCTTTCCGATGCGCGAGCTGTACCTGCACCCGACGGTGAACAGCCTCGCGGGGGTGATCTCCCATGAGTGACCGGCTGCTGGACGGCTGCGACGACACGGCCACGGACTATCCCCGAGACAGCCGCGTCGAGCGGCTCTTCGCCGAGCAGGCCGAGGCGGCGCCCGGCCACCCGGCCGTGGTGCACGGAGATACCACGCTCACCTACGCCGAGCTGCACCACCGCAGCACGCTGCTGGCCCAGAAGCTACGCCGCGATGGGCTGCGTCCCGCCGAACCGGTGGCGCTGCTGCTGCCGCGTACTCCCGACCTGATCGTCGCGGCGCTCGCCGTGCTTAAGGCCGGCGGGTTCTACGTGCCGATGGACCCCGCCCATCCTTCGGATCGGATCTCCCAGCTGATCGAGGACAGCGGCGCCGGCTTCCTGCTGACCACGCGAGAGCTGACCACGCTGCTGACCACGCGAGAGCCGGCCCGCGGGCAGGCCATCGCGGTGGACGCCCAGGACTGGTCGGCCGAACCCGAGGTGGACGTCCCCGCGCCGGGCGGCGCGTCGGACGTCGCGTACCTGATGTACACCTCGGGGACCACCGGACGGCCCAAGGGTGTCCTGGTCCCGCATCGCGGCATCGTCCGTCTGGTGCGGGGCGTCGGCTATGTACGGCTCGACGCCACGGCCAGGATCGCGCAGATCGGGGCGACCGGTTTCGACGCTTCCGTCTGGGAGACCTGGGCCGCCCTGCTCTGCGGTGGGACCGTGCACATCCTCGACCGGGAGACGTTCCTCGACGGCGCGGAGCTGAGGCGGGCGCTGGCGGACGGGGGGATCACCACGGCGCTCTTCACCTCCGCGCTGTTCGGCCAGCTCGCGGGCGAGGACCCGACCGTGTTCGGGCCGCTGCGGGACCTGCTGGTCGGAGGTGACGTGCTCTCGGCCAAGCACGCCAGGTCCGTGCTGCGGGCCAATCCGGGACTGCGGCTCGTCAACGCGTACGGGCCGACCGAGAACGCGGTCATCTCCACCTGCCACGAGGTTCGCGAGCCGATCGGCGAACGCGTGCCCATCGGCCGCCCAGTGCCCAATACCAGCGCGTACGTGCTCGACCAGGACAGACAACCGCTTCCAGCGGGCGTCGCCGGCGAGCTGTACGTCGGCGGTGATGGGCTGGCGCTCGGCTACCACGGGCGCCCCGACCTGACCGCGTGCGCCTTCGTCCCCCACCCTTTCCGGCCAGGAGAGCTCCTCTACCGGACCGGCGACCGGGCGCGCAGGCTGCCGGACGGGTCGATCGACTTCCTCGGCAGGACGGATCACCAGGTCAAGGTGCGCGGTCTGCGCGTCGAGCCGGGCGAGATCGAGGCCGCGTTACTGGCCCGCCCCGGAGTGCGCGAGGCGGTGGTGGTGGAGCGGCGCGCTCCGGATTCGTCCGACGGCCACTTGCGCGCGTACGTCTCGGGCGAGCGGTCCCTGGAACCGGAGCGACTGCGGACGGAGATCGAGCGCGTGCTGCCCGCTCACATGGTGCCCGCCCGGATCGTGGTGCTGCCCGCGCTGCCGCTGAACGTCAACGGGAAGGTGGACCGAGCCGCGCTGCCCGAGCCGATCCCCGCGGGCGGCGGGACGGCTGGGGACGAGCTTGAGCGAGAGCTCGTCGAGCTGTGGGAGGACGTCCTCGGCGTGCGCGGGATCGGCGTCGACGAGCCGCTCGACCGGCTGGGCGGCAGCTCCCTCACCGCGACCCGGCTGGCCGCCAGGGTGCGGAAGAGGTTCGGGGTGGCTTGCCCGGTCTCGGCCGTGCTGGCGGTCCGTACGGTGTCAGCGCTGGCCGACCTGGTCCGTGCCGCGGACCGTGCCGACGTGGTGGGGCCGCGTCCGTACCAGGCCACCGAGCGGACCCCGCTGTCACCCCAGCAGAAGGGCGTCTATGTCGAGCAGATCAAGGACCCGTGCGGCACCCAGTACAACCTGCCGATCGTCGTCGACCTCCCTGGCCGGATGGACGCCGGACGGGTGCGCGCCGCTCTGGCGACTCTCGTCGAGCGGCACGAGGTCCTGCGCACCGACGTGGCCGTGGGCGACGACGGGCAGCCGTACCAGCGCGTTCACGAGGTGCTTCGTACGACGCTGGATGAGGTCGGCCTGTTTCGCGGGGCGAATCTCGACGGCTGGACCGAGAGGTGGATCCGCGCCTTCGACGTCCATCAGGCCCCCCTGTGGCGTGCGGCCCTGGCGCGGCACGACCATGGGACCCGGCTGGTGCTGGACATTCACCACCTCCTCACCGACGGCCGCTCGCTCGCCCTCCTGATGGCCGAGTGGGCGGCGCTGCTCAGGGGCGAGCCGCTCCCCGAGGTGGAGCTGCGTTACCGGGACTTCGCGCAGTGGGCGAACGGGCCGGAGCGGCGCGCGCTGTCCGAGACCCAGCGTGGCTTCTGGGCCGAGACGTTCGCGCGGCCGATCAAACCTCTCGACCTGCCCATCGACCTGCCCCGGCCCGCGGTCCGCCGGACGGAGGGGGACCACCTGCCGTTCGCGTTCGGCGCGGAGCGCAGCCACGCGGTCAGGGAGCTGGCCCGCGCCGAGGGGGTGACGGCGTTCCAGGTGCTCCTGGCCGTGTACACCGTCTTCCTCGGGCAGGTGAGCGGGGGCGACGACGTGACGGTCGGGACGCCCTTTTCCGGACGGCACCTGCCGGGGGTGGATCGGGTTCAGGGGATGTTCGTCAACACCCTGTGCCTGCGCGCGTACCCGGCCCCCGAGCTGCCGTTCCGCGCGTATCTGCGAGCCGTGGCCCGGCACGCGTTGGCGGCCGGCGACCACCAGGATCACGCGTTCGACGCCCTGGTGGCGATGCGGGGCGAGCATGACTTCAGCCGCCACCCGCTCTTCGACGCGTTCTTCGCGATGCAGGACACGGGGCTGCACCAGGTGGACTTCCTCGGCGCTCGGCCCCGGTGGCGGCCGGAGGCCACCCGGCGCACGATCTTCGACCTGGACCTGCAGATCGAGGACTCACCCGACGGGTACGAGGCCCGGCTGGCGTACGCCACGAACCTCTTCCTGCGCCCCACCGTGGAGACGTTCCGGGATGAGTTCCTGTCCTTGCTCGACACGGCACTCGCCGAACCGGACACGCCGCTCGGCGAGCTAGGCCGGACGCCTTCGGCCCGGCCCGGCCCGCCCGCGCTCGCGTTCGACTTCGACTTCTGAACTGGAGGGGCCATGCAGTCCATCGAGACCCTGGGCAGGCTCAAGGTCGCGGCCGCGAAGCGTCGCCGCGAGGGGGCGTTCTGGCGCGCCCAGCTCGCGGCGCTGCCCGAGCGCACCAGCTTCCCGTCCGACGTCCAGTCCGACACTCCGCCCGGCTTCCCGTCCGACACGCACGGTGGCTCGGCAGGGGAGGCGGCGCGCGCGGTGACCGCGCTCGACCTCGGCCCCGAACTGACCGCCAGACTCGGCAAGCTGGCCCGAGGCCAGGACATCGCCCTGCGTTCCGTGCTGATCGCCGTGATAGGCGCGTTGCTCCAGCGTTACGGCGGCGGCGAGGAGTCCGTGCTGGCCACCGCTCCCGTCCCCGTGCCCGGCAGTCCAGCGCCGCTGGCCTCCTCGCTGGTGCTGCGGCTGCCGGTCACCCGGGACACCACGCTGCGCGGGCTGCTGGGCGAGGTCGGGGACCGGCTGCGGGCCGCGATCGAACACCAGGACTACCCTCTTGAGCTGCTCGCCGCCGAGTTCGGGACCGCGGCGGCGGAGGGGGACGACCCTTTCGCCGACGTGCTCGTGGACGCGGTACGCGACGAGGCGGATCCCGCCGGGCGGCCCGGCTTCCCGCTCGCCTTCGCCTTCGTACGCGGGCAGGCCGGGCTGTCTCTGGAACTGCGGCACCGGACCGGCACGCACGGCCCCGGCGCCGCCCGGCGGCTTCTCACGCACTGCGTGATGCTGCTCGACCAGGCCACCGCCTCGCCCGACACGGCGATGGCCGCCTTCGACCTGCGGTCCGACGACGATCTGGCGCTGATCGACGAGGCGAACGACACGGACGCCGCCTTCGAGGACACGGTGCGGCTCGACGAGCTGTTCAGCCGCCAGGTCACCGCGACCCCTGACGCCGTGGCCGTGGTGGGCGACGGCTTCCTGCTCACGTACGCCGAGCTGAACGCGCGCGCCAATCGCCTGGCGCACACGCTGCGCGCCCGCGGAGTGGGCCGCGACGACCTCGTGGCCGTGCTGGCGGATCGCTCGCCGGAGATGCTCGTCGCCGTCTACGCCGTGCTGAAGGCGGGGGGCGCGTACCTGCCGATCGACCCGGGCAACCCGCGCGACCGCATCGCGTACATCCTCCATGACAGCGCCGCCCGCCTCGTCCTCACCCAGCCCCGCCACCAGGAGCTGGTCGGCGACGGCGTCGCCGTCCTGGACCTCATGGACGAGGGGGCCTACGCGCAGGAGGTGAGCACGCCGCCGGTCGAGGGCGGCGCCCGCGACCTCGCGTATGTCATCTACACCTCGGGTTCGACCGGTGCTCCCAAGGGCGTGCGGATCGAGCACCGGTCGGTGGTCAACCGCATCGGCTGGATGCAGAAGGCGTACCCGATCGGCTCCACGGACGTCATCATGCAGAAGACGCCCACGTCGTTCGACGTCTCGGTGTGGGAGCTGTTCTGGTGGACGTTCGCGGGGGCGTCGGTGTGCCTGCCCGAGCCCGGCGCGGAGCGGGAACCGGAGGCGCTGACCGCGGCGGTCGAGCGGCACGGCGTCACCACGATGCACTTCGTGCCGTCCATGCTCGGGGCCTTCCTCGACTTCGTCGCGGGAACGGGTGAGCAGTGGCGGCTGGGCACCTTGCGGCAGGTGTTCGCCAGCGGCGAGGCGCTGGCGGCCCACCACGTGCGACGCTTCCACGAAGTGGTCACGGGTTGCCGGCTGATCAACCTGTACGGGCCCACCGAGGCGGCCGTCGACGTCACCCACTACGCCTGCCACGGCCGCGAGAACATGGTGCCGATCGGGCGGCCGGTCGACAACACGCGCGTCCACGTGCTCGACGCGGACCTGCGACCCCAGCCCGTCGGCGTCCCGGGGGAGCTGTGCGTCGCCGGGGTCCAGCTGGCCCGCGGATACCTGTGTCGCCCCGAACTGACGGCCGAACGCTTCGTCGCCGCGCCCCAAGCGGGCGAGGAGCGCGTCTACCGTACGGGGGACCTGGCCCGCAGGCTGGCCGACGGCGGCATCGAGTACCTGGGCCGCATCGACCACCAGGTCAAGCTGCGGGGATACCGCATCGAACCGGGTGAGATCGAGGAGCGGCTGCGGCAGCACGCCGCCGTGAGGGACGCCGTCGTCATCCCCCGGGGACAGGATCATCTGTGCGGTTACGTCGTGGCAGCCGAGCCCCTGCCCGAGGATGAGCTCAAGGAGCACCTGAGGCGCACGCTACCGGAGTACATGGTCCCCGCCCGCCTCGTCACGCTCGCCGCGTTCCCGCTCAGTCCGAGTGGCAAGCTGGACCGCCGCGCGCTTCCCGACCCCGGCGAACCTGCCCGCGCGGTGGACCACGTCGCCCCGCGCACGCCGCAGGAGGCGGACCTGGCCCGCGTCTGGGCCGAGGTGCTCGGCGTCGCATCGGTCGGTGTGCACGACAACTTCTTCGCGCTCGGCGGCAACTCGATCCACTTCGTCACCGTGCTGGCCAGGGCACGCGCGTGCGGCCTCGACTTCACCTTCCAGCAGCTCTTCGAGAATCCGACCATCGCGAGTCTGGTCGCTCTCGCGCGGGACGCGGATCAGGCGACGCGCCCGCTCGGGCCGTTCGAGCTGCTGACGCCCGAGGACCGGGCGAAGATCCCGGCCGGGGTGGTCGACGCCTATCCGATGACGCAGCTCCAGGCGGGACTGGTCTTTCAGAGCGAACTGTCACACAACACAGTCGAATATCACGACATCATCAGCTACACGATCCAGAGCTCGTTCGACGCCGGCTGCTTCGAGCGGGCCGTCCGGCACATCGTCGCCGCGAACCCGATCTTCCGTACCAGCTACCACCTCACCGGCTACAGCGAGTACCTGCAAGTCGTCCACGAGGACGCGCCGGCACCGCTGTACATCGCCGACCTGCGCGGAATGAACGAGGACGAACAGGACGCCTGGTACCACGTATGGGCGGAGCGGGAGAAGGCTCATCGCTTCGTCTGGACCGAGCCCGGTCTCGTCCGGTTGCACGTGCACGTGCTCGGCGACGACCTGTTCCGCTACACGCTCAGCCAGCACAACTCCGCGCTGGACGGCTGGAGCATCACCCTGGTGCACACCACGCTGTTCGACGCCTACTACCGGCTGCTCGACGGACGGCCGCTGCCGGAGGTGGAGCCGGACGGGTACGCGCGCGACTACGTCTCGCTGGAGCGCCGCTCCCTCGCCGACGAGGGCCACCGTTCCTACTGGGCGGGCGTGCTCGAAGGCAGCACCTTCACCGAGGTACCCCGCACGAGGGAATCGGCGTCGCCGGACGTCTTCCCCGTCGTGTTCCACGAGGTGGAGTTCCCGCGCGGCCTGTCCGACCGGATCGTGGCGCTGGCCGGGGCGCTGTCCGTGCCGGTCAAGAACGTCGCGATGGCCGCGCACGTCAAGGTCCTCTCCCTGATCACCGGCGAGCGCGACGTCATGACCGGGTACGAGCACAGCGGCCGGCCCGAGGCGGAGGGCGCCACCCGCTCGATCGGCCTGTTCCTCAACACGGTGCCCTTCCGGGTGCGCACGGGCGAGGGCTCCTGGGAGAGCCTCGTGCGCGACGTCTACCGGGCCGAGGTCGAACTGCTTCCCGCGCGGCGATACCCGATGGCGCGGATGAAGCACGACCTGGGGACACAACAGGCGCTGTTCGAGACGGCCTTCAACTTCACGCACTTCTATCTGCTCAGGGAGTTGGAGGCGCTCGACGGCTTCTCCCTGCTCGACGTGCGGGCCAACTCGGAGACGGAGTTCGTGCTGCGTGCCGAATTCTCCCGGCACTTCATCACCGACGAGGTACGGCTCAGCCTGCACTACCACGCCCACCTCTTCGAGCCCTGGCAGGTGGCGCGGATGGGGGCGTACTACATCGCCGCGTTCGAGCAGATGACAGCCGATCCGGCCGCCCTCCATCACCTCGCCGATCTGCTGCCCGGCGAGGAGAGCGCGGCGCTGATCACGATGGAACAGAGCGAGAGTGTCCTGCCGAAGCTGGCAGACCATTATCGGGCGCGGGTCGTCGACGAACACGGCCTGCGGGTGCCCTTCGCCACGCCGGGGCGGATCGTGCTGATCGCCAACGGGACCACGATCCCCACCACAGGTGTGTACGGACGCCGCATGCCCGGCGGCCTTGAGTTGTTCCAGGCACCCCGAAGCCTGACGTTTCACCGTTTCGAAGAGCGGAGTGCCGCAGGGGAGACGGGCCGTCACCCCAGCCGTCACCCCAGCCGTCACCCCGGCCCTCGCCCCAGCCGTCGTCCCACCGGAGCGGTGGGACCGCGCATCGCGGAGGTGTGGTCCAGGGTGCTCGACGTGCCGCTGGAGCAGATCACCCTCGACGGCAACTTCTTCGAGCTCGGCGGCAGCTCGCTGTCGGCCATGCGGGTGGTCATGGAGCTGGAGGGGCTCGTGTCGCTCACCGACCTGATGCGCAACTCCACCCTGGGACCGCTGTGTGAGGTGGCCGAGGCTCGTCTTCGCTCGCTGTCGGCCGACCCCGACCTCGGTCTGCTTCGCTCGCTGTCGGCCGACCCCGACCGAGCCCGGTCCGTCCTCGTGTGCTTTCCCTACGCGGCCGGCAACGCCGTCAACTTCGAGCCGCTGGCCACCGCCCTCGACAAGGCGGGCGCCGACGTGGCCGTCTATGGCGTGGAGCTGCCGGGCCACGACCCCGGCCATCCGGACGAGCCCTTCCTGCCCATCGAGGAGGCGGCGCGGCGGGTGGTGGAAGAGATCCGCGGTCTCGCCGACCGGCCCGTGGTCCTCTGGGGCCACTGCGTCGGCTCGGCTCTGGCCATCGAGACCGCACGCCTGATGGAAGCGGCCGGAATCGCGCCGCTCCACGTCTTCGTGGCCGGAAAGCTGCTGCACGACGCCCGGACCACTCGCGAGTCCATGGAGCGGGTGGACGCGATGACGGATGAGGACATCGTGCGCTGGCTCGTCGAGGCGACCGGGTACTCCGGGCTCGACGTGCTCTCACCCGAGCAGGCGGCCTTCGTCACCAGGACGTTCCGGCACGACTCCGGCTCGGCCAACGGCTATCTGCTGGCGGCGGCCGAGCGAGGGCCCGTGGCCAGGCTGCGCGCGCCGCTCACGGTCGTCCATGCCTCGGACGATCCGCTGACCCCTGACCACCGGCGGAGGTACGAGGACTGGTCGCTGTTCGCCGATCGGCCGCGGCTCGTGGAGCTCGGGCCCTTCGGCCACTACTTCTGCCGGACGGCCCCGGACGCGGTGGCCACACTGCTGCACGGGTTGGCACCACGTACGAAAGACCAGCCGGTTTCATTTACGGAAGATCAACGGAGCGAAGCGCACTGACATGACCACCACGAACACCCCCCAGGCGGTCACACCGTTGACCCCCGGCCAGCAGTACCTCGCCGGAGCGAGGAGCATGGTGCCGTTCCTCGCCTCGGCCATTCCCATGGGCATCGCCGGAGGCGTACTCGGACTGTCGAGCGGGCTCTCCGGCTGGGCGACCCTGGGCCTGGCGATGGCCGTGAACTCCGGCACCGCCCAGTTCGTCGGCTTCGCCCTCATCGCCGGCGGCACGGGCTGGGCCGCGATCATCCTCACCACGCTCATCCTGGGGCTCCGGATGCTCCTCTACTCCACCATCCTGATCCCGTACATCAAGGAAGTGCCCCAGCGGTGGCGGGTGCTGCTCGGGTTCGGGCTGATCGACGAGGTCTTCTTCGTGGCGATCGAACGGCTGAGGAAGGGCGAGCTCACCCACAACAAGCACATGTTCTTCCTCGGGGCGTCCTCACTGCTGTACGTCACCTGGATGCTGTGCACGGCGATCGGCATGTCCCTCGGCTCGGCCGTCCCGGACGTGCGGGGGCTCGGACTGGACTTCCCGGTGACCGCCATGTTCATCGCCATGCTCGCGATCGGGCTGGCGAACTGGCGCGTGGCCGCGGCCATCTGCGCCGCGGGGGTGACCGTGATGCTGGCGCGGGGCCTGCCGTACAACCTCGGCGTCGTGCTGGCCGCGGTGGTGGGAGCGGTGGTGGGGGCCGCGTGCGAGTACGCGGCGAAGACGAGGACGAAGGAGATCGCCCGATGAGCATGGCGCTGCTGATCCTCGGCATGGGGTTGTGCAGTTTCCTGCCGCGCTACCTGCCGCTGGCCCTCTTCGCCGACAGGGAGATGCCACCGCTGGCGGAGACGCTGCTCAGGTACACGCCGCCGGCCGTGCTGGCCGCACTGGTGTTCCCGGCCGTTCTCGCGCCCTCGGGGAACGGCGTCGAGCTGACCCTGACGAACCCTTATCTGATAGGCGGAGCGGTCACCTTCGCCGTGGGTCTGGTGTCGAAAAGGTTCCTGCTCGTGACAGCAGTCGGAATTGTCGCTTTCTATCTCAGCCGCTGGCTTGTCGGCTGAATGTTATAGGCGTCTTAAGTTTGTCGAAATTCATTTGACACCCGACATCGTTCGGGCGCTTTCGCATGCCTTTTTACCTGCTCTCAACTGGTGAGACATCCTTGACAATCAGCTATTGCGAGATGATCCTGCCGCCGTTAAAGTATGGCCCGCAGGTGCGGACTCGCAATAAAGAGACGGGGCATCTTTCGCGTTCGGTCTGTGCCTCAGGCGAAACGACCAAGAAAGGATGACCGGGTCTCCATGACGACCGTCTCCGCTGAGAAAGAATCACGTGCCTTAAACGTGACCATGCGCGTGCTGAACAGCGTCGAACGCGCCGGTAATAAGCTGCCTCATCCGTTCTGGCTCTTCATCATCCTGAGCGTCGTGCTCATGGCGCTGAGCTGGATCCTGTCGGCGGCCGGAGTGTCGGCGGTCAACCCCGCCGACAAGACGACCGTCGCGGTGAAGAACCTGTTGTCGAGCGAGGGCGTCACGCTGATGCTCGGCGACGCCATCAAGAGCTTCACCACCTTCCCCCCACTGGGCACGATCCTGGTGGTCATGCTCGGCGTCGCGGTGGCCGACAGAGCTGGGTTGCTCTCGGCGGTCCTGCGCCGGGGCGTCTCCCGCGTGCCGGCCCGGTGGGTCACCTTCGCACTCGCCTTCACCGGCATGGTCTCCCACGTGGCCGCCGACTCGGCGTACATCGTGCTGATCCCGCTGGGCGGCCTGGCCTTCTACGCGGTCGGCCGCAGTCCGATCGTCGGCGTCGTGGTCGCGTTCGTCTCGGTCGCGGCCGGCTTCGACGCCAGCCCGGTGGTCACCCCGCTCGACGTCATCCTGGGTGGCATCACCACCGACGCCGCGCACACCATCGACCCGAGCTACACCGTCACCCCGCTGGCCAACTACTTCTTCTCCATCGGCTCGTCGGTCGTGCTGTCCATCGTCATCACCGTGGTGACGGAGACGATCCTCACCAAGCGGGCGGCGAGCATGCCGATCGACGAGGACGCCGAAGTGGGCGACCTCGGCGCGCTGGAACTGTCCGACAAGGAGCGGCGCGGGCTGCGCTGGTCCGGCGTCGCGCTGCTGGTGATCGCCGCGCTGATCGCGCTGTCCATCATCCCGGCCGACTCCCCGCTCCGCGGCGAGGGCGGCAGCCTGGTCACCGGCCCGCTGCTGAACGCGATCTCCGTCATGCTCGGCGTCGCCTTCTGCCTCGTCGGCATCGTGTACGGCCGCGTCGCCGGCACCATCAAGAGCGGCAACGACGTGCCCACGTTCATGGCCGAGGGCATGCGCGAGATGGCGCCGGTCCTCGTGCTGTTCTTCGCCATCTCCCAGTTCCTGGCCTACTTCAAGTGGACCGGCATCGGCACGATCGTCGCCATCAACGGCGCGGACCTGCTGAAATCCGCCGGGATCAACGGCCCGATGATCTTTGTCGGCATCCTGATCATCGTCACCTTCATCAACCTGCTGATCACCAGCGGCTCCGCCCAGTGGGCGCTGGTCGGCCCGGTCTTCGTGCCGATGCTGATGCTGCTGAAGATCTCGCCGGAGGCCACCCAGGCGGTCTACCGCATCGCCGACTCCTGCACCAACGCCCTCAGCCCGATGAGCCCCTACTTCGTGCTGGTCCTCGGCTTCATCCAGCGCTACCGCAAATCAGCCGGCATCGGCACGCTGATCGCCCTCACCATGCCGCTGTGCCTGATCATGCTCGTGGTCTGGACACTGTTCTTCCTGGCCTGGTGGGCACTCGGCATCCCGCTGGGCCCCGGCGTCCCCTCCTAACTCTCCTCACTCTTAGCGAAAGGATCCTTTAGTGACACCGGCTCCCGTGTGGACCCGCCAGGCGCTCCCCTCCATGCTCGACGATCTGCGTATGCTCGTCGAGCTGGAAAGCCCGAGCAGCGACAAACAGCTCCTGGACGGGGCACTCGACGCGATCTTCCGCTGGGCGGTGGACCGCGCCGGGGAGCCGGACGAGTTCACCCGTCACGACGGCGGCCAGTACGGCGACGTGCTGGAACTGACCTACCAGGGCACCGCCCCCGGCTTCGTCCTGCTGGTCGGCCACTACGACACCGTGTGGCCGGTCGGCACCCTCGCCGACTGGCCGTGGCAGATCACCGACGGCGTCATCAGCGCACCCGGCGTCTTCGACATGAAGACGGGCCTCGTCCAGGCGGTCTGGGCGGTACGCGGGCTGCGCGAGCTGGGCCTGCCGCATCCCACGGTCCGCCTGCTGTTCAACGGCGACGAGGAGATCGGCAGCCCGGCCTCCCGCGCCCGCATCGAGGCTGCCAGCGCCGGGGCGCTGGCCAGCCTGGTCTTCGAGGGTGCCATAGACGGCGCGGTCAAAACCTCCCGCAAGGGCGTCGGCATCTTCCAGGTGTCCGTCACCGGGATCGAGGCCCATGCCGGCCTCGATCCCACCGCCGGTGCCAGCGCCATCCACGCCATGGCCGACCTGATCACCCAGATCGCCGCCCTGGGCGCCCCCTCGCTCGGCACGACGGTCAACGTCGGCCTGGTCAGCGGCGGCACCGGCACCAACGTCACCGCAGGTCAGGCGACCTGCGGCATCGACGTACGCGTGTCCGACCCGGCCGAGATGGCCCGGGTGGACGCCGCACTCACCTCGCTGCGCGCCCCCGACCCTCGGGTCTCCGTGGCGCTCTCCGGCGAATGGAACCGGCCGCCCATGACACCCAACCCCGCCTCCCAGGACCTGTACGCCAGGACGTACAAGGTGGCGATCGAGCACGGCTGGGACCTCCGCGAGGCGGGCGTCGGCGGGGCCAGCGACGCCAACTTCATCTCAGCCCTGGGGCGGCCCGTCCTCGACGGACTCGGTCCAGTCGGAGCGGGATCCCACTCGCGGGGGGAGCATGCCATCATCGAATACATCCCCGAACGCACCGCCCTGACCATTGGGCTCATCGCGGGCTTCGCCAGCTAGTCGGCCCGTCACGCGACCTTGGCCGGGTAGCTGGGGCGGCTTGCGCTGTGGGACGTCGGCTTGGACGTCTTCACCCCGACGGCTTCGCTCGTGGCTTCCGCGCTCAACCGCGCTGCGCGCTGACGCGCAGGTCCTGGGGTCGGCGACTCGGCCTCGCCCAGTTGTGGCGCTGGTCCGATCCACGGGTGAATGGCCGAGCCAGTCGTCAACTGTCATGTACAAGTCAGTGATCAGGGTGTTGAGGTCTATCTGATCCTCAACACCCTTTGTCATTTCCCGAACGGCTCAGGGCCTATTCGTCGCTAGGCGCCGTCCTTGTCCAGCAGCCGATCGAGTGTGCGTCCCACGTCGGTCATTCTGCGGTGCAGCGAGTCGAGTCTGCCCACCATCTGCTCCTGAGCGGATGTGAGCTGCTCGAGGGTGTGCCGGCGAAGGCCGGCGATCTCGTCTCCGAGAGCTGCGAAGTCCTGGGACGTCTCCGCCTTGATGCTGGCGATTTCAACTCTTATCCGGGCAACGGCGACCGCCGTTGAGGCGATGGCGGTGTGTATGCCTTCCAGGCATGGGCAGCCGTTCGTCGGGAGGCTCGCATGTTGACGCCGCGCGCGAGGGCCGCGATAGGCCCCATTACGGGAACGCGCTGTCGCTTCGACGGCTGCCGCGCGAAGTTTCGCGCCGCGAGTCTCCGCCTCTTCGTTCATGTACCCCTACCTTTTCGGTAGCTGGAAGGATCCCGGCCTTGGCAGCCGGGATCACTGTGTGTGAGCACATCGTCGCAAGAAGTTGTTGTCGATGACGCACGGTCATCGGAATCCGGGTGTGGTTTTATTCATCACGGTGTGGCAGAGATGCGTCTCAGTCCGATTTTGGGCTCAAGCGAATGTGGCGTGAGTGGGACATTCTGGGACGCTGCGGGCTGGCTGGATTTTGGCGGCGGTGTCGCTTGCTAGGCGCCGGGGGTGCAGTTGTACAGGTGGCCGTAGCGTTTTTGGGCGATGCGCATGAGCTCGGTCATGTCCTTGATTGCGTCCCTGCCCTTGGCGACCTGGGGCAGGAAGATGTCGATCAATCGTGCTTTGCTACCGCAGCGGAATTTCGCGCTCACTTGGTACGGTTGATCGGTGAGTGGTGGGTTGGGCAGGTATGCGGCCATGCCGTCACCGAGGTCGGTAGGGAGCACTACTCCGCTGTTGCTGGTGTAGACCTTGCGCCTGTCATCCATAAGGAAATCAAGATGCTCGCGAGGCATCCCGCGGCCCTCCTGCATCCACCACACCTCTAGAGACCGGGCGGCCGTATCAGGAGCCCGGCAGTCGCCGTTCCTCTCATTGCCGTCGGTTTTCTCGATGAGAGGTCCGGTCATGCCACTGACAAGGCGAAACGCGTGCTCTGGGATGAGCGTGCAGACGTATGGTGCGGAATCTGCGACAGGCTGAGGAACTGGGGCCGGTGTGGAGACGATGGCGTTTTCCGGGGTGCAGGCTGCGGTCAGCGTGAGAACAAGCAGAGCGACGGGCAGATGAGAATGCCTCATTTGCCACCACCGGGCCGAATATCAAGGCCGAGAAGGTCGTCCACTTCAGTGGTTGTGCGGAAGGTGTTTCTGAAACCATTGAGCAGGTCGCTACTTCCTCCGGCTCTGCGGGTCCACTCGAGGAATTTACTGTATTCCTGCGGGCTCATCTTGACGAAGGGCTTGAGCTTCGGGGGAGTTCCGTCGGCGAATGTCTGCTTTTCCAGATCCAGTCTCTCGAGCATGCCTTTGTTCAGCACGGCCGTGGCGAGCATCTGTTCCGCTAGCCTCTCCACCGCCAGTCGGTTATCTGTCACCGTCCGGTATGCCTCGTCCAGCCCCTGCCCGTGTTCGGCCATCTGCTGGGCCACCCGGTTGGCGATCTCGTCATACGCGGCTCCGGCGAGCTTGTCGTAGCTCGTGCTGACCAGCTTGCCGAAGGCTCCGGTGGCCAGTTCGCCCACCTGCTTGGCTCCCGGCACCGGGAGCAGTCCTATCGCGTCGCCCACCATGGCCTTCAACGACTCATCCGCCTTCTTGTCGTCCAGCCCTTGGGCGATCAGCACTTGGCGGCGGACCTCCACGATGTGGGTGAAGGGACGTGCTTCCTCCACAGTCCGGTCCGTCAGGAACTGCACGGCGTCGGTTCTGTCGACCCGCCCATTCTCATTGAGGTCAAACCGTTTGACGTCGGCCTTTGTGAAACCGAGCCGCTCGGCATTGGAAGCGTTGAGACCGACCGGAGGCACACTGTCCAGTGCCGCTCGCATATGTTCGGTCTGTGCTCTCACCAGCGCCTCGAACCCGGAGTCGTGGGAGGTGGCCAGCACTAGCGCATAGTCCATGTCGGAGGCCACGACATTGCCGAAGATCGCATGGTTCAGGGTGAGCTTGGAGAGCTGGTCGACGTTGGCCGAGATGGCGCGGGCCAGGGGGTAGCTCAGGGGAGCGAAACGATCGAACGTCTCTCTGTTCTTTATCTCCAGATTGCCGTTCTCTCCCTTGCCGAAGGCAGGGCGGACCTCATCGGCAACGATCTTCACCATATCGGCGGCCAACCTCTGAGAAGTCGCATCCTGGCCGGTCGTCGCAGTCACCAACATGTCGTTGAACGGCCCGTAGTCCCCCAGATAGCGGGAAGCCCCCCACCGGCTCGTCAGCAGATAGTCCAGCACAGACTCCTGCCACCCGGCCGGCGTGTGGTCCAGCAGGGCATGGGACGCCTCCCGGCTGGATTTCGCCGCCTGGAAAAGATCGTCCACCAACGATGAGCTAGCCTTCGTGCCCGGATTGCCCACATGCGTTCCCGGTCTCAGCATGCTGCCAAGACCCAGTGCACCGGCCAGATCGACTATCGGGACCTGGGCTCCCGCGAACATCCGGCCGAGCAGGTCCTTACTCGCTGCCCATTCGTCTTTACGCTGCTCGAATTCGTAGACGATCACGTCACGCCCGACGACCTCCATGAACTCCTTCGAGTACGGCGGCTTCCCGTCGTGGGCACGCCAGATGAGCGC
The DNA here is from genome assembly GCF_040659625.1 of Nonomuraea sp. NPDC049750. Classification (NCBI taxonomy): domain Bacteria; kingdom Bacillati; phylum Actinomycetota; class Actinomycetes; order Streptosporangiales; family Streptosporangiaceae; genus Nonomuraea; species Nonomuraea sp. NPDC049750. Next base: position 473,854 of record NZ_JBFANB010000002.1, read on the forward strand.
CTGAGCCTGGTAACCCGTGTACTTCGTGTCGCCGGCCTTCTGCTGGGCCCGGCCCTCCCTCACCAAGTCCTTGAGGAATTCGGCGCCCATGTACGCGGGATTCTTCGGATCGGTTCCCCTGGCCAGAGCCGCGCTCAGCATGCGCAGAGCCTCCTTACCCTGGCTGGAGAGTTGGGCCAGGCGATCGGAGTCCCCGTGAGTCCCGGCGTCGCGCAGTCGCGCGGCGAGCGAGCCCGGCAGCCGCGTCACGCCCTGGGCGCCCAGCGTGCCCAGGAACGCCTTGACGAACTCGGCGTCCCCGGTCCGCGCCGCGTATTTCTTCAGCTCCGCCAGCGCCTTGGCGTCCCCGTCCGCAGCGTTCAGCGCAGCGCGACCGGCCAGGGTGCCGTCCAGTAGGCCCTTGGCGGCCTCCAGGCCGTCGGGCATCTCGAGGAAGCTCCCGGCCGCCGTGCTCATGCCGAAGGTGACCTTCTGCCGCTGCAACTCGTGGACCAGTTTCTGCCGCCGCCGCAGGTCCTCAGCCTGCGTGGTAACACGTCCGGCCAACTGCCGCAGCCGAGCCGCCGGAGAAGTGTCGAGCCCGGCGCCCTGCAATTCGCTGTGCAGGGCCTGCGCCAGCTCTTCCAGTCGCCTGGCGGCCTCGGTGTGCTTGCCCGCCATCGTGTCGAATTCGGCCGGCTTGACCCCGGTGAACTCCGTCATGGCGCGTCCTGAATCGAGGCCAGCTTCTGGTTTGCGCTGTGTACGGCCTGCGTGAGCATGTCCTGCAACTCCCTCCGGTCCGCGTGGACCTGGGAGTCGAACCGGGCGCCCGTGGGACCCACCCACGCGTCGTTCTCCATCAGGCGGCAAGAGGGATCGAGCGCCCACCAGTGCTCGTCCGAAAGCCGCTGGATCCGCTCCGCCACGGCCCGCATCGCCTCGCGGTCGAGGTTGGCCAAGATGATCCCCTTGTACGGCTCGCTGCACCAGAACAGATCAGGAGGCGGCGTCCCTCACGTGGTCACACGGTAATCAACATCGCATCAACAAAACAAGTTTAAGCGCAGTGAAAGGTATGGCGCGTTGGAATTTTGTTATGCAATGAGCTGCTTTGCCCGAACTCGATCTTGTCAGGTGGGAACTGGCTGTGACCTGCGGGTCTTTCCGCCGGCGAGGTGAATCATTGAGGATTCGCTGAAACGGTCGAGATGAGGCCAGCGCGAGATGGTTGACGAGTGCACCGTCACGGACGGGAAGATCATGGCCACCGGGGCAGGCCGGGGCGGGGAACGCAGCTACGCGCCGATTACGCGCTCAAACTCCCGTCGGGGACTGCCTATCGTGGTGGTGGAGTTAAGAGAGACGCCCACCAGCGACGACGAGGGCATTGAGCAGGCCAAGCGATATGCCAGCAAGCTCCAGGCACCTTTCGCCAACGCGACGAACGGGCTCAGGCTCATGAGATCGGCCTCGACGCGGGGCTCAGCACAGAGACCGACGGCCACTCTTTGGCGGACGAATTGTGGGCGATGCCACCAGTCAAAGGGAGCTCGGCGCGTGGCTCACCATCGCGGAATGCTTGCGAGTATCGCTGCTAACCGCTGCGCCCAGCAGGATGCTCTAAAATCCCCGCGGCGGAGTCTGGCCGCTTTACGGATCAAGGGAAGACTCTCCGCATGAGCGGAGAGTCTTCCCTTTCTGCGAACATATTTACAAGTCGAACTCGCCGTCCTTCACGCCGCTGATGAAGGCGCTCCATTCGCCAGGAGTGAAGATGAGGGCCGGACCGCTGGGGTTTTTGCTGTCGCGGACACCTCGGCGTCCTCCGGACAGTTCAGCAACCTCAACGCAGTTGCCGCCGTCGGGCCCCGATCGGGTGGACTTGCGCCAGGTAGCTGTGTCGAGTTCGCGGGTCAGCTTGTCCATCGCTGCAGCGTCTCCTTGATCAGGTCTAGGGATTCGCGTTGGGACAGCGCTTCTGAGCGAATCCCCTCATATCTATATGTTAGGACGCGGACGTCCTCTGGTCGCTCGGTTACTCGACTCATGACGCCAGCGGATTCGACATACGCTGTGTCGAAGACGCCATGTGCCTGCGCGATGGCGAACCCGCCGGCAAGACCGGTCGTGGCGTAGGCCTTGAGGGGAAGAACCTGGATGGTAATCCGGGGAGCTTCGCCATCTTCGAGAAGACGAGTGAGCTGCGCCGACATCACGGCGGGACTGCCGATCGGGCGGTGCAGAACTGCCTCGTCGATCACAATCCACAACAATGGCGGTTTGGGACGCCTAAGGATGCTTTGGCGTTCCATTCGAGCGATCACATGTTCCTCGACCTGTTCGGACGTCACGCCGACATCACCGCTCAGGACCGCCCTGGCGTAGTCCTCGGTCTGCAGCAGGCCGGGCACGACCAGCGGTTCCCAGGTCCGGATCGCCTCCGCCGTGGCCTCCACCTCGAGCCAGGGCCGAAACCAAGGAGGAGCCTGTGCATGACTGACCATCGGCCAAAGCCGCATCAGCGCCCCTTCCGCCTCCAGCGCCTCGTCGCAGTGGCGGGCGAACTCCTCCGTTGGTGACCGTCTGGCTGTCTCGATCATGCTGATTGTGCCGACGGAGTAGGACACCGCTTTCGACAGACGGATCTGGGACCAGCCTCTGGCCTTGCGGTGTCGCCGCAACTCGAAGCCGAATAGTGCGGTCGGTGAGTCAGTAGGGCATAGCTCGCTTTCCTTGGGCATCTGACCTCCAGGGGGATGGCCACCGTTTCAACACGACCTTCAGCGAAACGGTTGATGGCTTATCGAAGTCAATTGACTACTCAATGTAGCCGAGCCTTGGGATGGTTGGAAGGCCGATCGAGGCCGACTTCTCCGGGTGGTGAAGCAATGAAAGCAGCGAGTGCGGAGCCGAGGGTCATCGGCTCGATTCAGCTCGTGGGCATTCGCGAGTCCGTCTCGCACGCCCGCTCCGAAGTGCGCAGATGGCTCGGAGACGATCATCCTGCTGTCGACGACGCGGTGCTGGTGGCGTCCGAGCTCGTGACGAACGCGCTCCGCCACTCCGACGCCAAACCGTACGACTTTATCGGCCTCACCGTCACCGCGACGGACGAGGTGGTCTATGTGGAGGTGCGTGACCCCGGTTCCGCCTTCTCCGGCCCGCGCATCCGGCAGGAGCCGGAGGCGGAGGACGGTCGTGGGCTGCTGATCGTCCGTGAGATTTCCCAGGACTGGGGAACCCGAGAGCACGGTCGTGGGCTTGGTCGTACCGTCTGGTGCGCCATCCGGGCCGTCCCATCTTCCCCAAACCCCTCAGCCCCCGAACCGGTCTCCGGATCGGTCAGTGGGTGTGGCCCTGGCTGAACGCGCAGCCAGCCCAGATCAGGCGGCTCCTCCTTCTCGAGGAGGGGGAGTGGGGGAGCCGCCGCAGAACGTCCGGCAGGGATCTTCCCCCCGTGGCTCCAGGCCGGGCAGGCCCCCGATGAGTGCACCCGCTTCGGCCCTCATCGGGGGTCATCCGCAGACTGCAAGGAGGGCCTGTGGGCGGTCACAGTAAGTGGCAGCCGGTCCGGCGTCGCCGCCTCACCGGCGAGGCGAACGACCTGACCATCAGCTTCCTTTGCACCGGGCTGCGTGATCTGGATCTGACGACATCGAACGCGCCTGCCTCTAGGTGAGAAGCACCTGGCCGAGGACATGCTCGCCGATGGCCGCCATGCTGGGGTTATCGGCTGAGTGGGCGGCCAGGGCAGTGCCCATGGCAAGGGCCCAGCCCCTTGCGCGCTCCCAGGTCATCTCGTCGGCGTCGACGCGTGATCGGAAGACCTCGCGCGCGTTCTCGTCGAACACCAGCCACGCGGCGGCCAGGTCGGTGGCGGGGTCGCCGCTGGTGAGATCGCCGAAGTCCAGGACAGCCGCCAGCCCTTCCCCGTTGAGCAGGAGGTTCGCTGGATGCGGGTCGCCGTGGAGCCAGAGCGCGGGGCCCTGCCACGGCGGCAGGGCGGCCAGCTTCTCCCAGAGGGGAAGAAGCTCGGCTGATCGGGGAATGGACCGCAGGCGCTGCCGTACCGCTTCGTCGCGGGCGGTGAGCGGGACGCCGCGGACGGGGTTGCGCGGCGCGTCAGGTGGTGCGGGCCGGTGGAGGCCGGTCATGAAGTCAGCCAGTGGGACAGCGATGCCAGAGCGGTCGCACGGTGGCACGTCGGCGACCGTGCGGCCGTCGAACCAGGGTGCGATCGTCCACGGCCAGGGGTAGCCCTCGCCAGGCACGCCGGCCCTGACAGGTAGGGGTATCGCGACTTCGACGTGCTCGGCCAAGACGGGCAGCCAGCGTTGCTCGTTGACGATGAGATCGACGGCGACCTGGCGGCGCGGCAGGCGTACGCACAGATCCGTCCCGAGACGGTAGATGACGTTGTCCCAGCCGTTGGCGACGAGGCTCAGCGGGCCCGCCAGATCCGGGTGCTGCGTGCGGATCAGGCGGTCGACGATGTCGTCGTTGATGTCGGCTTCCGCCGCCGGGGTGGTCACGCCGCAACGATAGTGCTGGTGCCAGTCCCAAGAGCGGCCCTCTGCTCGTCTGTGTGGTGAGTCTCGATCGGTACGTGCGATGCCTCAAGGTGGTGAGTGGGAGGCAGGCGGGCGGGCAGTACGTACGGTCAGGCAGCGAAGACCTGGGCGTCGTCAGCGAACGCCTTGAACTCCAGGGCGTTGCCGGCCGGGTCGAGCAAGAACATCGTCCACTGCTCGCCGGCCTGCCCGGCGAATCGCACATAGGGCTCGATCACGAACGGGACGCCTGCCGTACGGAGCCGGTCGGCCAGCGTGTGGAAGTCCTCGATCGTGAGGATCAGGCCGAAGTGCGGCACCGGGACGTCATGGCCGTCGACCGGATTGTGGATCTGCTGAGTCTGGGCCGGCGCCAGGTGGGTGACGAACTGATGGCCGTACATGTTCCAGTCGATCCAGGTTTCGGCACTGCGGCCCTGCCGCAGGCCGAGTACCTCGCCGTAGAAGCGGCGGGCGGCCGTCAGGTCGTCGACCGGCATGGCCAGGTGGAAGCGCGGGATCGGGGAGTTCAACACGCTCATGATGGGTGGGGCCTCTCTGCTGAAGGAGGAAATGTCCTAATGTTGACATTACGCCAGTGTGCGGGAGTTTGTTAACATTGAGACAATCAGCGGAGGGCAAAGGGTCATGGGTGAACAGGGCACAATGGCTCCCGCCCGCCGTCGAGGGCTGGCCGACGAGGTCGCCGATCGCGTTCGGGAGGCCATCTTCGGCGGCGTGTACGCCCTTGGGGCCCAGTTGCGCGAGGTCGAACTGTCCCAGGCGCTGGACGTGAGCCGTGGCCCGGTACGCGAGGCGCTGCTCCTGCTGGAGCGCGAGGGACTGGTCCGCAGCCAGTGGCATCGCGGCGCCACGGTGATCACCCTGTCCCCGCAGGACATCGCCGAACTGGACAGCCTGCGCGGCGCGCTTGAGCACCTGGCCGTGCAGCGGGTGGTCGGCCACGCTTCCGAAGAGGACCTTGCCAAGATCGACAAGGTGGTCGACGGCATGGGGCGCGCAGCGGACGCGCACGCGATGGTCCACTGCGACCTCGCGTTCCACGACGCGGTCTACGACGCCGCCCACCACCGGCGCCTGAGTGAAGCCTGGCAGGCGATCCGCTCACAGATCCACCTGTTCCTGCTGACCCGGATCGGCCGCAGCTCCGACGGCTACCTCGAGCACATCGCGGACGAACACCGTCTGCTCGCGGACGCCCTGCGTGCCGGCGACGCCGACGCCGCTTTGGAGCTGTTCGCCGTCCACCGTCACCATGCGGCCCAAGTGCTCACCGCTCACGACCTCCCGCCGGGGCAGGAGGATCAGAGCGTCGTGGGGTCCACGGCGAAGCGGTAGCGCACATCGCTCTTCAGTACGCGCTGGCGGTTGTTAGTGAACGTTGCGTTTCTATGGGATGAATCGTATGCTCCTTAGAGAACGTTTCGTTCTCTAAGGAGCGTGTCATGGGTCTCGTGCTGCCGGGTCTGCTGCTGGCGATGCTGCTGGGTGCGCTCGACCAGACGATCATGGCGCCCGCCCTGCCCGCCGTGGCGGGGAGTCTCGGCGGGCTGGATCAGATGCCGGCGGTGATCAGCGCCTACCTGGTCGCCGCGACCGTTGTGATGCCCCTGTACGGCAAGCTCGGCGACCGGTACGGGCGTAAGCCGATGATGCAGGCGGCGATCGTCATCTTCGTCACCGGTGCCGTGCTGTGCTCGGTGGCCGCCTCGATGCCGCAGTTCATCGCATTCCGTGCGGTGCAGGGCATCGGTGGTGGCGGGCTGATGATCGGAGCGCAGGCGATCATCGGGGAGGTCGTCAGCCCGCGTGAGCGCGGTCGCTATCTGGGTCTGATCGGTGCCGCGTACGTGGTCGCAGCGGTCGGTGGACCGCTGCTGGGCGGGTTCTTCATCGACCGGCTCAGCTGGCGGTGGATCTTCGCGATCTATCCGCCGCTCGGGCTGCTCGCCCTGGTCGTGCTGACGGCGACCTTGCGGCTCCCCAAGCCCGAGTTCACGGTCGAGAATCGCGCGCCGATCGACTTCGCCGGTGCGGTCACGTTGGCGGTCGCCGTGGTCGGTGTGGTCATGCTGGGACAGACCAGGAACCTGGCCTTCCTCGCCCTGGCCGTCGCGGGCGGGGCGGCGTGGCTGGTGAGCGCCCGGTACGCCGCCGATCCGATCCTGCCGCTGCGTCTGTTCCGCGACCGCGCCTTCGCCGTGCCCGTGGCGATCAGCCTGCTCATCGGATTCACCCTGTTCGGGACCATCGCGTACATGCCCGCCTACCTGCAGATCGCCCTGCGCTCCACCGCCACCCAGGCGGGCCTGCTGGTGACCGCGCTCATGGGAGGCGTGCTGACCACCACCATCGTCTCCGGCAGGCTCATCACCAGGACGGGGCGCTACAAGCCGTACCCGGTGGCGGGCACGGCGCTGACGGCGGCCGGGCTGGCGCTGCTCGGGATCGTGGGCGACCGCGGGGGAGCGGTGGCGATCGCCGCCGTGATGCTGCTGATGGGGCTGGGCGTCGGGCTGGTCATGCAGGTCATGGTGCTGGCCGCGCAGAACGCCGTCGACTACGCCGATCTCGGCACCGCGACCTCGGCGGTGACGTTCATGCGGCAGATCGGCGCCTCGGCCGGGGTCGCGTTGGTGGGGGCGCTGATCACCTGGAGGTCCGGCATCACCGCCACGGAGGCGGCCGACCTGCCCGGCAGCGTGCGGGACGCCTTCGCCACGGCCGTGCCGCCGGTGTTCGCGGCCATGGCGCCGCTGCTCGTCGTGGCGTTCGTCCTCGCGTTCGCGCTGCCGGCTCGACCGCTCCGCACCACCGCCTACGCCGAGGAGAACCAGTGACAGTCGAGGAGAGCCGGTGAACAGCCGAGGCGGACCGAGCGACGGTCGAGGAGAGCCGGTGAACAGCCGAAGAGAACCAAGTGAAAGGCGATCAGGAGCAAGTGAAAGCCGACGAGGACCGAGTGAAAGCCAAGGAGGGCCAGTGAAATTCGTAGCACCCCTGAACGCCTTCGGCCGCGGCGACCTGGCCCTGGCCGGAGGCAAAGGCGCCAACCTGGGCGAGCTCGTCAAGAACGGTTTTCCCGTCCCGGGCGGCTTCGTCGTGACCACCGCCGCCTACGACCTGGTCGCCGACGGGCACGACACCCGTACGTACTTCGAGAACGTGGACATTCCCCCGCACCTGCGCGAGGCGATCACCGGCGCCTATGCCGAGCTCGGCGGCGGGCCCGTGGCGGTTCGGTCCAGTGCCACCGCCGAGGATCTGCCGGGGGCGGCGTTCGCCGGGCAGCAGGACACCTACCTCAACATCGTGGGCGCGGAGGCGGTGGTCGACGCGGTCCGCCGGTGCTGGGGCTCGCTCTGGACCGAGCGGGCCGTCGCCTACCGCGAGAAGCGGGGTGTCGACGCGGCCGAGGTTCGCATCGCGGTGGTCGTGCAGCGCATGGTCCAGTCGGAGGCGGCCGGCGTGCTGTTCACCGCGAACCCGGTCACCGGCGACCGTACGCAGATCGTCGTGGACGCGAGCAGCGGGCTCGGCGAGGCCGTCGTCTCGGGACTCGTCACGCCCGACCACTACGTGCTCGACGCCTCGGGGCGGGTCACCTCCTTCACGCCGGGCCGTCGCGAGGTGGTCATCCGCGGTACGGCCGGCGGCGGCGTCGTACACGAGACCGGAGACCCCGCCACCGGCGAGGCGCTGCCCCGCGCGGCGCTCGCTGAGCTGGCCCGGCTGGCGAGCGAGGTCGCGGCTCGGTTCGGCCGCCCGCAGGACATCGAGTGGGCGTACGCGGGCGGCCGGGTGAGCCTGGTCCAGGCCCGCCCCATGACCGCGCTCCCGCCGCCGCCCGTGGGGTCGCTCAACCCTGCCCAGCGCAAGGTCGGCAGCGTTCTGCTTGAATATCTGCCCGTACGCCCCTATCCGATTGATATGACGACCTGGCTGCCGTACGGTCCGGCGGGCATGATGGCCAAGGTCGCGGCGGCCTTCGGCATCAAGGGGGTGTTCGAGGATTTTCTGCAGGAGGAGGACGGTGTCGTCTACCGGTTGGTGCCCCGCTCTCCGCGTGTGACAGCCGGTCTCCTGGCTATCCCGTTCCGGCTCGTCCGGCGGGCCAGGCGCTACGATCCCGCCCGGTGGACGGAGGATCCGCGCTTCCAGACCTTCCTCGCCGCGAACCGTGAGCTGGCGGCCCGTGATCTGGCCTCGATGCCCTGGCCGGAACTGATTCGGGTGCCCAGACAGGCACTGGACCTGGTCCGGCCGGTGACGGACCTGCGCACCGACTACCTGCCTGGCACCGGGCTCGCCCTGTTGCGGCTGCTGGTGGCGGTCAAGCTGTTGCGGCGCGGCGCGCTGTTCGGCGAGCTGATGACCGGCGCGCGTACCCGCACCTCCGACGCCAATCAGGCGCTGGAGGAGCTGGCCCAGGAGGCTCGGGCGACCGGAGCGCTCGACGCGGATCCGATGCCCTCCGGCTTCGCCGCGAAACTGCGCGACTTCCTCGCCGAATACGGGCACCGGGAGACGGTGACTCCGATTCTGGCCACCCCGCCCACCTGGGGTGAGGCCCCGGAAATCGTCCTCGGAACGATCAGGGTGCTCGCGGCCAAGCCGCCCGCTCTCGCGACCGCCGCGACCGCCGCGTCCGCCGCGGACGGGGCGGCGGCGGAAGCGGGAGCGAGCGGGGCTGCTACAGGAGTGGGAGTGGGCGGAGCGGCTGCGGGGGCGGGCAAGGCGACTCTGGGAGCGGGCGGGGCGTTCGAGCGGCTGCTCCGTCACCCCCTGCTGCGGGCCGGGCGCTGGAGGGTCCGGGTCGTGCGCTGGGTCGAGGCGGCTCGCGCGGGTCACGCCTTCCGCGAGGACAGCCACTTCTACTTCACGCTCCCGCTGCCCATTCTGCGCCGGGCGCTGTTGGAGATCGGAGCGCGGCTGCGGGACGCGGCCGTGCTCCAGCGGCCCGAGGACGTCTTCCACCTGCGGCTGGAGGAGCTGGAGTCGATCAAGGGCCTGGCCGGCTCCGACGAGTGCCCCGATGGCCTGCGGGCGGTCGTGCGGCAGCGGGCGGCCAAGCGGGAGGAGCTCTCGGGCGTGCGGCTCATCGACCCGCGGGCGATCTTCCCCGTCCGTGACGCGGGCGACGCGATCGTGACCGGGACACCCGCGGGCGGCGGCAGCGCCACCGGGCCGGTCAAGGTCATCCGGGATCCGGCCGAGTTCGGCAGCCTGACGAGCGGGGACGTGCTCGTCTGCCCCTACACCAACCCGTCGTGGACCCCGCTGTTCCAGCGTGCGGCGGCCGTCGTCGTCGACACCGGAAGCGCCGCCTCGCACGCCGCGATCGTCGCCAGGGAGTACGGCATCCCGGCCGTCATGGGTACGGCCGGAGGCACGTCCACGCTGGTCGATGGGCAGGTGGTGACCGTCGACGGGGACGCGGGCACCGTCGTCATCGCCCACTCAAGCGGGAATGCGGACCCTGCGGGCTCAGACGGGGATGCGGCCACGGCAGTCTCTGGCGGGGATGCGGCCGTCCCGGGCTCAGGTGACGGCGCGGGCACGGTCACCGCGGCCTCATAGGATGCCTGTCATGGTCACCGACCACCGCAAGCTGCCGCGGCGTCGCGGCGAGGCGCTCAACGTCGCCATCTATCAGGCGACCCTCGCCGAACTCGCCGAGGTCGGCTACGCCCGGCTGACCATGGAGCGCGTCGCCGAGCGGGCCAAGGCCAGTAAGGCCTCGCTCTACCGGCGCTGGCCCACCCGCATCGAGCTGGTCATGGACGCCGTCTATCACGTGCTGCCCGACGCGCTGTCCGTCCCCGACACGGGCAGCCTGCGCGGCGACATACTGGCGGCGTTGCGGCGGACGGCCGAGGCGCTGGCCGGTCCCGCGGGTGAGGCGATGCGCGGGCTGCTCAGTGAGGCGCTGGGCGATGAGTCGCGGGCCGCCACGTTCCGGGAGAACTCGCAGGGCACCGGCAGGCGGCTGATGCGGGAGATCGTCCGCCGGGCGGTCGAGCGCGGTGAGGTCGCCCCCGAGGACGTGACCCCGCGCCGGCTCGACGCCGGTCAGGCGCTGCTCCGGCAGCACTTCCTCTTCCAGGGCCTGCCCATCCCGGACGAGCTCCTCGTGCAGATCGCCGACGAGGTCATGGTCCCGCTCTTCACCCGAGCCTGAGCCCAGCAGGCAGGCGAGCAGGCGGGCAGGCGGGCAGGCAAAGCGTTCACCCGGACCTGGCTCCGGCAGGCAAGCCAATCGTTCACGCGGGCTTGAGGCCCAGCAGCGCGCCCAACGTACGCACCGACTGCTCGAAGCTCCCACGCCTGTCGTCGATCGTGTTCTCGAACTGGCCGAACACCTCGAAGTTGACCCAGCCGTACAGGCCGGTCCACGCGGTGATGCCACGGAAGATCAGGTCGTCGGGGACCCCGGGCATGATCTGGCGCAGGTTCGCCGCGTCCGCAGACAGCGCGGCGGGGGCGGGCCGGGCGAGGTCGGGCGGGGCCAGCGCGCCCGCGTCGTACGCCTGCGCGATGATCCGGCCGAACACCGCCACATCGCGCAGCCTGGCCGTGATCGTCTCCTCCGGCGCCTGGTAGCCGGGCACGGGGGAGCCGTACAACAGCGTGTACTCGTGCGGATGGGCCAGCGCCCAGTCGCGTACGGCATGGCAGACGGCCAGCCAGCGCCCCGCGAAGTCGCCGGGCGGGTTGCTCTCGTCGGCGCGCTCCACCGCCGCGCCGAGCGCGTTGTAGCCGTCGATGATCAGCGCGGTAAGCAGGTCATCGCGGCTGGGGAAATAGCGGTAGATGGCCGACGAGACCATGCCCATCTCGCGGGCCACCGCGCGCAGGGACAGGCCGCCCGCTCCCTCGGTGGCCAGCTGGCGACGGGCGATGTCGGTGATCTCTTTGGTCAGCTCGGCCCTGACACGTTCTCTCGCGGTACGGCTCGCAGTCATGTTCCGACCATAGCAGAGCACTGCGAAAAAACGAGAGCACTGCTCTTGACGGCTGGCGCTCTAATGAGAGAGCATTGCTCTTGTAAGCGAACGGCAGTCACGCGGAGGTTGAGATGCTGAGCATCGCCAAGGGAGCCAACCTGGCTCTGATGTTCTTCCTGGAGCTGGGTGTCCTGGTCTCCGTGGGGTACTGGGGCTTCACGGTGAGCCCCAACTGGGCGATCAAGCTCCTCGCCGGGCTCGGCGGGGTGGCGCTGTTCATCGCCGCCTGGGCCCTGTTCGGTGCGGGCGGCGGTGCCAACGCCACGTTCCCGCTGACCGGCCTGGCCAGGGTCGCCCTGGAGATCCTCTGGTTCGGCGGCGGCGCCCTGGCGCTCTACGCCGCGGGCCGGGTCGCACCGGCCGCCGTCTTCGCGGCGCTCTTCGTCCTCAACGCGGTCCTCCGCATCGTCTGGAAGCAGGTCTGATCATGGGTAAGCACGTCGTCGTGGGTTCCGGTCAGGTCGGCACGCATCTGGCCACCAAGCTCCTGGCCCAGGGGCACGAGGTCACCGTGGTGACCCGCTCGGGCAGCGGCCCCGCCGGGGTCCACAAGGTGGCGGCCGACGTCGCCGACATGGCACGGCTGACGGAGGTCGCCAAGGGCGCCGATGTCCTCTACAACTGCGTCAACCCGCAGTACCACCGCTGGCTGACCGACTGGCCGCCGATGGCCGAGTCGTTCCTCGGCACCGCGGAGGCCACGGGCGCGGTGCTGGTCATCCTGGGCAACCTCTACCCCTACGGCCCGGTCAAGGGCCCGATGACCGAGGACCTGCCGCTCGCCTCGGCCACCCCGAAGGCTCAGGTGCGGGCGAAGATCTGGAACGACGCGCTGGCCGCGCACAAGGCGGGCCGGATCCGGACGACCGAGGTACGCGGCTCCGACTACTTCGGCCCCGGCGCCACCGACCAGTCGCATCTGGGCGGGCGGTTCCTCGTGCCGTTCAGGGCGGGCAGGACCATCCAGCTGGTGTTCCCGGCCGACATTCCGCACAGCTGGACGTACCTGCCCGACGTGGCCGACGCGCTGATCGTCGCGGGCACCGACGAGCGGGCCTGGGGGCGGCCGTGGCACGTGCCCACCAGCGACCCGCTCAGCTTCCGCCAGATCGGTGAGCGGATGGCGGCCATCGAGGGGCGGCCCGCGCCCAAGCTGGCCACGCTGCCGTGGCCGCTGGTCCAGGCGATGGGTCTGTTCTCGCCGATGGTCAGGGAGCTGAAGCACGTCCGCTACCAGTTCACCGCGCCGTACGTGCTCGACTCCTCGGCCTTCCAGCGGACATTCGGTGTCGCGCCCACGCCTATCGACCAGGCGCTCGCGGCTACGCTCAAGGCGTGAAAACAGCCATGATCGGCCTGGGCGACATCGCGGAGAAGGCGTACCTGCCCGTACTCGCCGCCCAGCCGGGCCTCGACCTGCACCTCTGCACACGCAACAGCAAGACCCTGGACCGGCTCGGCGATACCTACCGGATCGCCGCCCGGTCCACTTCGGTGGATGACGTGATCAAGAGCGGGGTCGAGGTCGCGTTCGTGCACGCCGCCACCGGGGCCCACCGCGAGATCGTCGAGCCGCTGCTCGACGCCGGGGCGCACGTCTACGTGGACAAGCCGATCGCCGACAACCTGGCCGACTGCGAGGCTCTCGTACGGCTGGCGAAGGCGAAGAGGCGCTCGCTGATGGTCGGCTTCAACCGCCGGTACGCCCCCGGATACACCGGACTTCTCGCCCTCCCTCGGCACCTCGTGCTCATGGCGAAGAATCGCGAGAATCACCCCGACGCGCCTCGGCGGGCGATATTTGATGACTTCATTCATGTGGTCGACACGCTCCGCTTCCTCGCGCCCGGCGAGGTCACCGGGACCCGGATCAGGACCCGCGTCCAGGACGGGCTGATCGAGCACATCGTGCTGGAGTTGTCCGGCGACGGCTTCACCGCCATCGGCCTCATGAACCGCGTCAGCGGGGCCACGGAGGAGACCTGCGAGGTCATGGGCGACGGCGTCAAGCGCCGGGTGGTCAACCTGGGCGACGTGATCGACTACGCGGGCGGCGAGACGCTCACCAGGCGGCCCGACTGGGTCCCGGTCGCGCGGCAGCGCGGCATCGAGCGCATCTGCCTGGAGTTCCTCACCGCGGTCCGCGACGGCCGCACGATCAGCGCGGACGACGCGCTGATCAGCCACGCCATCTGCGAGGACATCGTCGCGAACGCCTCATGACCGGCCCCCGGGCCGCCGTGACGAGCGCGGCCTGTGCCGGGCCGCCGTTATGAGCTCTGCCTGCGGCGCATCCAGGTGTCGGCGCCGGCCAGCAGCCGGCTGAACGGCCGGCCGCCGAGCCGGGCCAGCACGGTGAACCCGGCCGCGTCACTCATCGGGCTGGAGGACGACACGACACCCGCCACCTCCTGCCCGTACACGGCCGGACCGCCGCTGCCGCCGGACGGGGCGTGGCAGTTCTGGGTCACCAGGACGCCCGGCCCCTGGGTGGTGGCCTCCTTGGCGTCCCCCAAGCAGTGGTACATCCGGGTGCCGGGATACCGCCGCCCCGCCGGGTAGCCGAGCAGGTCGAGCCCGCGCAGCGACGTACCCCTGCGGGTGGCCATCGGGCGAAGTCCGGGCCCGGTCGCGTCCTCCAGCGTGCCGCCGCGCCGCATCACCCCGACCAGCCCGACGTCGTACGGCAGCAACTCGGCGGAGTACGGCCGGCCCCGCCACTGATCGGGCACCCAGGTCCGCACGGCCGGCCAGACACCGAACGGCGGTCGGCCCTGGTCGAACCCGGGCAGGAAGGCCACCTGCCGCAGCGGCCGGCCGTCGTGGTAGAGGCAGTGCGCGGCCGTCAGCACCAGGCTGCGGCTGCGCGACCTGATCACCGTGCCCCCGCACAGCACGGTCGTTCCGCTGATCGGATCACGCCCGAGCAGCACCCCGATGAGCCGCTGTGCGCCGGTGTAGGGACGGGCGACCGGCGCGTACCCCAGGCGGTCACCGTCTGGTGTCAGCACCCTGCGCGGAGGTACCGATCGCTGGGGGACCTCCGCGAGGCCGGTCGGGTCGAGCAGGGTCAAAGACAGCACCATCCTGAGCACCCATACACTCTAAGCCGCCGATGATCACTGCCCTGACCTGCGCCATCAAGGTTTACCGAAGGTTCGCAGAAGGCGCCAGGAGCGGAGCGACGACGAACCTGATCGTGGCCCACGCGACGTACAACAGGGGTGAGCACAGCACCAGGACGCCGATCACCGGCTTGACCAGGATGACGGCCACGGCCAGGACGAGCACGGCGAGGCTGATGGCGGCCAGGTACCAGCGCCGCGCCACCAGGTAGAGGCTGGGACGCACGAGGTCCCGCAGCCGCGGGGGCTCGCGCCGCGGCTCGGCCAGCAGCACGAGCGAGGCCACGACCACGGCCACCACCAGCGCCGCCGCCGTGGCGAAGAACGGCGCGAACGCCGGTCCCCAGGCGGTGCGCGCGACCACGACGGCGTCCAGAGCCAGCACGCTCACGGCAACGGCGCCGGCCGCCCAGACGGCGAGCGCGCGGACGCCGCCGCGGCGGTAACCGTCCCAGAACGTACGGAAGACGGCGATCGAGCCATCGCCCAGTGCGGCGAAGCAGCTGAACGCCCCGGTCAGCGCGGGCGCGCACAGCGACGACAGCGCGACGAAGAACGGCCACGACGCCAGCGGGTCCCGGACGACCGCGAGCGCCGCCAGGAGCGGCGCGCAGGCGACGGCGAGCAGGATGTTCGTCATGAGGCCGACGTAAACGGTGCCGAAGGCCTTCTCATAGGTCGCCTGTCCGGCCGGTCGGAGCAGGCTCCGCACCGCCGCGCCGGGCCCGTGCCCGCTCATCACTTCAGCCCGCTCGTCGCGATGCCGCGGATGAAGTAGCGCTGCCCCAGCAGGAAGATGACCAGGATCGGCAGCACCGACAGCACCGCCCCGGTCATCATCATCGCGTACTCGGCGTCGTACTGCCCGACGAAGGAGCGCAGGCCGAGCTGTACGGTCCACAGTTCGTTGCTCGTCAGGTAGATGAACGGCCCCATGTAGTCGTTCCACGTGTTGACGAAGGTGAGCAGGGCCAGGCTGGCGAGCGCCGGTTTGGACAGCGGCAGGATGATCCGCCAGTAGATGCCGTACTCACTCAGCCCGTCGATCCGGGCCGCTTCGCACAGCTCGTCCGGGATGGACATGTAGTACTGGCGCATGAGGAACACCCCGAACGCGCCGAACGCCTGCAGCAGGATGATCGCCCAATAGGTGTTCGTCAGATCTGCCTTCTGCATCATGATGTACTGCGGCACCATGTACGCCTGCCATGGCACGGCGATGGTGGCGATGTAGGCGACGAACAGCACGTCCCGGCCCGGAAAGCGCACCTTGGCGAACCCGTAGGCCGCGAAGCTCCCGGTGAGCAGCTGCAGCAGCGTGATCGTCACGGACAGGAACGCCGAGTTGCCCAGGTAGGTCAGCAATGGGATGCGTCCCCAGATCTCCACGAAGTTCGACCAGCGTAGTTCCTGGGGGATCCACTGGATGGGCACGGCGAAGACCTCGTTGTCGCGCTTCAGCGCGGACGACACCATCCAGGCGAACGGCACGAGCACCAGCACGGCGAGCACGGCGAGCGTGAGGTAGGCCAGCGCCCTGCGGAGCGGGCTCCCGCCGGCGCGGTCCCCGTCCTCGGCTGCCGCCGGCGGGCGCCGCTGGGTGGCGGCCGGGGGAGCATCGTGCAGTGCGGTCATCGGGCGCTCCTCCGCTCGTTGATACGGAACTGGACGACGGTGACGGTCAGTACGATGACGAACAGCACCAGGGCGATCGCCGACGAGTAGCCGAACTTGCCCTCGGTGATGCCCTCCCGGTAGATGAGCTGGGCCAGCACCAGCGTGCTGCGGCCCGGGCCGCCGTCGGTCATGACCACGATGAGGTCGAGGACCTTGAAGCTCTGGATCGTCAGCATGACGAGGACGAAGAACGTCGTGGGCCGCAGGCACGGCAGGGTGATGCCCCAGAACCGCTGCCAGGCGTTGGCGCCGTCCACCCGCGCGGCCTCGTAGTACTCCACAGGGATCGTCTGCAGGCCGGCCAGGTAGAGCACCATGTAGTAGCCCATGTCTCGCCACACGCTGGTGACGATCACGGCCGGCATCGCCCAGTCCGTGCTGGCCACCCACCTGGGCGGGTGCGCGACGCCGAGCGCTTCGAGGAGCTGGTTGATCGGTCCCGCCGTCGGGTTGAAGAGCATGTTCCACACAATGGCCACGGCGACCAGCGAGGTGATGTAGGGGAAGAACGCCACGGTGCGGAAGAACGCCACCCCGCGCAGCTTCCGGTTGAGCGCGATCGCCAGGCCGAGCGCGGCGGCCAGCGTCAGCGGAATATGGCCGAGCGCGTAATAGAGAGTGTTACGCAGGGCGACGTGGAAGTTCTCGTCGGACAACAGCCGCCGGAAGTTGTCCAGCCCCACCCATTCCGGGGTGCTGTAGGAGTCCCAGTCCAGGAACGCCAGGGCGAACGCCGCGACCATAGGGACGAGCGTGAACAGGGCGAAGCCGACGAAGTTCGGGAGGATGAAGCTCCACCCGATGAGGATGCCGCGCCAGGCCCGTCGCCGGTGAGGCGGGGCGGTGGGCGCCGGTTGTGTTGCAACGTGAGCCATGGCCGTCCTTCTCGACTCCTCCGGATTGTGCGGGCCCGGACACCTCCGGGCCCGCGGTCCGGTCCCTAGTTGAGCACTTCGCTCTTGACCCGCTCGTTCATCGAGCGGATGCCGTCGGCGGCCGATTTGTCGCCGACCATGATGAGCTCGTGCTCCTCCCTGAGGATCGTGTCGATGTCGGAGGAGTGCTCGTTGACCGGCATCTCCAGCACCACCTTGTCCGGCGAGAACGCCTTCTTGGACACCTCGTCGGTGGGCATGCCCTTGATCGAGAAGTAGGTGTCGGTGATCTCCGAACTCTGCAGCGCCGGCACCACGCCCACCTTGGTGATGGCTTCTGCGCCAGCCTTGCCGGCGGCGAACTGCACGAACTTCTTGGCCGCGTCGGCATGCTCGGCCTTCTTGTTGACGGCGAAAGCCGTCGGCGAGCCGAAGGTCGTCACGCCTGAGCCGCCGGGGCGCTGCGGCATCGGGGCCAGCGCCCAGTCGACGTCGGTCTTGCCGCTGGCCTTGGCCTCCAGGATGCCGGAGATGTACCACGTGCCCATGGGCATCATGGCCGTCGCCCCGGTCTCGAACATGGTCCGGTAGTCCGACTTCTGCGCGGTGGCGGTGCCGAAGTCGAGGGCCGCGCCGGTCTTCTGCAGACCGAGCGCTACCGCGTACTGGTCGGCGAAGAAGGAGTAGTCGCCACTGAGCTGGTCGCCGCCCGTCTGGGCCGCCGAGACGGCCTGCACCACGGACCGCCAGGTGTGCTGGTAGGTGCCGTAGACCTTCTTGCCGCCCTCGGTCTTCGTGAGCCGCTGCGCGAGCTTGGCGTATTCGTCCCAGGTGAGGGCGGCCGGAGCCTTGACGCCTGCCTTGTCGAAGTACGTCTTGTTGTAGTACAGCAGCCAGAAGTCCTGCCGGTACGGCAGCGCGAAGTACTTGTCGCTGACCTTGAAGGCGTCCAGGCCCGCCAGCTTCGCGGTGTCGGCCGACTTGGCCAGGTCGGTGACGTCGAGGAGCTGCCCGCGGCTGGAGTAGCGCGAGTAGTCCGTGACGTTCTTCATCGTGATCACGTCGGTGTCGTCGCCACCGGCGAGCATCGTGGTGACCTTGTCGGCGTAGTCGTCGGCGAGGATGTCCACCGGCTGGATCTTGATGGTGGGATTCGCCTGCTCGAAGGCGTCGAAGAGCGCCTTGAACTCGGGGGTCTTGGCGAGGTTCCACACCGTGACGGTCAGCGTGACCTTCCCGCCGCTGCCGCCGCTCGCGGGCTGGGCGGAGCCGCCGCAAGCGGTGACGGCGAGCGCGAGCGCTGCCGCGACTCCCAAGGTCTTCATAAGGTGGCGTCGCACTCCGGCCCTTCCTGGCGTGTTCGAAGCGATCATTGGTCCGGTCTCCTTTCTTGCGAGCCGGTCTCA
The DNA here is from genome assembly GCF_040659625.1 of Nonomuraea sp. NPDC049750. Classification (NCBI taxonomy): domain Bacteria; kingdom Bacillati; phylum Actinomycetota; class Actinomycetes; order Streptosporangiales; family Streptosporangiaceae; genus Nonomuraea; species Nonomuraea sp. NPDC049750. The sequence goes on from NZ_JBFANB010000002.1 coordinate 492,497, forward strand.
GGGCTCAGGCGCTCACCATGAACTCGTCGGAGGTCACGGCCGCACGGGGCGGCTGACCGGACAGGTAGCGTTCGAGCTCGTCGAGCGCGCTCTCACTCATCCGCCGGGTCTCCGATCCCAGAGATCCGGCGATGTGGGGGGTGATCATGACGTTGGGCAGGTCGTACAGCGGTGAAGTGCTCGGCAACGGTTCCGGGTCGGTGACGTCGAGGATCGCGTCGAGCCGGCCCTGGGCGCACTCCCGCTCCAGGGCGGTGGTGTCCAGGACGGAGCCGCGCGCGGTGTTGATGAGGGTCGTCCCGTCACGCAGGAGGGCGAGTTCGGCCGCTCCGATGAGGTGATGGGTGGACGGCAGTTCCGGGACGTGCAGGGTGAGCACGTCACAGCGCGGTAGCAGCTCGGGCAACGGGAGCAGCCGGGCGCCCGCCGCGCTGACCTCGGCCGGGTCGGCATAGGGATCGGCGACGAGGACGTCCACCTCCAGGCTGCGGAGCCGTTCGACCACCCGGCGGCCCACGCGCGAGAAGCCGATGACGCCGATCGTGCGTCCGCGGTTGGTCAGCTCGCCACGGCCGGTGGCGAAGGACCAGTCAGCGCGGTGCCTGCGCGCGTCCTGGGCGAGGAAGGGGACCTTCTTCCCGGCGAAGATGACCGCGGCCAGAGTGAACTCGGCCACCGGGATCGCGTTCTCGTCCGCGGCGTTGGTGACGAGGATCCCGCGTCGCCAGACCTCGTCGGTGACGAACGTACGCACCGTTCCCGCGCAGTGGAATATGGCCCGCAGCCGCGGCGCGTCGGCCAGCCTCTCGGTCGTCAGCGGTGGGCAGCCCCAGGAGGTCACCAGCACCTCGACGTCGCGCAGCCGGCGGCGCACGGAGGGCGCGTCGAGGTCGGCGGTCACGATCGGCTCTCCCAGCTCGACCAGATCGTGCAACCGGCGAAGCTGCGCCTCCTGAAACTGCACGCTGAACTTCGCTGGGTCCATGACCAGCAGAGCAGGGGGTCTTCTCACCAGGATCCTTTCGGCGGCAAGCGCTTACCAGTGCCGCCGAGCATGTCCGATCATTTCAATCACGTCAATACCTTGTTAATCGGATCGATCACGTTATGTGACCGATATTGATCGTTATCGGATGAAGTCGAGTGATGCGCCTTGACGCGGGACGAACCCTTGGCGTTAACTCCGGGACACACTCACGCGATCACGACCAGGGGGATCCATGCTCATGCTGCGGGAGTTCGACGACCTGCGGCTCTCGCCCCACACCGGATGGACCCGGAACCACTGGGCGGCACTCGCCGACCATCTCCTCCTGTCCGCCAGGCGGTACGCGTCGGCCTCGCACGCGCGCGTCTCCTTCCCCGGCCCGCCGGGCGGTTACGGGCCCGACGTCGACGCGCTGGAGGGGTTCGCGCGCACGTTCCTGGCCGCCGGATTCCGGGTGGCAGGGGAGGGCGGGCGCGATCCGCTGGGCCTGATGGAGTGGTACGCGCAGGGCCTCGCCACCGGGACGGATCCCCGCTCACCCGAGCGCTGGGTGCGCCTCGACGAGCATGACCAGGCGAAGGTCGAGGCCGCGTCCATCGCGCTGGTGCTCCACCTGACGAAACCGTGGCTGTGGGACCGGCTCGACCCGATCGTGCGTGAGCAGGTCGTCGACTACCTCGCGCCCGCGGTCGGCGCGGACTACCCGCCGATCAACTGGATCTGGTTCCAGATCGTGGTCGAGCAGTTCCTCGCCTCCGTCGGCGGCCCCTTCGAGCGCAAGGACATCGAGGAGGGGCTCGCCTTCACCGACGGCTTCGCCAGGGAGAACGGCTGGTACGCCGACGGTGCCGAACGCGCCTACGACCACTACGCCGGATGGGCGCTGCAGTTCTACCCGCTGATGTGGAGCGAGATGGCAGCCGGGGATCCGGCGGCGGACTCGCGGCGACCGCTCTACCTGGAGTGGCTCGAACGTTACCTGGGCGACGCCGTCCACCTCGTCGGCGCCGACGGATCCCCTCTCGTCCAGGGACGCAGCCTGATCTACCGGTTCGCCGCCGCCACCCAATTCTGGGTCGGCGCCCGCGCCGGGACGGCGACACCCGCCCCAGGATTGCTGCGCCGTGCCGCCTCCGGCATCGCCCGCCACTTCACCGAACGCGGAGCGCCGGACGAGAACGGAGTCCTCACCCCGGGCTGGCACAGAGCCTGGCCGCCGCTCGCCCAGTCCTACTCCGGGCCAGGCTCGCCGTACTGGGCGGCCAAGGGCTTCTTCGGCCTGTCCCTGCCCGCTGACCACCCGGTGTGGACGGCCGTCGAGGAGCCGCTGCCGGTCGAGTCCGGCGACTACCAGCGCGTCGTCCGCGCTCCCGGCTGGCTGGTCAGCGGCACCCGTGCCGACGGCGTCGTGCGGGTGGTCAACCACGGCACCGACCACTCCCATCCCGGGACGCACCTGACCGACTCGCCCCTGTACGCGCGGCTGGGCTACTCGACCGCCACCTCGCCCGTGCTCGCCGGTGAGCACGCCGCCGACCCCCTCGACCAGTCGGTCGTGCTCCTCGACGAGGGCGGGCGGCCCAGCCATCGCACGGGATTCGACACGCTCCTGCTCGACCGCCTCCCCTCCGGTACGGTGATCGGGGCCTCGCGCTGGCAGGCCCACTGGGTCACCCCTGAGAGCGGGCGCCCGGACCACGGCTACGGGCAGGCCGGGACGGTACGCCTCGGGCCGTGGATCGACCTGATCTCCGCGGTGCGCGGTCCTTGGGAGATGCGCCTGGTCCGGCTGCCGGCCACGGCCGTGGAGCGTGGCCGGCTGCGCGTCGGTGGATGGCCGCTGCCGGCTTCCGAATCCGTCCAGGACGATGGGGCCGCCGTGTCGAACGGCACCATGCACTCCCGCGTCATCGCGGGTCCGGGGCTGGACCTGCGCGGCGCGGTCGCCGCCGAGAACTCCTCGCCGCTGGCCCCTTGGACGCTGGTCCCCTGGTGCGCCACCGCCACCCCGGCGCTGCCGGACACGTGGTACGACGTGGCGGTGTTCCTCGGCGGGCAGGAGCCGGACCGGGCGCCGGTCCTGTCCTGGGACGGCCCGGCGCTCGCCCGCGTGGCCTGGCCGGACGGGACGGAGGACCTCCTGGACACTGCCGGCGCGCTCAGCGGGCCGGGCACGCCGCTCCTATGACGCCGTTCGGCGGACGCGGGCCGCTATGACGCCGTTCGGCGGTGTGTGACATCGGTGGGTCACTGTGACATCGAGGAGGAGCGCACGATCAGGGTGGGCTCGACGACGACGCGGTGGGTGGGCCGCTCCGGATCCGGGTCGGCCAGCCGCGCCGCGAGCAGCCCGAAGGCCGCCCGCCCGATGGCCATCTTGGGCGGCCGGACAGCGGTCAGCGGCGGGTCGCACAGCTCGGCCACCTCGTCGTCGTAGGCCACGATGGCGAGATCGCCGGGCACCCGGATGCCGCGCTCCTGGCAGCGCTCGACCAGGTTGATCGCCTCCGGGTCGGAGTGGACGAGCAGCGCCGTCGTCCCGGATTCGACGCACTGGTCGATCACGCTCTCGAGCGCCTTGGGCCACTCGGGATCCAACTGATCGACCGTGCTGACGTCCGGCAGACCCTCCAGCGGCAGGCCGAACTCCTCGCACGCCTGCCGCCAGCCGTGCCGCACGTGCGGGCTCGTCGGGCTCTGTGCGGTGGTGATCAGTCCGATCCGCCGGTGACCGAGCTCGACCAGGTGCCGTACGGCCATGCCGGCCCCCAGCGCGTGATCGCTGACCACCGACTCCATCGCCTCGTGGTAGGGGCCGGAGGCGGCGGTGCGCTCGATGAGCACCACGGGCATGTCGGCCTCCTGCAGCCATCGCACCAGCGCCTGCCCGTCGTCGCCGGTCGTGGTGGGCGCGACCAGCAGGCCGTCCATGCCCGCCGATTCGATCAGCCGGGACAGGTGGCGGCGCTCGTCGGTGGCCCGGTAGGTGGCGCCACGCAGGACGACGCGCGCGCCGGATGCCGCGGCGGCCTCGCGGACGCCGCGGATCACGTCGGGCCAGTAGTAGTTCAGCGACGGCACCACCATGCCGATCGTGACCTGCGCCCGCTCGGCGTCGGCCGCGTCGGGTCCCGGCCGTGATCCCGGCTGCGGGCCCGGCGAATCCTCCGTTTCCCCGCTGGCGAGCGTGTCGGCCACCGGCCCGCCGTGAAGCACGGCTCCGCCGCGAACCCGGCGGATCAGCCCCTGGGACGAGAGCAGCGCGATGTCGCGCCGGATGGTGATGACCGAGACGTCCAGCTCGGCCGCCAGGTCGCCGACGCGCACGACGCCGCGCCGGCGCAGCAGCTCCACCACCTGGGCGCGACGCTCGTCCGGCAGCGGACCCGGCGAATCGGACACGCTCATTCCCACACTCCCATGCGAACCTCGAAAGCACCCCGCGCCGTACCGGGCAGACGCAGCTCCAGCCTGGTCAGGCGGTCGCCCCACACCGTGGAGAGCATGGGGTCCGCCACCGTGCGGACGGTGAACGCGGCCGTCGCGACCCCGGGGTCCCACGCGAGGAGCACGGCCCGCGCGCCGCCCGGCGGCCGGATGACGGCCTGCCCGGCGGACGGCTGCTCCACCTGCCCGTTCAGCAGGAAGTGCAGCACATTCGGGTCGCCGTCACCGGTGAAGCTCCAGGAGTCCCCGATCGTCACGCGTGAATCGCGCCGGTCGAGCGCCGCCGTCCGCCACCACCGCTCCAGCTCGGGTACGGGATAGGCGGCGGCCAGGTCCAGCCGCGCCTCGAAGCGGCCGGGCTCGTCCACCACCTCGACGTCACGGGCGCGGAACCGGCGCCCCTGCCCCTGTGGCGCACCCCGTATCTCGGGGACGTTGTGCCAGTCGCTCCGCATCGTCCAGATCGCATAGCGGTCCGGCCCGAACGTCTGCGCCGTGTACGTCGGCCGTCCCGCGTCGACCAGTACGGGAACCCCGTCCACGGCGACGACGACGGACCCGACGTCGTTGTGGTTGTGGTGCTCCCCGTTGTGCCCGCCCTTGATCGCGAGCGTGAGACCGCGCGCCGTCCCGCCGGCCGCCCGTGCGAGGCCGATCTGCGTCCCCGGCAACCAGACCCCGGCGACCAGCGGCGGCTCGCCGGGCCCGGCGCTCTGCCACTCCACGTCGACCAGCTCGCGGAGCGCCCGCCCGAGTTCGGCGGCGGCGGAAATCCCGGCCGCACGCTGCGACTCCGCGTGCCGGCGGGCGTCGTGCACGCCGAGCCGGCGAGCCCAGCGGTGCGGCACTTGCCACGGCTGGTCAGCAGGCGGCCGAGCCCGCGCGTCGGCGAGGTTGAGATACCACGGCCCGCCCAGATGCATGCGGTGGGGGAACCGGACCGTTTCCCGCACGACCTGGATCTCCGATGCGTCGAGCCGTCCCGCCGTGGCGTGCTCCAGGACGTCGAGCGCCTCGAGCGCGCGGCATGCCCCGTTCCACCAGTATTCGTAGCCCTCGTCGACGGAGCCGTCATCTGGCAGCGCCGCCAGGTAACGATCGATGCCCGCCACGGCCAGGGCGACCTGGCACGCCCGCTCCTGCCCCGCCTCGGTCAGGCGCAGCGCGGCGACGAGCACGTTGCCGCAGATCCACGGGCACCAGTTGCTCGGATCGCCGTCCAGCCCCAGCCAGTGCCAGTCGCGCCGCTGGACGAACGGGGCGAGCACCCGCGCGCGCACCTCCGCCCGCACCCGCTCCCGCAACCCCGGGAAGCGCTCGGCCAGCCGGTCCCCGAGCACCTGGTCGGCCCAGGCCAGCTGGGCGGCGACATCGGCGGCGCCGAGGTCGAGGCAGGGCGTGGCCACATCGGGCAGGACCGTCCCCCGGGGCCGGCACGTGTCCTCGTGCGCCGGCCAGCACCACGAACTCTGCTCGCACAGCTGGACGATCCCGTCGGCGGCCTCCTCCAGCCACTCGTCCGCGCCGCTCGCCAGCGCCATGAGCACCGTCCGGGTCAGGCGGTCCTGGCGCTCGAACACCTGGCTCTCGTAGCGGGTGCGGTTGCCGTCCCGGAAGTACCGCGCGTACTGCGATGCCAGCGGCTGCGGCCAGGGCGTGCCCAGCTCCGCCTCCGCCCGCTCACGGACGGCGAGCAGGGCGCCGGACTCCGCGCTCCGATCCCAGACGCCATCCCCTGCGGCCGGGATCGGCAGCGCCTTTTCGGGCGGTAGCAGGCTGCCGGCCAGGGCGTCCGGCAGCATGGCGGCCCCCCAAGCGGCGAGCAGGGGACCGGTCGTCCGGCCCGCCGGGCCGCTCTCCGTCCGCCCGACCGCGGGTCCGGTCGCAGTGTTCGTCATGATCCTCCTCGCCGACACCCCTCATAGTAGCGATCGAAAGTGATCGAAGTTGAATCAAATGGGCATTCGTCGAGAAACTGATCGAAACGCGCGGCCCCGACCTGCACTAGCGCGTGATCGCGCGGGCGAACAGGGCGGCGTGCGCCGTCATCCGCCGCCGGGCCAGCGCGCGCTGCTCCGGCGTGGCCCCGTCATGCAGCCACAGCACGCGGGCGTGCGCTATCGGGCCCAGCAGCGAGTACGCGAGATCGTCCGGCGACCCCAGATCGTCGCGCACCCGCCCCTCGGCCAGCCAGCGCGCGAACACCTCCGCCAAGCCCGCCAGCGCCCGCTCGATGCCCAGGCCGAGCATCTCGTCGTGGATCAGCCCGTCGCGGGAGACCAGGCTGATGCTCTGCCTGGCCTGCGGCGTGTCCCAAGCGGCCAGCACGCGGTCGGCGAACGCGCGGACGAACTCCGCCGGGTCGTCGCCGGGGCCCTCGCCGCCCAGGGCGACCAGTGCCACCTGCGGCCCGGCCAGGGACATCGCCGCTTCGTAGATCGCCTGCTTGCCGGGGAAGTGCGCGTACAGGACGCTCTCGCTCAGCCCCACCTCGCGGGCGATCGCCCTGATCGAGGTGCCCGCGTAGCCGTGCCGCGCGAACAGCCGCAACGCGGCGTCGAGCAGGGCCGCCTTGGTGTCTCCCGCCTCGGCCTTGGGCGGGCGGCCCGGGCCGCGCCGGCCTGTCGTCATCTCCACAAGGGCCATCCAATCACTTGCAAAATAATCGAGTGTTCTATTATTTTAGCAGCAGCCGAGAGGAGCAGAAGATGTCCAAGTCCAGAATTCCGGAACGCGAGATCGCCGAGCGGCCCGAGGGATACGGCGGGCCCAACCTGTCGCCGGTCGGCCTGGAGCTGGCTCCGCACGCCTTCGCCGACGGTGTGTACGCGCTGATGGCCGGCATCCCGCCCAAGGACAACAACGGCCTCATCGCCGGCCGCGACGCCGCGCTGGTGGTCGACGCGGGCATCACGCCCGCGATCTCCCACCAGATCCAGCGCCTCGCCGCCGAGCTGACGGCCAAGCCGGTGCGCTACCTGGTCAACACGACGTATCACGGCGACCACACGTTCGGGAACGCCGCGTTCCCCGCGGAGGTGGTCGTCGTCTCGTCGCGGCGGAACAAGAACGAGATGTCCGACCTCGCGTACGAGAAGGAGATCAGGTCCGCCAACATGTACGGCGACGGCGGGCTGCTCGACGAGGTGAGCCGGTGGCGTAGCCCGGACGTGGTGTTCGACTCCTACGCCGAGATCGACCTGGGCGGGCGGCTGGTCCAGCTGCACCACTTCGGGCCGGGCAACGGCCCCGGCGACACCGTCGTGTACGTCCCCGACACCCGCACCGCGTGGACCGGCAACTTCCTCTGCCACGCGGGCACCGCGCACATGCTGTTGCAGGGCGGACCCGAGCCCTACCTGGCCTCACTGCGCCGGATGCGTGAGGCGCTGCCCGAGCTGGACACGATCGTGCCGGGTCATGGGCCGATGGGTGACGGGCACGCGGCCATCGACGCGCTCGTCGGCTACCTGGAGGTGCTCCACGACGAGGTCGCCGCGAGCGTGGCGGCCGGGCGAAGCCTGGAGGAGACGTTCGCCGCCTGCTCGGACCCGTGGGCGGAGCGGCTGGACCCGGCGCTGTCGGCGGCGCTCACGGCCTACGCGGTGCCACGGGAACTGGCGCAGGCCGGCATGCTTCAGCTCTGTCGTGACCTGCACCGGCTGAACATCCTGGCCACCTACCGTCTCTATGAGGGTCTGTGACCGCCATGGTCTCGATCTCTGTGACGGTCTGTGGTGGCTGATGTCCTTCTGGGAGGTACCCCCTTCGGGGGTGAGATGGAACGCGTCCGATGCGGTGGGTGTTCTTAGGGGAGGTACCCCCTTCGGGGGGTGGGACAGAACGCGTCCGATGTCGCTGGTGTTCCTACGGGGATGCCCCTTCGGGGGCCGCTATGGCTGGGGTTTCGTCGGGGGCGAGGGAGAAGGGCCGTCGTCGCTGGTGTCCCTCTGGGGGGTTTTGTCCTGGTCGCTCCAGATGAGCAGGGCGACGCCGGCTGCCGCGACCGCGAGGTACACGGGGGTCGGGATGTCGAACAACCTGTGCAGCAGACCCCATTCGGTGTCGAAGAAGACTCGCGCCACGAATCCGCCCAACCCCTGAATGACCGCGATCACGCCCAGAAATCCCCTCATGCCTCCACCATGGCGGGCCGGTGGAGGCACGGGCATCGAACCTAGGGCTATCTCAGGGCCTACTAAAGTTCAGGCCGTCACGGGCAGGCCGTCACGGGCAGGCCGTCACGGGTAGAGGCCGCGCATCTGGTGCGCCTCCGCCACCCGGCCGACGCCGATGACGTGCGCCGCCTGCCGCAGGGTGAGGTCGCGGGCCGTGGCCAGCGAACGCACCTCGGCGTAGGCGCCCTCCATCAGCTCGCGCAGCTTCAGCTCCACCTCGCTGCCGCTCCAGGAGTAGGCCTGCATGTTCTGCACCCACTCCAGGTACGACACGATCACCCCGCCCGCGTTGGCCAGGATGTCGGGCACCACGATCGTGCCGCCCGCGGCCAGGATCTCGTCCGCCTCCGGCGTGGTGGGCCCGTTGGCGCCCTCCACGATCAGGCGGGCGCGGATGCGCGGCGCGTTCTCGGCGGTGATCGCCCCCTCCAGGGCCGCGGGCACCAGCACGTCCACGTCCAGCTCGAACAGCTCGGCGTGGTCCAGGGCGTCCGCGTGGCGGTAGCCGGACACGCCGCCCGACTCGGCGGCCCAGGCGCGCAGGTCGGCGATGTCGAGCCCGCCGGGGGCGTACACCGCGCCCGTCGCGTCGGACACGGCGACCACCGTGCAGCCGGCGTCGGAAAAGTACTGCGCGGCCGGGGCGCCCACCTTGCCGAACCCCTGTACGGCCACCGTCACGCCCTCGGGCGAGCGGCCGAGCGCGCACATGGCGGCGATCTGGACGCCGCGCGCGGTCGAGCCGGTCCGGCCGAGCGAGCCGCCCAGCGTCAGCGGCTTGCCGGTGACCACACCGGGCACCGAGTAGCCGGTGTTGACGCTGTAGGTGTCCATGATCCAGGCCATGGTCTGCTCGTCGGTGCCGACGTCAGGGGCCGGGATGTCCTTCTCCGGGCCGATCATCGGCAGGATCTCGTTGACGTAGCGGCGGGTCACGCGCTCCAGCTCGCGCTGGGTGAGCTCGGTCGGGTCCACGGCCACGCCGCCCTTGGCGCCGCCGTACGGGATGCCGACCAGCGCGCACTTCCACGTCATCCACATCGCCAGCGCGGTGACCTCATGGATGTCGGTGCTGGGGTGGAAGCGGAGGCCGCCCTTGGCGGGCCCGCGTGAGACGTTGTGCTGGACCCGGAAGCCTTGTACGACGTCCATGCGCCCGTCCTCGCGGCGCACGGGGACCGAGACGGTCAGCGAGCGGCGCGGCGTGGCGAGCATCGTGCGGAGCCCGGCGTCGAGCCGGAGATGTTCGGCGGCTTGGTCCAGCTGGTGGAGAGCCGAGTCGAGAGCCTGGCGGCCAGGTGTGATCAGGGCCGGCGTCCTTGACGGCACCATGACGGTCATGGAAGGGAGTCCTCCTGTTGTCTACGCCCGGTACGTAGGACAGGCGCCATTGCCTGCCTTGTTTGGGCGTTCGTGTCACGATCATCCTAGAGCGCGGCGTTTATCGCCGCCTACGGTTTTCGGATTGCCGTATCCAAGGCGATCTGCTGTCATCAATTACATGCGCTGAGCGGGATGCTGCAAACGCGCCACTCTGGCAGGCTTGCCCCGGCAAGTGTGCCGAACTGTCGAATCTGGGGGACTGATGCCCGCACTGGTCGTCGGGCCCATGCTGCGTTACGTCGATTCAGCCAGCGCCTCGATCTGGGTGGAGGTCGGCGAACCCGGCGTGGTCACCGTGGAAGCCGCGGGCCGGGCCTTCACCTCGTCCACGTTCACCGTCCACGGACACCACTACGCGATCGTCGATCTGCTCGGCCTGACCGAGGACGTCGACTCCTACGTGGTCAAGATAGGGGAAGAGCGGGTCTGGCCGCTGGAAGGCTGGCCACCCAGTCGGATCAGGTTGTTCCCGGCGGAGGGGCCGAGCCGGCTGGCGTTCGGCTCCTGCCGTACGAGCGTGCCCCACGAAGGCACGTACGTCCTGACCCACGGCGAGGACGTGCTGCGCACCTACGGCTCGCACCTCAAGGACGCCGGCCCCGAGGAGTGGCCGGACCTGCTGCTGCTCCTCGGCGACCAGGTCTACGCCGACAACCCGTCGCCCGAGATGCTGGAGTTCATCGCCGCGCGCCGGAACAGCGAGCCGCAGAAGGAGATCGCCGACTTCGAGGAGTACGCCGAGCTCTACCGCCAGGCGTGGACCGAGCCGGAGATCCGGTGGGCGCTGTCCACCGTGCCCACCGCGATGATCTTCGATGACCACGACCTGCGCGACGACTGGAACACCTCACAGACGTGGCGCGAGCAGATGGCCGCGACCTCCTGGTGGAAGCGCCGGGTGATCGCCGGGCTCGGCGCCTACTGGGTCTACCAGCACCTCGGCAACCTGTCGCCGGCCGAGCGGGCGGACGACGCGCTGCTGGCCGGCCTGCTGAAGGGCGAGGGCGGCGACGCGCTCGACGCCTTCGCCGAGCGGGCCGACGCCGACCCGAGCAGCAACCGGTGGAGCTACTCCCGCGAACTCGGCGACACCCGCCTGATCATGGTCGACACCCGCTGCGCCAGGCAGCTCACCCCGGGCGACCGGCGGATGCTCGACCCGGTCGAATGGGCCTGGCTGCGGGAAGAGGTCGCCAAGCCGGCCGAGCGGCTGGTCATCGGCTCGTCGATCCCGTTCCTGCTGCCGGAAGGCGTGCACTTCGTACAGAACTGGAACGAGGCGCTGTGCGACGGCAAGTGGGGCCGGTTAGTCGCGCGGCTCTCGGAGCGGTTCCGGCAGGCGATCGACCTGGAGCACTGGGCGGCCTTCCGCCGCTCGTTCGAGGATCTGGCCCGGCTGCTGGTCGAGGTCGGCAAGCCGGTGCTGGTCCTGTCCGGCGACGTGCACTACTCCTACCTGGCCAAGGTCAACGGCCGGCCGATCTACCAGGTCGTCTGCTCGCCGATCCGCAACCCGCTCAGCCCGGTGCTGCGCTGGGCCAACGTGTTCAGCCAGTTCGGCCTGGCCACGCTGGTCGGCGGGCTGCTGGCGCGGCTGGCCCGCATTCCGCGCCCGCCGTTCCGCTGGGAGGTCATCGCCGGGCCGTGGTTCCAGAACGCCGTGGCCACGCTGACCCTCCCTGGCGAACTGGACTGGTACGAATCATCCGGTGACACGGTCAAGCACATCGATTCTGTACGGATTCCGTGAAAACGGTTATCGTTGGCTTTTGTGTACCATGACCAGTACTCCGTCGCCGTGCCCTTCTACGACCTGTGGCACGAGGACGGGCACGTCCCGGAAGTACGCCGGCTCCTTCCGCCGCTGCTCAGCGGCATCGGTCGGAGCATCATGGAGATCGGGGCCGGCACCGGCCTGATCACCGAGCTGATCGCGTGGGAGACGCCGGCGGAGATCTATGCCGTCGAACCGTCGCTCGGCATGCGCTCGGTCCTGGTCTCCCGCCTGGCCGAGCGCGCCGACCTGCTGTCCCGCGTGACCGTCCTGCCGTGCGGCGCGCTCGACGTGGAGGTCGACGAGCCGGTCGAGGCCATCGTGATGATCTCGGTCCTGCACGGCTTCGACGCCGCCGAGCGGGAGCGGCTCTGGGAGGTCCTGGCCAGGCAGCTCGAACCCGGCGGGCTGCTGGTGTTCAACCACCGCGAACCGCCTCCCGCCGTCCCGGGCGAGCTCGAGCGCATGGGGTCGTACCAGGTCGGCAGGCACACGTACGAGATCTGGGGACAGGTGCTGGAGGCGGCCGGCGAGACCGTCAGGTGGCGCTTCCTCTACCAGATCAGGCAGCGCGGGGTGCTGATCAGCGAGGACGAGGTGGTGAGCGTCAGCCACCGGCCCGGCAGGGCGCGGCTCGACGCCGAGCTGGACGCGGCCGGCTTCACGGCCCAGCGGGCCGCGGAGGGCCTCCTGGCGTGGCGACTCAACGGTAGTTCATGGAAATAGCGTGAAATAGGTGGAACCGAGGTCCCGCGTGCGGTCAACAACAGGGTGACCGCATGAGAGAGGACCGGCACGTGGTGGGTGTTCAGGAGAAACCTGAAACGCTGGACGACTCGGCGCTGATCGCGCAGTCGGTGATTGATCCGGAACGTTTCGCGGTGCTGTTCGACCGGCACGCCGACGAGATCCACCGGTACGCGGCCAGGCGCCTCGGTCCCGAAGCGGCCGAGGACGTGACGGGCGAGGTGTTCCTGGTCGCCTTCCGCGTCCGGGCCCGCTATGACCGTACGTGGCCGGACGCCAGGCCCTGGCTGTACGGCATCGCCACCAAGGTCGTCGCCCAGCATCGCAGGGCGGAGCGACGGCGCATTCACGCGATGTCGAAGGTGAGCGCGGAGCGGCCGGGCTCGTTCGACGACCGCAGCGCGGACCGGGTCACCGCCGAGCAGCTTCAGCCCAGGCTGGCGCGGGCGCTGACCAGGCTCAGCGCGGCGGAGCGCGACCTGCTGCTGCTGGTGGCGTGGGCGGACCTGACGTACGAGGACGCGGCGCTCGCGCTCGGCGTGCCGGTGGGCACGGTCCGGTCCAGGCTGCACCGGCTCCGCGTCAAGGTACGCAGAGCTCTCGGCGGCATCGACCCCTTCGCAGAGGAGCCCCAGCATGGATGACGAGATCCGGATGTTCGCGGACGGGAGGCCGGCCGCTCCGCCGTACCCGCAGGAGGCCCGCGCGAAGGCGCGTGAACGGTTGCTACGAGAGGCCCGCGAGGGGCGCGGGTTTCGCTTGCCGAAGCTGGGCTGGCAGGCCGCGGCCGCGTTCGGGGTGACGGTCGCTCTTGTCGGGGGCGTGGCCGTGGCTCTGTCGGCGCAGCAGCCGAAGATCGGGGTGGCGACGTCGGCCGCCACCCAGTCGGCGGCCGTGTCGGACGGTGAGCTGCAGCCCAAGCCGGGGCAGTTCATCATGGTCGCGTCCAACACGATGTACAGCTCGTTCACGCAGGCCAACGGCAAGATGACCCGCTATCTCTACCGGACGCACCGCGAGATCTGGCAGTCGGCTGATGCCAGCGCGGACGGCCTGCTGCTCATCGCGGGGCTCTCGCCCAAGCCGTGGCCGGGCGAGCCGCTGCCCGCGGAGGCACAGAAGTGGAAGGGGGAGAGCTGGATGCAACTCGCCTCCTGCCCGGACCGGCTCGCGGCCTTCCGGACCGACTACGCCTACCTCAGCACGCTGCCGAACGACCCGACGGCGATGCGGGACTTCCTCTACAAGCGGCAGTCCGCGCGGTCCGGCGGCAAGGAGGTCGCCGGCAAGGGGGAGGCCGACCGGGAGGCGTTCGTCGCGGCGGGGGACCTGGTCAGGGAGACCTACATGCCCAAGGCGCAGCGTGACGCGCTGTTCGAGGCGGCCAAGGAGATCCCGGGGGTGCAGGTGGCAGAGGGGGTCGAGGACTCCGCTGGACGCCAGGGGGTGGCCCTGGGCAGGGAGTCGGAGGGGACCCTGGATCAGCTGATCTTCGATCGGGACACGCACATGCTGCTGGGGGAGCGGCACACGGTCGTGGACGCCAAGGCCGCCGGCGCGCCGGTGGGCAGCGTGCTCGCCCTGACGGCCCAGCTGAAGGTGGCCGTCGCGGACCGGCTGCCGGAGCAGGCGAGTAAGGGGGAGAAGGACTCCTCCTGCATGCCTCAACCCGGCGCGACTGCGGATTCCACCGGACAGCCGACCGCTCCGCCCACTGTCGAGGTGACCGTCACGGCCACCGCTCCGGCTCCTGTTGAGACGACCGTCCCGCCCACCGCTGAGCCGAGCAACTCGGTCGGCGCTGAGCCGAGCAACTCGGTCGGCGCTGAGCCGACCTACTCGGCCGGCGCTGAGCCGACCTACTCGGCCAACGCTGAGCCGACGGTCACCATTGAGCCGTCGGCCCCAGTCCCTACGAAGACCGGCTGAACCAGTACGGCCCGCGCCCCGGAGTAGATGCGCGGGCCGTACCTGTTTCCAGGTGTGGTCTCTAGTTCTGACCGAAGGAGGCCAGCGCGTCGGCGAGCTGGTCGACCGCCCAGACCAGGTCCTCCTCCGAGATCACGATCGGCGGCGCCAGCCGGATCGTGGAGCCGTGCGTGTCCTTGGCCAGCACGCCGCGCGCCATCAGCGCCTTGGACAGCTCGCGCCCGCTGGCCAGCGACGGGTCGATGTCGACGCCCGCCCACAGCCCGCGCCCGCGTACCGTCACCACGCCGTGGCCGATCAGCTCGCGCAGCCGCGCGTGCAGCACCTCGCCGAGCTCGGTCGCCCTGGCCTGGAACTCGCCGGTGTTGAGGATCTCGATCACCGCGTTGCCGACCGCGCAGGCCAGCGGGTTGCCGCCGAAGGTGGAGCCGTGCTGGCCCGGCTTGATCACGCCGAGGATGTCCGCGTTCGCGGCGATCGCCGAGACCGGTACGACGCCGCCGCCGAGGGCCTTGCCCAGGACGTACATGTCGGGCACGACGCCCTCGTGGTCACAGGCGAACGTCTTGCCGGTGCGGCCGAGACCCGACTGGATCTCGTCGGCGATCATCAGGATCCCCTGGGCGGTGCACAGCTCCCGCACCTGCGGGAGGTAGCCGTCCGGCGGCACCAGCACCCCGGCCTCGCCCTGGATGGGCTCCAGCAGCACCGCCACCGTGTCGGCGTCGATGGCCTCCCTGATCGCCTCGACCGAGCCGTACTTAACGATCCGGAATCCCGGGGTGTAGGGCCCGAAATTGTCGCGGGCGTCGGGGTCGGTGGAGAAGCTGACGATCGTGGTCGTCCGGCCGTGGAAGTTGTCCTCCATCACGATGATGTTGGCCTGCTCGGGCCGGACGCCCTTGACCTCGTAGCCCCACTTGCGGGCGACCTTGACGGCGGTCTCGACGGCCTCGGCGCCGGTGTTCATCGGCAGGATCATGTCCTTGCCGGTGAGGTCGCCGAGCCCGGCACAGAACGTGGCGAACTGGTCGTGATAGAACGCCCGGCTGGTCAGCGTCAGGTTCTTCAGCTGCTCCTGAGCCGCCTGGATGATCTTCGGGTTGCCGTGCCCGAAGTTGAGCGAGGAGTAGCCGGACAGGCAGTCCAGGTAACGCTTGCCCTCGACGTCGGTCACCCACGCGCCGTGCGCCTCGTGGATGACCACGGGCAGCGGGTGGTAGTTGTGCGCGCTACGGCGCTCGCTTACGTCGATCAGCTCTTGGGTGGTGCTCATCTCAGTTCTCCCCCCGGATCTCCAGCGTGCAGCACTTGGGGCCGCCGCCTGCCTTGCGCAGCTCTGACAGGTCGACGGGGATCGGCTCGTAGCCGCGCCGCTTGAGCTCCAGCTGGAGGTCGCCCGCCTCGGCGTTGATCACCACGTGGGTGCCGTCGCTGACCGCGTTCAGCCCGAGGACCTCGGCGTCGGTGTCGGTCGCGAGCACCGCGTCCGGGAACAGCCGGGCCAGCACCGCGCGGCTGCCCTCGGAGAAGGCGGCGGGGTAGTAGGCGACGTTGCGGCCGTCGATCGGGAACAGCGCCGTGTCGAGGTGGTAGAAACGCGGGTCCACCAGCGTCAGCGAGATCACCGGCCGGCCGGTGAACTCCTGCGCCTCCTGGTGCGCCGCCAGGTTCGTACGGAAGCCGGTGCCGGCCAGGATGACGTCGTCGAGCGTGAGGAAGTCACCCTCGCCCTCGTTGACGTGCACCGGCTCCTTGACCGGGAAGCCGTTCTCGGCGAACCAGCGCAGGTAGGCCGGACCCTCGGCGGCCCGCTCCGGGAAGGCGAACCTGGCGCCGTAGACGCGCCCGCCGACGACCAGGGCGCCGTTCGCGGCGAAGACCATGTCGGGCAGACCCTCGACGGGATCGATGAGGCTGACCTGGTGCCCGAGGCTCTCGTAAGCCGATTTGAGGCCCTCCCACTGCCGGATCGCGAGATCGCGGTCGGTGTCGGCCTCGGGATGCATCCACGGATTGATCGCGTACTCGACCGTGAAGTATTCGGGGCGGCACATGAGGAAGTGCTTGGGCATGCAGGTCTCCGTCGGGGTCGTCGGGAAATGCCCCCTGCGGGGACGAAGACAGCCTAGAAATTTATGTTTGCGCAGGCCAAGGGGTTGACATTGCGTGTGCGCGCGGGTCTGTTGCGAGTCTCAGCCACCGACCTGCGTTCTGTTGCGCTCACCCGGTACGGCACCCCCGAACGGGTCCGATTCCGGCAGGGCACCGCTGGTGGGCGGCACCTCGGGGATGGCTCCCGGCGGCAGGTCGACGAGCCGCGACAGCACGATCGAGCTCTTGGTCCGCACCACGAACGCCTCGGCGGCCAGCCGCTCGATCACCCGCTCGACGTGCCGTACGTCCGTGGCCCGGATGTGCACCAGCGCGTCGGCCTCCCCGGTGATCGTGGCCGCCGCGACGACCTCCGGGCACTTGGCCACGGCCAGCGCGATGTCGGACGGCTTGGTCTTGCCCTGGCAGAACAGCTCGACGTACGCCTCGGTGGTCCAGCCGAGCGCCTGCGGCGCAACCCTGGCGCTGAACCCGGTGATCGCCCCGGCGTCGCGCAGCCGGTCGACCCGGCGCTTCACGGCCGACGCGCTCAGGGCGACCCGCTGCCCGATCTCCGCATAGGTCTGGCGGGCGTCGTCGACGAGCGCCGCGATGATGTCACGATCCAGCCGGTCCAGTTCCACGCGCCCTGTATACAGCCAATCCCGGCTGGCGCGCGACGAGCGCGCCGGGGGAGACTGGGCGCTCGATCTTTCACCGGAGGATACTGGGCAAGTGAGCAGCGCAGCCTTTCCCGAGAATTTCGTCTGGGGCGTCTCGACGTCCGCCTATCAAATTGAGGGCGCCAATGTGGCCGACGGCCGGGGACCGTCCATCTGGGACACCTTTTCCGATTCGCAGGCCGCCTGCGACCATTACCACAGATACGTCGAGGACATCGGCCTGCTGAAAGACCTGGGCGTGACCGCCTACCGTTTCTCGGTGAGCTGGCCGCGGGTCGTTCCCGACGGCTCGGGGCGGGTCAACACCGCCGGGCTGGATTTCTACGAGAAGCTGGTCGACGAATTACTCGGCGCGGGCATAAAGCCGTACGCGACCCTCTACCACTGGGATCTGCCGCAGGCGTTGGAGGACGAGGGCGGCTGGGCCCTCCGCGACACGGCCGCTCATTTCGCCGACTACGCGCGGGTCGTGCACGATCGGCTGGGCGACCGCGTCGACACCTGGTTCACGGTCAATGAGCCGTGGGTGGCGGCCTTTCTGGGTTATGGCTCCGGCATTCACGCGCCGGGCCGCACCTCGGCGGCCGACGCCTTCAGGAGCGCGCACCACCTGCTGCTGGCGCACGGGCTCGCGACCCGGGCGCTGCGCCCGTCCAAGGTGGGGCTGGTGCTCAACTTCGGCCCCGTCATGACGCCGGGCCAGGTCGGCGACCTGTCGATGGAGTTGCCGGAGGAGGACGCGGAGGCGGTGGCCAGGATCGACACGCTGCTGCACCGGCAGTTCCTGGAGCCCGTGCTGCGCGGCGCCTATCCCGCCGAACTGCTCCCGGTCATCGAGCGGACCGCGGGTCTCGACCACATCCAGGACGGCGACCTGGCCACCATTTCCCAGCCGATCAACCTGCTCGGCGTCAATTACTACGCGCCGACCGTCGTACAGGCCCAGCCGAGCCAGCCCGCCGACCCGGCCTATCCGGGAAGCGCGGGAATTCTCTTCTGCACCGTGCCGACCGCGGTGACCGCGATGGGCTGGCCGATCGTCCCTGACGCACTCCCGCTGCTGCTCCGCCGCCTTTCCCGGGAATATCCAGAAACCCAGTTGATGCTCACCGAGAACGGCGCAGATTTCGTCGACGTGATATCGGGCGACGGCATTCACGACGTCGACAGGATCAATTTCATCGAGGAGCACCTGCGCGCGCTCCGGGTGTCTGTCGAGGAGGGCGCGCGGGTCAGCGGATATCTGCTCTGGTCATTGCTGGACTGCCTGGAATGGGCCGATGGGTACCAGCGCAAGTTCGGCGTCTACCACGTCGACTTCGCCACCCAGCGGCGGCGGCCGAAGGACAGCGCCCACTGGTACCGCGATGTCATCAAGCGCAACGGCCTGGGCGAGAGCCGCCCGAAACGGCCCACGCTGGAGACCGTCGCCGCCCGCGCGTCGGTCTCCAGGGCCACGGCGTCCCGCGTCATGAACGGTGAGGCGTCGGTCAGCTCCGAGGCCCGCGCCAGCGTGCTGCGCGCCGTACAGGAGTTGGGCTACGTCCCCAACGCGGCGGCCCGCAGCCTGGTCACGCGCCGCACGGAGTCGATCGCGCTGGTCCTGTCCGCGCCCAGGCCCGGCGGCGAGGCGCTGACCGCGGCCGTCGTCCAGTACGTCACGAGCGTCCTGGAAGGGGCGGGCAAGCGGATCACGCTCATGCTCGCCGACACGGCGGAGAGCCACCGGCGCATCGTCCAGCACGTCGAGGCCCGGCTGGTGGACGGTGTCATCCTCGCCATGCCGGACCGGACCGGCCCGCTGACCGAGAGCCTGGGCCGCACGGGCCTGCCGCTGGTCCTGCTCGGCAAGCCGCCGGTCGCCTCCCTGATCCCTTACGTGGACGTGGACAACATCGGTGGCGCGGCGGCGGCGACGAACCACCTCCTGGCCGCCGGCCGTCGCGACCTCGGCATCATCTGCGGCCCCCTGGACGTGGTCACGGTCCAGGACCGCCTGACAGGCCACCGGAACGCGCTCGAACGGGTGGGCGCGCACCCCTTGATCGCCACCGCCGAGCCCACCCTGGAGTCGGGCGCGGCGGCGGCGCGGCGCCTGCTCGCGGACAACCCCCGGCTGGACGCCGTCTTCGCCACCTCCGACCACCTGGCGATCGGCGCGCTGCGCGCGGCCCGGCAGGCGGGCAGGCGGGTGCCCGAGGACCTGGCGATCGCGGGCTTCGACGACATAGACGCGGCCGCCTGCACCACCCCGTCCCTCACCACGGTCCAGGCCCCGGTCGCGGAGCAGGCCATGGCGCTGGCCAGGCTGCTGCTGTCGAGGCTGGAAGGCAGGCACACCACGTCGGTCATCGTCCCGACCCGCCTCGTGGTGCGGGAATCCACCTAGACGGCCTCACCGCTTTGACGGCCTCCCCGCGTCCGGCTCACTCGGCCGGGCGCGGGGGCTATAGCGCGTCGGCGAGATGGGGGAAGACCTTGGACACCTTCGCGAGGAGATAGTTTCCGTATGTGCCGCTGAACGCCCGCAGATCCTGCCCGTCCCAGCGCGCGCGGCCCCCCGGTGTGTACGGAAGCGGCGGCACCTCACAATCCCAACCGGGATCGAAGAAGAACGGATAACTCAGACGCTCGTTGCCGCTCAGGTTGCGCACCCGGTGCGGGGTGGACCGATAGAGACCCCCAGTCAGCTTGTCCAGCATGTCGCCGATGTTGCAGACGAACGTGCCCGGCAGCGGTGGCGCGTCGACCCAGCCGCTAGAGGTGTGGACCTGGAGCCCTTCGTTGCCGTCCTGAAGCAGGAGAGTGAGCAGCCCATAGTCGGTGTGCTCGCCGACGCCCCACTCGTCCTTGTTCGGCACCGCAGGCGGATAGTGAAATATCCGGAAAAGGATGGTCGGATCGGCCGTGTAGCCGGTACGGAAATAGTCCTCGGGCAATTCCAGGCTGAGCGCGATCCCCGACATGACGGCCTGGGCGACACCGGTCATCGTGCCGAGGTAGTCAAGCACGGCCGCGCGCAGCTCGGGCACCTGGTCCGGGAACAGGTTCGGGCCGTGCAGCGGCACCTCGCTCGCGGGCTCCTCGGCGCCGAAGTAGACGCCTTCCTTCTGGTCCGGCCGCCCGGAGGTCAGCTCGTCGCCGACCGGGAAGAACCCGCGCCAGGCCCGGCCGCCGCGCTCCATCGAGATCTCGTTCTTCACCTCGACCGGCAGCTCGAAGAACCTCCTGGCCGCCGCGTCGAGGCGGGCGACGAGCTCGGGGGAGACCCCGTGACCCGAGACGTAGAAGAAACCGCTGTCCCGGCAGGCGGCGCCGATCCATTCCGCAACAGCACCCCTGTCCTTGGAGGAGAGGAGCGGTGAGATATCGATCACCGGCAATTCGCTCACGACGCCATTGTTCCGCATTCCCGGCGATTAGCATCGAATGACAGGACCGCGTTGGAGGCCGCATGCGCTTCACTCGCCGGAACGAGCACGAGCACGGGGACGAATCCGACGAGCCACGCCAGGTCGCCCGTATCGCCCCCGCCGTCGCGTACGACGGAGACCTCTACCACCTGCCCGACTGGGCGCAGCGCCGCCGCGAAGAACGCGAGCTGGGCCGCGCCCACGCCACCGACGGCCAGATCGACACGCTCACCCTCGAAACCGGCAGCGTGCCGCGCTTCCACGAGCTGGAGGACGAGCGCCTGGCCGAACTGGCCCAGATCGAGAACCTCACCGAGCGCGAGATCCAGCAGGCCCACGCCGAGTTCGAGGCGCAGAAGATCAAGCTGACCGAGTCGCAGCGCACGTTCGGGGAGGCCCGGCAGGCCCTCGACGACACCCAGCGCCGGGTGCGGGAGCTGGAGCAGCCGAGCAGGCGCCCCGGCGACGGTCGCCCGAGCTCCATCGCGCTGTCCGGCAGCCGCTGGCCGGTCGTCCGCCGCTGGCTGCCCGCCGCGCTGCTCCTGCTGCTCCTGCTGATCGTCGAGGTGCCCATCCTCTACCAGGTGATCCTGAACTGGGGCGACAGCGTGGCGATGACCGCCCTGCTCGCGGCGGGCGCCGCATTGATCATGCTGGTCGCGCCGCACATGTACGGCAGGTCGTTCCGGGCCTGGCAGGAGAACGGCAGCCCCGCCAAGGGACGCTGGCTGCTGATCGGTGTCGCGCTCGTCTGGCTCGGCCTGATCGTCGCCGTGGCCGTGCTCCGCCGCGAGGCCCTGGTCAAGCCACTGGTCGTGGACGGTCAGGAGATCGGGCCCACCTCCTCAGGCGTCGGCCTCGTGCCCACCATGATCCTGCTGCTCGCCCTGCTCGTCGCCACCGCGCTGATCGCCGCCGACCTGGGGCGCAGGATGCACAACCCCAACGACCGCCGATTGCGCGAGCTGCGCGCCAAACGCGACGCCGAGGCGTCGGCCTGCGCCGCCGCCCAGGCCGACTACCAGCGAGACGCCGGGTACGCGGAGAGTGTCGCGCAGTACCTCCAGGCCGTCGAACGGCGTCAGGCCAGCAGGATGAGACAGCTCGACAGCGGGTTCGACAGCCTTGGCACGGCGTACCTGGGCGGCGTGGTGGAGGGCCTGCACGACCCGGAGGCGGCGAGCTGGGCCGAACGCATCGTGGTCAGACGCCGCAGCACCAACCCTCAGGGAACCTGAGGTACGGCGGCTCCCTGCGGCGGGCGAGGTGTCTGATCAGCTCAGTTGGCGCGCTCGGCCTCGCCGCGCTCAACGCAGAACTCGTTGCCCTCAGGGTCGCGCAGTGTCACCCAACCGCGCCCGTCAGCCTTGCGGTGGTCCTCGTGCAACTTCGCCCCAAGGGAGATGATGCGCTCCACCTCCTCGTCGCGGGTCCGGTCGGTCGGCATCCAGTCGAAGTGGATCCGGTTCTTCGCCGTCTTGCCCTCCGAAACCCGGATGAACAGCAGGCCCGGCACGGGCGAGGGCGCCACGACGAGCACCTCGGGGTCACCCGGCTCGTCCTCGTCGGACAACGGCCACCCGGTCACCTGGCTCCAGAAGGTCCCCAGCTCGTACGGTTCGGCACAGTCGATCGTCACATGGCGCAGAATCATGACGCCAACCCTAGCCAGGTGATCAGTGCGGTCCCGCCATCTCCCCCGAGAGGCGGTCCCTCAGGTGGTGGAGAACGTGAACCAGTTGACGTTGACGAAGTCGGCCGGCTGCCCGCTGCTGAACGTCAGGTAGACCGTGTGCGTACCGGTCACTCCCGAGATGTTCGCCGGCACCGTCCGCCAGCTCTGCCAGCCGCCCGTGTTGGCCAGCGCAAAGTCGCCGATCGGTGTGGCGGTGGGGCTGTCGAGCCGTACCTGCACGAGCCCGCTCACCCCGGCCCCCGCCCCGGACGCCACCCTGGCCTTGAACTGCCCGGCGGCCGTGGAGCCGAAGTTCACCCCGTCGAAGCGGAGCCAGTCGCCGTTGGCGATGGCGCCGACGTTCTGGCCGCCGCCCGTGTCCGTGGTGGTCTCGACGATGGTGCCCGACTGAGCCTGGTAGCTCTCGGCCTGGATGGTCGAGCGGGCGTCCACCCCGCCTGGCGGGTTGGTCGGTCCGGAGCTGCCGCTCTGCCATACCGCCACGTAGTCGACGACCATCGGCCGCCCCGGCACGGTGGCCGCGACCGGCGTCCCGCTGCCGGCCAGCGCGTTCGGGAAAGCGCCGCCCATGGCCACGTTGAGCAGCAGGAAGTACCCGGCGTGCCCGGTCATGTTGGCCCAGCTCGTGGCGTCCATCTGGGACTGGCTCACGCTGTGGAACTGCTGGCCGTCCACGTACCAGCGCAACTGGTTGGGACTGACGCCGCGGTCCCACTCGAAGCGGTAGGTGTGGAAGGCCTCCTGGCACGTCGAGCCGGGGCAGGCGCGGTTGGCGCCCAGGCCGGTGGTCTCGTTGCACGGCCCGCCGGGGCTCACGCCGCAGTGCAGGACGCCCCAGACGGAGTTGATGCCGTTGACGTTCTCCATGATGTCGAACTCGCCGATGCCCGGCCAGTTCCAGTAGTTGCCCCGGTACGGCGAGCCGAGTGCCCAGAACGCCGGCCAGTAGCCGAGGGCGGCCTGACCGGTCACGTTCGGCATCTGGATGCGGCCCTCGATGCGCAGCACCCGCCCGTCGGCCGGCTTGAAGTCGGACCGCGTCGTCTCGATGCGTGCCGACGTCCATTCGCCGGAGCTGCTGCGCTGGGGCGTGATGCGCAGGTTTCCGGCGCCGTCGAGGCCGAGGTTGGAGGAGGAGCCGGTGTAGTTCTGGATCTCGCCGGTGCCCCAGTTGCCCGGTCCGCCGGGGTACGCGTGCCCGGTGTCCACGATCCAGTTGGCCGACGAGGGCGGCGCGCCCGCGTTGCCGTTGAAGTCGTCCGACCAGACGAGTGACCAGCCGGAAGGGGTTGGGGGCACGGCCGCGGACGCACTCACGGCCACGTGCACGAGGAGGGCGGCGAGCACCGCCAGCGCCACGGCCACCGCCGCCAAGCGCCTGCGGGCCGGTGATTGTGCTGCCATTCCTTGCTCCTGGGGGGATGCGGAGGCTTGAGCAGGGGTTGTTCGTGCTAGAGAGCGCTCTCTCACCGAGACGTAAACACAGGCGTAACGCCGTGTCAACACGGCCTTGACGGCTCAGGGTCAGACCACTCGCCGCCTTTAGAGAGCGCTCTCGAAGTCGCTCCGCTACAGCAGATCGACCGGACTCGCTCCCGCCGCCTCGAACGTCTCCTTCCAGAAGTCCTCCAGCAGTGGAAAACGGTCAGGACTCGCCGTCTTCTCCCGCAAAAACCCATGCACGACCACCCCGTAACCAGCCAGATCAGGCATCAACTGCGACTCCCGCAACTGCTTGGCCTTCTGCTTCCTGGCGGCCTCGCTCAGGTCGAGCTTGTTGATGTTCAGCTCACCCCGGTTGTTGATGAGGTCGCTGAACACGATGATCTGATGCGCCTTGTCGGGTTGCCGCTGGGCGCTCATCTGCTTGACCAGGTACCGAAGCGCCCCCAGCACGTCCGACCCCTCGCCTTCGGTCGGGCAGTCGAACAACTTCACCGCCCGGGGGAGCACCTCGGTGATCCGATGGGCCCGGATGCGGTCTTCGACGACCGGGTTCGCGTTGGGGTTCTCGGCTTTGGTCGCCGCGATGGACACCGGGTCCTGGCGGCACGTACTGCTCTCGGAGCTTCCGGTCACGGCGGCGTACGCGATCCAGTCACAGCCCTGCGCGAAGGCGGGCAACTTGGAGGTGACGTCACTGCGGGAAGTCGCCGGATCGGCATAGCTCGTGGAGTCCACGACCACCCCGCACACAGCCTTCGCCTCAGTCCCACACCCAGCAACCCCGCCCACCACCAGCACCACCACGGCCACCGAAGCCATCGCCCGCCGCGTGACGCCTGCCCAGGCTGTCGACGCCATTGCCCGCCGCGTGACGCCTGCCCAGGCCGCCGAGGCCGTAGCCCGTCGCCCGACGCCTGCCCAGGCCATTGAAGCCCTCGCCTGCAACGCGGTGCCCGCGCAAGCCACTGACCGCCCCCCAACGCCCGCCCGCCGCCTGGCCACCTGCGTCAGGGGCTCCCCCCGCCCCCCGGTGTCGCCGCCACCCGCGTCCGTCATCGCCTTCCTCCAGCCCCCGGCTCGTCACCCTCCGACCTGACCCCCCGATCGGGCGCCGTTTCTTCAATGGGCCCCAGATCGGAGGCCGAGTCCGAGGCGGGGCGGTGGCCTACGCCGGGGCCGGGGCCGGGGCCGGGGCCGGGGCTGGCGTTGGGACCCATGTCGGTGTTCGAGCCGGGACTGGCGTCCGAATCGGAGGCGGCATCCGAATCGGAGGCGGCATCCGAATCGGAGGTGGTGTCCGAACCGACATCCCCTTCGGAACCCTCCGAATCCAGGTCGGCATCGGGGGTTGCCTCTCTGGGCAGGGAGCGCCGCACCTCGCTGGGCAGCGTCCGGGGTATGACCTCGGCGTGCCATACCTCGATCCGCGCCTCGACCTCCTCCATGATCCGCCCGATCTCCTCCCGCCCGGAGACCGCCGCCGCACTGTCCCCCGAGGAGTCCATCGCGATGACCTCGCCCTTCCACAGCGACGGAATCTCCTCTTTACGCGGATGAGCCCGCATCACCCCACCCCGATAGGCGGCGATGAGCTGCTCGGCCCTGGCATGCACGGTCTCCACGGCGTGGTTGCGCTCGATCAGCGCGCTCTCCCACTCCTGCGTGAGCCGCTCGATCTGCGCCCTGGCCCGATGAACCGTGTCACTGGCCTCCTGTAACACCACCCTGCGCCGCGCCTCACCCCGCCGCCGCCTGGCCTCCGCGATGGAAATGAACGCATCCTCCCCACCAGCGGAGACCCGCGTTGAAGCGTTGGCAGAAGCAGCAGCGGAATCACCCGCCGACCCAGCACCCTCGACCCCAGACCCAGACCCAGACCCGGCAATGAACCCGGACCCCGACTCCGACCCTGACCCTGACGCCGACGCCGACCCGGAGCCCGACCCCGACCTTGGCCCGGACCCGTTGCCGTAGCCGCCGTCCGGCCGCAGATCGGCCCGCCCGAGCTCGCGCAGTATCGTCTCCCGAGCCCCCACAGCCCGCTCAAGCAGCGCCGTTCTGGTGGCCGCCAGCCGCCGATCAACCTCGGTGATCCGTTCCCGCGCCAGAGCACGCACCTCGGTCACGTACGAAGGCTGGAACTCCGGGTCCGTGAATTCCCCAAGCGGATGCTGCCGGGCATCCCGCATCCCCTGCCGACGCGCTTCCTCCCGCTCGGCCAGCGGATCGCCCGCCCCCCACTTGAACAGCCGCGACCAGAACGCCATCCGCGTCTCCCGGCAGAGAACCGCTACCCGGCTAGAGTGCCCTGACTCACCACCCTAATCGCTCAATCCCCACCCAAAGCAGCCCTCTCCTCAACGCAAACCAGCCAGCACACCGCACTGGAAGCGCCGGGCCCTGCAGCGGAGACAGGACCCGTACTTCCGGCTCGGCGGGCTCGCCCCGATCGCCGGCCCGTTCAACCTGAGCTCGTTCGAGGCCGCGGCGGCCGACGACTAGGTGCGGATGTCCTCGTTCTCCCTGGCCTACTTCGTGATCTCCAGGAACCGCTACACCGACATTTACCGCACGCCGGCCGAGGTGTTCCGCGCTGCCAGAGCCACCTGCACTCCCGCGGCGCGACGCAGACCCTCACCGACGCGGGCGACGTGGACCCCAACCAGACCGTTCGCAAGGCGCTGCCCTTGGTGATCACTGGTTTCACTCAGTGATGTCATCAGGGGGATTTCAGGGATCCCCTTGAGGCCGGGTACGGGGCGGATCGCCCAGAATTGAGCACCATGAAGATCGAGAGAACAGCGGTGATCGCGGGCCTGCTCGGGCTCGCGGCGGTGTTGACCGGATGCGGCGCCGGTATTACGCCCGAGGCGGACACAAAGTCGTACGACCTCACCGACAAGGTGGCGGCGCTGCACATCGAAGCCGACGCCGGCACCGTGGACGTGGTCGAGTCGGATCGGCAGGGCATCCATGTGACCGAGCGCCTCAACTGGCGCAAGAACAAGCCGACGACCCGCCACGAGGTACGGGGTGACACGCTGGAGTTGGCGTTCGACTGCCCGACCAGTTGGGGGCTGGGCGCCTGGGGCGTGACCTGCGACGTGAGCTACCAGGTCGAGGTACCCAAGGGCCTGCGCGTCAAGGTCCGCTCCGATTCGGGGGACCTGACGCTGAAGGGGCTGTCGGGCGCGCTGGAGGCCACGAGCGACTCCGGGACCGTCAAGGCCATCGGCCTGACGGCCAAGGAGGTCGCCGCGAAGACCGATTCGGGGGACATGACCCTGACCTTCACCGGGCCGCCCGACAAGGTCACGACCGTCACCGATTCGGGCAAGACCGTGATCCACGTGCCGCAGACGCCGTACCGGATCGACGCCAAAACCGACTCCGGGAACAAGGTCATCAGGACCGCCAGCGACACCTCGGCCCAGCGTTCGATCGCGCTGTCCAGCGACTCCGGGGACATGGAGGTCGCGACTCCCTGAAGCCCCCCAGCCCGCCGGTGCTCTCGGCGACCGGCGACCGGCACGACGCCGAGGACCTGGTGTTATCTAGTGCCTAGAGGCTCCTAATCTCGCCGGGCTCCTTCGGGCCAGATCACCCGGACAGGCACCTCTCGCCGCCGAGCCTCGGCCACCACGTCGGCAGTGCCGCCATACCCTCGGGCGGGCTGCCCGTCCCAGACGGCGAACAACACATCGGCGTCGTCCAGCATGCGCGAACTGGCCGTCATGTGGGACTCCGAGGTGGACTCCACGAAGTCCAGCCTGTGGGCCCGGACAGCCCGGCCCAGCAACTCGTCGTAAGCCGCATGGCACTCGCTCGGCAGCCCGTCTCGGTACTCCTTGGCCGGAATCACCGCCTCCAGCGCTCCACCAAGGTCCAGCACCCCGCGAGCGAAGATCTGATCGGCCCCATCCGCCAAACAGGACAACCCACTGATGTCGGGAAGGTACGCCGCGAGCGCCTCACGTATCGCCCGATCGACCAGCACGGCAGTCTCTTCCGGCAAGCCCCGGTGACCGGAGACGGCGATGCGGACCATGATCCCCCTCAGAGCAGAGTGGCGTGCAGACGTTCGTCGAAGGACCGAAGGGCGTTGGATGGCGGGCCGCCATAGGCACGACGGAAGGTCCTGACCCGATGCAGGACACGCTCCGACCCATACGCCGTCCCCACCGTGAGCGCGTTGGAGGCCAGATACAGCGCCTCGTCATAGCGTCCCAACATGGCCTCGACGGTCGCTACCTCGGTCATGAGCACGCCCCGTTGCTTCGCACCGGGCTGGGCCGAGGAGAGCGACTCGTTGAAGGCAGCGACGGCCTCGGCCGGCCGCTTGAGCCGTACCATCACCAGCGCGCGATAACCCGCCGGCTTCGCATGATCAAAGGGGAACACCCACGGCCAGGGCGGCGCGACGGCCCGTACCGCCGACTCCGCCGCTCTCAACGCCTGAAGCGCGGCCGCCTCGTCTCGTGCGGCTGCGTGGCCGAGCGCTTCGATGCTCAACAGCCACGCGCGAGCGGTAGCCGGGGGCCGCTCGCCGATCTCCCGCCGCGCCCTCGCCAGAAGGTTCAGTCCGGTGAGCGGATCGTCGGCGTCGATCTCGAAGGCGGCCAGACTGCCGATCATGTACGCCGCCAGCAGCGCGTTGTCAGCCTGCCGTGCGCTGTCGATCGCACGACGGTAGTAGAAGCGCGCCGAACCGGTGTCCTGCATGTCAGCGTGCACCCAGGCCGCGAAGCCCGCCGCCTCGCTCAGAGCAGACCGGACCTCATCAGCGTACGGTGACCGCGACGCGCAGCCGAGGACGCGGTTCGCGAGATCGACCTGGGCCACGGCCAGCCGGGCGAGTTCACGCGCAGGCGTGCCGGCCTCCAAGCGGCGGTGGGCGCCGGTGATACTGGTCACGTGGCGGCTGTGGTCTCGTCCACGTCCGGGCGCTTGGGCAGGGCCACGCCCGCCAGCGCGGTCAACGCCACCGCCTTGCCGAAATCTCTGCGCTTCGTCGGATCGTCATCCTCTCGGGCTCCGAATCGGAGCAAGTGAAGCGGGACCCCGATACGAATGGATATCTCCCGAACCTGGTCTACGGTGAGCGGCTGACGGCCACGAAGCACCTACGACACCCGCCCATCGAATCGCCCTCCGCTACGCGACGCTCCGCATGTCGTACCCGCTCTCGCCCCTGATCGCCGGAGCGCGGCCGTGTCCCTGACCTTGCAGCAAGTGCTCAGCAGATTCCCTGACTGGCAGATCACCGACATGTCCGGAGGCTGGGTCGCCATCCGCGCCCACTTCGTGCCCAAGAACAGCCTTCTCTCCAACGTGCGTTGCGGAGAGACTTTGGACGAACTGGCCAGAAATTTATACGCCGAGATCAGACTCCAGAAGTCGGGGACGCCTTTGGTAGGCAGGTAATTCGATGGCAACCCAATCCGGAGCGCGGGGCCTCCAAGCCCGAGGCGCCGGAAGTGGCGCGGCACTCGCTTTAGCCTCCAATCTCCCCTGATGGAGGAGGCCGTTCGGGCCTGAAAATCGGGACGATTGCTCGCGGCACTCGCCCCGCTCCCACGCCTCAGGTTGGCGGCGGCGGGGACAGTGAGAGGTGTCGCCTGCCTGGACGCCGGGTCGCGGCTCACATAGGTATCGGCGATATGCCCGATCGCAATCAGGGCTTTGTGCGTGGTCGGTGGCGTGTGGTTGATTCGGATGGCTCCCGCAGGCCTGTTCCGAGCGGCGAATCCAACCCATGACACCCAGCGTTCCCAGCGGTGTCCGTACCTATGTGAGGAGAAGCCTGTGAGGGACGCGGTCATCGTCGACGCGGTGCGTACGCCCATCGGAAAGCGCAACGGGGCCCTGGCCGGTGTTCACCCGGCGAACCTGTCCGCGCACGTCCTGACGGCGCTCGTCGAGCGTACGGGCATGGAACCGGGGGAGATCGACGATGTCATCTGGGGATGTGTCAGTCAGGCCGGGGACCAGTCCGGCAACATCGCCCGCGTCGCGGTGCTGGCGGCGGGATGGCCGGAATCGGTGCCCGGCACGACAGTCGACCGGCGGTGCGGTTCCAGCCAGCAGGCGGCGCACTTCGCGGCGGCGGGAGTGGTCGCGGGACACTACGACTTCGCGATCGCCGGTGGGGTGGAGTCGATGAGCCGGGTGCCCATGGGATCGGCCGCGCGCGACGGCCGCCCGTACCCGGAGGAGGTCCTCGAACGCTACGGCGTGGACGGCTTCAACCAGGGCATCGGGGCGGAGATGATGGCCAAGCGGTGGGGCTTGTCACGGCGACGGCTCGACGAGTACGCGGCGCGGTCCCACGCCCGGGCGGCCGCGGCGGTGGACTCGGGCGCGCTCGACGGACAGCTCGCTCCCGTACAAGGGCTCCGTACAGATGAGGGCATTCGCCGCGGATCATCGGTGGAGACGCTGGGTGGGCTCAGGACCGCCTTCAGCGAGGACGGCGTGATCACCGCGGGCAACGCGTCGCAGATCTCCGACGGCGCGGGCGCGCTGCTGATCACGTCGGGCGAGATCGCCCGGGCGCGGGGGCTGCGGCCGATCGCCCGCGTGCACAGTGTCGCGCTGGCCGGGGACGATCCGGTCATCATGCTGACCGCGCCGATCGAGGCGACGGCGAAGGTGCTGAAGAAGTCCGGTCTGCGCATCGAGGACATCGGCGCGTACGAGGTGAACGAGGCGTTCGCGCCCGTGCCGCTGGCCTGGCAGGCGGAGACGGGCGGCTCCGGTGACCGGCTCAACCCTCTGGGCGGGGCGATCGCGGTGGGGCACCCGCTGGGCGGTTCGGGAGCCGTTCTTATGACCCGTCTGGTGCACCACATGAAGGACCAGGGCCTGCGTTACGGCCTGCAGACCATGTGTGAGGCGGGCGGCATGGCCAACGCGACCATCCTCGAGCTGCTCTGAAGACAGATGATCCCGGCCTGAGAGATTCCCGACTGAGAGGAGCCGCGCGCATGCGGTTGGAAGGACTGTCCATCGCCGTCACCGGAGGCGCGTCCGGACTGGGGCTGGCCACGGCCCGCCGGGTGGTCGAGGCGGGCGGCCGGGTCACCCTCATCGACCTGCCCACCTCCGCGGGCACCGACGTCGCCAAGGAGCTCGGCGGCGCGGCGCGGTTCGTCGCCGCGGACGTCACGGATGCCGGCCAGTTCGGGGCGGCGCTCGACGCGGCCGACGCGGACGGCGGGCTGCGGGGGCTCGTGCACTGCGCGGGTGCCGGCCGCAGGCTCAGGTTGCTGGACAAGGACGGCAACCCCGGCTCACTCGAGGACTTCGAATGGGTGATCAGGCTCAACCTGATCGGCTCGTTCAACGCCCTGCGCCTCGCCGCGGCCCGCATGGCGCGCCATGACGAGGTGGGCGGCGAGCGCGGCGCCATCGTGCTGACCGCGTCGGTCGCGGCCTACGAGGGCCAGATCGGGCAGATCCCGTACACCGCCGCGAAGGCCGGCATCGTCGGGATGACCCTGACGGCGGCCCGCGACCTGGCCAGCAGGTCGATCCGGGTGTGCACGATCGCGCCCGGGATCATGGACACACCCCTGCTGGCCCGCCTGCGCGACGACGTACGGGCCTCGCTGGAGGCCAGCGTGCCCAACCCGGCGCGTCTCGGGCGTCCGGAGGAGTTCGGGCAACTGGCGTGTCAGATCCTGGAGAACGGCTACCTCAACGGCGAGACCATCCGCCTCGACGGCGCCATCCGCATGGCTCCCCGCTGACCCGCTGCCCGCTCTGATCGGCTGTCCGCTATGCACCATGCGGGCCGTCCGCACAGGGCGAGTCGCCCACGGATACAGTCGGCCCGTGGACCTGCACCAGATCAAGTACTTCCTGGCGGTCGTCGACCACAACGGCATCAACGCGGCCGCGACCGTCCTGGACGTCGCCCAGCCCACCATCTCGCAGGCCATCCAAGGGCTCGAGCGTGAGCTGGGCGTCCCGCTGTTCCACCGCATCGGCCGCGGCATGGTGCTCACCTCGGCCGGGCACAGCCTGGTCGGACCCGCGCGCCGCGTCCTGCGCGACGTCGTCGCCGCTGAGGGATCCCTGGTGGACGCGGCCGGACGGCCGCGGGGCCGGCTGGACATCTTCGCCATGCCCGCGTTGTCGGCCGATGCGGTGGCGCGCCTGGTGGGCGCCTTCCGCAGGGAGTTCCCGAAGGTGTCGATCAGGATCGGGGACCTGCGCGACGAAGCGATGGCGACGTCCCTGATCAGGGAGGGCCACTGCGAGATCGTGGTCTGCCATCTGCCCGCGATCGGCCACGCGGGGCTGGAGGTCCGCGAGCTCGGGCTGCAGGAGTACTGGCTGGTGCTGCCGCCTGGATCGGCGCCGCGTCCCGACGGTCCGTTGCCGCTGTCGCAGCTGCCGGACCTCCCGCAGGTGACCGTGCCGCGGGGCAGCTCCCTGGCGGTCGGCGTGATCGAGCAGGCGGTCGCGGCGGCGGGCCGTGCCATCAGCCCGTCCATCGTGGTGGAGCACCGCGAGGCCCGGCTGCCCCTCGTGCTGGCCGGTGTGGGCGCCACGTTCCTGGAACGGTCGATGGCCGAGGCCGCCGCGGCGAGAGGGGCCGTGGTGCGCTCGCTCGAGCCGCGGATCAGCCGGGCCTATGGGCTGGTGTACGACCCGGCAGCGCTGTCGCCCGCAGGCCGCGCGTTCGTCGACCTGGCTCAGGCGAGCGTCACGGACTGAGTCCGCCAGCGTTCGCGCAGCTCGTTCTTGCGCACCTTGCCGCTGGCGTTGCGCGGCAGCTCCGTGACCACCACCACAAGCCGCGGCACCTTGTACGCCGCCAGCCGCGCCCGGCACCACTGCCCGATCTCCTCCGCGGTCGGGGAGCCGGTGGCGCCGGCGGAGACGACGACGGCCAGCGGCGTCTCGCCCCACCGCTCGTCCGGAACGCCCACCACGGCGACCTCGGCCACCTTCGGGTGGGCGGCGATGGCCTCCTCCACCTCGGCGCAGTAGATGTTCTCGCCACCGGAGATGATCATGTCTTTGAGGCGGTCGACGACGTAGATGTAGCCGTCCTCGTCCTGGCGGACGAGATCACCGGAGTGGAACCAGCCGCCCGCGAACGCCTCGGCGGTTTCGGTGGGCTTGTTCCAGTAGCCGGTCATGATCGACGGGCCGCGGTAGACGATCTCGCCGACCTGCCCCCGAGGCACGTCGTTCATCTGCTCGTCCACGATGCGGACCTCGACGTTGAGCAGCGGCGTCCCCACCGAGCCGATCTTGCGCAGTGCGTCCTCGCCACGGAGCATCGTGCTCACCGCGCCGCACTCGGTCTGCCCGAACACGCTCGACAGTTTCGCGTCCGGGAACGTGTCGATCATCCTGTTCAGCAGGGTCTTCGTCGCGGGCGCGGCGCCCCACGAGATGATCCGCAGGGCTGACAGATCCCTGTCCTTGATATCCGGGATATCGACGATGGCCTGCCATTGGGCGGGGACGAGGAAGCAGTATCCGATGCGCTCGCGTTCGAGCGTGTCCATGATCTCGGCCGGGTCGAACCGGCCCGACCTGGCGATCACGGTCTTCGCGCCGAGCAGGACGCTCGACAGCAGCGCCGCCAGGCCGCCGATGTGGAAGAGCGGGGTGCTGATCAGCCAGGTCCGGCAGTCGCTGGGCAGCCCGGTGTGCGCGATCCTGCTCATGGTCTGGATGAGCAGGTTGTAGTGCGTCAGCACCGCGCCCTTGGGGCGTCCCGTGGTGCCGGAGGTGTACATGATGAAGGCCGGGGCGTGGAGATCGACCGCCACGTCGATCCCGGACGCGGACGCGTCGCGCAGCGCGTCCTCGTACGCCTCCATGCCGCCATGGGGGTCGCCCGGCCCGACCATGAGGCTGTGACGCAGCGCCGGCGCGTCCTTGCACGCCTGCGCGAACGTAGCGGCCAGCGCCGACTCGACGACCGCGACGACGGCCCCGCTGTCGGCCAGCTGGTAGGACACCTCCTCGGCGTGCAGCCGGAAGTTGACCGGAACGCAGACCGCGCCCAGCCGGGCGCAGGCGAAGAACGTCTCCACCATCTCCAGCCGGTTGAACGTCATCACCATGACCCGGTCGCCTGGCTCGACCCCGCGCGTCCGAAGCACATGGGCGAGCCGGTTGACCCGCTCGTCCAGCTTCCGGTATGTGCGATCGACCCCGTCCATGCGCAGCGCCACGGCGTCGGCGACCGAGCGGGCATGCCGGGCGAGCTGGTCGCCGATCGTCATGCCCCCGGAGGTGGGGGGCAGCGCCGTGTTCACGTGGCATCTCCTTCGCATCCGGCCCGAGGCCCGCTGCCGAGAGTCGACCACCCATCGGAGCGGGGCGCAAAGACCGAACGCCGCATCCTCCGATAGGCCGAACCTATGCGTCAAGCGCTCATGGCCGCCGCGACCTCCAGGAACGCCGCGGCGGCGGGGGAGAGCGGGCCGGAGCGGTGCACGAGCCGTACCGTGCGCCGGACCTGGGGCGAGGTGGAGCGCACCACGACGTTGCGCAGCTCGGCCTCGGCGATCGGCCGGGGCAGGAACGTGGCGCCCGCGCCGTGCATGACCAGCTCCCAGATCGCCTGCCGGTGCGCGCACTCGACGGCGACGAGGTCGATGGCCTGCCCGAGGGCGTCGTCGATGGCGGCCCGGCCGCCCGCGTCGGAGTACTCCAGCACCAGGGGGATCTCGGCGATCGCCGCCAGCGGGACCGGGTCGGGGAGCGTGGCGGCCAGGTCGGGCGGCAGGACCAGGGTGATCTCCTGGTCCCACAGCTCGCGGGTGCGCAGCATGTCGCTTTTCACCGGGAAGTCCGTCAGCCCCAGCTCGGCGTGCCCCTGGCGGACCTGGCTCTCCACGCCGGACGAGCTGCCTGGATCGCGTACGGTGACCAGGATGCCGGGATGCAGCCGCCGCAGCTCGCTGATCAACCTCGGTAGTGGGTCGGCGGACAGCGTCGACAGCACCGCCATCTCCAGACGTCCGGTGAGCAGGTCGCGGACGGCGTGCACCCGGCGCTTGGCGCTCTCGACGTCGGCCAGGATCTGCCGCGCCGGACCGGCGAACGCCTGCCCGTCGGCGGTCAGCGTGAGCCCGCGTCCGGACCGGTCGAAGAGCTGGGCGCCGAGTTGGCGTTCCAGGCTGCGGATGGCCTGGGACAAGGACGGCTGCGCGATGTACAGCTCCTTGGCGGCCTTGGTGATGCCGCCGTGGTCGATGACCGCGACGAAGTACGCGACGAGCCGGAGGTCCATACCTCGGACACTATCTCTGACCTGAGCTCATAGGCCCCGCTGATAGATCCATACGCACTCTGGTCTTGGCGCTAACCGGCCCGGTGATGATGCAGTCAGGAGTAGCCGACCCGTATCCCACCGGCCCACTCAGGAGTTCCGAACAGATGACAACCGAGAGCGACGAGGTGCTGGTGCGCCACGAGGCGCGCGTCGCGGTGATCACCATCAACCGGCCGCACGCGAAGAACGCCGTCACCCGGGCGGTGTCCGAGGGCATCGCCGCCGCGCTCGACGAGCTGGACCGCCGCGACGACCTGTCCGTCGGCGTCCTCACCGGGGCCGGGGGCAGCTTCTGCGCGGGAATGGACCTGAAGGGGTTCCTGCGCGGCGAGCGGCCGAACATCGAGGGCAGGGGATTCGCGGGCGTGACCGAGGCGCCGCCGAACAAGCCGCTGATCGCGGCGGTCGAGGGCTACGCGCTGGCGGGAGGCTGCGAGATCGTCCTCGCGTGTGACCTGGTGGTCGCGGCGCGTACGGCCAGGTTCGGCATCCCGGAGGTCAAGCGCGGTCTGGTCGCGGCCGCCGGTGGGCTGCTGCGCCTGCCGCACCGCATCCCCGAGCAGATCGCGATGGAGCTCGCGCTGACCGGCGACCTGATCGCCGCCGAGCGTGCGTACGCGATCGGCCTGGTCAACCGGCTCACCGAGGAGGGAAAGGCCCTCGACGAGGCGCTCGCGCTCGCGGCCAGGATCGCGGAGAACGGCCCGCTCGCCACCCTCGCCAGCAAACGGGTGATCAAGGAAC
Organism: Nonomuraea sp. NPDC049750; assembly: GCF_040659625.1. Lineage (NCBI taxonomy): Bacteria > Bacillati > Actinomycetota > Actinomycetes > Streptosporangiales > Streptosporangiaceae > Nonomuraea > Nonomuraea sp. NPDC049750. The sequence continues at coordinate 528,327 of NZ_JBFANB010000002.1, forward strand.
ACGGGCAGTGGCCGGAGTCGGAGAGGTTCGCCCGGCAGCGCGCGATCATCGAGCCCGTCTTCGCGTCGGAGGACGCTCAGGAGGGCGCCCGCGCGTTCGCCGAGAAGCGCCGAGCGAACTGGCAGGGCCGATGAGCGGGCCGATGGTTGGGCACGGCCCCCTCGCGGGGGTGCGAGTCGTCGAGCTCGGGGGCATCGGCCCGGTCCCGTTCGCCGCGATGATGCTGGCCGACCTGGGCGCGGAGGTGATCCGCGTGCACCGCCCCGCCGACCGGGACGCGCGGCCCAATTCGGTGCTCGACCGGGGCCGCCGGTCTTTGGTCGTGGACCTGAAGAACCCGCGCGGCGCGGCGGTCGTACGCGCGCTGATCGACACGGCGGACGCGGTGCTGGAGGGCTTCCGCCCCGGAGTGGCCGAGCGTCTGGGCTTCGACCCGGTGACGCTCGCCGAGCGCAACCCGCGGCTGGTGTTCGGCCGCATGACCGGCTTCGGCCAGGACGGGCCGCTGGCGATGCGGGCCGGGCACGACATCAACTACATCGCCCTGTCCGGCGCGCTCGGCGCGATCGGCCGTGCGGGCCAGCCGCCCACGCCACCGCTCAACCTGGTCGGCGACTTCGGGGGCGGCGGCATGCTCCTCGCGCTCGGGGTGCTGGCCGCCGTGCTGAACGCGCGCGCCTCGGGGCGTGGCCAGGTCGTGGACGCCGCGATGGTCGAGGGCTCCGGCCTGCTGATGTCCATGATCTACGGTCGGTACGCCCAAGGCGCCTGGACCGTCAACCGCGGCGAGAACGTGCTCGACGGCGGCGCCCCCTTCTACGACACCTACGAGTGCGCAGACGGCAAGCACATGGCCGTGGGCGCGATCGAGCCCCGGTTCTTCGCCGACCTCGTGGCCGTCCTCGGTGTCGCCGGCCGGATCGACCTGGCCGCCCAGCGGGACCCGGCCACCTGGCCCGCGATGCGGGAGAGCTTCGCGAAGGCGTTCATGGAGGCCACGCGCGAGGAGTGGGTCGAGCGGTTCTCCGGCACCGACGCCTGCGTCACGCCGGTGCTGACCATGGACGAGGTCCTTTCACACCCCCACAACGCGAGCAGGAAGAGCTTCTTCACCGACTCCGAGGGGGCGATCCACCCCGCGCCCGCGCCCCGGTTCGACGCCACCCCCAGCGGCAGGCCGCGGCCCGCGCCGGTCCCCGGCCGGGACACCCGCGCGATCTTGTCCGAGCTGGGCCACACCCCCGAGGACATCGAGAGCCTGCTGGGGGAAGGGGTGGTGCGGTGAGCGCGACCGAGTCGCGGGCTCGGCTCAGGCGAGGCACCCGCACGTGAAGCAGACCAGGAACATTTCAGGACGGAGACAGGCAGTGGAGACGGAAGCGTTCCAGGAGGTGCTCGCGGCCGTGCGCACCTTCGTGCGCAAGGAGGTCGTGCCCGCGGAAGACATCATCGAGCAGACCGATGAGATCCCCGAGTCGCTGCGCGCGAAGGCGGCCGACATGGGGCTGTTCGGCTTCGCGCTGCCCGAGGAATACGGCGGTCTCGGCTTTTCGATGATCGAGGACGTGCAACTCGCGATGGAGCTCGGCCACACCACGCCGGCCTTCCGCTCGATGCTCGGCACCAACAACGGCATCGCGGGACAGGTGCTGGTCAACTTCGGTACCGACGAGCAGAAGCGGCGGTACCTGCCGGACCTGGCGTCCGGAACCAAGATCGCCTCGTTCGCGCTGACCGAGTCGGAGGCGGGTTCGGACCCGAGCGGGCTGCGCACCCGCGCGTCCCGGGTCGAGGGCGGCTATCGAATCACCGGCCAGAAGCGGTTCATCACCAACGCCGACCGCGCCGACGTGTTCATGGTCTTCGCCAAGACGGGCGCCGAGCAGATCTCGGTCTTCACGGTCGAGGCCGGCTCCCCGGGGGTCACGGTCGGCCCCAAGGACGGCAAAATGGGGCAGCGCGGCGCACACACGGCCGAGGTGTTCTTCGACGACGTCTTCGTACCCGGCTCCGCGCTGGTCGGCGGCGTCGAGGGCGACGGCTTCGCGGCCGCCATGCGCTCGCTGGCCCGAGGCCGGCTGCACATCGCGGCGGTCTGCGTGGGGCTCGCCCAGCGGCTGGTCGAGGAGAGCGTCAACCACGCCGCGGCGACCCGGCAGGGCGGCCATCCGATCGCGGAGTTCCAGCAGGTCCAGGCGATGCTCGCGGAGTCGCAGACCGAGCTGTTCGCGGGCCGCGCGATGGTGCTGGAAGCGGCGAGGGCCTACGACGACGGCAGCGACCGCCGCATGGCCCCGTCGTGCGCGAAGCTGTTCTGCTCGGAGATGGTGGGCCGGGTGGCCGACCGCGCGGTTCAGATCCACGGCGGCATGGGGTACATGCGGACGGTCCCGGTCGAGCGGTTCTACCGTGACGCCCGCCTGTTCCGGCTGTACGAGGGCACCAGCGAGGTGCAGAAGGTCATTATCGCCAAGCAGCTCCTCAGGGGAGTGAGGGGAGAGCGGCCATGAGCGCACTGACCGAGGACGAGCGGGAGATCGTCGCACTGGCCGGCGAGTTCGTCGACGAGCGGGTGCGGCCCCGGGTGCGGGACTACGAGTCGGTGGATGAATACCCGGCCGAGTTCATCGACGAGATGAAGAAGCTGGGCTTCTTCGGCCTGCTCGGGCCGGCCGAGCACGGCGGCGTGGACGTGAGCGCGGCGTGCTTCGCCCGCGTGACCGAGGAGCTGGCTCGTGGCTGGATGAGCCTGGCCGGAGCCATCGGCGGGCACTCGGTGATCACTTATATGATCAGCACGTTCGGCACCCCTGAGCAGCGCGAACGCTACCTGCCCGCGATGGCCGACGGCTCGGTCAGGGCAACGATGGCGCTCACCGAGCCGGGTGGCGGCAGCGACCTGCAGGCCATGCGCACGCACGCGGTCGCCGACGACGGCGACCTGGTGATCAGCGGGTCGAAGACCTGGATCTCCAACGCCCGGCACTCCGGACTGATCGGCCTGCTGTGCCTGACCGACCCGGAAGCCGAACCGGCGCACAAGGGCATGAGCGTGCTCCTCGTCGAGCCCGGCGACGGCATGACGATCTCCAAGAACCTGCCCAAGCTCGGCTATCGCGGCGTCGAGGCGTGCGAGATCGTCTTCGACGAGATGCGGGTCCCAGCCGCCGCCGTGCTCGGCGGCGAGCCGGGGCAGGGCTGGTCGCAGATGATGCGCGGCCTCGAGGTCGGCAGGATCCAGGTGGCCGCCCGCGCGGTCGGCGTCGCGCAGGCCGCCCTCGACGCGGCGGTCCGCTACGCCCAGGAACGCGAGTCGTTCGGCAAGCCGATCTGGAAGCACCAGTCGGTGGGCAACCTGCTGGCCGACATGGCCACCAAGGTACGGGCGGCACGGTTGCTGACCGAGGACGCCGCCCGCCGTCTCGACGAGGGCGGACGGGCCGACATGGAGGCGGGCATGGCCAAGCTGTTCGCCTCCGAGGCCGCGATGCAGGTGGCGCTGGACGCGATGCGCGTACACGGCGGGTACGGCTTCTCCAAGGAGTTCGACGTCGAGCGGTATTTCCGCGACGCCCCGCTGATGATCCTGGGCGAGGGCACCAACGAGATCCAGCGCAACGTCATCGCGGCGCAGCTCATCGCGCGCAACCCCATCAAGTGAGATCGCGCGGCCCATCGAACGAGAGAGAGAAGCTGATCACGGATGACGCTGCTCGACGGTAAGACCGCGGTCATCACCGGTGGCGCCCGGGGCATCGGGCTGGCCATCGCCGAGCTGTTCGTCAAGGAGGGCGCGCGGGTCGTCCTCGGAGACCTGAACCTGGAGGCCGCGCAGGCCGCGGCCAAGGAGCTCGGCGGCCCCGGCGTGGCCAGGGCGGTCCGGTGCGAGGTCACCAGCTCCTCCGACATGGACGCCCTGATCCAGACGGCGCTCGACGCCTTCGGCTCGCTGGACGTCATGGTGAACAACGCCGGGATCACCCGTGACGCCACCATGCGCACGATGACCGAGGAGCAGTTCGACCAGGTCATCGACGTGCACCTCAAGGGCACCTGGAACGGCACCCGGAAAGCGGCCGCTGTCATGCGCGAGCGCAAGAGCGGCGCGATCGTGAACATCTCCTCCCTGTCCGGCAAGGTCGGCATGGTCGGCCAGACCAACTACTCCGCCGCCAAGGCCGGAATCGTCGGCCTGTCCAAGGCCGCGGCGAAGGAGCTGGCGCACCACGGCGTGCGGGTCAACGTCATCCAGCCGGGCCTGATCCGCTCGGCCATGACCGAGGCGATGCCGCAGAAGGCGTGGGACCAGAAGCTGGCCGAGATCCCGATGCAGCGCGCCGGGGAGCTGGGTGAGGTCGCCACCGTGGCGCTGTTCCTGGCCTCGGGGCTGTCGTCGTACATGACCGGCACGGTGCTGGAAGTGACCGGCGGACGGTTCATGTGAGCTGGGAACCGCACACGCTGACCACGACCGAGCTGGTCGATCCGCATCCCGTGGCGGCGCTGTCGGCGATCTTCGACGACGGCACGCCCCCGGTCGGGCCGGGGGACGAGCTGCCGCCGCTGTGGCACTGGCCGGCCCTGGCCCGCTGGCCTGTCTCCTCGGCGCTCGGCGCGGACGGCCATCCGGCGCGCGGGTCGTTCCTGCCTCCTGTGCGGCTGCCCCGGCGGATGTTCGCGGGCGGCGAGGTGAGCTTCCACGCGCCGCTCACCGTGGGGAGCATGGTGCGCCGCGAGACGCGCGTGGAGTCGGTCACCGAGAAGTCCGGCCGCACCGGCCGGTTGGTCGTCGTGGTGGTCACCACCAGCCTGTACGACGACAGCGACCGGCTCGCGGTCGAGGAGCGGCAGGACCTCATCTACCGGGAGGCCGGAATCCACGGGGAGGCCGGAGCGGTCTCGTCCGCGGAGCGGGTGCCCGTCCTGGACTCCGCCGGCGCCCCCTTCACCCGGGCGGGGGAGTGGGCCTGGGACCTTTCCACGGACCCGTCCCTTCTGATGCGGTTCAGCGCGGCGACGTCGAACCCGCACCGGATCCACTACGACTGGCCGTACGCCACCGGCGTCGAGGGCTATCCCGCTCTGGTGGTGCACGGCCCGCTGATGACGCTCGCCCTGGCGGAGGTGCTCCGCCTCGAGAAGCACGACGAGCCGATCACCCGCGTACGGCACCGCAACCGCAGGCCCCTGTTCTGCGGACAGCCCGCGCGACTGCGGAGGACCGAGGACGACACGCTCACCCTGGGCGTGTTCGGCCAGGACTCACCCGACCCCCACACCACCTTGACGATCGAAGGGACCGGCCATGCGTGAAGCGGTCATCTGCGAGCCCGTCCGCACCCCCATAGGCCGCTACGGCGGCATGTTCAAGACCCTGACGGCGGTCGATCTCGGGGTCAGCGCGCTCAAGGGGCTGATCGAGCGTATGGGCATCGCGCCGGAGGCGATCGAGGACGTCATCCTCGGCCACTGCAACGCCAGCAGCGAGGCGCCCGCTATCGGCCGGGTCGTCGCGCTCGAGGCCGGTCTGCCCGTCACCGTCCCCGGCCTGCACCTCGACCGGCGCTGCGGCTCCGGCCTGCAGGCGGTCATCTACGCCGCCATGCAGGTGCGGACCGGGGCCCACGAGGTCGTCGTGGCGGGCGGCACCGAGAGCATGAGCAACGCCACGTTCTACTCGCTCGACATGCGCTGGGGAGCCAGAAACGGCGTAGCGGTGCACGACAGCCTCACGCGTGCCCGGCAGACCGCGGGAGGCAGGAACCATCCCGTCCCGGGCGGCATGCTGGAGACGGCCGAGAACCTGCGCCGCGCGTACGCGATCTCGCGCCGGGAACAGGATGAGCTGGCCCTGATGTCCCACCAGCGGGCGGTCAAAGCCCAAGCCGGCGGCATCCTGGCCGAGGAGATCATCCCCGTCACCGTCGCCGTCAAAGGCGGGCAGGTGGTCATCGACACCGACGAGCATCCGCGCGCCGACACCTCGCTGGAGTCTCTGGCCAGGCTCAAGCCGCTCATGCTCGGCTCCGACCCCGAGGCGACCGTCACGGCCGGCAACGCCAGCGGCCAGAACGACGCCGCCGCCCTGTGCCTGGTCACCACTCCGGAGCGGGCCGCCGAGCTGGGCCTGCGGCCACTGGTCCGCCTGGTGTCCTGGGCCGTGGCCGGGGTCGAGCCGAAGACCATGGGCCTCGGCCCCGTCCCCGCCAGTGCCGCCGCCCTGAACCGCGCGGGCCTCGCCCTGAACGACATGGATCTCATCGAGCTGAACGAGGCGTTCGCGGCCCAGGCGCTGGCCGTCATGCGGGAATGGAGGTTCGGCGAGAAGGACCTGGAGCGGACGAACGTCCACGGTTCCGGCATCTCCCTCGGCCACCCGGTCGGCGCGACAGGCGCGCGGATGCTCGCCACGCTCTCCCGCGAGCTGCACCGGCGCGAGGCCCGTTATGGCCTGGAGACCATGTGCATCGGCGGCGGCCAGGGCCTGGCGGCGGTCTTCGAGCGGGTGACCGCGTGAGCGCGCGCGTCTTCGCGTCCCTGGAGGAGCTCAAGGCCGCGCTCGGTCAGCCGCTCGGGCCCACCGCCTGGCTGGCGATCGGGCAGGAGCGCATCGACGCCTTCGCCGAGGCCACCGGGGATCACCAGTGGATCCACGTGGACCGCGAACGGGCCGCGGCAGGGCCGCTCGGCGGCACGATCGCGCACGGCTACCTGACCCTGTCCCTGATACCCCACTTCGGACAGCAGCTCTTCCGGCTCGACCTGGGCCAGGCACGCGTCAACTACGGCGTCAACAAGGCGCGTTTCCCCGCTCCCGTGCTCGCCGGCTCGCGCCTGCGGGCGCGGGCGGCCTTCGCCGACCTGCGGGAGAGCGCCACGGGCGTCGCCTTGACCACGCGCTACACCATCGAGATCGACGGGGGAGCCAAGCCCGCCTGCGTCGCGGAGACCGTCACCCTCCTCGTGTCGAACCTCACCCCGCGCCTGTCGAAGCCCTGACGCTGCGCCGCAGCTCGGTCTTGCGAACCTTGCCGCTCGCGTTGCGCGGCAGCGCGTCCACGACCGACAGCAGGCGCGGGCATTTGTAGGCCGCCAGCCGTTCCCGGCACCACCCGGTGATCTCCTCCAGCGTGGGCGGAGCGGCGGGGTCGGCGGGCACCACGATGGCCAGCGGCGTCTCGCCCCACTTCTCGTGCGGCGCGCCCACCACGGCCACCTCAGCCACCTGCGGATGGGCGGCCAGCACGTCCTCGACCTCGACGCAGTAGATGTTCTCGCCACCCGAGATGATCATGTCCTTGAGCCGGTCGACGACGTAGAGGTAGCCCTCCTCGTCCTGCCGCACCAGATCGCCGGAGTGGAACCAGCCGCCCGCGAACGCCGCCGCGGTCTCGGCGGGCTTGTTCCAGTACTCGCGCATCACCGACGGACCCCGGTAGACGATCTCGCCGACCTGGCCGCGCGGCACGTCGTGGCCGTCGGCGTCGACGATCCGCACCTCGACGTTGAGCATCGGCACGCCGACGGAGCCGATCTTCCGCAGCGCGTCCCGGCCCTGCAGGATCGTGGTGACCGCCGTGGTCTCGGTCTGCCCGAACGACGTGGTGATGTTGGCGTGGCCGAACAGCTCGTTCATCCGGCGTAGCAGCGTCGTCGAGGCCGGCGAGGCGCCCCAGGTGACCACGCGCAGCGCCGAGAGGTCGCGCTCGGCGATGCCGGGCAGGTCGCAGATCGCCTGCCACTGCGACGGAACGAAGAAGCACGAGGTGACCTGCTCACCTTCGAGCAGATCCACGGCCTGGGCCGGGTCGAAGGCGGCGGAGCGGCCGAGCACAGCCCGGCCGCCGACGAAGACGACGGCGTACAGGCCCGCCAGCCCGGCGATGTGGAACAGCGGCGTGCCGATCAGCCAGGTCCGGGCGTCCGCCGGATGCCCGATGTGGATGAGCTTGCTGACGGTCTGGACCAGCAGGTTGTCGTGCGTGAGCACCGCGCCCTTGGGGCTGCCCGTGGTGCCGGAGGTGTACATGATGACCGCGGGCCAGCCCGGGTCCACCGCCGGTGGCTCGCGCTCGGGCGAGACCGACCGCAGCGCCTCCTCGTAGGCCTCCCCGATGACCAGGCAGTCGACCCCCGTCCGGGCGAGGAGCGGTGCGAACCGGGTGTCCGCGATAACCAGCGCCGCACCGCTGTCGGCAAGCTGGTAGGCGACCTCGTCGGCGACCAGCCGGAAGTTGAGCGGCACGCAGATCGCGCCGATCCGGGCGGAGGCGAAATACGCCTCCACCATCTCCGGGCTGTTGTGCGCCATCACCGCGACCCGGTCGCCCGCGCCGACCCCGTGCTCGGCGAACACACCGGCCAGCCGGGAGACCCGCTCGTCCAGGAGCCGGTAGGTGAGGGGGACGCCGTCGAACGTCAACGCCACCGCGTCAGGCGTCATGCGCGCGTGCCGGGCGAGCTGGTCGCTGATCGTCATTCCCATGTGCCAGGCGCCCGTCACTGGTCCCGCCAGAGCGGCGCCCGCTTCTCGGCGAAGGCGCGCGCGCCCTCCTGCGCGTCAGCGGAGGCCGTCACCGCGGCCCACACCTCCCGCTGCTCGGCGAACACCTCCTCGTCGGTGTAGCGCACCGACGAGGCGACGATCCGCTTGGACGCGCGTACCGCGAACGGCGCGTTGGCGGCGATCCTCGTGGCCAGAGCCCGCGCCTCCTCCAGCGCACCGCCGGGCTCGCTGAGCACGTTGACCAGCCCGTACGAGTGCGCCGTCGTGGCCGGGAGCGGGTCGCCGGTGAGCACGAGTTGCATGGCCAGGTGGTACGGCAGCGCCTTCGCCACCCGCACCAGCCCGCCGCCCACGGCGATCAGGCCCCGCTTCACCTCGGGCAGCCCGAACGTGGCGTCCCTGGCGGCGACCACCAGATCGGCGGCCAGCGCCAGCTCGCAGCCCCCGGCGATCGCCCAGCCCTCGACCGCGGCGATCAGTGGCTTCGTCGGCAGGCGCTCGGTGATCCCGGCGAAGCCGCGCCCCGGCAGGGCGGGCTTCTCACCGCGGGTGAACGCCTTCAGGTCCATGCCGGAGCAGAACGTGCCGCCCGCGCCGGTCAGGATCGCGACCAGCAGATCCGGCCGGGCCTCGAACGCGTCGATCGCGGCGGCGATCGCCTTCGTCGTCTCCAGGTCCACGGCGTTGCGCGCCTCGGGGCGGTTGATCGTGATGACCGCGACGCCGTCGGCGAAATCCGTCAGCACTGTGCTCATCAGCCCTCCACTGTTCTCATCGGTAATCCCCTGTGCTGATCGGTAATCTCTACAGGCCGACGGACTTGGCGATGATGGTCTTCATGACCTCGCTCGTGCCGCCGAAGATGCGGGTGACTCTGGCGTCGGCGTACATGCGGGCGATCGGGTACTCCAGCACGTAGCCGTATCCGCCGTGAAGTTGCAGGCACTTGTCGACGACGCGGGACTGCAGCTCGGTGCAGAACAACTTGACCTTGGCCGCGTCGGCCGCGCTCAGCCCGCCCCCGTCGTGCTCCTCCAGCGCGCGGTCCACCAGTGCCTGACCCGCCTCCACGTCCGTCGCGCACTCGGCCAGCACGAACTTGGTGTTCTGGAAGCCGGACAGCGGCCGCCCGAAGACGCTGCGATCACGCACGTACGCCACGGTCAGCTCCACCGCCGCCACCGCGGCCGCCTGCGCGTTCACCGCGATGGACAGCCGCTCCTGTGCCAGGTTGTGGCCGAGGTAGTCGAACGCGCGGCCCTCCTCGCCCAGCAGGTTCGCCACCGGCACGGGCACGTCCTCGAAGGCCAACTCGGCGGTGTCCTGCGCCTTGAGCCCGATCTTGGCCAGGTTGCGGCCTACGGTGAAGCCGGGCGATGCCGCCTCGACGACGAGGATGCTCAGGCCGGTACGGCGGTTGTCCGAAGGTGGGGAGGTGCGGGCGACGACGAGCACGAGGTCGGCGTTGACGGCGCCGGTGATGAAGGTCTTGGCTCCGTTGAGCACGTAGTGGTCGCCGTCGAGGACCGCGGTCGAGGCGATGCCCGCCAGGTCGGACCCGGTGCCCGGTTCGGTCATCGCGATCGCGGTCATCAACTCGCCGCTCGCCACGCCCGGCAGCCAGCGGCGCTTCTGCTCCTCGTCGGCGTAGCGCAGCAGGTACGGGGTCACGATATCGGCGTGCACCCGTACCGTGCCGAGGCCCAGCTTGGCGCGTGCCAGCTCCTCGTTCACCACGGCGTTGAACTTGAAGCTGCGCTGGCCGCCGCCCCCGTACTCCTCGGGGACCAGCATGCCGAGGATGCCCAGCTTGCCCACCTGCCGGTAGAAGTCGCGGGGTGCCGCCCCGGCCTTCTCCCACTCCGGGAAGACCGGGACGACCTCGCGGGCGAGGAAGTCGCGGACGATGGCCCGGAACGCCTCATGGTCTTCGTCGAAGACGGTGCGTCGCATCTGCTCCCTGCCTATATTATCGAACGATCGTTAAGTTGGCTGCATGCTCGCGCGGCTGTCGTCCGGACTCCGGCCGCCTCAGCCCTTGGCGTCGCGGCACTCCACGAGGGAGAGCGACAAGTGCACGTATCGCTCCATCAGGTCGCCGACGCCGATGTCACCGGACGGCTGATACCACTGGGCGACCGCGTTGCACATCGCCAGGATCCCCCGCTGCGCCTCGTCGGGGTACGGGGTGGCGAACACGCCGCACGCCACGCCGTCGTCGATGATCTCCCGCAGCAGCCCGGACAGCGCGTCGCGCCGCTCGACGAAGCGCTCCATCCGGTCAGGCTCCAGATTGCGGATCTCCCGCAGTGCGAGCAGGCTGTCGACCTGCCGCCGCACCCGATATTCCACCGTCGCCCGCACGAAGGCGCCCAGCCGCGCCGCCGGGTCGTCCCCGGCGGTGGACAGCGCCGTCTGGCAGCCGCGGAAGCAGTCTTCGAGCGCGTCCTCCAGCAGCGCGTGGAGCAGCTCCTGCTTGCCGGCGTGGTAGTGGTAGAGGGCCGACAGGCTCAGGCCCGCCCCCTTGGCGATATCCCGGATCGAGGCGGCGTGGTAGCCGCGCTCGGCGAAGATGTCGCGGGCCGACCGCATGATCGCGGCGAGCCCGTTGCCCCGAGGCACCGCCCGGGGCTGCCGATCCGCCGCATCGGCCGTGCCGCGTGTCGCCATCGTCACATCCTATTCCAGTGCTTCCAACATCGGATCATCCCCGCCATCCAGGGCGGCCCGCCGAGGAGGGGCCGGCTAGCTCGCCTTGATCTGGTACTGCTTGGCGAGGTCGGAGACCTTGAAGTCCTCGACCATCTCCATCCCGGCATAGGCGGACTTGTCAGGACGGTGGATCTGGCTCTGCCGCGAGCTCGGCTGTGCTGGGTCGGACAGGTCCAGCGCCGGGCCGAGCCCGTCCATGCTGAAGCCGGTCACCTTGGCGCGGGCCGCGAGCACCCCCTTGCGCGTCAGGTCGTCGCACGTCCCGCCGATGATCTTCGCCCACAGGTGGGTGGAGAAGTAGGAGAGCACGACCGCGCCACCCGACTCGGGCTGTTGCGCGCCGAACTTGGCCTTCCACTTCTCGGCGAGCTTCTGCACCGCGGGCGTCCGCGCGCTGAGCAGCCCGATGCCCGAGACCCGGTAGTACTGCTTGAGCAGGGCGGGCGCCGCCGATGTGGACAGCAGGCTCGCGGCGAACGACGCGACGTTGCCCACGACCGGCACGTCCAGTCCGGCGGCCTGAGCCGCGCTGACCACCGCCGCCGTCTGCTTGGCCGTGGAGTCCAGCAGGATCGCCTTGGCACCGGCCGCCTTCACCGCGTTCACCTGGCTGGTGAGGTCGGCGTCGGTCGGCTTGATCTGCTGGCTCGCCAGCTTGAGCCCGAGCTGCTGGGTGGCGTACGTGCTGCCCTTGAGGCTGTTCTCGCCGATCTCGCCCTGCAGGTAGATGTGCCCGAGGGTGTCGCCCTTCTTCAGCTTGCCCTCGCGCACCAGCCAGTCGACGGCGTTGATCGCCTGGATGTCGTATGTGGAGCCGACCACGAGGAGGTGCGGGTCGCCGAGCAGCGTGGGCGCGAACGCCGTCAGGCCGACCAGCATGTCGTTGGCGGAGATCTTGTCCCGCAGTGCCCCGGTGACCGCCGAGCCGTAGACGTTGAGGAAGCCGAGCACCTGCGGCGCGACCTCGTCGTAGGCCGTGACCGCCTTCTGCACGTCATAGGCGTGATCACGGACGACCAGCTCGATCTTCCTGCCGCACACGCCGCCCGCCGCGTTGATCTCGTCCACGGCGAACTGGCTGGCGGTGTTACTGGTCTTGCCGGAGGTGGCGAACGCGCCGGACAGGTCCATCAGCATGCCCAGCTTGATGGTGGTGTCGGTGACGCCGGGGGTGGTGCCCTTCGAGGACGAGGTGACCTTGCTCGAACAGCCGGTGACGGCCAGGGCGAGCGCGAGGGCGGCGGCTGAGACGACGCGTGGACGGGACCGCTTCACGGGGTTCTCCTTGAATAGGGGGGACGGCGGCGCTCGCGCAGGCCGTGCACCATCGCGCGCAGCCCGCCGGGCTGGGTGAGCATGACGACCACCACGAGCGCGCCGTAGACGAACTGCGCGGCGATCGACGCGTCGAGCCCGTCCTGGCCGGGGCCGACGACCAGGGGCAGCGCGTCCGCGTACCGGGACAGCACGATCGGCAGCGCGACCACGAACGTCGCGCCGACGATCGCGCCGGACGTCGAGCCGAGCCCGCCCAGGATGATCATCGCGAGGAAGTCGATGGACAGGCCGAGGTCGAAGTAGTCGGGAACGGCGCGCTGGAAGGCCAGCGCGGTGAGCACGCCGGCGACCCCGGCGTACATCGAGGACAGGACGAACGCGGAGGCCTTGGCGCGCTGAACCCGCACACCCATCGCGGCGGCCCCCACCTCGTTGTCGCGCATCAGGCGGAACGCCCTGCCGGGACGGCCGCGCAGCACGTTGCGCGCCACGAGCGTCGCCACGGCGGTGACCGCCAGGAACAGGTACCACAGGCTTTCCACGGCCCCGAACGGCACGCCGAGCACGGCGAGGCCGGAGGAGTCGGAGAAGACGAACCCGCCCAGCGAGAACGGCGTGACCGAGCGCCCGTCGTAACCCCCGGTGACCGGGCGCAGGTTCAGCAGCAGGTGATGGCCGAGGAAGACCAGCCCTAGCGAGGCGATCCCGAGATAGATACCGCGCAGCCTGCTGGCGACCGGGCTGAACAGCAGGCCGCACACCCCGGCCAGCAGGATGGCGAGGACGGCCGCGACGAGCGGGGACAGCCCCAGGCCCTTGACGTGGCCTGTGTCGCCGCCGGACAGGAACGCGTACCCGTACGTGCCGACCGCGACGAAGAACGCGTGGCCGAGCGAGAGTTGCCCCGCCGCCCCGAACAGAATCGTCAGGCCGAGCGCCCCGACCGCCGTGGCCATCGAGAACAGGCCGATACGCAGCCAGAACGCCTCCAGGTACAGCGGTAGCGCCAGCAGTACAACGACGGCGGCGGCCAGGAGGAGGGCGCCCAGCAGCCGGCGCGGCACCGCGCGGGGGGCGATGGCGGCAGCGGTGGCGGTGGCGTCAGACACGGCTGAACTCCTTCGACCCGAACAGTCCGGACGGCCGCCACAGCAGCACGACGATCATTACGAGATAGGCCACGACGTCGCCGACGCCGAGCCCGAGAAAGGACAGCGAGTCCTGGTTCCCGGCGACGAGCACCTGGACGACCCCGACGATGAGCCCGCCCGCGATGGCCCCGCCGAGCGAGTCGAACCCGCCGATGATGGCCGCGGGGAAGGCGGCGATCGCGACGGACTCGATGCTCAGGCTGACGCCCGGGCTGGGGAAGGAGGCCAGCCCGATGCCGGCCGCGGTGGCCAGCAGCCCGGCCAGCACCCAGGCGGCGGCGGAGACCCGGCGCAGGCGGATGCCCACCAGTGCCGCGCCTTCGGCGTCGGCGATGGACGCCCGCATGGCCAAGCCCCAGCCGGTCAGCGTGAGCAGCGCGGTGAGGCCGCCGATCAGCACCGGCACGGCCACCACGGTGATGACCACCGTGAGCGGAAGCGTCAGCGGGCCGAGCTTGACCACGTGGCCGTCCCACGGCGCGCCGAGCGGCAGCACGGCCTCCCCGAGGCGCCGGGTCAGCTCGGCGGTCAGCACGACGTTCAGGCCGATCGTCAGGATCGCCATCGCGTGGTGGTTGCGCCGGTCGACGCGTGACAGCAGCAGCCGCTCGGTCGCCAGGCCCAGCAGGCCCGCGACGGCCAGGCCGAGCAGCACCGCCGCGGCGAACCCGATGCTCGGCTGGGCGGAGGCGATCACGTACACGCCGAGCAGCAGGAACGACGCGTGCGCGAAGTTGACCACCCGGGTGGCCTTGAAGACGATGACGAACCCGAGCGTGATGAGCGCGTACAGCAGGCCCAGGGACACGCCGTTGATGAGCAGTTCCAGGAGGCGGGTCATTGTTGCGTCCTCTCCGCCTGGGGGGTGGCATCGGGCTGGTCGGGTGCGCCGAGGTAGGCACTGACCACGATCGGGTCGCGGCGCACTTCGGCGGGCAGTCCCTCGGCGACGACCCGGCCGAAGTCGAGCACCGTGATCCGGTCGGCGATCGACATGACCACGCCCATGTCGTGCTCGACGAAGACGACGGTGAGGTCGAGGGCCTTGCGCGCCGTGAGGACGAGCTGTCCCAGCTCCCAGCTCTCCGTGGCGTTCAGTCCCGCGACCGGTTCGTCGAGGATGAGCAGACGCGGCTCCAGGCACAGCGCCCTGGCGAACTCCAGGCGCTTGAGATCGCCGTAGGCCAGCAGCCCGGCGGTGCTGTCCAGCCGCGCCGAGAGACCGACGAAGTGGGCGATCTCCCGTACCCGCTCCTCGTGGCGGCGCTGTTCGCGGCGGCCCAGCCACAACGCGGTCGCCACCAGCCCCGCGCTGGTCAGCCGATGCCGTCCGACCATCAGGTTGTCCAGCACCGACTCCTGCGGTGAGACCACGATGTTCTGGAAGGTCCTGCCGACCCCCAGCGCCGCGATCCGGTCGGTCCGCAACCGGGTCACCTCGTGCTCGTCGAGCAGGATGCGCCCGCCGGTCACGGGATAGATGCCGCACAGCGTGTTGAGCAGCGACGACTTACCCGCGCCGTTGGGGCCGATGACCGCGTGCACCGTACCCGGCTCGACGGTGAAGCAGACCTCGTCCAGCGCTAGCAGGCCGCTGAAGGCCAGGCTCACCTCCTCCACCGCCAGGCGGGGCGGGCTCATGCCGTCCACCTGCCCAACTCGGGCACGGGCCTGGCCTCGCCCGGACGCGGGCCGCTCTCTTCGCCGAGGTACAGGCGGCGCACCTCGTCGCTGCGCGACAGCTCGTCGGCAGGTCCGCTCAGCACCACCCGGCCCAGTTCCAGCACGTACGCTCGATGCGCGACGGACAGCGCCATGGCCGCGTTCTGTTCCACCAGTAGCACGGGCACGCCCTCGCGGCTGATGTCGCGCACAGTCTCGCCGATCCGCTTGACCAGCAGTGGCGCCAGGCCGAGCGACGGCTCATCGAGCAGCAGCAGCTTCGGCTGGGCCATCAGCGCGCGGGCGATGGCCAGCATCTGCTGCTCTCCGCCGGACAGCGTCCCGGCGCGCTGTTTGCGCCGCTCGGCCAGCCGGGGGAACATCTCGAACAGCTGACGCCGGGTACGTGCCCGAGCCTCGCGCGAGCGGACGGTGATGCCGCCCGCGTCGAGGTTCTCCTCCACGGTGAGAGCGCCGAACACGTGCCGTCCCTCGGGGACCTGCACCAGCCCCTGGGCCACGACGGAGGCCGGGTCGGCCCCGGCGATCTCCTGCCCGAGAAACCGGATCGACCCCGCGGCGACGGATCCTCCGTGCAACGGCAGCGTGCCCGAGACGGCGCGCATGAGGGAGGTCTTGCCCGCTCCGTTGGCTCCGAGCAGCGCGATCACGCCTGCCTCGGCCACTTCGAGACTCACTCCGTGATGGACCGGCTCGCGTGCGCCGTAGCGGACGACGAGTCCTTCGATGTCGAGCATCCGGCCTCCTCGATGTGCCGAGCAATGCATCGATCGTTCGTTAAGTAGGGGCTATCGATCGTTCGTTAAGTACGAGTAATGTAGGTGACCACTGAGACAAGCGTCAACAGTTGCCGGAGCCGGTTCTCACCGGAGCTCCGGCCCGATGGTGCGGGTTCGCGAAGGTCCGGCACCCCCTCAGACCAGGAGGTTTGCCATGCGTATCGGCACGACCCTCGCCTACAGCGGCGGCTTCAAGCAGGCCGCCGTCGGCCTGCGCGATCTGGAGGCCGCCGGAGTCGAGATCGCCTTCGTGGCGGAGGCGTACTCCTTCGACGCCGTGAGCCAGCTCGGGTACCTGGCCTCGGTCACCGACCGGATGCACTTGGCCTCGGCGATCCTGCCGATCTACACCCGTACGCCGTCGCTCCTGGCGATGACCGCGGCCGGGCTGGACTACGTGTCGGACGGCCGGTTCACCCTCGGCATCGGTGCGTCCGGGCCGCAGGTGGTCGAGGGCTTCCACGGGGTGCCGTACGACGCGCCGATCGCCCGTACCCGCGAGATCGTGGAGATCTGCCGCAAGGTATGGAGCCGCGAGGAAGTCGTCCACGACGGCGCCCACTACGAGCTCCCGCTGTCGGCCGAGCGCGGAACCGGCCTGGGCAAGCCGCTGAAGATCATCAACCACCCGGTACGCGAGCGCGTCCCGGTCATGCTGGCCGCCATCGGGCCCAAGAACGTCCAGCTCGCCGCCGAGATCGCCGAGGGTTGGCTACCGATCTTCGTACACCCGGCCAAGCTGCGCGAGGTGTGGGGAGCCTCGCTCGACGCCGGGCAGGCGCTCCGTGACCCGGGTCTGGGCCCGCTGGACATCGTCGTCACCATGAACCTGGCCATCGGCGCCGATGTCGACCACCTGCTCGACCGGGGCCGCAAGGCTCTCGCGCTCTACATCGGCGGGATGGGCGCCCGTGGCAAGAACTTCTACAACACCCTGGCCCGCCGGTACGGCTACGAGCGCGAGGCCGAGCTGATCCAGGACCTCTACCTGTCGGGTCGCAAGCAGGAGGCCGAGGCCGCGGTGCCCGAGGACCTGCTGCGTGCCACATCCCTCGTCGGGTCGCCGGAGTACGTGGCCGAACGGGTCGCCGAGCTGGCCGAATGCGGCATCACCACGGTCAGCGTCAAGCCCCTCGCGGACACGGCCGCCGAGCGGGTCGCCGCGATCGAACAGCTCCGCGATCTCATGCCCTGACCTGCTCGGATGGCGGTTGTTCCAGTCGGCAGAAAGAAAAAACACCACCCCCGCATGACGCACGGGGGTGGTGCATGAGGGAGGGAAGTCAGCCCTTCTCGGCCTCGCCTGTGGCCTGTTCCATGGCGTCCTCCGGGGACGCCTCCAGGTCCTGTTCGGCGTCGGCGCCTGCCTGCGCGGACGCCTTGTCGAGGCGGACCCAACTGGTCACGCTCTCCACCGCGAACAGTACGAACAGGTACGCCGTCAGTACCGCCAGCACCGGCGTCAGTACGCCCAGCGCCGCGCCGATTCCGATGATCAGCAGGCGCAGCTCCCAGCCGAGCCCCGCGTGGAAGACCCAGGCGGGCGGCCAGATGCTCTGCCGTGTCCGGTAGACGGTGTCGTAGGTGTGATAACCCACCACGTACACGAGCACGAACAGCAGCCACTTCGGTACGTCGGCCGCCAGCCCCACCGCGATGATCGTGAGGAACTCGGCGCCGCGCAGCAGCGGCGGGGTGAGCCAGTCGAGGCGGCCCAGGTGGTCGCGGGGCGCGGTCGGGAGCACCAGCAGGAGCACGATCAGCGGGGGCACGAGCAGGATAGGGCCGGGCTTCAGCACGCCGGCGACCGTGACGGCCACGACCGCCAGCAGGGCGATGAGCGTGGCCGGGACCGG
This sequence comes from Nonomuraea sp. NPDC049750, assembly GCF_040659625.1. Taxonomy (NCBI): domain Bacteria; kingdom Bacillati; phylum Actinomycetota; class Actinomycetes; order Streptosporangiales; family Streptosporangiaceae; genus Nonomuraea; species Nonomuraea sp. NPDC049750. The sequence continues at coordinate 546,292 of NZ_JBFANB010000002.1, forward strand.
CGGGATGCCCTTGCCGATGCGGCCCGCCAGCGCGTGTACGAGGGGGCCGTCGTCGCGGTAGGCGAGTAGGCGGGCGGTCTGGATGCGGCGGCGTTCCTCGTCGGGATCCGGCGTGGGAGTAGCTGCGGCCAGTGGTGCGGTGATCATGCGAGCGACCTCATGAGGCGTCCGGTGAGGGTGTAGGCGGCGGCGACGGAGCCCCAGATCACCAGGGTGAGGAAGGTGATGCGGGCGTCGAAGAGGGCGGCGGTGATCGCGATGGCCGCGAACCGCTCGCCGATGGGGAAGACGATCATCTTACGCGCCCAGTGCACCGCTCGGAACCGCCCGGCGCGGGTCCACATCTTGAGCACGCCGCGGATGCCCTGGCTGCGCTCCACCTTACGACGCTCCAGCGCCTTGCGCAGGGCGCGGTCGTCGGGGGCGTCCAGGGGCAGCGTGGGCAGCTGGGCGGGCGGTTTGCGGCGGTTGGAGACACCGAAGGAGAAGTCGAGCAGGTGGCGGGTGGACTGCAGGCCCAGCGCCGCCAGCGCGAGAATCCAGATGTCATCGCCGTTGCCCGATACGACCCAGCCGATGGCCAGGCCGGCGAAGACGACGTATTCCTTGAAGCGGTCGAAGGTGGCGTCGAGCCATGCGCCGAGTACGCCGAACTTGCGGGCGTAGCGGGCGACCTGGCCGTCGACGCAGTCGAAGACGAAGGCGAAGTAGATCAGCACGCCGCCCGCCACCATCCACGGCCGGGCGCCGGTGGCGAAGCAGGCCGCGGCGAGCACGCCGAGCGTGATCGAGATGAGCGTGACCTGGTTGGGCGTCAGGCCGCGGCGGGCGGCCCAGCGGGCGATGAAGCGGGAGTAGGTGGAGACGAAATAGGTGGTGAAGAAGCCGTCCGCACCCTTGACCGCGTTGTCGAGTCTGGCCCGGTCCTCGTCGATGCCGGACATCTCGGTGCCGGCCTCGTTGACCTCCTCCTGGGTGGTGACCCGGCGGTAGAAGAGGTCGCGGCGGCCGCGGATGCCGACGGACACGCCCTTGCGGACCAGGCCGAAGACGATCAGCTGAATCAGGTCGTCGTCGGCGCCGAACGAGCCGGCCATGTCGGCGAGCTCGCGGCAGGTCTCGGCCAGCATGGGAGCGTTGCGCGCGCTCACGTGCAGGGGGCCGAGCAGCACCGTGTTGGGCCTGGTCACGGCGTGGTTGGCGGTGCCGACGGAGATGACGCGGGACTTGCCGGCGCGGGCGCGGACGGGCAGCCCTTCGAGCTTGTTGAGCCCGATCTCGGGCTCCGCCTCGTCGATCGGGACGATGTCCTCTTGCGCCTGGTCGACCACGTCCGGGCGCGGCTCCTTGGCGACGAGGGCCAGCGCGCCGCGCTTGGCCTTGGTGATCTGGTAGATCAGCTCGTCGTGGACGATCGAGTTGTCCGGGATCAGGAACAGGTTCTCCGTTGCGGACTCGGCTACGTCGGCCAGCGCGCGCAGAGCGGAGGCCACGTCGCCGGGCTCGATCGTGGCCGGCTGCGGATCCAGGGAGAGGATCTGGCTGCGCAGCCGTTCGGCCACGGTGGGATTGCCAGGCAGCGCGGCCAGCCTCAGGCCGGTCGGAGCGGTGTCGGGGCCGGGCGAAGAGCCCAGCAGGACCACGCGGGTCATGACTCCCTTTCGAGGCGGTTGCGGGGGGTTGAACAACGGGTAGAGCGGGGACGGACGTCAAAGTCTAGTGAGGGTTGCGCAAAGTCGCTCCATCCGAGCTCTGCGGAGCCGATCCAGCCGGGCTTCGCGCCACCGTTCCACCCGGGCTTCGCGCCACCGTTCGACCCGGGCTTCGCGAAGCCACTCCACCCGAGCATGACCTTGGCGCGCCATAGGATGGGCGAGTGAGTCTCTATCGTGACGAAGGCGTGGTTCTGCGCACGCAGAAGCTCGGTGAGGCCGATCGCATCGTCACCATCCTGGCCAAGCGCACCGGCAAGGTCCGCGCCGTGGCCAAGGGCGTGCGCCGCACCACCTCGCGCTTCGGGGCCAGGCTGGAGCCGTTCACCCACGTCGACCTGCAGCTGCACACCGGCCGCACCCTCGACGTCGTCACGCAGGCGGAGACCATCAGGCCCTACGGCGAGGCGCTGGCGATCGACTATCCCCGCTACACCGCGGGCACCGCGATGCTGGAGACCGCCGACCGGCTCACACAGGGCGAGAAGGAGCCGGCGCTGCGGCAGTTCCTGCTGCTGGTGGGCGGGTTGCGTACGCTGGCCGATGGCGAGCACGAGGCCAGGCTGGTGCTCGACGCCTACTTCCTGCGCTCCCTGGCGGTCGCCGGCTACGCCCCCGCGCTGGACGCGTGCGCCCGGTGCCAGGCCCCGGCGATCAGGGCGTTCGCCATCGTGGCCGGTGGCGTGGTGTGCGGGGCGTGCAAACCGTCCGGATCGGTGGTGCCCGCGGGGGAGACGATCGGGCTCATGACCGCGCTGCTGCGCGGCGACTGGGCCACGGCCGACGCGTCGCAGTCACGGCATCGCGGCGAATGCAGCGGCCTCGTCGCCGCATATCTCCAATGGCACCTCGAACACGGAATACGCTCTCTCCGGCACGTCGAAAGGGAGCAAATAGCGAGGGAGACTGTGTGAACGTCCGACCCCCGACGCCGCATCCGTCCGGCGCGGTTGCGCCGCCGATCCCGCGTGACCTGGTGCCCAAGCATGTGGCGATCATCATGGACGGCAACGGCCGCTGGGCCAAGGCTCGCGGGCTGCCGCGCACCGAAGGGCACAAGGCCGGCGAGGCGTCGCTGTTCGACGTTATTGAGGGTGCGCTGGAGCTGGGCATTCCCTACCTCTCCGCGTACGCCTTCTCCACGGAGAACTGGAAGCGGTCGCCCGACGAGGTCCGCTTCCTCATGGGCTTCAACCGCGACGTCATCCGGCGTCGCCGTGACGAGTTGCACGCGATGGGCGTACGGGTGCGCTGGGCGGGCAAGCCGGGCCGTCTGTGGAAGAGCGTGATCTCCGAGCTGCAGACCGCCGAGGAGCTGACCAAGGACAACCGCAAGCTGACGTTGCAGTTCTGCGTCAACTACGGCGGCCAGGCGGAGATCGTCGAGGCGGCGCTACGGCTGGCCGACGACATCGCGGCGGGCCGGGTCAAGCCGTCGAAGGTCAACGAGAAGGTGTTCGCCCGTTATCTGGACGAGCCGGAGATCCCGGAGGTCGACCTGTTCGTACGGTCGTCGGGGGAGCAGCGGTTCTCCAACTTCCTGCTGTGGCAGTCTGCCTACGCCGAGATGGTGTTCCTCGACCGGCTCTGGCCGGACTTCGACCGCCGTGATCTCTGGGAGGCGTGCGAGACCTTCGCCAAGCGCGACAGGCGCTACGGCGGGGCGATCCCCAACCAGATCCCCAATCAGGTCTAGACGATCCAGCCAGGGCGCGTGGTGACCTCACCCCCGAGTCAGGAGAATGCATCCAGCCCGGTGAGTTCGCTGGAGAGGGCCCAGAGCCGGGATGCGGAGTCGGGATCGACCGCCCACGGCTTGACGCCGCCGATGAGCATGTCGTCGGTGATCGCGGGCTCTGCGACGTCGCAGTCCTGGCAGTAGGCGCCGCCGTGCTCGTCGAGCAGGGGCGAGGTGGCCGCCCATACGGCCGTCGCCGCGCCCTGGGCCGGAGTCTTGAAACCGTCGGCGTGCCCGCCGTCCCGGGTGATCCAGCCCTGGGCGATCTGCTCTTCTTGGGGGATGCGCCGTTGCAGTTCAGTGAGGATGCTGCCGGGGTGCACCGCGAAGGCATGCACGCCACTGGCCGCGCCGAGGGTGTCGAGGTGGACGGCGAACAAGGCGTTGGCCGTCTTGGACTGCCCGTAGGCCGACCAATGGTCGTAGCCGTGGCGGAAGTGCGGGTCGTCCCAGCGGATGTCGGACAGGAAGTGCCCGGACGAGGCCACGGACACCACTCGTGCGCCGGTGGGGGGCAGTGCCGGGCGCAGCCGGTTGACCAGAGCGAAGTGCCCGAGGTGGTTGATGGCGAAGTGCGCTTCCCAACCGGAACCGATGAGCCTGTGCGGGTAGGCCATGACGCCCGCGTTGTTGATGAGGATGTCGAGGGTGCGGCCGGTTTCCAGGAACCGGTGGCTGAACGTCCGGATGCTGTCGGCGTCCGACAGATCGAGCTCTTGCACCTCCGTTCGCGGAACGCCGTACAGCGCCTGTCTCGCCACCGCAGGACGGCGGGCGGGCACGATGACGTGTGCCCCGGCGCGGACCAGCGCGCTTGTGGCCTCCAGGCCGAGTCCCGAGTAACCGCCGGTGACCAGGACGTTCTTGCCGGATAGCTGGATACCGGCCAGAACGTCGTTCGCTGTGCTGTGCGCGTCGAGTCCCGAACCGATCTTGTGTTGCGTGATTGCCATGCCTCGAACGTTAGAATCTAGACTGCAATCTAGGTCAAGCTAGGCGGAACGGCATGAGTAAGAACGCAACTGGAGACGGGCTTTCCATCGGCGACGTCGCGAAGGCGACCGGGCTGGGTGTGCACGCGCTGCGGTTCTTCGAACGGGAGGAGCTCTTCCTCCGCCCGATCCCGCGCACGGCCGGGGGGCAGCGGGTCTATGACCCGGAGGATGTGGAGTGGCTCCTGCTGTGCAACCGGCTGCGGGACTCTGGCATGCCCATCGCCGGCGTGAAGAGGTTCGCCCGGCTTGTTCGATCAGGTCCGGGCAACGAGCCGGAGCGGCTCGCGCTCTTGGAGGAGCATGAGAGAACCGTCCGGGACAAGATCGCCGACTTGACGGCGAGCCTGGAGATCATCCATGGCAAGGTCCTCACCTATCGCAAGCATGTCGAGGACGGAACCGCGGCCGGGCTCTGGTCGCCAACGCCGTCTCCATAGGCGTGGTCAAGATGCACCCCGCTGTGTGCGCGTCGGTTGCACGCGCGAGGTCAGGCAGCCGGCCGTCCGCTGCAGTTACCAGATCACATTTCATGACAAGTCATGTCGGGCCCTTGCAAAGCTGACACGTTCTCTTCACTCTTCTCCCCATAGGCGTAAAGATCAGCTCTACTCCATGGCGTGAAGGAGAGCGTGTGCCGTCCACCCCCCATTGGCGTGCGATCTTGATCGCGGTCGCCGCCGCTGTCACCCTCATCCTCCCCCAGGGCGTGGCCCAAGCCGCGCCCGACCCGGGAAAGATCAATCAATCCGTCCAGGCCGACCTGGCAGCGGACGGAAAGGCCACCTTCTGGGTACGCCTGAAGGGCACCGCCGACCTCAGCGGCGCCCGCCGGGCCACGACCAAGGACGACAAGGCCGAGCAGGTCTTCGAGGCCAAGACCGCCAAGGCCGGCAGCTCGCAGGCGGCCCTGCGCAAGCTGCTGGACTCCCACGAGGCCGACTACACCCCGTACTGGATCGTCAACGCCGTCAGAGTGACCGCCGACCCCAAACTGGCGGCCGAGATCGCCAATCTGCCGGAAGTGGACCGGATCGACCCCGTACGGACCGTGTCGCTGCCGAAGCCGGAGCCCGGCAAGGCCGTGGCGAAGGTCAACGCCGTCGAGTGGAACATCGACCGCGTCAACGCCCCACGCGTCTGGAACGAGCTCGGCGACCGCGGCGAAGGCATCGTGGTCGGCACCATCGACTCCGGCGCCCAGTTCGATCACCCCGAGCTGGCCGCCGCCTACCGCGGCAGGAGCCCTGACGGCTCCGTGAACCACAACTACAACTGGTTCGACCCGGCGCACATCTGCCCGAGCGCGGCGCCCTGCGACAACCTCGGGCACGGCACGCACGTCATGGGCACCATGGTCGGCGTCAACGGCATCGGGGTGGCGCCCGGCGCCAAGTGGATCGCCGCCAAGGGCTGTGAGGTCAACACCTGCACGGACGCCTCGCTGCTCGCCGCCGGCCAGTGGATGCTCGCCCCCACCGACCTGAACGGCGCCAACCCGCGCCCCGACCTGGCTCCCGACATCGTCAACAACTCCTGGGGCGGTGTGGGCTTCGACCCCTGGTACAAGGAGATCGTCGACGCGTGGATCGCCGCCGGCATCTTCCCGGCCTTCGCCAACGGCAACGAGGGGCCCGCCTGCCGTACCAGCGGCTCGCCCGGCCAGTATGTGAGCAGCTACAGCGCGGGCGGCTTCGACGTCAACAACGTCCTGTACGCCCGCTCCAGCAAGGGCGAGGGCGAGAACGGCGAGATCAAGCCGAACCTGGCCGCCCCCGGCGTGGACGTCCGCTCCTCGGTGCCCGGCAACGGTTACGACAGCTACACGGGCACGTCGATGGCCTCGCCGCACCTGGCGGCGACGGTGGCGCTGATCTGGTCGGCCTCGCCGGGGCTCCAGGGTGACGTGGCCGCCACCCGGCCGCTGCTCGACAGCACCGCGATCGACGTCAACGACACCAGTTGCGGCGGCACCGCCGCCGACAACAACGTCTGGGGCGAGGGCCGCCTGGACGCCTTCGCCGCGGTGTCGGCCGCGCCGCGCGGGGGTCTCGGCGACCTCAAGGGTACGGTCACCGCCGCGGGCGGCCCGGTGTCCGGTGCCACGGTCACCCTGTCCGGGCCGCTGAGCCGTACGGTGGTCACCGGGACGGACGGGACGTATGTCATCCCGCGTCTGCTGCCGGGTGACTACCAGATCGCCACGGAGAAGTTCGGCTACGACAAGGGCAGCGCGACGGCGACGATCGCGGCCGACCAGAGCACCACCGCCGACGTGGTGATGACCCAGAAGGCCACGGGCGTGGTGACCGGCGCGGTCACCACGGCGGGCACGCCGGAGCCGGGCGCCAAGGTCGAGGCGGCCGGCACGCCCGTCAGCGCGGTCACCGACGCCGCCGGCCGCTACCGGATGTCGCTGCCGAACGGCACCTACGACCTCACGATCACTCCGGCCTCCCGCTGCGCCAGCGCCGCCACGGCGTCCGTCACGGTGGCCGGGGACGTGACCAAGGACGTCGAGCTGCCGTTGCGCGGCGACGACTTCGGCTACACCTGCCGCAGCGCCGCCGCTCCGTACGTCGCGGGCACCGACAAGCTCGCGCTCTCGGGCGACGACGAGGCGCAGCAGGTGACGCTGCCGTTCCCGGTCCCGTTCTACGGGGTGGGGCAGAGCAAGGCGTGGATCAGCACCAACGGGTTCGCCACCTTCGCCACCGACAGGGTCGTCACCGGCAGCAACGGCAAGCTGCCCAGCGCTGGTACGCCCAACAACGCCGTCTACCCGTACTGGGACGACCTGGTGGTGGACGCCGACAGCGGCGTCTACACCGGCGTCACGGGGACGGCGCCGCACCGCCAGTTCGTGGTCGAGTGGCGCAACGCGAAGTTCTACTCGGCCACCGATCAGCGTGTCTCGTTCGCGGCCCTGCTGGGCGAGGACGGCACGATGAGCTACCGCTACAAGGACATCGAGAGCGAGCGCGACAAGGGCACCAGCGCCACGATCGGCATCGAGAACGCGACGGGCACCGACGCGCTCCAGTACGCCAACGAGGAGGCCGCGCTGTCCAACGGGCAGGGCCTGACGTTCATCGCGAGCAGGCACGGCCTGGTGACCGGCACCGTCACCGACGCCAACGACGGCAAGCCGTTGGCGGGCGCGACGGTGAAGGTGGGCGACGTGGCCACCTACACCACCGGCGAGGACGGCGCCTTCTACGGGCAGGTCCTGGCCGGCGACTATGAGGTGGTGGTGTCGAAGGAGAACTACGGCACCTTCACCAAGACGGTGACGATCGCGCCGACGACGGTCACCAGGATCGACACCGCGCTGGTCACCGGCCGGGTCAGCGCCTCGGTCAGCGAGCTGACCGTGGTGATGCCCACGAACGCGGCCAGGGCCCGCACGATGGAGCTGACCAACCTCGGCTCGCCCACGGCGTACACCGTCACCACCGACCCGGCGCAGAGCTGGATCGGCGTCACACCGACGGCGGGCGACCTGGCCAAGGGGCAGGCGGTCACGCTGAAGGTCAGCGTGTCCAGCACCGGCGTCCAGCCGGGCACCTACCGCTCGGGCAAGCTGATCGTGAAGTCGGCCAGCGGGCGGCAGCCGATCATCGAGGTCACGGTGACGGTCGTGGTGCCCAAGCTCCAGGTGGCCGTGGAGGCCGGCGGCACCAAGGCCGTGACCGACACCGCCGGCGACGCGTGGACGGCCGACAAGAAGTACAGCACTGGTGGCTACGGGTATATCGCCACCTCGACCCGTACGGCCACCTCGTCCAAGGCCATCAAGGGCACCGACGACCAGGCGCTGTTCAAGTCGGCTCGCGAAGGGATGCTGGAATACCGCTTCGACAACGTGCCGGCCGGGACGTACACCGTCGAGCTGGACTTCGCCGACGTCAAGTCGACGCAGATCGGCCGCCGGGTCTTCGACGTGCTTGTCGAGGGGCAGCTCGCGATCCCGGCGCTGGACCTGGCGCTGGAGGCGGGCACGTACACGGCCGTCAGCAGGCAGTACACGGTGAAGGTCACCGACGGCCAGCTCAACGTCCGCTTCGCCACGCGGCAGGGCATGACGATCGTCAACGCCATCCGCATCTCGGAGCGGCCTGACAAGGCCTCGTGAAAGAGCCAGAATGACCCGGGCCCGCCTCTAAGGCGGGCCCGGGAGGCTTTTAGCGGGCGCTGGTAAGTCTGCAGTATCGCAGGTTCGTCATCATTGTGAGGGGCGATCGTCCATAGCCGGGGAGGCCAGGGGCAGGGTGACCGAGACCTCGAATCCGCCTGACGGCTTCGGCCCGGCCGTGACCGTGCCCCCGTAGAGCTTGACGCGTTCGCGCATGCCGATCAGGCCGTGACCGTCCCCGTCCGGGGTGAGCGTCGGTCCACTGCCGTCGTCGGTGACGCGCAGCTTCAGCTCGGCGCCGTAATGGAGCGAGACCGCCACCGTCGCCGGGCCCGCGTGCTTCAGCACGTTGGTGAGGGCTTCCTGGACGCTCCGGTAGGCGCACAGGTCGATTCCCGGAGGTAGCGGGCGTACGGCGCCGGTGATCGACATCTTCACCGGCAGGCCGGCCGAGTTCACCCGTTCCACCAGCTGTTCGAGCCGTTGCAGGCCGGGTGCCGGGTCGTAGCCATCGGTGTCGTCGTTCGCTTCTATGCGCAGGACGGACAGCAGTCGTCTCATCTCGCCCATGGCCTCGCTGCCGGTGTCGGCGATGGTGGTGAGCGCGCCGCGCGCGGTGGCGGGGTCGGTGCCGAAGACGTACCGGGCGAGTCCCGCCTGGAGCACGATGACCGACATGTGGTGGGCGACCACGTCGTGCAGCTCGCGGGCGATGCGCACCCGTTCCTCCATGACGGCGCGCCGCGCCTTGTCCTCCTGCTCCTGGCGCAGCCGCCCGGTGAGGTGGGCCAGTTGCTTGTTGCGCTCGACCAGCATCCGGGTGCTGTTGCCGAACGTCCAGGCGACGGCGACCATGATGCTCACCTGCAGGACGTTCGGCCAGGCGAAGTCGGGCGGGGCGAGGAACGCGGCGTGCCACCAGATGGCCGTCATGGGAAGCACGCAGGGGAGCGACACGGCCGGCCGCCACCGGCTGGCCACGGTGTACAGCGCCAGCAGCGGCGCCACTTCGTTGAACCTGGAGTCGTAACCGGCCAGGTGGAAGACGAACGCCGCGGCGCAGGAGATCGCCAGCACGGTGAGGGATGCGCGCCGCCGCCAGGCCAGTACGAGGTTGGCAACCAGCGTCAATCCCACGCCGGCGGCGTCCAGGGGACGCTCCGCGTAACCCGCCTCGGTCCCGCCCACGGAGAACAGGAACGTCAAGGTGATGGCGGCGACCGCCGCGCCGAAAGCCAGGTCGACGATGAAAGGGTTCATCGCGGCCAGCCGTCTGAGGGACGACAGCAGCTTTACCCGCATCAGCGCATGTTAGCGGCGATCTCCGCGCGCCGCTGGACGGCTTGGGCGCGGACCATGCGTGCGTACAGGCCGTGCCGGTGGCCGAGCAGTTCCGGAGGCGTGCCCGACTCGGCCACGCGTCCGCCGTCCAGTACGACGACCGTGTCGAACGCGTCCAGGCCCCCGAACCGATGGGTGATCATCACCGTCGTCAGCCCCCTGCGACGCCGCAGAACCGCGTGGACGACCTCGCGTTCGGCCAGCGGGTCGAGCGCGGACGTCGCCTCGTCCAGGACCAGGACGGGCGCGTCGCTCAGGAGCGCGCGGGCGAGGGCGAGGCGCTGGCGCTCACCGCCGGAGAACAGTGCCCCACGCTCGCCGACCACGGAGTCGTAGCCGTCGGGCAGGGCCATGATCCGCTCGTGCATCCTGGTGGTCGTGCAGGCCGCGACCAGGTCGTCCAGGCCGGCGTCGGGGGCGGCGTAGCGGAGGTTGTCGGCGATGGAGCCCTGGAAGAGCAGCGCCTCCTGTGGGGCCAGGCAGACGCGCCCGCCGGTCCGTACGGAGCCCTCCGCCGGTTCGTACAGTCCGGCGAGCAGGTGGCCGAGCGTCGTCTTGCCCGATCCGTTCGGGCCGACGATCAGGGTGGCGGAGGCGGCGGGCAGGTCGAGGGTCACCTCGCGGAGCGCCCACCGGGTCTCGCCCTCCGGTCCCGCGTAGGCGTACGAGGCGCCCGCGACGCTCACCTCACCCGCCCCTGCTCCACCCACGGGCGGGGGCGGTCCCGGTGGCAGGTCCAGGTACTCGAAGACCCGCTCGAAGGCCGCCTGGGCGCTGCGGAACTCCGTCGAGATGTGCAGGATCTGCCAGAGCGGCTGGTAGAGCCTCGACTGCAGGACCACGAACGCCATGAGCGTGCCGGGCGTGATCCCGTCCATGAGCCCGGCCGCGACGAACACGATGTACGGAGTCAGGACGAAGAAGATGTGCCCCGCGCTCAGCACCGACTGAGCGGCCAGGCTCGCGCGGACGCCCAGCCCGGCCAGCCGTTCGCTCTCCGCGGCGAACACCGCGGCCTCGTGGCCGTCGCGCCCGTGCACCCGGGCGAGCGTGATGCCGCCCAGGGAGAGGCGTTCGGCGGCGATGGAGGCGATCTCCGCGCGGGCGCGCTGGCCGGCGGCGGAGAGGATCTTGAGCGCGCGTCCCGAACGGGCGGTGACCCACAGGATGGCCGGTGCCAGGCAGAGGGTGACCGCCGCGAGCCGCCACGACAGCGAGAACATCGCCCCCAGCGCGAACAGGAACCCCAGCAGGCTGCCGAGCAGGCTGGGCAGCGTGTCCTTGATCGCGTCCTCGATCTGGTCGGTGTCGTTGGCCAGCCTCGACTGGATCTCGCCGCTCCGGGCGGCGGCGAAGAAGCCCAGCGGCATCCGCTGCAGATGGCCGAACAGCCGCGTACGCAAGGAGTGGATGATCCGCTGGGCCATGCGGGCCGAGATCCACGCCTGGGCCAGGTCGACGCCCGCCGCCCCGGCCGCGACGACCGCCGCGACAGCGGCGATCAGGGCCAGCAGGCCCGGCCGCGGGCCGCCCGCGCCGAACAGGGCGCGGTCGAAGACGACCTGGGTGAGCAGCGGGACGGCCGCGTTCAGCGCGGAGAAGATCGCGACCAGCAGCACGACGAGCAGGACGGCACGACGGTACGGCGTGAACAGCCGGATGATCCTGCGGGTCGTCACGACGCCTGCCCTCTCGGAGATCTGGAAACGGCGCGCGGCCGATGCCAAGCCGCACGCCGTTATCTTCATCAGTTGGTGTCGGTGCAACCCGGGTGCTTGATGCAGTTGCTCAGCAGCGCCGACTCCGAGGTGCTCGGCTCACGCTCCTGCAGGTTCTGCAGGTCCTGAACGTCAAAAGACATGTTCTCCCCCCTCTCTGTTTCCGTTGATCTGGTTCCGTTCCTTCAGGTATCACCGCGCTCGAAGCGCGGTGAGCTCATGGGCTGGGCGACCGATGACGTCGTCGAGCATCCACAGGCGCGGATGTCCGTGACGCAGGCGCAGCAGGAAGGCGAGGACGCCCGCGGTCCCGCCCAGGTAGGTCGGCAGGATCCGGCCCAGGCGGTCGGGCACGTGCAGCTTGCCCGCGCGCCTGACGGCCCGCACCGTCAGGCAGGTGGCCAGATCCTCCGCCCATCGGTGGTACCGCGCGTCTCCGGTGAATTCGGCCATGTCGAGCAGGAAATCGCCTTCGCCCGGCAGGCCGTGGCACAGCACCGAGCCCGACTGCCACCTCGTCCGGTGTACGGCGACCGCCGCCTGCTCGGCGAGTTCCAGCGCGATCGGGTCGCCCGTGGCGTGCCAGTAGCGGATGAGGAACGAGCCGACGCCCGACGATCCGCTGCACCAGTGGGGGCGGCGCGGTCGTACGGACTCGGGCTCGTCACGCCGGTACGGCCACCAGGCCGCACCCCGTTCGACATCGGCGTGCGCGTAGAACGTGTGTGCCACCTCGCGCACGGTCTCCAGCCATTCCGCCTGGCCGAAGGCGACGCCCCCGTAGAGCAGGGCGGTGCCGATTCCCGCCAGGCCGTGGGCGAAGCCGAAGTGGTTGGTGCCGGCGAGGCTGGAGTCATGGGAGGCCGGTGTCAGCCATTGCGGGCGCCCCTCAAGGGAGGACCGCGCGTCGTGCAGGTTCTGGAGCATCCGCGCGGCCCGCTCGCGCAGCGCGGCGTCGTCCGCGCGGGTGGCCAGGCGCAGGGTGGCCATCGCGCACCCGGCCAGGCCGTGGGTCATGTCGGGGCTGGGATGGTCGGTCGGCAGCCGGTACGCGGCCCGCACCGCGAAGTCCCTCGACTCCGTGTCCCGCGCCGCCTCGTACAACGCCCAGAGAGAGCCGGATCGCCCGGCGTAGAGCCCGGACGGCCAGACGTCCTCCTCGTCGAGGCGGCGGCGGAGCCAGCGCGAGACGGTGTCGGCCTGTTCGGGCGGGAGGACCGGGAGGATGCCGGCCGCGCCGGCGCTCACCGCGCAGGGGTCGGCTTCGAGTCCATAGGTGATGTTGGGCCAGGGGGACGGGCTGCCGGGGCGGTCGTCCATGGTCTCGGCCAGCCAGGCGAGCCCGTCGGCGACCAGGTCGTCCGCGCTCACGCGAGACGGAAGAACGCGTCGCGCGAGGGGCTCTTGGCGCTTGGCCAGGAAGCGCGCGCAGGCGTCGAGCGTCCAGCGGTCCTCGGGCTCGGCGAGCAGGCCCGCCACCATGGGCCGGAGCACCGCCAGAGCGGGGTTGCCCTCGGCGACCCTGGCCAGGAGGTCGCCGGCGCGGGCGCCCCAAGCCGGGCCGGCCTCCTCGTCCTCCGCCAGGCCGAGCTCGGCGCCGACCGCGAGGAAGTACACCAGCGCGCCGAGGCTGTAGAGATCCGCCGCCCCTGTGGGTGCCTGGCGGAAGGCTCCGGAGTACGGCGCCAGCTCCGGCGCGAGATAGCCGGGGGTGCCGCCGATCATGACGGTGCTGTCCTGCTTGGCCGCGTACTCCAGGTCGACGAGCCGGATCTGGCCGTCGGGCAGGATCATGACGTTGCCGGGGGAGAGGTCCCGGAAGACGTAGCCCTGGTCGTGCACCTGCCGCAGCAGGGCGACCAGGCGTGTGACGACCGGTACGACCTGCTCGGCCGGGCAGCCGAAGCCGTCCCGGCCGAGTGGCGTCGCGTGCGCCTCCGTCCATCGGTGCGCGGTCTGGCCCGGCACCAGCTCCTCCGCGAGGAAGGCGTGGCCGCCCTGCTCGAAGGCGTCTACGACGGCCGGCACGCCGCCGGTGGTGGCGAGGTCGTCGAGAGCCGAACGTTCGAGAGCCAGCCGGTCCTTGGCGTCCCGGCCGCTGAGGTCGGAGGAGGCATGCGGGCGACCCTCCTTGATGACGACCTCGCGGCCGGTCTTCGTGTCTTCGGCGATGTACACGCCGCCCCTGTTGGCGTGTCTGATCGCCTCCCGCACCACGAACCGGTCGTTGAGCATGACCGCAGACGTCCCTTTTGTGGCCCTTTTCGCTGGTTCGGGGAACGGGCAGGCCGCGAAGCTCGGCGGGGTGAAGGAGGCCGCCCGTTCGTCGCGGACCAGCTGCCCTCCCGGAGCGCACAGCCGTACCTCGTAGAACCCGTCGTTGCCCAGCGTCCGGTGCCCGGAGTAGGCGCCATAGCGGTAGTGGACGAGGCCGCCCGCGCGGTAGGGCCGGTCGGAGAGGATCGCCGGGCCCGGCAGCCCTCTGGTGGCCTCGTCGAGGAGGGCGGCCAGGCGTACCGATTCGGCGTCACTGGTCGGGTAGGCGGTCACGAACTTGCCCGCCTGCGCCCGCGCGCAGTGCGGGGCGAGCAGCTCCCAGTAGTCGCCGAGCCGGTCGGGGAACTTGAAGGCGCAACCCGCCTCGATGAGCACCCGGGCGACCTGGGCCAGCACGAAGGGGGCCGACAGCATCGTGGCGGAGACGTGCAGCTTCCATCCCTGATCGGGCATCGGATAGCCGTCGGGAGTGACCCGGCACCAGAAATCGGCCGCCTCGATCGCCCAGCCGCCCTCGCCGGACCGGGCCAGCTCGTCGGTCACGAGGTCGCGCAGAATGGTCGCGTCCGCCCCCATGGCACTACCTCCCGAAGTCCGGCGCCGCTCCATAGGAGGGTGGCCGACGGGCCTTGCTTTTCGCTGACAGGGGCTGTCGGCGCCTGACCGATCATCAGAGGGGGGCGGGCGACGCCGCGGTTTTCAGCCCAGGATCGTCAGCTCAGGAACGTCGCGGTCGTCGTCACGAACCGGTCGGCGTCGTCGACCCACGGGAAGTGGCCCGCTCGCGGCTGAACGACGAACTCGGCGTCGGGGAACAGCCCGGCGTACTCGGCCACGACGCTCGGAGGCGTGTTCAGATCGACCTCGCCGGCCAGCAGCAGCACGGGCGCGTCGAACGCGGCCAGCGCCGCGCGGGTGGCGGCCGGGTCGTAGACGCCCTCGGCACCGAAGACCGCGGCGGCCTCGTCGTTTCGATGACCCTCCTGGGCGGCGTGGTGGGCCTGCGCGGCAGCGTCCCACCGGCCGTAGAAGAACGGGTCGATGGCCGTCCAGCTGTCGCCGGTGGCCTTGCCGCCCATGATCGCCTCAAGAGCCGCGAAGGCGGTCGCGAACCAGGGCTCGTTCTCGCGCAGCCGCGCGACCTCCAGCCGGGCCTCACCGGTGGCCGCGAGACCGACGGCGAAAGGGCTCGGCGTGATCAGCGCGAGCTTGCCCACGCGTCGCGGATGCCGGGCCGTGTACAGGGCCGCGAGGTTCGCGCCGGCGCAGTGCGCGAGCAGGTCGATCCGGTCAAGACCGAGGTGCTGGCGCAGTGCCTCGACGTCGTCGACCAGCCGGTCACAGCGGTAGGAGGTGGCGTCCTCCGGGGTCGCGGACCGGCCGGTGCCCCGAGGGTCCACCATGATCAGCTGTCGATGCGCCGACAGGCCGCCGAGCTCGCCGAGATAGTCGGCGTCCTGCATCGGGCCGCCCGGCAGGCAGATCAGCGGGGTGCCCGCTCCGAACACGTGGTAGGCCAGGGTGGTTCCGTCAGGTGCGGAGAAGGCAGGCATGGCGTGGATCCTGTCAGCGGCGTTTCGGTCAGGGCGAACGATTATCCCGAGCCCCGGCCAGTGCCCCACGGCTTGAGGGTCAGGTGGTGACGATCGCCGTGTTCTCCCCCACAAGCGCGAGAACGACCGCCGTGTCGAGCAGCAGCGAGGGGATCAGCCGGACCCGGAACACCGCGAGAACGGCCGCCACCTCGTGCGCGTGAGCCGTGTCGATCACCGGGACGGGCAGGCGGGCGGCCGCGGCGGCGGCGTCGGCCAGTACCCGCTCGCGCGCCGCGGCGTACTCCGCGCCGCGGGCGATCGGCTCCAGTCGCCGCCACACCTGTGGCATGAAGCCGCCGATCGCGCGGTAGTAGCTCAGCACCCGGGGATGACCGTGCACGGCGCGGATCTCCTCGTACACCCGCGCCAGTTCCTCGCCGGGCGGAGTCCCGTCCGGCACGATGTTGACCGCTTCAGGGGCGACACCACGCGGGCCCGGATCGGGGGTGGTGCCGTCGAGCGCGAGGGCCGCGGAGGCGCCTGCGGTCAGCCCCCGGTACCAGCACGAGGCCAGCAGGAGGATCTCGGGCAGCAGCCGGTGGAACGTGATCGTGTAACGGCGGATGTCATCGGCCGCCGACGACTCCTCCGGCGCGGGCAGCAGCCCGGCCGGCACGCCCAGCCCCGCCGCGGCCTGCTTGAACTCGGGTGACCCGATGACGGGCTTGAACCGGTTCCAGGCCGGGACGAGGTAGTCGGGGTAGTTCGCGAGCGCCTGGAAGATCGGGCTGACGAACGGTACGCCCAGGTAGCCCGGTACCTCCTCGATCACCTGGGCGGTTTCGGGGGTCAATTCGGGCCTGCCGGGCAGCGACGGCAGGAGCACCGCGCCACGGGCGGCATCGCCGGGCTCCGTCGTGATGATCGCCTCAGTCCGCGGGCCGACCGATGAGGAGCGCTTCGAAGATTGCATGCAACGTAGGGTACAAACTTGGATCCAATTGCTCAAGGTGGTGTTTCAGCTCTGTTTCCGGCCGTTACCGGATGGGCCACGAACACGCTCCCGACCTGTCCGGGAGCGTGTCGGGTCAATCGGCTATGGGCGTCGTGCCGCCCAGGCGGTCCTCGTGGTGCGGACGTGGAGGTCGCCCCGCCGCAGGATGCCGTCGGGCCTTTCGTCGTCGAGAAGGACGTCGAGTGCGGCCTGGTCGTCGGCGCTCAGCCGCTCGCCCAGCCCGGTTCGCAGGCGTCGCAGGGCCAACTGGGCGTAGCGGCCGGTGGAGGCCGGCAGAGGTGGCGTCAGGTCGACGGTGAAGACCCGTTCGGTCTCGACGGTGAACCCGGCCCGGGTCAGGAGTGGGCCCCAGTCGGCGCCCATATGCGGGAGCCGGGCGCTGCGCTCCTCGGCCATCACGGCGCGGCAGCGCGCTTCGAGTCCGGGGCGGCCGATGCCGAGGTCGTCGGGCAGAAAGTGCGGGAAGGAGTCGAGCTCGACCGCCACCAGCAGTCCGCCGGGGCGAAGGGCCGCGCGGACGTCGGTGAGCGTGCGGACCGGGTCCGCCATGTGGTGCAAGGACGAGGCCGCCCACACCAGGTCGACGGGGTCGAGATCGGGCCAGGCCGCGTCCAGATCCGCCTGAACGGTGCGGACACGGTGGGCCACGCCCCGTTCCTCGGCCTTGTTCCGGAGGTGGCGCAGATAGGGCGCGGACATGTCCAGCGCCGTCACCTCGGCCTTCTCGAAGCGCTCCAGCAGGGCGAACGTGCCGGTGCCGGTTCCGCTGCCGAGGTCGAGGAGATGGCTGGGGGCCGGGTCGCCGGCGAGCTGGTGGACCCAGGCGGTCACCTCGGACAGGTACGCGTGCAGCACCTCCGCGTCGAGGTCCAGGAGTTCGGTCATCACGGCGTCGTCGGATCCGGCCGTGGAGTGGTCGTGGTGGGTTGCCATGTTCGGAGACTATGTCCGTCTTGCCCTTCTGGCATAAGGTCTTGCGTATGAAGCAAGACGGAGACCTCGACGGCTTGGTCCGCAAGCGGATCAGGGGACTGCGTACGGCCCGCGGCTGGTCACTCGACGACCTGGCGGCCCGCTGCTACCTCAGCCCGTCCACCCTGAGCCGGATCGAGACGGGCCACCGGCGCATCAGCCTCGACCAGCTGACCGCGATCGCTCGCGCCCTGGAGACCACTCTCGACCACCTCGTGGAGTCGGTCACCGACGACGATGTGGTGATCAGGCCCCAGCGCAACGAGGCGCGGGGGATGACCATCTGGACGCTGAGCCGGGAGCCGGGGCCGAACGGCATGACCGTGGCCAAGATGCGCCTCACCAAGCCGCCCCCACGGGACCCCGCCGAGCTGAAGGTCCACCCTGGCAGGGACTGGTTCACCGTTCTGTCGGGAGCCGTCGTACTGCTGCTGGGGGAGCGGACCATCGTGGTCGAGGCCGGTCAGGCGGCGGAGTTCTCGACCATGATCCCCCACGCCTTCGGCGCCCACGACGGCCCGGCCGAGATCCTGACCATCCTGGAGCACGACGGAGAGCGCACCCATCTCCGCTCATCGCCGTGACCGGGCCTTCAGGACAGGTAAAGTCCAGTGGACGTTTGCAGGGCGTCGAGCCGGCGGCTGGCCGCGGCCTGGACGTCCTCGACATGGATCCGCGCCTGCCGCTCCGCGCCCTCACGGTCGCGGTTCGTCAGCGCCTCGACGATGCGCTGATGGCCCGCCACGCAGGTGACCACCTCGTCCGGAGTGAAGAGGACGGCCATGTTGTAGGTGATGCCGAAGTCGCGGTTGCGCAGCCATTCGTCCAGCAGCCGGCCGTTGCCCGAGGCCCGCACGATGGCCTCGTGGAAGTCGCGGTTCATCCGCCCCAGCTCGGCGCGCGGGCGCTGGATGAAGTCCGCCATCGGCCCGTCGTAGAACGCGGCGATCGTGTCCAGTTGCTCCTCGGACGCGCGTACGGCGGCCAGCCCGGTGGCCATCGACTCAAGGGCGCACCGCACCTCGTAGATCTCGCGGATCTCGTCCGGAGTGTGCTCGCGCACCACCCAGCCCTGCCGCTCCCGGACGACCAGCCCCTGATCGACCAGCCGCATCAGCGCGACGCGTACGGGAGTGCGGCTGCTGTTGAGCCGCGCCGCCACCTCGTCTTCCGGAAGCCGCTGGTTGGGCCGGTATCTACCCTGGAGGATCGCGGCGCGAATGTGCTCGTACGCCTGGTCGCCGAGCGACTCCCCGCTACCCGCACGGGGCCTCCTGCGCTTGACCGCAGGCTCCTCCGCACGTGCCCCGCCGGGTCGTTCGGCCATCGGTCCTCCGGTCCCGTCGCCTGTCATGGAGATTCTCCCAGTATGCGATGAGATCCAGAAACCTGCGGATCCTGCGATCAAAGTGCCGTTGGCTAAGGTTGTGGCCGTGTCAGGTGTGGCTCAGTTAGAGGATCCACGGGTGTCCGAGGACGTGCCGGACGTCGTGGTCGTGGATGGGCAGGCGCAGTCCTACAGCGGCAATGTGCATGAAGAGCTCAAAGTGGTTCTCGTGCTCGACTCCGGTTTCACCGTACGCAGACGTGGCACGACATTCCATGCCGCTCCCGGCCAATTGCTCGCTCTCCATCCGGACGACGCCCATTCCGGGCAGCCGGACGATCCCGGGTCGGCGCACTGGCAGATCATGTGCGTGTCGCCGTCCTTGATCGCCGAGGTCGCCGCGCCTGATGCCGTGCGTTACGGGGACCCGGTGATCCGGGACGGCGGGCTGGCCGACCGCTTCCGGTCCGTACACAGCTCTCTCTACCTGCCGCCGGGGCAAGCCGGTTCGGCGCTGCGGCAGGAGACGGGGGTGCTGGAGTTCGTCGCCGCGCTGGCTCGGCACGCCTACGATGCCGAGGGCGGAAGGGACACCAGGCAGCGGGCCCCCGAGCTCGTACGCGAGTATCTGCGGGCGAACCTCTCCCGCAACGTGACGCTGGACGAGCTCAGCGCGATCGCGGACCTCAGCAAGTATCGGCTCGTCCGCGCGTGCACGGCGCGGTTCGGCCTCCCGCCGCACAAGCTGCACCTGCGGCTGCGGCTGGATCGGGCCAGGGAGCTGCTCCGGCGCGGCGCGGGGATCGACGAGGTCGCGTACGAGACGGGATTCCACGACCAACCCCACCTGACCCGGGTGTTCGCGCGAGCCTATGGGATGACCCCGGCCATATATCATTCGACCTATCGAGGCACGACCTGGACCTCGCGCTGACCCCGGGCAGGGCAAGTGGCGGGGCAAGAACGTGCAATACGGATGCCGACCACGGTCGATAGGTTCCTTCGCGTCGCCAACTGGCGCGAATGTGAAGGAGATCTGTGATGCGATACCGACTGCTTGGTCGCACCGGTTTGAGGGTGTCTGAGGCGTTCCTTGGCACGATGACCTTCGGGCAGGACTGGGGATGGGGCGCCTCCATCGAGGAGTGCCGCAAGATGTTCGCCGCCTATGCCGAAGCCGGCGGGAACGTGATCGACACCGCCAACCGCTACACCGAGGGCAGCAGCGAGCAGATCGTCGGCGAACTGCTCGGCACCGACCGCGACCGCTTCGTCCTGTCCACGAAGTACACCTTGACCATGGACGGCACCGACCCCAACGCCGGCGGCAACCACCGCAAGAACCTGGTCCGTTCGGTCGAGGCCAGCCTGCGCCGGCTGGGCACCGACTACATCGACCTGCTGTGGGTGCACATCTGGGACCCCAGCACGCCCATCGAGGAGACCATGCGGGCTCTGGACGATCTCGTACGGGCCGGGAAGGTGCTGTATGTCGGGATCTCCGACGCGCCCGCCTGGCTGATCTCCCGCGCGAACACCATCGCCGAGTTCCGCGGCTGGACGCCGTTCGCCGGCCTCCAGCTGCCCTACAGCCTGGTCAAACGCGACATCGAGCGCGAGTTGCTGCCCATGGCCGCCGCGCTGGAGCTGTCGGTGGCCGCGTGGTCGCCCCTGGCCGGCGGCGTCCTGTCCGGCAAGTTCACCCGGTCCGGTGCCGACGGTCCGTCCCGGGTCGACCGCGCCACCATCTCCGAACGTGACCTGGGCATCGCGCGCACGGTGGACGCCGTGGCCGACGAGCTCGGTGTCTCCTCCTCGCAGGTCGCCATCGCGTGGACGCGGGCGCACCGGCCCTGGATCCACCCGATCCTCGGCGCCCGCACCCTGGACCAGCTGACCGACAACCTCGCCGCCATCGACCTGGAACTGCCCGAAGAGGCGGTGCGGCGGCTGGAGCAGGCCGCCTCTATCGACCTGGGCTTCCCGATGGAGTTCATCATGGACACCACCACCGACTTCGTCTATGGACCCAGCGGAAAGCTGGTCGACGGCCGCCCCGTCGGCTAAGCGCGACGCCGGGCCGGATCGGCGGCTGAGCCACCCCTTTTGAAACAGGAGCCTCCCATGAGGTCTATTCGTCATGCCTTCCTGGCCGGAGCTCGCCGGCTCTCGGCGGTCATCGCGGTCGGCGCCGTCCTGGCCACCGCGCCCGCCACGGGCCCGCGAGCGAACGCCGACACCTGCGACCAGGCCTGCCAGATCGACTGGGCCTGGACCGCCCAGCGGCAGAACGCCCTGCCTCGCACCCCCTTCTACGACGCTCCCGACCCACTGCCGTGGGCGCCGAGCGGAACCCTGATCCGCGCGGCGGCCACCTCCGACTACGTGGTGGAGAACAAGCCGGTCAAGGCCGTCCGCGTGCTGTACCACTCCCGTACCTCCCGGGGCCGGGACGTGGCGGTCTCCGGCGTCGTCCTGGTGCCGCAGGACCGCCCGCGCCCGGCGGGCGGCTGGAAGGTGGTCGTGGACGCGCACGGCGCCAGCGGCATCGCCGTGGACTGCGCGCCGTCGCTGATGCGCGACCTGTACCACGGAAACCAGATGGTCCGCTTCCTGGAGCAGGGGTACGCGGTCGTCGCCCCGGACTACGCGGGCCTGGGCACGACCGGCCGTCCGGAACTGGTGAACAAGACCGCCGAGGCGGAGGACATCGCCGGGGCGGTGCGGTCCGCGCGCCAGGCGGTTCCGGACCTGTCGGGCGACTGGGTGCTGTGGGGCCACTCCCAGGGCGGCGGCGCCGCACTCGGCTTCGCCGAACGCCAGGTGACGCGCCCCGAGCCGGGCTACCGGGGCGTGGTCGTCACCTCGCCCGCCGCCGACCTGCCCGCGCTGGCCGCCCACGTCGCCACGACCGTCCCGTACGGCGGGTTCGCCCCGCTGCTCGCGCAGGGCGCCGCCTACAGCGATCCGAAGATCGACGTCGGACGTCTGCTGACCCCCGCCGCCCTGTCCCGCCTGGACGCCGCCCGGAACGGTTGCCTGGGCGTGGCCACCGCGGTATACGGAGATCTGACCGGCTCGGCACTGGTCCAACCGGGCTACTCCAGCGACCCGCGCTTCACCCGATACCTGCGCGACAACAGCCTCGGCTGGAAGCGCGTCGCCGGCCTGGTGCTGTTCCTGCAAGGCGGTGCCGACACCGTCACCCCTGAGCCGATCAACGCCCAGGTCGCCGCCCGCCTCCGCGCCACAGGCTCGCACGTCACCTACCGCGTGTACGACGGGCTCGAACATGACACCTACGGCACCGCGATGGGCATCGACGACGGCGCCATGCCCGACATCCTCGCCTGGGTCGGGGCCCGGTTCGCCGCCGTTGAGACCCCTTGATGCGAGTCCTGACACGGCGTTCCCGGGCGAACACCCGGTGAACGCCGGATGTCGGAAAAGCGTAGATGGGATCGTAACGACAGAGAGACATTTCGGATATATCGGACCGTGAGCATGATCGCATGACGACCCCGTCCTCGCGATTAACGGTGACCGATGGCAGAAGCCTCTCCTGACGGGCCGTCACGGCCGCCCCTCGACATCGATCACGATCAGCTCAGGAAGCACGCGGCGCCCGCCTTCGACGACGCGTCCGCGGCGGTGCGGCGGGCCGTCGGGAAGGCCGCCGACGCGCTGGGCGCGCTGGGCGGCTGGCCGGTGAACGAGCCGGCCGACAAGGCGTTCGTCGAGTGGTACAAGCCGAAGCGCGACGAGATGCTCGGCATGATCGAGGACTTCGCGGCCGTGTACGGGGACATCGCCGAAGGCATCCTGACCATGCGCCGCAACGTGGCCACCGTCGACTGGGGCATAGCCGACGACATCAAGATCGCGGACGTGCCGGTCTACAGCTGGCCGGTGGAGGACACCCCGTGATCCCCATCAGGCCGATACTGTCGCCGACGGCCCTGAGCGGGGCCAGGGTCCTGTCACCCGCCACCCTGATGACGACCCTGCTGCTGGCCTCCGCCGGGACGATGGTCGCCCTGCGCAGCTACGCCGGCGTCACCGCGCCGGAGATCGACCCGGCGGAGCTGCGCAAGGCGGCCGCCGCCTTCCGCGAGCTGGCCGACGACCTGACCGGCCCGGAGCAGGCTCCCCCGCACGGCCACACCGGCGGCGTCGCCGGGATGGCCGACAGCGCCGCCGCCTCGGTGTGGAACAACAACGGCGGCCAGGGGGTGGACGCCTTCGCCCAGCTCTACATCCTGCGGATCATGGGCTTCCCCGCCGCGTTCGCCAAGGACTGCCGGGTGCTCGCCGCCGGCTGCGACGCGTACGCCGACCTGGTGGAGGGGGTGCGCAAGCAGCTCGCCGAGCTGGACAAGGCGATCGTGCAGCTCCTGTGGCTGGTCTGCTTCCAGCCGTTCACGACCATGCTGTACGGCGTGGCGCAGGCGATGGCCGCCGCCCAGATGGCCCGGCTGGTGAAGCTGGCCCAGACGGTCAAGGCCGTCTTCGGCGTCAACGTCGGCCGGATCCTGCAGATCTGCCTGCCGAAGTACGTGCTGACCACGCTCAACTACGCCGCCATCGACGGCCCCGCCTACGCCGCCGGGGCGCTCACGCTGGACGCGGTGAGCGACGCCGCCCACGGTCAGCCGACGAGGTCGGCGGGCCAGAACGCCGGGGAGTTCGGCGGGATCGTCGCCGGGAACACTGGCTACATCCTCGGCTACGACGTGGCCAAGCTGGGCCTGCCCGGTCCCGCCACGCGGGGCGGCGAGCTGGCGGCGCGGCTGTTCGGCTCGGGGTTCGGCTACACGCCGGTCAAGAGCGCCCTGGACGGCGACGGCGAGATCATGACGACGCCGGAGGAGTGGGCGAGCAAGCTGGAGGGACACGGCCTGCGGGCGCTCATCTTCCCGCCGGGCTGGAAGTTCGGCCGCTGAGTCCCACCCGGTGCTGTGCGGCGAAGGGGATGACCCGAGTTGATCCCCGCTTAAGCACCCGGCAGGATATCCGGACGTCCTTTACCCTCAATTTACGGATGACATGTCATACCGAAAGCTCCTGCCAGCGATCATCCTCGCGGCCGCGATCACCACCACCGCCGCGCCTCCGGCCAGCGCCAACGGCTTCGGCAGCGCCAACGGCTGCTGCCCCTTCGCCGACAACGGCAAGCACTGGTACAACTACGCCTCCCTGGAGACCCGTACCAGGACCGCGGTGAAAGCCGCTCTGCTCAACCTGGATTCCCAGACCGACATGACCGTGGCCCACGACACCACCGCGGACCCGAGCACCGACGTCGAGTCCTTCGACCAGTACTACGTCGACCACTGGGACCTCGACTGGGACGGCTCCAGCACGGGCTACAACCTGTTCGCGTACTCGAAGTGCGTCAAGACCATCGCCCCGGCCGACAGCAGCCAGCCGTGGCGTTGCGACCAGTACGAGGTCCGCTACGATCTGGCCGACATCGACTGGATGACCGCGACCCAGCGGCAGGCCCTGGCGTGTCACGAGGTCGGGCACACGGTCGGGCTCGATCACTCCACCGAGTCGACGTCGTGCCTGAAGACCGGAGCGCACAAGATCATCAAATACAGCGCGCATGATGTCGCCCACATCAACGGCCGCTACTAGGAGACCGGCGATGCGAAACCTCAAACTCCTCACGTCCGTCGCCGCCTGCGCCACCGCCGTGCTCACCGGATGCGCACCGGAGGCCGCCCCGCAGGCCGGTCAGCAGCCGCAGCGCTCGTTCTGGTCCCAGCTCCACACGGACGCGGGTGGGACGGGCCAGTACCTCTTCGACTCCCTGGAGGACATCACCCCCGGCGCCCGGCCGTCCGGCGCCTTCCGCCCGGCCGCCGCGCTGGTCGAGGGCACGGTCGTCGGCGTGGAGCCGGGCATCGCGTACGCCTCGGACAACGACTCGCCGACGCCGCGGGTCGTGCCCTACGAAAGCGCGGAGGCCGCGATCCGCTGGGCCAGCGTCGTGGTCAAGGTGGACAAGGTCCTCGCCGGCAAGCTCGGCCGCGGCTACACCGGGGGACAGATCCGGCTCCGGGTCGAGCAGCCCGCCGGCACGACGCTCGACGGCCTGCGCCAGTCGATCGGCACGGCGGGCCGCGGCCTGTTCTACGTGGACAACGCCCTGGACCGGGTCAAGCGGCGGGCGGCGTCGCCGCAGGCGCAGGCGTACCAGGCGTCCGTGCACCTCCCGATCGGCCAGGGGGTGTTCGTCGAGGAGAAGCCGGGGGCGGCGCTCGTCGCCCCCCTCACGGACGAGGACCGCGCCGCCCAGCTCCTGGGGACCGACGGCCGGCAGGCGCAGCTCAGGTCCGCCGGGGACTCCCCGCTGGCGCAGCTCCGCGGCCGGGCCCAGAAGTCGGCCTGCGAGAAGGGCACGGCGACGGACCAGTCCGGCTGCTGACGCCCGCCACGGCTGAGGCCCCCGACGGGGCCCTCAGCCGTGCTCTCACCGCGGTGCCCGCTCACCTGGCCAGGTCGCGGACCAGCGACGGGTAGTCCTTCAGGGTGATGTTCTCGGCGAAGTCGTCCGTCATCTTCATCATGAGCTTGAGCAGGAAGCCCACCTTGAACATCCAGTTGCGCATCCTGATCCGCCCCTTCGACGGAGGCGCCAGCCACGGACCGGCGTTCCCCTTCTCCGAGACCTTGGCGTACTCGCGGAAGCCCTCCTCATACCGCCGGAAGGCCACCCGGTGGTCGCCGTTGGCCGCCGCCAGCTCACCCGCCAGCACGTACGCCCCCACCAGCGCCAGCCCTGACCCGAACCCGCCCAGCGTGTTGGCGTAGGCCGCGTCGCCCAGCAGCGCCACCCGCCCCTGGGAGTACCGATCGATCTTCACCCGGCTGATCGAGTCGAGGTAGAAGTCGCCGGTGCGGCGCACCGCGTCCAGGATCTCGGGCGTCCGCCACCCCATCCCGGCGTAGGCGTCGAGGACGACCCGCTTCATCGCCTCGGTGTCATAGCGGTCGTAGTCGAGGCGCGGGGAGGCGAAGACGAAGAAGGCCGACGCCTTGGGACCGCCGGCGGCGACCATCCTGCCCGGTTCGTTGTACATCTGCGCGTCCGCGCCGAACCGCTCGGGCACCTCGGCCAGGGCGTAGTAGTGGCCGAGGAACTCGACGTAGTCCGACTCGGGGCCGAAGACCAGGCGCCGGACGTTCGAGTGGATGCCGTCGGCCCCGATCACCAGGTCGAACGTGCGGGGCGCGGAGCGCTCGAAGGTGGCGTGCACCCCGCCGGGAGTCTCGGTGAGCGAGGTGATCGAGTCGCCGAAGACGTACTCGCAGCCGGCTTTGACACTCCTGTCGTAGAGCAGGCGAGCCAGGTCGCCGCGGTGGATCTCCAGCTCGCCGCCGCTGAACTCGCCGGGCATCACCGCGAGCGTCCGGCCGCGCTTGTCGACGAAGGCCTGGTCGGTGCCGCCGGTCTGCAGCCGGCGCACGTCGTCCAGGATGCCCATGCGGCGCAGGACCGTCATGTGGATGTCGCCCTTGAAGTCGACGGCCTGGCCGCCGGGGCGCAGGTCAGGGGCCCTCTCGACGATCGTGACGCGGAAGCCGTAGCGGGCGAGCCAGTAGCCGAGGGCGGGGCCGCCGACGCTGGCACCGGAGATGAGGACGTTGGTGTTCTGCATGTCCCCGACTCTCGCGGGGCGCGCTGACAGCCTGAGGACAACCGGCTGACAGTGCGGCCTCTCGACCGACGCCGGCTGACAGCGCCTTGTCGCCGCTCAGCCGTTTCCTCAGCCGTTTCCTCAGCTGATTTCTCAGCCGCCGACGAGGGCGGAGAGCGCCTCGTCGGCGCTCAGCGCGGCTCCCGTGGCGAAGTGGGCGGCGAACACGTCCGCGCCCAGCCGCTCGGTCGCCGCCGCGGCGACCATGGCGACGTCCCGATCACCCGCGACGGTCGTACCGCGCAGCGCCACCCCCACGCCCAGCAGGTACGCCGCCCGCTCAGCCGCCCCGTCGAGCAGCGCCAGCCCCGCGTGGCCCTCGGCGATCTCGGCCGCGTCCGTCGGCACCACCGTGCGCGCCAGCTCCAGCGCCTCCCCGTGCCTGCGCCTGGCCTCGGTGAGATCTCCCTCGGCCGCGGCCAGCCGGCCTAGCGCGGTACAGGCGAATGGCCTCATGCCCTCGGTCGCGTAGGAGCCGGTAACGGCGGCGTCCAGTACGGCGGTGTAGCGGGCCCGCGCCTCGTCGTACCGACCCGAGAATCGCGCCAGGTCGCCCCACGCCATGTTCAGCAACGGCAGCCCGCGCGACATGCCCGTCCGGCGGGCCAGCTCGGTGGCGCGTTCGAGATCGGCGCGGGCCGCGTCCAGGTCGCCTTCCCGCATCAGCCCCGCCGCCCTGCGGCACAGCACGTCCACCAGCTCGTCCGCCGCGCCGAGTTGGCCGTTCAGGTCCACGGCCTGGTTCCAGAGCCGCCTGGCGGCCGCCCAGTCGCCGCGCCGGCTCGCGATCATCGCCAGCCATTCGAAGCTCTGCGCCATCCCCCAGCGCTCGCCGACGGCGCGAAAGCGGGTCAGCGTCTCCTCCAGCCGCCGCTCACCCTCGGCCACCTGGCCGCCGTGCAGGTGGATCAGCCCTTCTCCCAGCATGGACACGGCCCGGCTCCACGGGTCGGAGCCGAGCAGCCGCCCGCGGTGCCGGGTGGTCACCGTGTCGGCCGGGCCCGCCGTCATGCCCCACAGCACGGCCAGGAACGGGTGCCGCAGCTCGCCGTCCAGCGTCGTCATCATGGTGTCAACGGCCCGCGCCCACCACTCGGGGGACACTTCCGGTACGGCCTGCAGCACGCACATGACGTACTCCTCTTCCAGCCCCGCGACCGGCTCGCCGCCCATCAGATGCAGCAGCCGCATCGCGGACGAGGCGATCTGTTCGCGCCGCCCGCTCAGCCACGAGTACACCGACAGGGCCGCGACCAGCCGCGACGCCGTCTCCGGATCGTCCTCGACGGTGTGCCGGAGCGCGGCCCGCAGGTTGTCGTACTCGGCGGAGAGGCGGGCCAGCCAGTCGAGCTGTTCGGCCCGCCGCAGCCACGGGTCGGCCCGCCGGGCCAGATCGAGGAACCAGGCGGCGTGCGCGTCGCGGGTCCGCCGCTGCTCTCCCGCTTCGGCCAGCCGCTCGGCGCAGAACAGGCGGATCGTGTCCAGCATCCTGTAGCGCCCGCCGTCGGCCTCGATGAGCGATTTGTCGACCAGGTCGGCCAGCACGTCGCCGTCACCGCAGACGGACTCGGCCGCCTCCACCGAGGCTCCCCCCGCGAACACCGAGAACCGCCTCGCCACCTCCTGCTCCTGCGGGGTGAGCAGGCTCCAGCTCCACTCGACCACCGCGTGGAGGGTGCGGTGCCTGGCCGCCGCCGTACGGTCGCCGCGGGAGAGCAGCTTGAAGCGGCCATGCTCGTTCAGGCGGTCGGCGATCTCCGCCGGGGTGAACGTACGCAGCCGCGCCGCCGCCAGCTCGATGGCCAGCGGCAGGCCGTCCAGCGTGGCGCAGATCCCGGCGCAGACCGCCATGACCTCGGGACCGGTCGTGAACCCGGGCCGGACGGCGGCGGCCCGCTCGGCGAACAGCCGTACGGCCGGGTAGGAGAGGGCCTCGGCGGGATCGGTGTCCGGCGGCGGCACGGCGAGCGGCGCGAGGGGGACCAGCATCTCGCCGGTGAGCCCGAGCGGCTCCCGGCTGGTCGCCATGATCGCGACGCCGGGGCAGGCGTCCAGCAGCCGCCGGACCAGCTCGGCGGCGGCGGCCACCACGTGCTCGCAGTTGTCGAGCACGAGCAGCGACGGCTGGTCGGCGAGGGCGGCGACGAGCCGGTCCACCGGGTCGGGACGGTCCAGCGCGGGCACCTGCAACCCGGCCTCGCGCAGCCCGAGCGCGCCCAGCACGGCCGGGGCCACCTGAAGCCCGTCGTCGACCGACGACAGATCGACGAACCCGACCTCCCGGCCCGGACCCGCCCGGTGGATGACCTCCTGACCCGGACCTGTCCTGTGGGCGACCTCCCGGCCCGGACCCGCCCGGTGGACGGCCTCGACGGCGAGCCGCGTCTTACCCATGCCCCCGGGGCCGACGATGGTGATCAGCCGGGCGTCGCCGAGCGCGGCGATCCTGGCCAGCTCCTCCTCCCGGCCGACCAGCCGGTTGAGCGGTACGGGCACCCGCCGCCGGGGAGCCTGCTCCCGCCGCTCCTCGCCACGCAGGATCGCCAGATGCAGCGCCGCCAGCTCCGGAGCAGGATCGGCCCCCAGCTCGTCGGCCAGCAGCCGCCGTACCTCGTCGTAGACCGCCAACGCGGCGGCCTGCTGCCCGGAGGCGTGCAACGCCCGCATGAGCTGACCGCGCGGCCGCTCGCGCAGCGGATGGGCCGCCACCAGCTCGCGCAACTCGGCGACCGAGGTCCCGCCGGGCAGGGCCAGCTCGGCCTCCGCCAGATCCTCCCTGGCCGCGAGCCGCGCCTCCTCCAACCGCGCCACCTGTGGCGGGGCGAACGGCGCGTCGGCCACATCGGCCAGGGCGGGCCCACGCCACAGCGCCAGCGCCTCCTTCAGCACCCGCGCGGCAGGCTCGTGCTGTCCCGCGGCCAGCAGCCTCCGCCCATCGCGAGCCAGCCGCTCGAACCGATGCGCGTCGATGTCCTCCGTCTCCACCGCCAGCCGATAACCGGCGCCATGAAACTCCACCAACCCGGCCGGCAGATTCCGGCGCAGCCGGGAGACGTGCGCCTGGATGGCGTTGGCCGCCCCGGCGGGCGGGTCGTCGCCGTACTGACCGTCGATGAGCCGCTCCATGCTGACCAGCCGCCCGGCGTCGAGCAGCAGCAACGCCAGCAGCGCCCGAGGGCGCGGCCCACCCACGGCGACCGCTTCACCGGCGGCCGTCCGCACCTCAAGCGACCCAAGGATCCCGAACTGCACGGCACCGATTCTGTCCCATTCGCCGGGTATGCTCTCTCGCAGATCCACATCGCGGCCCGCACCGGGCATGTTCGCGCGGCATCCAGTCAGTACTCCAGCGGCGGGGTGGGCACCCGGTGCCCGGCGGCTGGACGAGCTGGTCAGGGTTTGAGCACGTAGCGACCGCGCACGCCGCCCTTGGCCATGGCCCGGTGAGCCTCGGCGACCTGATCCAGCGGCATGACCGCGTGCACGCGGGCCGGCAGCTCACCGGACGCGGTGCGGGCGAGCAGGTCGCCCAGTCGAGCGCCGTCGGGATGCGCGATCACGACCTGTACGGTGATCCCGCGCTCCGCGGCCGGCTTGACGCTCGGCTGGACGCCGACGAAGACCCCGCCATCGCGAACCAGGGCCAGGCCCCGCTCCTGCAGCGCCGCACCGTCGGCGACCGCGTCCCAGCCCGGCTCCGCGTTCGTGGTGAACCCGGCACCCAGGCCACGGATGAACTCCTCGTCCTCGGCTCTGGCCAGACCGGTCACCTGCCAGCCGCGCTCCCGCGCGAGCGAGACGACGTACCCCCCGACCGCGCCGGCCGCCCCGGTCACCAGCAACTGGTCGCCGTCGCTGGGTGCGTCACCGAGGAGATCGACGATCTGGGCGGCGGCCAGCCCGTTGAGCGGTACCGTCGACGCCGCGATCAAGTCCAGCCCGTCGGGAACGACGGCGATGTCGGCGGTCCGCACGACGAGCTGTTCGGCGTAGGTGCCGAAGTCGCGGTCGAAGCCGTCCACCAGGCCGGCGACCGGAGTGCCGGCCCGCAGGTCCACGCCGGGGCCGGCCGCGACGACGGTCCCGGAGAAGTCCCAGCCCAGGCCGGTACGCTCGGGCTGGTTGACCAGCCCCATGGCATGGAAGAGGCCGCGAGCGACCGCGAGGTCCACGGGATTGACCGACGCGGCGGCGATCCTCACCCGGACCTCACCGGGGCCGGGCTCGACGACGGGAACGTTGATGATCTCAATCGAGTCGGGTCCGGTCGGGGTGCGGACGGCGGCCGTACGGAAAGTAGAGATGCTCATGGTTCCGCTCCTCATAGCTGGGGTTCGACGGTTGACCTGCTTCACTATCGGCGGGTAGCTCTCCAACGGGAAGTACGCACTTCGAAGTGCGTATGTCACCTCCCAGTAGGAAGGAGCGGTCGATACCAACGAGGACGGCGGCCCAGAATCGGGCACCGGCAAAGGGGCGCTTTCGGAGCAGGTGCGGTCCACCGGTGTCCGCAGTTCGAAAGAGCTCAACGTGAGGAGATCTGGCGCGGCGTGCGTTCGGTGCCGTGGAAGATGTCGGCGAGGGCACGCAGCGCGGCCGGTGACAGCATCGCGGCCCCGATGCCCTGGCAGAGGTGGCCACTGATCAGCAGGTTCTCGTCTTGCGCCAAACCACTGGCCAGCGAGGCGAGGATGAAGACCACCAGACCGGTCAGCATCATGGAACGCGCGCCGAAGACGTCGGCGAGCCGGCCGCCGAGCAGCAGCCCGCCGAGGAACATCGGCACCGCGACGAAGATCCGGTTCGTGCGGGCGCGCTCGGCCTGCTCGGCAGTTGGCTCGCATCGACGTTATCGACCAGGGATCGAACACCGCGCCCTAGGTGCGTGAGCCGCGGGATATGGCCTCCTCCGGCAGGGGCTCAAAATCGTCGAAATGACGGCTCTCCGCTGGGGGGTGCGCGACGACGGTCTTGGCGGTAAAGCGGTGTGGGCGGAGGTGCTCACCACTGACGCGGATCGTTAAAAGGGCCTGCATGAATACGCAGGCCGATGTGCGCCGGTGCCGGTGCCGGTGCCGGTGCCGGCGCCGGCGCTGGCGGCGGTGTCAGGCCAGGTTTCGTGCGCAGACGGTGAGCAGGGAGGTCAGCTGTTCCACCTCGCCTGGCGGAAGGTCGGTGATCATGCGTTCCTCCACGTCGAGCACCACGCTGTGGGCCTGGTCGAGCAGGGATTGGCCCGCATCGGTGATGGTGACCGGCAGGGCCCGGCCTGAGGTCGGCTGTGTGGCGACGGAGACCAGCCCGGCCCGGGTGAGCCCGGCGAGCACATCCCTCAGGGACTGCCGGGTGACAAAGGTGCGCCGAGCCAGTTCGGCCGCCGGGGCGCCGGGCGCGTCGGCCAGTGCCCGCAGCACCGCGTACTGGGACATGGACAGGCCCATCTCGCGCAGGCGCTCCTCACACGCGCCGCGGAAGGCCTGGCTCACCTGCTTGACCAGATAGCCGACGCGCTGGCGGACATCCATTTGACTCATGACAGGAACCTTACACATAATCCTCCTTGTAAGGAACCTGACATGAGGAGAAGCCGTGCCCGCGACCACCACCATCACCGTCGGCGCCCCAGTGGCGACCCTGATCAATGTCTTCACCGTCCAGGCCGACCGTCAGCGCGAGCTCGTCGACCTGCTGGTCACCGCCACCGAGGAGGTCATGCGGCACCTGCCCGGATTCGTCGCCGCCAACATCCACGCCAGCGACGACGGCACCAGGGTGGTCAACTACGCCCAGTGGGAGACCGCGGAGGCATTCCAGGCCATGCTCGGCACCCCGGCCGCGCAGGTGCACATGCGCCAGGCCGCCGCCCTGGCGGACGGATTCGACCCGCACCTGTACGCCGTCGCATCAGTGCACCACCGCTGAGCACGTCACCTCCAAGAGGGCAGCGATCATAGGTAACTCAAGACGCGGCCGGCTCACGTCATCAGACGGCGCAAGCCGGCGCGCCCGCCACAACGGCGACGAAAGGATGCTCGTCCGCTACGACCCCCGCTACAGGGCGAGTTGGAGCGTCACCCTCTGATGGGTCGGCAGGTAGCCGAGCGCGTCATTGATGGCGCGCATCGGACGGTTGCTGTCGGCCGTATCGGTCAGCAGGCCATCGAGGTGCGGGTAGCGCTCGCGGGCCTGCCGGATGGCCTCGGCCTTCATCCAGCGGGCCAGGCCGTGCCCGCGATGTTCCGGCAGCACGCCGGTGCCGTAGTGCTGGGCATCACCCGTGCCGTCCCCTGGGACGACCAGTTCGGTGAAGCCGACGATGGAACCGTCCGACTCGGCGACGACAGCCACGGTGTGGAGCAGATCGCCTCGGTTCTCGACCGTCCGCACCGCCTCCCGTACGCGATCGACGTCCCAATGCACGCTGCCGTAGTCGGTGTCGTCCATCGGCATGTCGTCCATGGCGCGGCGGGCCGCGGCGAACGTCTCGGCCAATTCGTCGGGCACCATCCCGTCCCACGCGACCAACTGGTACTCGTGATGCGGACTGCTGATGATCTCCCGAAGGCCGGCGAGGCCGACCTGCGCCAGTGGCAGTCGCGTGTAGGTCAGGGTCAGCACTTTGCGGAAGTCGTGTGCCGACAGGAAGGCCTCTCCCGGCGAGCCGGGCTCTGCTTCCGCGATGACGGAGCGTCGGCCTTCATCGCGAGCCGCCGCCAGCGCGGCTGTCAACAGGAGAGAACCAACACCGGCGCGCTGTTCGGCCGGGTGGACGTGGAGATCGAGCTCGGCCAGATGCTCCTGGCCCGCCGTGGTGAACAGGCGCAGAAAAGCCGACCCGACGGGAACGCCGGTGGATCGGGTGGCCAGCCAGGCGAGGCGGCGGCTGGATGAGGTGAGCTTGGGGTCAATAAGAGGGGTGATGCGAATCGACACGGTGTCTCCGGCTTGAGGGGAGGTGGGGGATAGCAGAGCTGCGGCCTTGCCGCTGAACGGTCCTGCGCATCTGCTGCACACCTCCTGCAAGTACGGCCTCGACATCCGACGCGATCGGCAAACTATAGCGGGCCGCCCGTCCTCGTCACGGCGGGTGGCCCGGCGGTCCGGCGGCCCGGCGGCTCAGCTGGTCGTGGCGTAGCGCAGCAGGACGTTGTCGGAACCGTCGAGGCTGCGGACCTCAGCGATGGTGAGCCCTTCGACCGGCTGAGTGAAGATCGGCATCCCCTCGCCGAGCGCCTTCGCCCCGACGATCAGGTGCAACTCGTCGACGAGCCCGGCGCGGAGCAGGGCGTTCCAGGTGACCCGGCTGCCGAAGGTGACGATGTCGCCGCTGGTGCGCTGCTTGAGCTCCTTGACCCATCCCTCGGCGTCGGCGCGCTTGACCACGGTCGTCCGGTCCGCCCACGACGCGATGTCCTCGTCCGTGAGCGAGTCGGAGACGACACTGACCTCGATCCGCCCGTAGATCGCGCCGAACTGCTGGTTCACCGTGGACGCCTCACGGTTGTCCGCTTGCGCGGGCCAGAACCTCATGAACATCTCGTACGAATTGGCGCCGAGCAGCAGTGACCCGGCGGCCTGGATCCGCTCCAGGTTGTAGGCGTCGAACGCGGCGTCCATCGGCAGCACGAGCGGGTTGCCGTCCGCCGCCGCGTAGAAGCCGTCGAGAGACATGATGTTGCAGACGATGAGCTTGGCCATGTCAGGCACTCCGTTTTCTCCGTAGATCTGCTTGTGGCGCCCACCATGTCTCGCAGATGCGTCGGCCGACAGATGCAAACATCACCAGACTCCCGCTGACTTTCGGACACCCTACGCAGGCCAAGAGCCGCCACCAGCATTTGGCCGGAGACCTTGATGACAAGTCGGCTCACGTCCGGGGGCGCGGGGGCCGGCAGGCCACCGCCCGGGGTTCGGGGCGGAGCCCCGATGGGCACAGCCCGAGCCTCAGCGAGGACCACGCCTTTGGGGGTCGAAGGGGGCGGAGCCCCCTGGGAAGCACGCCTGAGCGCCATTCGCGCGTAGCGCGCCCCGATCGCGATGACCGAGCTTTCAGGCCCGCCGCCGAGCCCGATAGGCGGCCACGTGCATCCGGTTTCCGCACGTGCGGCTGTCGCAGTAGACGCGGGATCGGTTGCGGGACTCGTCCACGAACACCCGGTCGCAATCAGGTGCCGAACACGTTCGCAGCCGCTCCCACTCCTCGTCCACCACCAGGTGCGCCAGCGCCACCCCGCAGTCCGCCGCCAGGTGCTCGGAGAGCGTCGCGTCCGGGGCGAAGTAGTGCATGTGCAGCGGATGTCCGTCGTGCTCCGTCAGCCGGGGCGTGATGCGGGTCCCCGACAGGAGCGTGTTGAGCATTCGTACGGCCGTCGGCTGGTCCGGGGCGGTGAAGACGCGGTGGAAGGCCTCCCGCACCAGCCGCACCTGCCCCAGGTCGCGGGCCGTGAGCGCGCCGA
This sequence comes from Nonomuraea sp. NPDC049750, assembly GCF_040659625.1. Lineage (NCBI taxonomy): Bacteria > Bacillati > Actinomycetota > Actinomycetes > Streptosporangiales > Streptosporangiaceae > Nonomuraea > Nonomuraea sp. NPDC049750. The sequence goes on from NZ_JBFANB010000002.1 coordinate 581,216, forward strand.
TGCCGCTGACCTGGCGCGACTCGACGAACGCGTGCAGGTCGGCCAGCTCGGCCAGGCCGTCGTCTCCGCCGGTCGACGGGGACGTGTTGACCAGCTCTACCACCGTGGCCAGCGAATGCACCATGTCATGGCCAAACGGCATGTTGACTCCTGTCGACGACCGGCTCTAGCGTGGTCGCAGCGTATCTCGCTCCAAGGACCTCGGGGGTTTCTGTGGGTGCACATCGTCGTATCGTGCTGATTGCGATCGCGGGTGCGCTGATCATCTCCACCTCCGCGCCGCTGGTCCGGTTGTCGGGGGTCTCGCCTGCGACCTCGGCGTTCTTCCGGTGCGCGTACGCGCTGCCGCCGATGCTGGTGCTGGCCTGGCTCGAACGGCGGAGGCTGGGGCCCCTCCCGGCCCGCAGCCGCAATCTGGCGTGGCTGGCGGGCGTGCTGTTCGCGTTCGACCTGCTGTTCTGGCACCACGCTATCAAGTACGTGGGCGCGGGGCTGGCGACCGTACTGGGCAATCTGCAGGTCTTCATCGTGGCCTTCGCGGCGTGGGCGCTGTTTCGTGAGCGGCCGTCGAACCGGCTGATGATGGCCACCCCGGTGGTGTTCGCCGGGGTGGTGCTGATCTCGGGGGTGTTCGACAGCGCGGCCTATGGGGCGAACCCGCTGCTCGGGGTCGTGACGGGTGTGGCCACCTCGATCTCGTACGCGGGGTTCCTGCTGGTGTTGAAGGGCGGCTCGGGGCGTACGGTCGGGCCGTTGACGCACGCCACCGCCGTGGCGACGGTCGGGATGGCCGCGTTGAGCCCGGTGTTCGGGGGCGCCGACTTCGTCCCGAGCTGGCCGGCGCACGGCTGGCTGCTGCTGCTCGCGCTCGGGCCGCAGGTGGTGGGCTGGTCGCTGATCGCGTACTCGCTGCCCAGGCAGCCCGCCGCGCTCACCGCGCTGCTCCTGCTCGTCCAGCCGATGACGACGGTCGGGCTGTCGGCGGTGCTGCTCGGTGAGCACCCGTCACCGCTCCAGCTCACCGGGTGCGGGGTGATCGTCTTGGGCGTCCTGTACGGCTCGCGGCGCGCTCAGCCCGCCCGCACCGAGGCCGAGCAGCCGGAGCAGGTGCCGAACACCTCGACCGTGTGAGTGATCTCGGTGAAGCCGTGCTCGGAGCCGACCGTCTCCGCCCAGCGTTCGACGGCGGGACCGGCCACCTCGACGGTCCGGCCGCAGCGGCGGCACACCAGGTGGTGATGGTGGTCGCCGCTGGCGCACGCGCGGTAGACGGACTCGCCGTCGTCGGTGCGCAGCACGTCGACGTGACCGCCGTCGGCCAGCGCCTGCAGCGCCCGGTAGACCGTGGTCAGGCCGATCTTGGCGCCGTGGGCGCGCATCTCGGCGTAGACGTCCTGGGCGCTGCGGAAGCTCTTGCTCTGGCGGAGGGTGTCGTGCACGGCGTCGCGTCTCGTGGACATCATCGTGCGACCTCCTCGACGCGCATGCTGGATCGCTCGCTCACTGTGGACTCCTGGGGTCTGCCTCGCCGTACGAACTTACCGACACCGAGGGCCAGGACGAAGCCGCAGAGGGCAAGAAGCACGATCGCGGCGCCCGGCGGCACCCTGGCGGACAGCGTCGAGGCGAGCAGCCCGCCCACCGCCGCGACGACGCCGAACAGCATGGCCAGCGTCATCGTCGAGCGGAAACCCCTGGTGAGCTGCTGACCGGTCGCCACCGGGATCACCATCAGCGCGCTGACCAGCAGCAATCCGACCACGCGCATGGCGATGACGACGGTCAGCGCGGCCGTGACGGCGATCAGCAGGCTGAGGAAGCGCACCGGCAGGCCGCTGGCCCTGGCCATCTCCTCGTCCTGGCAGAGCACGAACAGCTCCCTGCCGAAGATCACCACCACCGCGATCACCGCGACGGCAAGCGCGCCGATGATCCAGATGTCCTCGGTGGTGACGCTGGCGATGGCGCCGAACAGGTAGGAGTTCAGCTTGGCGTTGCTGCCACCCGGCGCGATGCCCATGAGCATGACGCCACCCGCGATGCCGCCGTAGAACAGCAGCGCCAGCGCCACGTCGCCGCTGGTACGCCCGCGCGCCCTGACCAGCTCGATGGCCACGGCGCCGATGACGGCCACGGCTACGGCGGTGAGCACGGGCGCGGTGCCCGTCAGGAAGCCCAGCGCGACGCCGGTCAGCGCCACATGCCCGATGCCGTCACCGAGCAGCGCGAGCCTGCGCTGGACGATGAACGTGCCGACGGCGGGCGCGCAGAGCCCCACCAGCAGCGCCGCGATCAGCGCCAGCTGGAAGAACTGCTTGCCCAACAACTCGATCATGGCTCTCCCCGCCATCCGGAAAGCGGTCCCGCGCTCGCCTCGGCGGCGTGCGGGTGCACGTGCTCGTGTCCCGGCCGGGCGCAGTCGCCCTCGGGCCGTGGTGGTCTGCCGTCGTGCGCGATCAGGCCCTCGCGGACCACCACGCCGCGGGTGATGAGCGGCTCGAGCGGGCCGAGCTCGTGGGCGACGAGCACGATGGTCTTGCCGTTCAGCACCAGCGTGGCCAGCGTATCGGCGAGCAACTGCTGAGTGTCGGCATCGACACCCGCGGTGGGCTCGTCCATGACGTACGTGTCGGGTTCGCCGGCCAGCGCGCGGGCGATGAGCACCCGCTGCTGCTGGCCGCCGGACAGCGACTGCACCGGGTCACCCGCCCGGTCCGCCAGCCCGACGGCCTCGAGGGCGCTCGCCGCCGCCGCCTTGTCCGCGGCGCTGGTACGGCGCAGCCGGCTCTGCCTGGCCACGCGGCCGGAGGTCACGACCTCGCGGACCGTGGCGGGCACCCCGCCGCCGACGGCCAGGCGCTGCGGCACATAGCCGATGCGCCACCACTCGCGGAATTTCGCGGGCGGTGAGCCGTACAGGAGGGTCTGGCCGCCCGAGAGCGGAATGAGGCCCAGCAGGGCGCGCACCAGCGTGGACTTGCCGGAGCCGTTGGCGCCCATGAGGGCCACGACCTCGCCGGGGCAGACCGTGAGATCGATGCCGCGCAGGATGTCGCGCCGGTCCAGGCTCACCCGGCCGCCGGTCATGGCGAAGGCGGTCTCGCCTGTGCCGCTCACGTCGCACACCCCACCGCGGTCTCGCGCGTGCCGGTCATGCCGTACACCCCAATGCGCCGCTCATCTCATACACCCCAATGCGCCGGTCATGCCGTACACCCCAATGCGGTCTGCAAGGTCTTCAGGTTGTCGCGCATTCCCGACAGGTAGTCGCCCGACGGCTTGCTCTCCAGCGGGTCGAGCACCGCCGTCCGCGCGCCGACCTCCTTGGCCAGCACCTCGGAGACCTTGGGGCTGACCAGGGCCTCGGTGAAGATCGTGGTCACCTTCTCGTCCTTGGCCAGCTTGGCGACCTCGGCGATGCGGGCGGGGGAGGGCTCGGTCTCCGGGTCCAGGGTGATGCCGATCTGCTTGAGGTGATAGCGGTCGGCCAGGTAGCCGAACGCCTCATGGGCGGTGACCAGCGTCTTGGTCCCGCAGGTGGTCAGGGCCTTGGCGTACTCCTGGTCGAGGGTCCCCAGGGCGCCGGCCGTCTTGACCGCGCGGTCCCGGTAGCCCTGGGCGTGCGTGGGGTCGGCGGCGGCCAGTCGCTCGCCGAGCTTGGCGGCGACGGTGGCCAGGCGGGACGGGTCCAGCCAGAGATGCGGGTCGTAGCCGATGTCGTGACCCTCCGCGTGCTCGCCGGCGGGCAGCGTCTTGACGGCGGTCGCGGCGTCGAAGCTCTTGTCCTGGTCGACCGCGTCGTCCACGGCGGGCTGGACGCCCTTGATGTAGACGGTCAGGGTCGCGTCTTGGAGCTGGGCCACCTGGTGCGCGCCCAGCTCCAGGTCGTGCGGTTCGACACCGGGGGCGGTCAGGACCGACACGCTCACGTCGGGGCCGCCGACCTGCTCGGTGAGCCACTGGAGCGGATAGAAGGCGGCGATCACGGCGGGCTTGCCGAGCGCCGTAGTCTCCGCATCGCCGGTGTTGGAGCACGCGGCGGTCGTCAGAGCGGTCGCGAGGATGGCAGCACCAATTAGGGGCGTTCGGGACATCACGCCCCCAAGTATGGGGAAAATGAAAATGATTGTCAAAATCTCCGGCTAAAACACTCCGAAGCGGTCGGCCGCGAGGACCAGCAGGAAGGCCAGCATCACGACCCGCAGCAGCCGCCCGCCGAGCCCCAGCGACGGCCAGGACAGGTACGCCAGCCAGCCCACGAACCCCAGCACCGGCAGCACCGCCACGCCGCCCAGCCAGCTGTCCACGGCGAACCCGGTCAGCAGCAGCACCACCAGCACGGCGGGCGCCGCCCACTTGGGCACCTGCGTGAACAGGAACGTCATCGGGGTAGCGCTGCGCTCCTCGACCGCCTTGCGCAGGCCGGTCGCGCCGGGTGTGAAGAACTGCTCGCCGGCGGGAAGCGGCCGCCGGGCGTTCCCGCGGCGGTTGTCATTGGTGGCCACGGCCCGAGCCTAGCCCCGTCCCCATCGGACAGCAGGTGGGACGGTAACGGCGCGGGGGCCAAGCGGTCGCGGCACGGGGGGCCGGTCGGCGGGCGGGGGCGGGCGGAGCGCCCGAATCGGTCAGTGGGTGCGGGCAGGTCAGGGGCTGGAATCGCCCAGCGGTACGTAATCGTCTGACATCCTGGTGTGCGTGCTCGCCGTCATCCGTTACACCGTCCCAGAGTCCCAGTCCCAAGACTTCGTCAAGCAAGCCCATGTCATCCTTCAGACACTGGCCGACCAGCCCGGATTCCTGCGCGGCCGGTTGGCCCGCTCGGTCGATGAGCCCAATCTGTGGGCGCTGGTCAGTGAGTGGGAGGGCGCCGGGTTCTACCGCAGGGCCCTGTCCGCAGCGCGGATGGCGATGTATCCCCTGATGATCCTCATGGTCAATGAACCAAGCGCGTTCGAGGACGTCTATCTTCAAGACGGCGAGTAGAAATACTCGCGCGCGAGGGCTCGTGAGCGTCCCCTAAGCTGGGAGCTCACCCATTCCCTTCGCCGACCTCCAGCCGGAAAGAGACGCAACCAAAATGGCACGACGCACAGACGTCATGGACACGATCGTCAGCCTCGCCAAACGCCGCGGGCTCGTTTACCCGTCGAGCGAGATCTACGGCGGACTGCGCGCGTCGTGGGACTACGGTCCCCTGGGCGTCGAGCTGAAGAACAACGTCAAGCGGCAGTGGTGGCTGTCGATGGTCCAGTCACGCGACGACGTGGTGGGCCTCGACTCCTGCGTCATCCTGGCCCGCGAGGTCTGGCAGGCCAGCGGTCACGTGGAGACCTTCACCGACCCGCTGACCGAGTGCCAGTCGTGCCACAAGCGCTACCGCGCCGATCACCTCCTCGAGGCGTACGAGGAGAAGAACGGCAAGACGCCCGAGAACGGCTTGGCCGACATCACCTGCCCCAACTGCGGCAACAAGGGCGCCTTCACCGACCCCAAGCAGTTCAGCGGCCTGCTCAAGACCTACCTCGGCCCGATCGAGGACGAGTCGGGTCTGGCCTACCTGCGCCCGGAAACGGCGCAGGGCATCTTCATCAACTACCTCAACGTGCAGCAGTCGGCGCGTAAGAAGATCCCGTTCGGCATCGGTCAGGTCGGCAAGTCCTTCCGCAACGAGATCACGCCGGGCAACTTCATCTTCCGCACCCGCGAGTTCGAGCAGATGGAGATGGAGTTCTTCGTCAAGCCGGGCAGCGACGAGGAGTGGCACCAATACTGGATCGACGAGCGCTTCCGCTGGTACTCCGATCTGGGCATCAACAAGGACAACCTCCGGCTCTACGAGCACCCCAAGGAGAAGCTGTCCCACTACAGCAAGCGCACGGTCGACGTCGAATACCGCTTCAACTTCGCGGGCGGTGAGTGGGGTGAGCTCGAGGGCATCGCCAACCGCACCGACTTCGACCTGACCGCCCACTCCAAGGCGTCGGGCGTCGACCTGAGCTTCTTCGAGCAGGACACGGGCGAGCGCTACGTGCCCTACGTCATCGAGCCGGCGGCGGGCGTCGACCGGGCCACGCTGACGTTCCTGCTCGACGCCTACAGCGAGGACGAGGCGCCCAACGCCAAGGGGGTCATGGAGAAGCGCACGGTGATGCGGCTCGACCACCGGCTCGCCCCGGTCAAGGCCGCGGTGCTGCCGCTGTCGCGCAACGCCGACCTGTCGCCGAAGGCTCGCGACCTGGCCGCGCAGCTGCGCCGGCGGTGGAACGTCGAGTTCGACGACGCGGGCGCGATCGGCCGCCGCTATCGGCGCCAGGACGAGATCGGCACGCCGTTCTGCATCACGGTCGACTTCGACACGCTCGAGGACCAGGCGGTCACGATCCGCGAGCGCGACACGATGGCTCAGCAGCGCATCTCCCTCGACGCCGTCGACTCCTACCTCCGCCAGCACCTGAACGACTAGTTTTAACGACTAATTCTCCTTTTACGGCCGGCAGTGGCCAGCCCCACCCGCCATACGGGGCTGGGCCCTGTCCAGGGGCACGCTCCTGCGGTTTACGGGGCTGGCCGCCGTGACGTGCGCATTGTTGACCCCGTTCGCGGTCTTTCCTGGACCGTGGGCGGGGTCAATGTCGTCAGGGCAGGTGGGCAAAGGAATCAACAGCAGGCAAGAGAGCCAGCAGCGTGCAGGGGCATCAGCGGCGGGCGCGGCTTCGGCACACGGTCAGGGTGATGGCGTACGCGATCGGGGGGAGGACGAAGACCGCGATCCGCAGCCCGTGCACGATCCAGAGGTAGCTCTCGTGCGGTGCCGCGAGCAGCGGCGTCGGCGCCTTCGGGTCCGGCGGGGTCTCCGAGACCCACGTCCCGGCCCACAGCACCGTGAAGAACGTGATCACCGCCACCCCGAGCGCCGTGCGGATGGGCGCGTGCGAGGGGCGGTCCAGCAGGTTGTGCACGCGGCGGTCCCCGGTGAAACGGCGCTCCAGGAACGGATAGAACAGCAGGACCGTGAAGAAGGCGGCCAGGACCAGCATCGGGATCCAGAGGCCGACCTGCAGGACGAAGCCGCCGACGGTGATCTCCCAGGGCGGCGTCAGGCGTAACGCGCCTTCCAGAACGCCGGAATACCAGAACGGCTGGGCCGAGGGCGGCCAGCCGCCCGGCTGGTACGCCCCGTGCTCCCACACCGGGTTGACCCGGACGAAGGTGGCCAGCAGCGTGATGACGGCCATCGTGAACAGCGTGGTGGCGCCGTTCTTGACGGCGAAGTACGGGAAGAACGGGCCGCCCGTGACCCGCGTCTCGTCCGACGCCGGGGTGCGGTGCTCGGTGTGCTTCTGCCGCCAGGTCAGGACGATCCCGTGCAGCGGCACGAGCGCCAGCAGGATGCCCGGCACCAGCAGCACGTGCGTCACGAACAGGCGCGGGATGACCTGGCCGGGGAAGCCGCCGTCGAAGACGAACGCCGACAGGTAGCCGCCGACGAGCGGGATCGACAGCAGCAGGCCCTGAGCCTCTCGCAGGCCGGTCATGGCGAGCTGGTCGGCGGGCAGTGAGACGCCCAGGAACGACTCGAACAGCACCAGCCCGAACAGCAGCACCCCGGTCATCCAGCTCAGCTCCCGCGGCTTGCGGAAGGCGGCGGTGAAGAAGACGCGGAACAGGTGGGCCACGATCGACAGCACGAAGATCGTCGCCGCCCAGTGGTGCATCTGGCGCACCAGCAGGCCGCCCCTGATGTCCAGGCTGAGCTCGCGTACCGAGGCGAAGGCCACGTCGGGGTTGGGCTTGTAGAAGAGGGTCAGGAACGTGCCCGTCAGCACGAGCAGGACGAACGAGTACAGGGCGAACTCGCCGAGCAGGAACGACCAGTGGCTCGGGAAGAGCTTGCGCAGGTTCGGGCCGAGCCAGCCGGCCAGGCCGAGGCGCTCGTCCAGGTAGCGCGCGGAGCCCTGTGCGGCCTTGGCCGATCCGGCGACCAGGCGGGCCGAACGCTGGGGCTTGGTAGGAGTGGCCATCGGGCGCCTCCTGCTAGGGGGTGCTCCTGATTGTGAACCCTACCTCTGGATCTTTCAAGAATTGGTTTATACCAATTGGTATAAACCAATTCTTGGTCAAACAGAACATAAATTGGATTAGACCGGTGATAGGCCCTTCACCAGCTGAAACGTTGACTTAACCGATGAGTGCAGTTTCATCATGATTATCGCCGGTAGAGTCCGAACCAGAGGCGTTGATTGGAGCTGTGGTGGCCAAGTACGTTTACGACTTCACCGAGGGCAACAAGGATCTCAAGGATCTTCTCGGCGGCAAGGGAGCAAACCTTGCCGAAATGACCAATCTCGGACTGCCCGTCCCTCCCGGGTTCACGATCACCTCCGAGGCATGCCGCCACTACCTGGCCGAGGGCGCGGTCCCCGACGGCCTGGAGCGGGAGGTGGCCGAGCACCTCGGCGCGATGGAAAAGCGGATGGGCAAGACGCTCGGCCAGGCCGACGACCCGCTGCTCGTCAGCGTCCGCTCCGGCGCGAAGTTCTCGATGCCCGGCATGATGGAGACCGTCCTCAACATCGGGCTGAACGACGATTCCGTGCACGGCCTGGCCAAGCAGGCCGGCGGGAACGACCGCTTCGCCTGGGACTCCTACCGCAGGCTCATTCAGATGTTCGGCAAGACCGTGCTCGGCATCGACGGCGAGCTGTTCGAGCACGCGCTGGAATCGCTGAAGGGCGACCGGCAGGACACCGACCTCGGGGCGGCCGAGCTGCAGGGCCTGGTCGAGACGTTCAAGGGCATCGTGCGCGACCAGACGGGCAAGGACTTCCCCGCCGACCCGCGCGAGCAGATGCGCCTGGCCGTCATGGCCGTCTTCGACTCCTGGAACGCCCCGCGCGCCATCCTCTACCGCCGCCAGGAACGCATCCCCGCCGACCTCGGCACCGCGGTCAACATCGTGGCCATGGTCTTCGGCAACGTCGGCAACGACTCGGGCACCGGCGTCGCCTTCACCCGCGACCCCGGCTCCGGCCAGCAGGGCATCTACGGCGACTACCTGCAGAACGCCCAGGGCGAGGACGTCGTCGCCGGGATTCGCAACACGATCCCGCTCCAGGAGCTGGAACGCCTCGACAAGAGCTCGTACGACGAGCTCCTGCGGATCATGGAGACGCTGGAGAACCACTACCGCGACCTGTGCGACATCGAGTTCACGATCGAGCGCGGCAAGCTCTGGATGCTGCAGACCAGGGTCGGCAAGCGCACCGCGGCCGCCGCGTTCTGCATCGCCACCCAGCTCGTCGACCAGGGCCTCATCACGCTCGACGAGGCCGTCACGCGGGTGACGGGTGACCAGCTGGCCCAGCTGATGTTCCCGCGCTTCGACTCGGACACCGAGAAGAAGAAGATCGCCAAGGGCATGAACGCCTCGCCGGGCGCCGCCGTAGGCAAGGCCGTGTTCTCCTCCGCGCGCGCCGTAGAGCTGGCCGGCCAGGGCGAGGACGTCATCCTGGTGCGCCGCGAGACCAACCCCGACGACCTGTCCGGGATGATCGCCGCGCGCGGCATCCTGACCAGCCGCGGCGGCAAGACCTCACACGCCGCCGTCGTCGCCCGCGGCATGGGCAAGACCTGTGTCTGTGGCGCCGAGGAGCTGGAGGTGTCGATCGGCGAGCGCAGGTTCACCGCGCCGGGCGACATCGTGGTGAACGAGGGCGACCTCATCTCCATCGACGGCACGACCGGCGAGATCTTCCTGGGCGAGGTGCCCGTGGTGGACTCGGCCGTGGTCGAGTACTTCGAGGGCAAGGGGCCCGACGACGACCTGGTCCGGGCCGTGGACCGGATCATGCGGCGGGCCGACGAGGTGCGCCGGCTGGGCGTGCGGGCCAACGCCGACACGCCCGACGACGCGGCCAGGGCGCGCCGCTTCGGCGGTGAGGGGATCGGGCTGTGCCGTACGGAGCACATGTTCCTGGGCGAGCGCCGGCAGCTCGTCGAGGACCTGGTGCTGGCCTCGGGCGACGAGGAGCGCCAGGCGGCGCTGGACGCGCTGGAGCCCCTCCAGAAAGCCGACTTCGTCGGGATATTTCAGGCTATGGAGGGTCAGCCGGTCACGGTCCGGCTCATCGACCCGCCGTTGCACGAGTTCCTGCCGGACCTCACCGACCTGTCGGTCAAGGTGGCCACCGGGGACGCCACGGACAAGGACCGCAAGCTGCTGGGCGCCGTCAAGCGGCTGCACGAGCAGAACCCCATGCTCGGGCTGCGCGGCGTGCGGCTCGGCCTGGTCATCCCCGGCCTGTTCGCCATGCAGGTACGCGCCATCGCCCAGGCGGCCAAGGAGGTGCCGGGAGCCAAACCGGAGATCATGATCCCGCTCGTGGCCGCCGTACAGGAGCTGGAGGCCGTCCGCGAGGAGGCCGCCGGGATCCTCGCGGACCTCGGCGTCGAGGCCCTGATCGGCACCATGATCGAGACGCCCAGGGCGGCGCTCACCGCGGGCCAGGTCGCCGAGGCGGCCCAGTTCTTCTCCTTCGGCACCAACGACCTGACCCAGATGACCTGGGGCTTCTCGCGGGACGACGTCGAAGCCGCGTTCTTCTCTCGCTACCTGGAGCTCGGCATGTTCGGGGTCTCGCCGTTCGAGACCCTCGACCGCGACGGCGTCGGCCGCCTGGTAACGATCGCCGTCGAGGAGGGCCGCGCGGCCCGCCCCGACCTCAAGCTCGGCATCTGCGGCGAGCACGGGGGCGATCCCGACTCGGTGCACTTCTGCCACCAGGCCGGGCTCGACTACGTCTCGTGCTCGCCGTTCCGTATCCCCGTCGCCCGCCTGGAGGCCGGGCGCGCGGCGTTCGCCGAATGCGACTCCGACACTCGGTAAGACAGCCGAAGGTGGTACCCACAGAGGGACACCAGCCACGACGGACCGTCAGATCTTCCTCCCCCCGAAGGGAGATCACACGACCGCCTCGATCCCTGTGACGGTCCGTTGTGGCTGGTGTCCCTTGGGTGGGATACCCCTCCGGGGGAGGGGATGGAGACGCTCCGTTGTGGCTGGTGTCCCTGTGGGGTGGGGATCGTGACGGTCCGTTGTGGCTGGTGTCCCTGCGGAGGCCACTTCGGGGACCATCGCGGTCGACCGGGCTAGACGGTCGCTTCCGCCTGCTCCAGCGTGGCGGGCACGTAGTCGTGACGCATGCCCAGGTCGCCCAGCCACTTCCGGAGCCCGGGAACGGCGGACGGGTTGGCCGCGACCTGGGCCGCGTACTCCGACAGCGCCACCTCCTCGCCGTCGTCGAACAGCAGCCGCGCCGGCCCCGCCCACGACAGCGTCCACCTGGCCTGGCCGTGCTGGATCAGCACCGCCTCCAGCGCCTGGCCGAGCACCCCGGCCAGCAGCGTCTCCGACGGGTTCCAGCCCAGCTCGCGCAGCTTCTCCTCCAGCTCCGGCCGCCGCCCCCTGGCGATCACCTCGAAGGCCGCGTCGAGGTAGGGCCGGGTGGCGCCCAGCACCCGCTGCCCGGCCAGCGCCAGGTCGTTGAGCGCCTCGGCGTTGCGGGCCGCGTACATGCCCTGGGACACCAGCTCCTCCCACGACACCGCCCGCAGCGATGTGAGCGCCTCCGGCGTCCACATGGACTGCTCGACCGCCTGCACCGCCACGTTCGCGTCGCGCAGCAGCGTGAGGGCCGAGCGCGGGTCGGGTACATGCTCCGGCTCCGGAAGCAGCTCGATGGCGGCCAGCCGGTCGGCAAGGCTCGGGTGGGAGTCGAAGAGGGAGGTCTCCCGCGGCTCCTCGCCGAGCTTGGCCACCTCGGCCTGCCTGGCCGGGTCGCTCATCAGCGCGTGGAACCCGCCAAACACCGCCGCGGGCCGGTTGCCGCCCGCCCCGGTCATCGACAGGTAGCCCTCGGCGTAGATCTGCCAGGCGGTCGCCGTACTGTGGATCTTGCGCAGCGCCTCCGACATCGCCTGGCGACCGCCGATGGCCACCGCGAACCGGTCGGCCTCCAGCTCCTGCCCGCGCGACACGCTCTGGGAGACGAGCATGTAGAGCTTGGCGTAGTACGTGAACAGCCGCTGGACGTACGGGTTGCCGGCCAGCCCCTCGACGGTCGCGATCAGCCCCTCCCGGCCCCGGTAGACCGGCGCGCCCAGGCGGGTGTGGGCGCCGCTGTAGTGGCCCAGCTCGTGGCCGAGCACCGCGCGCATCTCGTCGACCGTGAGGGTCTGCAGCAGCGGCAGCCCGATGTACATGCGCCGCCTGGTGGCCTTCATGCCGAGGAAGCGGGTGTCCTCCGCGACGGCCGCGTTGACCTCGGGCACCAGGCGGATCTCGTCGGGCGGTGCCGTACGGACGCGCTGGGACAGGTCGTCGACCACCTGCCAGAGCGCGGGCTCGTGCTCGCGGGCGACCAGCACGCCCGGCTGCTCGCCGTCCTTGCGGCGGCTGACCATGATCAGGGCGCGCACGAGCGCGGCTCCCGCCAGGGTCAGGATGACCGCGTACTTGAGGCCGTTGACGTGGAAGTCGACCAGCAGCAGCACGTCGAAGAAGACGGCCGCGACCAGCACGAGGCCGACCAGCACGTAGAAGCCGGCAAGCAGGGCGAAGGCCAGCACGGCCCGGAACGCTGTGGTCATGGAGGAGGGGCTCCCGGGGAATGGGGTTCTCGCGAGGGTCGACACTAGCGGAGACCGGAAACTGGATAAAATCACAGCTCTTATGGCCCGTTACGACGAACACGACCAGGCACGGTGGGTGCCGGAACCTCCCGGCAACCCGGAGCGCAGCGCGTTCGAACGCGACCGCGCCAGGGTCCTGCACAGCTCCGCGCTGCGCAGGCTGGCCGCGAAGACGCAGGTCGTGGGGCCCGGCGAGACCCTTGGCGGCGGCCAGCACATCCCGCGCACCCGGCTCACCCACTCGCTCGAATGCGCCCAGGTCGGCCGGGAGATGGGCGCGACGCTCGGCGTCGACCCCGACCTGGTGGAGACCGCCTGCCTGGCGCACGATCTGGGCCATCCGCCGTTCGGTCACAACGGCGAGGTGGCGCTCAACCAGCTGTCCACCTCGTGCGGCGGCTTCGAGGGCAACGCGCAGAGCCTGCGCCTGCTCACCCGGCTGGAGGCCAAGGTCCTCACCGAGGACGGCCGCAGCGCCGGGCTCAACCTCACCAGGGCCGCGCTCGACGCCTCCATCAAATATCCGTGGACCTGCGATAAATCGCCGAAGTTCGGGGTCTACGACGACGACCTGCCGGTCTTCGAGTGGATCAGGGACGGCGCCCCCGACGGCCGGGTGAGCTTCGAGGCGCAGATCATGGACTGGGCCGACGACGTCGCCTACTCCGTCCACGACCTGGAGGACGCGCTGCACTCCGGCCACGTGACGCCCGAGGCGCTCCTGTCGGCCACCGAGCGCCGCGCGGTCTGTGAGATCGCCCGCACCTGGTACGCGCCCAGCGCCGACCTCGGCGAGCTCGAGGCCGTCTTCGCCGCGCTGATCGCCACCCCGCTCTGGCCGCGCCGCTTCGAGGCCACCTTCGCCGACCTGGCCGGGCTCAAAGCGCTGACGAGCGGCCTCATCGGCCGTTTCTGCCGCTCCGCCCAGACCGCCACCAAGGACGCGTACGCCTCGCGGCACCGCGCGGAGCTCGTCGTCCCGCCTGCAACCCGGCTGGAGTGCGCGATCCTCAAGGGCATCACCGCCCACTACGTGATGACCACCGACGACCACCACGCCAACCAGGCCAGGCAGCGCGATCTCATCACCGAGCTGGCCTCCCTGATCACGCTCGGCGCGCCCGCCACCCTGGAGCCCGCCTTCCGGCCCACCTACCTCGGCGCGCCCGACAACGCCGCCCGTGTCCGGGTGGTCATCGACCAGATCGCCTCTCTCACCGACACGTCCGCCATCGCCTGGCACAAGCGTCTTTCCCGATGACCCCCGGCGGGCGGATACTGCGGCCATGGCTACATATGTGATCGTCGGCGCGGGACTGGCGGGGGCCAAGGCGGCGCAGACGTTGCGGGAAGAGGGCTCCGACGACGAGATCGTGCTGATCGGCGCGGAGTCCGAACGCCCCTACGAGAGACCGCCCTTGTCGAAGGAATACCTGCTGGGCAAGAGCGAGCGGGAGAAGATCTTCGTCCACGGCGCCGGCTGGTACGCCGACAACGGCGTGGACCTCAGGACCGGCCTGCGGGTCACGCGGCTGGAGCTCGGCCAGCACGCGGTCCGGCTCTCCGACGGCTCGCGCCAGCCGTACCACAAACTGCTGATCGCGACGGGGGCGAGGCCGCGGCGCCTGCCCGGACCGGGCCTCTGCCTGCGCACGGTCGAGGACAGCGAAGCGCTCAAGGCGCGCCTCGCCGACGCCGAGCGGGTGATCGTGGTCGGCGCGGGCTGGATCGGGCTGGAGACCGCCGCGGCCGCCCGCAAGGCCGGCTGTGAGGTCACGATCGTCGAACCCGACCCCACGCCGCTGTATCGGCCGCTCGGGGCCGAACTCGGCGAGGTCTTCGCCGGGCTGCACCGGCGCAACGGCGTCGACCTGCGCACCGGCACCGGCGCCGCGGAGATCACCGAGACCGGCGTGCGGCTCAGCTCCGGCGAGCGCCTGACCGCCGACCTCGTCATCGTCGGCATCGGCGCGGAGCCCGAGGTAGGGCTGGCCCGGGACGCCGGACTGGAGGTCGGCAGCGGCATCCTCACGGACGCCGCCCTGCGCACCTCGCATCCCGACGTGTTCGCCGCGGGCGACGTCGCCGAGTCCTTCCATCCCCTGTACGGCCGGCGCATCCGGGTCGAGCACTGGGCCAACGCGCTGAACGGCGGCCCCGCCGCGGCCAGGTCCATGCTGGGCCAGGAGGTCTCCTACGACCGCGTGCCGTACTTCTATACCGACCAGTACGACCTGGGCATGGAGTTCTCCGGCGACATCCAGGGCTACGACGAGGTCGTCTACCGGGGTTCGGTCCCCGACCTGGAGTTCGTCGCCTACTGGCTGCGGGAGGGCAAGGTCGTCGCCGGCATGAACGTCAACGTCTGGGACGTCGTCAGCGAGATCCAGCAGCTCATCCGCTCCGGAGTGACCGTCGACCCGAAGGAGCTCACGTCGGATCGACGATGATCACCGTAGGAGTCGGCGTGGCGTGGGTCTTCTTTTTCTTCTTCTTGGGCTCCACCACCTTCTTCGACGCGCACTGAACGGCGCACGGCGGCGTCTCGCCCAGCCGGCCGCGCATCTTCAGCGTCTCCTTCTTCGGCGACAGCGTCTTGTTGCCGGACTGCCAGGCGTCGAGGTAGTCCCAGGGGTTCACCATGCCCCGGCGCACCCACCAGTAGGCGGGGCCGGTCTTCCAGGAGATCGCGAAGTAGAGGTTGGTGGCGGTGTTGAGGGCGTTGCCCGAGTTGCCGACCCGGCCGAGCATCTGTCCGACCTTCACCCGTACGCCCGGCTTGAGGCCGTCGGCCACGGCGTCGAGATGGCCGCCGAGGTAGCGGACGCCGTCGTCGCCGATGATCGTGACGAAGCGGCCCTCGCGGGCGGCGCCCACGTCGGTGGTAGGCGACCACTTGTTCACGGTGTTGACCTCGTCGACCACGCCGTCCACCGGCGCCACGAACGCGCAGCCCTTGCCCGCCCAGATCACCGTCTTCGGCAGCACGAGCAGCTGGCGCTGGTAGGTCGTCCGGCAGCCCTGGACGGGGAAGGCGTAGGTGTACTTGGACAGCTTCGGCGGCGGGATCTTGACCGGGTCCTCAGCCTTGGGCGGCGTCTCGGCGGACTGGGGATCGGCGGTCGGTGTCTGCGAAGGGATGGTGGCGGTGACCGCCGGACTGGCGCTCGCCGTGGGCGTGGCCGGTGACTGCGCGCTGACGCCCGCCACTCCGGTGGCTTGTGGCGAGCAGGCGCTCGCCAGCAGTGCGGCGCCCGCTAAAGCCACCCAACGTCCGAGATGCCCCGCTCGCATGATCTCCACCCGTGTCGACGTGTCCACCGCAAACATTTACCTTTGTAGCCGACCAGGGAAGTGCTCCCGACAGATTTCCGCCTTTCGCGACGCGACGGTGACATCCTCTTACCGCCAGGTCACCGTCACCTCACGGAGGGCAGTCATGAGCCCGGGTGGGGACGGTTGTCGTAGCTCAGGAATAGACTCACCGGCGTGGCTGGCAGGATCCGTGACGTCGATATCGCGCTCGTTCGTGAGCGATCGCCCATTGCCGATGTGATCGGCGAACACATCCAGTTGCGCAACGCGGGCGGCGGCAACCTCAAGGGGTTGTGCCCGTTCCATGACGAGAAGAGCCCGTCCTTCAACGTCACGCCCGAGCGCGGCATGTATTTCTGCTTCGGCTGCACCGAGGGCGGCGACGTCATCACGTTCGTCGAGAAGATCGAGCACCTGACGTTCGGCGAGGCGGTCGAGCGGCTGGCCCAGCGTGCCGGGATCCAGCTCCAATACGACCAGGGCGGCTACGTGCCGCGGCGCGACCACGGCGAGCGGGCCCGGCTGATCGAGGCGCACAAGGCCGCCGCCGAGTTCTACGCCGACAAGCTGCTCGGCCCGGAGGCCGCGCCCGGCCGGCGGTTCCTGTCGGAGCGGGGGTTCGAGCGGGCCGACGCCGAGATGTTCGGCGTGGGTTACGCGCCCAACGAATGGGAGGGGCTGACGCGGCATCTCCTGGGGCGCGGCTTCACCGCCGACGAGATCGTCAAGGGCGGGCTGGCCAAGGAGGGTCGGCGCGGGCCGATGGACCGCTTCCGCGGGCGGCTGATCTGGCCGATCCGCGACGCGACAGGCGACGTGATCGGGTTCGGGGCCCGCAAGCTGCTCGACTCCGACGACGGCCCGAAATACCTCAACACCCCCGACTCCCCGCTCTACAAGAAGAGCCAGGTGCTCTACGGCATCGACCTGGCCAAGCGGGAGATCTCCAAGCGGTCCCAGGCGGTCATCGTCGAGGGCTACACCGACGTCATGTCCTGCCACCTGGCCGGGGTGCCGACGGCGGTCGCCACCTGCGGCACGTCGTTCGGCGAGGAGCACATCAAGATCCTGCGTCGCTTCCTGCTCGACCAGGCGGAGTTCCGCGGCGAGGTGATCTTCACCTTCGACGGCGACGCGGCCGGGCAGAAGGCGGCGCTCCGGGCGTTCGCCGACGAGCAGAAGTTCGTCACCCAGACCTACGTGGCCGTGCAGCCCGACGGGCTCGACCCCTGCGACCTGCGCGTCAAGCAGGGTGACGCGGCCGTGCGCGACCTGATCGCCAGCCGCGAGCCGCTGTTCCAGTTCGCCATCCGCAGCACGATCTCCCGCTACGACCTGCGCAGCAACGAGGGCAAGATCGCCGCGCTCGACGCGGCGGCGCCGATCGTGGCCGGGATCAAGGACGTCGGCCTGCGCAAGCGCTACGCGATCGACCTCGACCGGTGGCTCGGCTTCATGGACGAGCGGTTCGTCATGCAGCGCATCGCCGAGGTCGGCGGCGCCCAGCAGGGCCGCCCGCGGCGGGCGCCGCAGGCCGCGCCCGTCGATCCCAACGTGCGGGTCGAGGGCGAGCTGCTCAAGCTGGCCATCCAGCGGCCCGCGCTGCTCGGTCCCCGCTTCGACGCGCTCGACCCGCGGGCGTTCACCGCGCCCGACCACGTGCTGGTGCATCAGGTGATCACCGCGGCGGGCGGCGCCGCGTCGGCGGGCCACGGCGGCCGCGAGTGGGTCGACCGGCTGCTGGAGCAGTGCCACGACGACGTGACGCGGGCGCTGGTGACCCGGTTCGCGGTCGAGGCGATCCGGGCCGACTCCCACACCGAGGAGCGCTACGGGGCGGCCATGCTGGCGGCGATCGAGGCCATCGCGGTCGACCGGGCGATCGCTCAGGTCAAGTCGCGCATCCAGCGGCTCAACCCGGTGGATGAGCAGCAGGACTACAACCGGCTGTTCGGCGAGCTGGTGGCGCTGGAGCAGCAGCGCAGAGTGCTCCGGGACCGAGCCGCGGGCAGCTGAGGGGTTGGGGGACGCTTCACGGGCAACCGCGGCAGCCGGCTCAGAGTTTCGGCGGGCCCGTGCGCACCCGCTTTGACGGAGCCCACCGGCGGATGGCGAGCCGCGAATGGCCCGTGTAACGGCTCGTTCGAGAGTTGCCGAGCACAAGATGTCGGGAACTTGTTGAATCCAGATGGCCGTGGCGAAATCCTTCACCAGCCGTGCGAGACAGCGGTGTCAGAAGGCATCCGGGCAGGCTGCGCCTGGTGTCCGGCGACAACCCCGCCCCGGACACTCCTTACTCGACCGCGTAATTGACTTTACTTTCCTGATCAAACTGCCGCTAAACCTTTAAGCGATCTCATTTTGGTAAGGGCCACGGCCTTACCTTCGGTTACAAAAATGGGTCTGCCATTTTACGGAACCAATACTGCAGACTGTGTCCCGTGGGTGCATCGGTACTGCCAAGTGGACCGCCATCCGTAGATCAAGTGGCGGACCTCGTCGCGAAGGGAAGGGAGCGCGGAAGCGTAACCGTCGATGACGTCGCAGCCGCGCTTGACCGCTCAGAGTTGCCGTCCGACGCGTTGGAACGCGTCGTGCGGATGCTCGCGGAGAACGGCGTGGAGGTTCTCGAACCCCAGGGAGAGGAAGAGACCACCCGCGCCGACGAGGAAGACGTAGGCAAGCGGGCGCCGACCAGCGATCTAGTCCGTATCTACCTGCGGGAGATCGGCCGGGTACCGCTGCTGACAGCCGAAGAGGAGGTGGAGCTCGCCAAGTCGATCGAAGCCGGTCTGTTCGCCGAGGACAAGCTGGCCAGCGGAGTATCACGTCTGGCCTTTCCCGAGTTCAGGGAGCTCGTCTGGCAGGGCACGCGGGCGAAACAGCGACTCATCGAGGCGAATCTCAGGCTCGTCGTCTCGATCGCCAAACGTTATGTGGGCCGTGGAATGCTCTTCCTCGATCTCATCCAGGAAGGCAACCTCGGGCTCATCCGCGCGGTGGAGAAGTTCGACTACACCAAGGGATACAAGTTCTCCACTTACGCCACCTGGTGGATCCGGCAGGCGATCACCCGTGCGATAGCCGACCAAGCGCGCACCATTCGCATTCCGGTACACATGGTGGAGACGATCAACAAGCTCGTCAGAGTGCAGCGGCAGCTCCACCAGGACCTCGGCCGTGAGCCCGCGCCCGAGGAGATCGCCAAGGAGATGGATCTCCCGGTCGATCGCGTGGTGGAGATCCAGCGCATCGCCCAGGAGCCGGTGTCACTGCAGTCGCCGATCGGTGAGGAAGACTCCGACCTCGGCGACTTCATCGAGGACGCCGACGCGGTCGTGCCCATGGAGGCGGCGGCCTTCATCATGCTGCAGGACCAGCTCGACGACATCCTGGCGACGCTGTCGGACCGTGAGCAGCGCATCATCCAGCTCCGCTTCGGCCTGGCCGACGGGCATCCGCGCACGCTGGAGGAGGTGGGCAGGGAATTCGGCGTCACCCGGGAGCGCATCCGGCAGATCGAGTCGAAGACGCTGGCCAAGCTCCGCCACCCGACCAGGGCGCAGATGCTGCGCGACTATCTGGATTGACTCGCGGCTGGATTGACTCGCGGCGAAGAACGGCGGGCCCGGGGTTCTCCCCGGGCCCGCCGTCGTTCTCCAGACTTTCAGGAACAGCCCTCGAACTGCGGGACCGCGATGGTGCTGAGGTTCAGGCCGGCCTTGCCGAACCACTTGTGCAGCAACTTCGAGGCCGTCCCGTCCTGGTACATGGTGGTGATGGCTCGGTTGACCGCCTCGCACCCCGCGACGTCGCCCTTGTGCATGCCGACCCCGGTCCGCTGCTCGTTGAACTGGGCGTTGACCAGCCGCAGCCCGCTGCCGTCCTGGACGGCCAGGCCGGCCAGGATGACGTCGTTGGTGGTGATCGCGTCCAGCCGGCGGTCCTTGAGCGCCGCCAGGCAGGCCGCGTAGTCGTCCACCGGCACCACCTCCGCGGCCACCTTGCGCTCCTCCAGGACCCGCTGGGTCGCGTTCGAGCCCTTCACCTGGCAGATCCTGCGGCCCTTGAGGTCACGGACGTTCTTGATCGACGGCTCGTCCGGCCGTACCAGGATGTCCTGGTAGGAGATGTGGTACGGCCCGGCGAACAGGACCTTCGCCTTGCGGTCCTGGCTGATCGTGTACGTCGCCAGCACGAGGTCGGCCTTGCCGTTGAGCAGGACCTTCTCCCGGTCGGATGCCAGCACCGGGATGAAGGTGAAGTCCTTGCCGAGCTTCTGGGCGATGTAGCGGGCCACGTCCACGTCGAAGCCCTCGAAGCTGCCGTCGGACTTGCGCACGCCGACCGACGGCAGGTCGGGACGGACCCCGATGACGATCGTGTCCTTGTCCATGATCGACTCCTGGCCGCCCATGCCGCACGCCCCGGCCAGCAGCGCGGTCAGGACCAGCACCGCCGGTAGCAGCCGCTTCATCGGTACTCCTTGAGCCGTGGCCACACCCCGGCGATGACCAGCAGGCCGAGGCCGCCGATCGCGAACGGGAGCAGCCGCCACAGATTGTCCAGCGCGCTCTCGCCGGCGTCCGTGGCCCGCTTGAACACCGCCTCATGCTGCTCGGCGAGCTTCAGCAGCGCCTGGTCGTAGGCATCGAAGGACTCGCGCACCGTCCCCAGCCTCGCCGACACGGCCTGGCTGGCCTGGCCGCTGGCCGCCAGCGCGCGGAACTTGGCGTCGGCGTCCTGGAAGCGCGTGTACGCCTCGAGCGCCCGCTCGCCGTCGTCCCCGCCGAGCTCGGTGCCCAGCAGGCCGAGGAAGTTCTTGGCGCCCTGCGCCACCTTGGCCTGGTAGGTGTCGAGGTTCCCGGCCTCCAGGTAGATCACCGACTGGGACTTGTCGAGGAAGGTGTGCTCGTAGGTGTCGGCCCGCCCCTTGTCGAGCAGGAACCGGCTCTGGTCGCCGTGCAGGCTGTTGCTGATCGCGCGGGCTCTGGCCAGGGTGAGCACCGAGTCGAAGCCGTCGGCCTTGGCGGTGCGCAGCTCTTGCGCGTCCCGGCCAAGCACGTTCACCCCGGCGAGCAGCGCGACGACGGTCACGACGGTCGCCGCAAGCAGCGCCGGCCCGAACACTCGGCGAAAGCGCCGTGCCAGGAAGACCTGCAGCCAGACCAGGCAGGCCAGGGCCAGCAGCCCGGCCACGATCACCGCGAACCGTACGATCGGCACCATGACGCTCTTCTCGTCATAGGTGCTCCGCACGATCGTGCCGCTCTCCAGCGTCAGGTTGTAGGCCTGGGGGAGCAGGACCAGCCGCATCAGGTCGGTGGCCTGCCGATACACCTCGACCACCTTCTGCGGCGGCGGCCCCGCCGCGTGACCGGACTGGGTGTCGAGCAGCAGCGCCTGCCCGGCCAGCCGCTCGTAGCGGCCGAGGCCGTCGAGCACGGACTGGACGGTCTGCCGCTCGGCGGGATTGTCGCCGGACAGCTCGAACGCCTTCAGCAGCGCCTGGTTGGCCTCGGAGCGCCGCCGCTCGTACTGGGCGATGGCGGCCTGGCGCTGCCGGGCGTACTCCTTGCCCATCAGCAGCGCGTCGGCGACCTGCGCGTCCATGTCGCTCAGCCCGAGATACAGGCCGGCGGTGGCGACGACCTGCGGGCCCGCGTCGCGGCCGATCACCGTCAGCCCGTCGCGCGCGCTCACACTCCCGGCCGCCAGCGCGGCGAAGAGCAGCGCCAGGGAGGCCACGGTGATGCCGGAGATGACCCGGATCCTCCCCGGCACACTCCGGCGCGCCGGAGCCCCTGGCGGAGCCAGGCCGACCTGGCCGGGCGGCCTGGCCTGGACGATGGTCATGGTCCCCCCTCGCGGATCGTGACAGCGGTCGTGACAGCGTTCATGACGATCCTCTCGCCGGTCATGGCGGCCCTCTCGCCGGTCACGGGGTGCCTTCGCGGATCGTGATGACGGTCCAGGCGCCGACGTGGATGCGGTCGCCCGCGCCCACCCGAACCGGCACGTTGACCGCGACCGGCCTGCCGTTGACCTGGGTGCCGTTGGAGGAGCCCGGGTCGACGAGCGTCCAGGAGCCGTCGTGCCCGGCGAGCAGCACGGCGTGCAGATGGGACACGCCAGGGTCCTCGGGCGGCCCGGTCAAGTCGATCTCCGGCCGCAGGTCGCGGCCCCGGCTGCGGCGGCCGATGCGTACCTGCTCGCCGGACAGCGCGAAGGACCGTTCGGGGCAGTACGGCGGGAAGGCGACGGCGTCGGCATCGGGGCCGCCCTCGGCGATCACCTTCTCGTAGTAGGCGCGGTCGGCGGCGGTGACCGCCTCCCAGCGCGCTCCGGCCATCGGCGGCGCCATGGTGGGCGCGGCGCCCGAGTAGTCGTGGCCGCACACCTCGCAGAACTGCCCGGCACGCGGCGTCTGGCAGACGGGACAGTCTTCCACCGCGGCGCCGGAGCCGACGCCGGCCGGCGCGGCGGACGAGGTGACCGGTGGCGGTGAGGCGGCCAGCTGGAGGCCGCAGACGTCGCAGTATTCGTCGTCGCCCGACGTGTGGCCCTGGGGGCAGGTCGCCATCAGCTGCCCTCCCCGTTCTTGCGCAGCTTGCTGGTACGCACCGAGCCGGTGTCGAGCTCGATCGCGTCGGCCTTGTCGACGTTCTTGCGCAGCCGGGCGGTGCCGGAGGCCGGATCCACCTCGACGACCTTGTCGAGCAGGCGGGCCGTGTCCTCGCGTCCCGAGTCGGCGGCGAGCTGTTTGGCCTTGGCCAGGCGGGCCGTCGCCTTCTCGACGTCGCCGGCCGCGCGGGCGCTCAGCCCGTCCTGGATCAGCTCGTGCAGCTCGGCCTGGCCGGTGTAGTGGGCGACCTTGCCGTTGATCCGGGTGGACTGGGCCAGGTCGTCGGTCCACTGGGCGAGCACGTTGCCGCTGGCGAAGACCTCCTGGGTGTCGGGACGGAGCAGTTTCACCCAGCCCGCGCGGATCTCGCTGCCGATCTGGCCGGGCGGCACCTCGACGCACAGGTGGTACTCGCGGTCCTCGGTGCCCCACGAGCCGGTCGGGTAGTCGCCGGTCAGCGGGTTGACGTCGGTGCGCTTGCCGGTCAGGTCGAGCAGCGTCGGGGAGACCTGCTTGACCCACTTGAGCGTCGCCGTCTGCGGCACCCACACCCGCATCACCAGCTCGGCCACGGTCTTGCTCATCGAGGTCTGGGTGAGGTTGCGGAAGAAGTCGGCCAGGTCGCCCTGGTTGCGGACGAAGTCAAACGTACCCAGCAGCGCCTCGGCGACCTTGCGCAGCTCGGCGGGCACCCAGTCGTCGCCGACGCCGAGGCTGTCGCAGACGAACGCGCCCTCGCAGCGGGCCAGCGCGTCGGCGAACACGTTGTCGCGCTCGTTGTTCTGGCCGTCGGTCATCAGGATGGCGTGCTTGATCGCGTTCGGGTGGGCCGACAGCAGCTGGGCCGCCAGTTGCAGCCACTGGCCGATCGAGGTGCCGCCGCCGGCGGAGAGCTTGCCGATGGCCCGCTGCGCCTCGGCCCGGGTGGCCGCACTGGCCCTGACCAGCTGGGGGCCGTTCGGGTAGACGACACGGGCCCGGTCGGTCCCGGCGATGACCGCGAAGTGCACGCCGTCGCGCAGGGTCTGCACGGCCGTCGCGGCGGCCGCCCGGGCCTCCCTGATCTTGCCGCCGCTCATCGACCCGGACGTGTCGATGATGATCACTTCCGCGGCCTCGGCCGGGGTGGCGGACTGGGTGGTCACCGTGCCGGTGGAGTTGATCGTGAGGATGGCGTGCACCTCGCGCCCGTCGATCGGGAGGTACTTGTTCTGGTCGATGTGCAGGGTGAAAGTGGGCTGGTCACCCATGTGCGTCTCCTAGAGGGATCAGGACGATGGTCACGTTGTCTTGCCCGCCGGAGTCGAGCGCGTGTCGCAGCATCGCGCGGGCCATGTCCAGAGGGCTGCCGGTGGAAGGGAAGGTGTAGCCGTCGAGGTAGCGCCACAGGCCGTCGCTGCACACGAGCAGCAGGCCCGGGGTCTCCGGCTCCAGTACGCGGACGTGCGGGCGCACGTCGCCGTAGTCGGCGCCGAGCCAGGCGGTGATCTCACCCGTCGGCGCGGCGTCGTCCTCGGTCAACTGGGTGCCGACGATCTGACCGGTCACGGCGGACCGGATTTCGGCCGCCGGAAGAACCCCGACCGGCCGGGTGTCGACGCTCGCCTCGGCCTCGACCGGCCAGGCATCGGTGGGAAGGCCGGTATCGACCTGCCCGGTATCGGCCCGCTGGGTGTCGGCGGGAGGGTCGGTCGCGACCGGTTGGGTGTCGGCGGACGGGTTGGTTCTGGTCGGCCGGGGGCCGGTGGACAGCCAGTACGCGCGGGAGTCCCCCGCCCAGGCGAGCGTGATCCGGCCACCCTCGACCACGGCCGAGACATAGGTGCAGGCAGGGGCGTCGTCCACCGAGGTGGCCAGCTTGCCCACGGCCCGGCTGGCCAGGCCGAACGCCTCCTCGGTGGAGACACCCCTGGCCAGGGCGGCGCAGGCCGTCTCCACCGCGGCCGCCGACGCCTCGTCGGCGCGCGGCGAGCTGCCCACGCCGTCGCAGACGACGACCACCGTCTGCGTGCCCGTGGACAGCAGCGCCATGGCGTCCTCGTTGCGGCTGCGGCGCAGGCCCTTGTCGGTCACGCCCGCCGTACCGCCGTCGAGTTCGAGCTCCGCGTGGTCGCGGCTGGTGGGCTGGCGCACGCCGCAGCGCTCGCAGTAGCCCTCCGCGTCGACGGCGGGGGCGCCGCAGGACGTACAGGCAGGTGCACCGAGTGGATGCCCGCACGCCTCGCAGAAGGAGTCGCCGGCGAACACAGGGGTCTCGCAGACCGGGCACCGGACGTCCGCCTTCGGAGCGGCGGTGTCGTCCATCACACCCACGTCCGGGGCCGGACCGCGTTGGCCTGGTCGACGAGGGCCTGGCGCTCCTGGCGGGAGCTCGCGGCCACGGCCAGGCGGCGGAAGATGCCCTCCAGCCGCTTGCGTACGCCGGGTTCGGTGAACTCGGCGCCCGCCAGCTTCAGGCCGCCCGGTGGTTTGCCGGCGTCGAGCCAGGTCAGCGCGCTCTCCAGGAGCTCGGCGGTGAGCAGTTCGCGGCGGCGCGGGTCGAGGTCGGTGAGGTCGTCGAGGCGGTCGGCCGCGGCCGACAGCTCGTTCGGCTTGCCCGGGTCGGCCGCCCCCGTCGCTCTGGCCACCGCGGCCACGACCGCGAGCTGCGCGGCCACCCGGTGGCTGGACGTGGTCGGCACCTCGTCGAGCACCGCGATCCGGCCCGCCCTGGCCAGCCCGAACGCGGCGCTCACGTAGGAGCGGTCGGTACGCCACACGCTCTCGTACCAGCGGACCGGGTCGCCGTTCATGCACTCCAGCGCGAACGCCAGCCCCAGCTTGGGCGCGCACTCGCCGGGCAGCAGCGAGAAGCACTCGTCGAAGATCGGCGCCGCCCGGTCGGCGTGACCCGAGGCCAGCAGGTGGACCGCCCGGTACCAGGTCACCCGCCAGTCGCCGGGCAGCGTCCGCCCCGCCTCGTCCAGCGCGGAGAGCGCCTGGTCCGAGCCCTGCTCGGCGAGCAGCCGGGCCTTGGTCAGCAGCGTCTCGGGTGTCCGCGCCATCCCCTCGACCTGGCTGACCAGCACGTCGGGATCGCGGCCGACCAGGCCCGCCAGCGCGCCCGCCGCCGGGTCGGCGGGGTCGGCCAGCGGCACCGGCAGCGCGGCCGCCGCCTCCAGCGGGTCGAGCCCGGCGAACACCCGCCCGCGGTCGGCGGCCAGCGCCGCCCCCGCCGCGAGCCGCTCGGGCCCGAACAGCGCGGACTGCGCCGGGTACGGCACCCCCTCCGCCAGCGCGCTGATCTCGCGCAGCACGCCGACGAGCTGTTCCTCCATCTCCTCGGCGCTCTGGAACCTGGCGGCGGGATCGGGGGCGGTCGCCCGGCGCAGCAACCGCGCGAACGACTCGTTGCCGCAGTCCGCCGGCAGCGGGTTCTCCACCCCGCCCTTGGCCGGGCTGAACGACGGGATGGTCAGCACCGCCAGCGTCCTGGCCACCGTGTACAGGTCGGAGGCGACGGACGAGGGCTGGGTCTCCAGCTCGGGCGCGTGGTAGCCGACCGTGGCCCAGGAGGTGCCCGGCGGCGAGCCGACGCGCTGGACCGCGCCCAGGTCGATGAGCTTGAGCCGATTGCCGACCCTGATCACGTTGGCCGGCTTGAGGTCGCAGTAGACCAGGTCGTGCTGGTGCAGGTAGCCGAACGCGCGCAGGATCTCCCGTCCGTACATGAGCGTCTCGCGCAGCGGCAGCGGTCCCTGGCGGCGCAGCTCGTGCAGCGACTGGCCGCCGACGTACTCCATGACGATGTAGCCGAGGCCGCCGGAGCGCTGGAAGTTGATGATCTTGACGATGTTCGGGTGGTCGACCGTGGTGAGGAACTTCCGCTCGGCCTCCGCCGCCGCCAGCGCCTCGGCGTCGGCGGTGTTCAGCAGGCCCTTGAGCACCACCCAGCGGCCGTCGAGGTTCTCGTCGGCGGCCAGGTAGATCCAGCCGAGGCCGCCGTGCGCCAGGCAGCCCAGCACCCGGTACTGCATGGCCACCAAGTCGTCCTTGGCCAGCTTGGGGGTGAAGGAGAACGAGGTACGGCAGTGCGGGCAGAAGCCGTCGGGCAGCCCGGCGCGCCCCTGCCTGGAGCGGCCGACCGGCTCGCCGCACGCCGGGTTGGCGCAGAACCGCTTCTCCTCGGGCACCATGGGATTGGCCATGATCGCGGTGGCCGGATCCCGATAGGGCACCGACGGCAGGTCGGCGAGCTCGCCCAGCACGCCCGGCCGCGACCGGCCACTGCTCAGCGGGCCGGTCATCTGCCTGCTCACCGGCCGGGTGTCAGGGGAGTCCGAGGGGCTCGACGCCGTCGCCGGGGTCGAGGCCGCGGCGGGCGCGGCGGACGCCGCCGCGTGGCCGCACAGGTCGCAGTAGCCATCTTCGATCGTGCCCGTACAGCCTGGCTGGGCGCATCGGGTCATCGGCCACCTCCGTGGATCGCACGCTGATACAGGTCGACGGCTTGTGCCGCCTTCGTCAGATCGCAGGGAGCGCTCCACAGCAGCAGCCGCGCCCGCTCGTACAGCTCAGTCGCGTCCGGGTCCTCCGCCAGGCCCTTGCGCACCGCCATCGCCTGGCACGCGCCGAGCCGCCCGCGTAGCTCGTCACGCCTGCCGAGCAGCCCCATCAGCGCCGTCGCCGTGGCCTGTGCCTGCTGGGCGGCCTGCTGGGCGCCCTGCTCCAGGGCCGTCAGCCGCCCGGCCCGGTCGAGCCAGGTGCCGGGCGCGGCGTCGAGCGCGTCCAGCTCGCCGGCCAGCGCGTCCACCTTGCTCCGCGGCTGTGCCTGCGGCGGCAGGGCTATCTTCACCACGACCCTGCCGTGGGCCACCCTGGCCTCGCTCTCGGCCGCGCGTACCCGGTCCAGCGCGGCCACCAGCTCCTCGCGCCGTCTGCCGTACTCCTGGCTGACCTGGAGCGCGCGTTCCAGGTCCGCGCGGGTGCTCGCCAGGAGACGCGTGACGCGCTCCAGCTCGTGCTCCGGCGGCGCCGAGCCGAGCGGGTCTTCGAGTACGGCGGTCCGCATCCGCCGCAGATCGGTCTCCGTCTGGGTCAGGTCAAGGGTCTCGCCGAGCTGCCGCCGCAGGTCGCCGACCGCGCGCAGCTCGGCGTCGGCGGCGTCGAGGCGGGGCAACGCCGCGGACCAGACCGTGTCGATCTCCGTCAGTACGTCCGTGGCCTGCTGGAAGGCCGCGTCCATTCGGGCGACGGTTTCGTCCAGGGTGAGCCGCTCGTCCGCCTGGGGGAGCAGGGACCGTTCTTCGACGGGCTTGGCGGCGGCCTTCAGCACCACCGAGCGGCCCGACAGCAGCTCGGTCACGGTGGCGAGCTGCTCCGCGCCGAGGCGGCCGCGGGCGCCCTTGACCTGCTCGGCCGCGCGTAACACCCCCCGATAGGTGTCGTAAAGCGCCCACAGTGCGGCGATGGCGCCCTGCGCGGTGGCCCAGCGGGTCTGGGTCGGGCCGCGCAAGGAGGCGCCCTTGAGTAACTGGTAGGTGGTGTGGGCTTCAAGATCGAGCAGGTCGCCGGAGATGCGGTCGCGCTCGTCGGCTCGGGCGCGCAGTGCGTACTCCGCACCCTCCCTGCTCATGGGTGGTCCCAGACTCATCACGCTCCCCGTGATACGGGCCCCCGAGCCCCGTTGTCTACCGGCTAAACGGCGAAACCGACCGGTTGGTTCCGAGAGTAGGGGAGACCCTGACTTGTCCCTGATTCAACCCTGCCTCACCTGCAATCCGCTTGAACGATCTCGTAACGTCAGAGACATGGGACGCATACTTCTCGCAATCCTGGCGATCATCGCCGTGTTCATCCTCATCGGCCCCCTCGTGGGCTTCGTCTTCACGCTGATCAAGTGGGGACTCATCATCGGAGCCGTGGCCTTCGGCATCATGCTCGTCTCCAAGTGGGCCCGGACGTAGCTTCCTTCGCGATAGCTTCCTTCGGCATAGCGGCGCATAGTGGGTTGATGGAGGCGCGGCCCGCGGTCGACGACGCCGCGCTCGGGCGCGAGGCACTGTCCGTGCTCGAGGCGAACTGGACGGGAACCTCCACCGTTCCCGCTCCAGGTCTCTACCCGCACCAGTGGAGCTGGGACTCGGCGTTCGTGGTGATCGGCCTGGCCAGGCACCGGCCTGACCGGGCTCGTGCCGAGCTGCTCAGTTTGCTGGCCGGGCAGTGGGCGACCGGCATGGTGCCGCACATCGTCTTCCACACCCCCGAGGCGTACTTCCCGGGCCCTTCGGTCTGGCGCTCACAGGACCACGACGCCGCGCCGCGCGTGCTCACCTCGGGTCTCACCTCGCCGCCGCTGCACGCGCTGGCCCTGTGGTGGCTCTACCGGCACACCGGGGACGCCGACTTCGTCAGACGGGCGTTTCCGGCGCTGGCCGCCCAGCACGCCTACCTGGCCGCCGCGCGCGACCTGGGCGGCTCGGGGCTCGCCGCCATCGTGCACCCCTGGGAGTCGGGCATGGACGACAGCCCGGCCTGGGATCAGCCGCTCGCCGCGCTGCCCGAGATCAGGTACGGCTACCGCACCGTCGAACTCGACGAGCGCCACCCCGACAGCGACCACGACCGCTACGTCTGGCTGGCGCTGCGCTACCGCAACGCCGGCTACCGCGCCGAATACCTGCGCGACGAGCACCCGTTCGCCATCGAGGACCCCATGTTCAACGGGATCTGGCTCGCCTCCTGCCAGGCCATGGCCGAGCTGGCGCCGCTGGCCCGCGCCGACCCGGTGCCCCACGCCGAGCAGGCCCAGCGCATCAGGACGGCACTTCTCGACCGCCTGTGGGACGGTTGCTTCTACGCCCGCGACCTAAGGACCGACCGGTTGATCCGGGTCTGCACGGTTGGCGGCTTCGGCCCGCTGCTCGACCCCGAGCTGCCCAGCGATCGCGTCCACGCGGCCGTCGAGATACTCGAATCGGCCAGGTTCATGGGCGCCACGGGCTATCCGGTGCCCAGCTGCGAGATCCGCGCCGCCCAGTTCGACCGCACCCGCTACTGGCGCGGCCCGTCCTGGGTGAACACCAACTGGCTGCTGCGCCGGGCGGCCGACGTCCACGCGCTCGGCTCGCTCGGCCGGCAACTCGCCAACGGCACGCTCCGCCTGGTCAGGCAGGCGGGGTTCCGCGAGTGCTTCGACCCGTTCGACGGCAGCGGCCGGGGGTGCCGGGACTTCTCCTGGAGTGCCGCGCTCACCCTCGACCTGCTCGCCGATAGCGTGAAGGAATGAGTTTCCTTCGCCGCCTGCCCGCCGACGTCCGCAAGGCCCTGGTCACCGAGCCGGGGGAGCGGGTGCTGACCTTCGCCGCCACCGGCGACGGGCACGTGGTGGCCACCAATCTGGCGCTGCACCTGCCCGGCGGGCTCCGCGTGCCGTACGAGACGATCGACCGGGCCGCCTGGGACGAGGAGGGGCTGAACATCCTCACCATGTCCGGCGAGCGGCACCGCGTGGAGCTGCCGGAGCCGCGGCTGTTGCCCGAGACGGTCCGGGAGCGGGTCAACGCCACCATCGTGGTGAACAAGCACGTGGACCTGCCCGGCCGTGGCGGGGTACGACTGGTGGCCAGGCGCCCGCCCGGCGGTGAGGTGCTGGGGTGGACCCTCGTCTTCGACGACGGCCTCGATCCGAACGACCCGGGCGTACGCGCACAGGCCGAACAGGCTCTTGAGGGCGTACGGCGCAGCATGGGGGTCTGAGGAGCCGGATCGCGCGGGCGGCATGAGTTCGGCCGCCCGGCAGACGGCGGGGCATGCGTGCGCGCCGGGCTTGCGAGTGGGGTGGGACCCCGGGCTTGTGAATGCGGTGGCACGCGAGCGCCCCGGGCATGAGCGGTGGTTCGTCCTGCGCTCATGCCCGGGGCCCAGCGTTGCCCGCGTCTAGTTCCGCTAGTTCCGCGGCAAGTTCCGCGTCAGTGCGGAATGCCGGTTTGGTCGGTCTTCTTCTGGCCGGCCTGCTCGACCTCTTCGCCGGGCCAGCCGGTGCCGGTGTCGTGGTGGTCGTGGCCGTTGAGGAACGGGATCCGATGTTGGAGCGTGTCCCCCACCTTCGACTTGGCCACTCCGGCCGCCTTCGACAGCTGGGCGCCCATCACGCCCGCGGTCTCCTGGAACCTGGGGCTGTCGGCAACGCGTTGGGCGGCCCGTTTGATCTGCTCATACCGTTCGCGGCCGGCCCGGCTGCCCAGGACATAGCCGACGGCGAGACCAATGGCGAATGTCATCCGATAACGCATATTGCACCTCCGCTGTCTCCGGGCCTACCCGAATGACGATGCGACACGCACTCCTCGAGTGCGCTAATCTATTCCTGCGCCCAGGGGAGCGGCCCGCAAGGCCCGCCGATCAGCGCGAACGTTCGATCCCGCGTAGCTCAACGGCAGAGCAGCCGGCTGTTAACCGGCAGGTTATAGGTTCGAGTCCTATCGCGGGAGCAAGGCTGAACCCCCCTTCCCGGGTCTTCGGGGAGGGGGGTTTCTTGTTGCGGCTAGACCGTGGTGTCCCGCTTGCCGGTCAGCACTCCGTAGAGCGCCCAGCCGAGGCCGAGGAGGACGCCGCCGATCCCGGCGACCAGGCCGATGGCGCCGCTGCCGAGGAGGGCCAGAATGGCGATCAGCGCGGCGAAGACGAGCGACAGGGCGAGCATGACCGTGCGGTAGATGTGCTTGTTCATGACCATGACGATCACGGTTCCGGCGTCGCCGGGGTATCCACCGATCGGTGGACATATGGCCATAAGAGGGTAAAACTGCAGATCATGGGGAGTCCCGTGGCGGCGCGGGCCGAGAACGCCTGGCTGCGCTCCTATCCGTTCTGGGACGCGTACTTCGCGGTGGTGCTCATCACCACCGTCATCGCGATGGTGGCGGACGGCGGCCCGCCCATCGCCGTCGGACTGGTGCTCCTGCTGGCCCTTTCCTACGTTCTGGTCGGCCGCAAAGCCGTCCGCGCGGACGCCATCCCCGTGCGGGAGAGCTGGTGGTACGCGGCGAGCATGCTCGTCCTGGTCACCGGAGCCGGGCTGCTGGAGTCGGCGTCGGCGATCGCGCTGTCCGCGCTGGTGCCGATGGCGTTCATGTCGCTGCGGGTGGCGTACGCCGTGGTGCTGACGGCGGCGTTCTTCGCCGCGCCGGTGCTCAACGGACTGACGGCGGTCGGGGAGGACCCGCTGCTGATCCTCCTCGCCCTGGCCGTCGGACTGCCGGCGAGCGCGCTGCTCGGCACGTTCATCAGCCGGCTGTACCAGCAGAACCGCGAACGGGCCGAGCTGATCGAAGAGCTTGACCGCACCCGGGAGGAGCTGGCGGAGGTCAGCAGGGAGGCCGGGGTCCTGGCGGAGCGCGAAAGGCTGGCGGGCGACATCCACGACACCCTGGCTCAGGGGTTCACCAGCATCATCATGCTCCTCCAGGCCGCTGAGGCCGGTCAGGGGGCCGAGCGGCACGTGGCGCTGGCCGTACAGACGGCGAAGGAGAACCTGGCCGAGACGAGGGCGCTCATCGCGGCGCTCGCCCCGCCCGCGCTCGACGGCACGTCACTGGGGCAGGCGCTGCGCCGGCTGGGGGAGGGGTTCGAGGTGCCGGTGGAGGTGACCGTCAGGGGCGAGCCCGTCGCGCTGCCCGCCACCGCCGAGGCGGTGCTGGTGCGGGTCGCTCAGGAAGGGCTCGCGAATGTGCGCAAGCACGCCCGCGCCCGGTCCGCGCGGCTGACGCTGGACTACGGGGGCGCGGCGGCGCGGCCGTCGGTGACCGACTACGGGGGCGCGGCAGAGCGGCTGTCGGTGAGCGATGACGGGGTGGCGGCAGTGCGGCCGTCTGTGAGTGACGACGGGGATAGAGCGGTGCGGTTGTGGGTGAGTGACGACGGTGACGGCTTTGAGCCGTCCACCACCTGCGATGGGTACGGCCTGCGGACCATGCGGGTCCGGGTGGCGCGGCTCGGTGGGACCGTCACCGTGGCGGCCTCCCCTGGGACGGGCACGACGGTCACAGTGGAGTTGCCATGCTCGCCGTGCTGATCGTCGACGACCACCCGATGGTCCGCGAGGGCCTGCGCGGGATGCTCGTCGCCGAACCGGACATTGAGGTGGTCGGCGAGGCCGGATCCGGTGAAGAGGCTCTCGCGGTCGCGCCACGACTGCGGCCCGACGTGATCCTCATGGACCTGCGCATGCCGGGCTGCGACGGCGTGACCGCGATCCGGCGGCTGGGCACGGGTTATCGGGTAATCGTGCTTACCACGTACGAGAACGACGCGGACATCGAGCGCGCCATGTCGGCCGGCGCCGCCGGATACCTGCTGAAGGACGTGTCACGAGCCGACCTGGCGGCCGCGGTACGGGCGGTGGCGGGTGGCGAGACCGTCCTGTCGCCGTCGGTGTCCGCCCGCCTGGCGACCTGGCACAAGGCCGGACCCGAAGGGTGGCGCCTGTCGGCGCGGGAGCGGCAGGTGCTGGAGCTGGTCGCGGAGGGATTGACCAATGGGGAGATCGGCCGGCGGCTGTTCATCGGGGAGGCCACGGTCAAGACGCATCTGCTGCGGGCGTACGGCAAGCTGGGCGTCTCCGACCGGACCTCGGCGGTGGTGGTGGCGATGCGGCTCGACCTGGTGCGGCGGCCCGGCGGATAGCGCCTTTCACGCTTTGTAGTCGTAAGGTCACGGGATTTTCGATTTGCCGGGACAAACAGCTGTGGACGGTGAAGGATGGCAGGAGCTGCGGGCACGTCGTGAAGGCGGTGTGGAGAGGGCGCCGCCTGCCAGGAGGTGCCGCCGACCCGGAATCGGCGGGGCGCTCCGTTGATGGAAAAGTGCTGGTTACTGCGTGCGTACCTGGATCAGGTCCCTACGTCCCTTCGATGCCATCGCCGTACAGACGCTCATCGAGCGAACGATCGACATCCGCGAGGCGGAGCGCTTCATCAGGCTCTTCCACGCCGAGAATCCCGGCGCGGGTGACGTGCACGCGCGTCTGCGTGAGGTCGCCAAGGAGATCGCCCGTCATGGGACTTATGCCCATACCTTCGAGGAGCTGCAGTTCGGTGCCAGGGTGGCCTGGCGCAACAGCGGCCGCTGCATCGGGCGGCTCTACTGGCGCTCGTTACGGGTGCGCGACCGCAGGCAGGTGACCAGCGCCGAGGGCGTGGCCCTCGAGTGCGTGGCCCATCTGCGCGACGCGACAGGTGAGGGCAAGATCCGGCCGACGATCACCGTGTTCCCGCCGGACACGCCTGAGCGGCGCGGACCCCGGGTGCTGAACGAGCAGCTCATCCGGTACGCCGGGTATCGCATGCGCGACGGGTCGATCGTGGGGGATCCCCGCTACGTCGACTTCACCGAGAAGGTCAGGCGGCTCGGCTGGCGGGGCGGGAAGGGCGGCAGGTTCGATGTGCTGCCCCTGGTCATCCAGCCGGGGCGCGGGCAGAGGCTGCTGTGCAATCTGCCGGGCGACGCGGTGCTGGAGGTGCCCCTCACGCATCCGGACCATCCGTGGTTCGCCGACCTGGGGCTGCGCTGGCATGCCGTGCCGGCCATTTCCGGCATGTGCCTGGAGATCGGCGGGCTCTGTTATCCGTGCGCGCCCTTCAACGGCTGGTACATGGGGGCGGAGATCGGTGCCCGCAACCTCGCCGACACCGACCGCTACGACCAGCTGCCCGTGGTCGCCGGGCGGCTCGGGCTGAACACCGCCTCCGACCGGTCGCTGTGGCGGGACCACGCGCTGGTCCAGCTGAACGTGGCCGTGTTGCACTCGTTCGAGCAGGCGGGGGTGACGATGACCGACCACCACACGGAGTCGAACCGGTTCCTCACGCACCTGGGACGGGAGGAGAAGGCGGGGCGGGTGTGCCCGGCCGACTGGTCGTGGATCGTGCCGCCCATCTCCGGCGGCACCACACGCGTCTTCCACCGCTACTACGACAATCCCACGATGACCCCAGCTTTCGTCCACCACACCGGCTGAACAGAGGGTCGTCTTGCCTTTCATCACTAGAATATGATTCTGTTGCCCTATGGCGGAACTCGTTCTCTCCTCGGCCGATCAAGGCGTGCTCACCCTGACCTTCAACCGTCCCGACCGGCTCAACGCCTGGACGGACGCGATGGGCCGGTGTTACTTCGACCTTCTCCAGGAGGCCGAGAAGGACCCGAACGTGCGGGCCATCGTGGTGACCGGCGCGGGCAAGGGATTCTGCTCGGGCGCCGACTTCCAGACGCTCAGCGCCATCCAGACCGGAGACTACGACGAGACGCCGGACCCGCGCCCCAACACCTTCCCCACGACCATCGCCAAGCCGATCATCGCCGCCGTCAACGGCGCCTGTGCCGGGCTGGGGGTGGTCCACGCGCTGGCCTGCGACCTGATCTTCACGGCCGAGGACGCCAAATGGACCACGGCCTTCCCGCGCCGCGGCCTGATCGCCGAATACGGCCTGTCGTGGATCCTGCCCCGCCTCATGGGCCAGCAGAGAGCCATGGACATCCTCCTGTCGGGGCGGGTCTTCACCGGCGCGGAGGCCTACGAGCTCGGCCTGGCCAACCGCTCGATCCCGGGCGACGCGCTGCTCGCCTCAGCCCAGGAGTACGCCCTGGAGCTCGCCACCCACAGCTCCCCGGCCTCCATGGCCGTCATCAAGCGTCAGGTCTGGAACGACTGGAACATCACCCTGGACGAAGCGGCCAAGACGGCGACCCAGGAGATGCTCGCCTCCTTCAACCGCCCGGACTTCGCCGAGGGCGTCGCGAGCTTCCTGGAGCGCCGCCCGCCGAACTTCCCGCCCCTGTAGTCAGAGGGGTTCCCGAAGACCACGCAGAAGGTGTCCGTGCGCACGTTGCGGTGGCGAGCCGGTGAACCGGAGGAGCGTGCCTCTGGACGGGCCCGGCTCTGTGCGGTGGGTCGGACTGGCCACGGCCGGGGCCAAGAAGACGCACGTCACGGCGCCCAGCCGCCTCCACCGGAGGAGCGTGCCCCTGGACGGGCCCCGGCCCCGGTTGGCGGGTGGGGCCCACCGGGCCTGCCGTAACAAAGAATGTCGCTCTTAAGAGAAGTGCGGGCCTGCACGAAGAAACGCGCCCACAGCCACCCAGTCAGGACACCCGCCGCGCACCCGGGGACGGGGTGGCGGGGAGGAAGCGGGGAGGCTGCCAGCCGCGCTCGGCGTAAGCCGCGCGCACCGACTCCTTCACGGCCTCCAGGCGTTCGTCGGACACCAGCGCGATCGCCGAGCCGCCGAAGCCGCCCCCCGTCATGCGGGCGCCCCGGGCGCCGCCGCGCAGCGACGCCTCCACGGCCAGGTCCAGCTCCGGCGACGACACCTCGTACTGGTCGCGCAGCGACAGGTGGGAGGCGTTCAGCAGCGCCCCGATCTCCGTAATCGCCCCGGCCCTGAGCAGGCCGATGAGCGCCTCGACGCGGTGGTTCTCCGTGACGACGTGCATCGTGCGCTTGCGCTCGGCGCCCTGCAGCTGGTCGAGCGCCCCGGCCAGGTCCGTGACGTCGCGCAGCGCCGCGACCCCCAGCTTGCGGGCCGCCGACTCGCACTCCGCGCGGCGCTTGGCGTACTCGCCGCCCGCGTGCTCGTGGTGCACCTGCGTGTCGATGATGAGGATGGTCAGCCCATGCGCGGCCAGGTCGAGCGGGATGTTGCGGGAGCCGAGCGAGCGGCAGTCGAGGAACAGCGCGTGCCCCTCGGTGCTCAGCGCGGACGCCGCCTGGTCCATGATGCCGCACGGCATGCCGACGAAGTCGTTCTCCGCCCGCTGGCTGAGCTGGGCGAGCTCCATGGGCGTCATGCCCAGGTCGTACAGGTCGTTGAGGGCCGAGGCGATGGCCACCTCCAGTGCGGCGCTCGAACTGAGCCCGGCGCCCTGGGGCACGTCGCCGTCGATGGCGATGTCGGCGCCGTGCACCCGGTCGCCCAGCATCGCCAGGATGCCGACCACGTAGCGGCTCCAGCCCTGTGACTCCTCGTGACTGGAGATCACCAGCGGGTCGCCGGACGACTGCAGGGACAGCAGCCGGATCGTGGCGTCCTCGCGCGGGCTGACGGCCGCCGTGACGCCCCATGGCACCGCGAAGGGCAGGACGAAGCCGTCGTTGTAGTCGGTGTGCTCGCCGATCAGGTTGACGCGGCCGGGCGCGTGCCAGACCGTCCGGGGGTCGGCGCCGAAGGCGGCCCGAAAAGCATCGACAACGCGCATAATCCAACACTCCTCAACAAAGGTCCGACCGTAGACTAGCGCCATGGAGGAGTTGGTGGATCCGGGGCTCGGCTCTGTCC
Source organism: Nonomuraea sp. NPDC049750 (assembly GCF_040659625.1). Classification (NCBI taxonomy): domain Bacteria; kingdom Bacillati; phylum Actinomycetota; class Actinomycetes; order Streptosporangiales; family Streptosporangiaceae; genus Nonomuraea; species Nonomuraea sp. NPDC049750. Next base: position 618,161 of record NZ_JBFANB010000002.1, read on the forward strand.
GGGTCTTCCTGGTCCGCGACGACAACAAAGCGCGCAAGCTCAAGTACAACCTGGGCCATCCCCGCGTGCTCACGTTCGGCGGCGCCTACTCCGGTCACATCAGGGCTGTCGCGGCGGCCGGGCGCCGAGATGGGTTCGCGACGATCGGGGTGATCCGCGGTGAGGAGACGTTGCCGCTCAACCCGTCGCTGGCGTACGCCGTGTCCTGCGGCATGCGGCTCACCTATCTCGACCGGGGGACATACCGCCGCAAGCACACGCCCGAGGTGCAGGCCGCGCTGCGGGAGCAGTGGGGTGACGTGGCGATCCTGCCGGAGGGGGGCAGCAACGCGGCGGCCGTACGCGGGTGCGCCGAACTGCCCGGCGAGATCGGCGGTGACTACGACGTGATCTGCTGCGCGGTCGGCACCGGCGGCACCCTGGCCGGGATCGCGGCCGGGTTGCCGGAGGGCCGGCGGGCGATCGGGTTCGCGGTGCTCAAGGGGGCCGGGTTCCTCGGGGATGAGGTGGCGCGCCTGCAGCGCGAGGCTTACGGGCGCGTGTGGCCGAACTGGTCGGTGAACCTGGACTACCACTTCGGGGGCTACGCCCGCTCGACGCCGGTTCTCGACGACTTCATCGCGAAATATCGGGTCGAGGGGGTGTATGTCGGGAAGATGCTCTACGGCGTCTTCGACCTGGTACGGCGGGGCGCCTTCCCGCCGGGCACCCGCATCGTCGCGGTCGTCACCGGTGAGCCGTGGAGCCCGGCGGCCGATCAGCCGAGGGGCCCGGCGGCTGATCAGACCTCGACCCCGGCAATCAATCAGCCCTCGACGCCGGTCCAGGAGTGCGGCGCGCCCACCGGTTTGGACTCCGGCGACCCGCGCTGCCGCAAGTAGATCGACAGCGCCACCATCGACAGCACGGCGAGCAGCTCCGACTGCCAGTTCTGCAGGCTCCGGTTCCAGAACTCCGGTGAGGTGAAATAGGCGCCCCACGAGACCGGATCCCGCAGGTCGAGCAGCCGCTGCGAGTTGTACGCCGCCACCCCGGCCACCGACTGCGCCAGCCACGACAGCACGAAGACGATCCCCATCACCAGCCCGAGCGAGTTGCTGTACAGCTGGAGCCGAAGCCCGCCGACCTTGGCCCAGGCCGGGGAATCGGGTCGCGCGTAGCGGCCGACGAGCTGCTTCTCGTCCGACCCGATGCCCGCCTCCTTGGGCTCCTTGGACTCGGGCGAACCCTTCTGCACCAGCCAGATCGTCATCGTGATGAACAGGAAGAACTGCAGGTATTCGGACTGCCAGTTCTCGGCCACGTCCACGGCGAAGTCCGAGGACGTCACGTACGTGAAGACCGACACCGGCTCCCCGCCGTTGACCAGCTGCTCGTCGTTGAACTGGCCCGTCCCCGCGATGGCCTGCCCGGCCAGCGTCAGCAGGAACATCACCAGGAACGCCAGCGACAGCCCGTTCTCCTTGATCTTCTGCTTCATAGGCGGACCAGTCCCGTCGTGAAGAACCAGATCAGCCCGGTCGCGATGACGATGAGCGTGATCGTGAACATCACCCGCATCAGCTCTCCACCTCGCAGTCATAGGGTCGGTCTCCCTGCGGACGGCAGCTCGCGGCCGTGACCCGCCACCCGTCCTGGTAGCGGTGGAGGAAGAGCGTGTCGCCCGCCAGCCGTACCTGGGCGTCGTCGCCCCAGACCTGCGCCGAGGTGATCGGCCCGGCGCCGCCCAGCTTGAGCTCGCGCAGCGCGTCGGCGCACGTCTGGCCGCGGTCGGGCAGCTTCTCCGCGGTCTGCTGGGAGAGCAGCGCGCAGGCGGCGTCCTCCTGGTGCGCGGCGAGGGCGGCGTGGAAGCGCTCGGCCGTGCGGGCCGGGGCGGTCGCGTCCACGGCGCATCCGGCGAGCAGTGCCATCGACAGCACGGCGAGCAGCATCCTCATGCGCCCCCCGCTACCCAGTTATGTGGCGGGCATGCTGTCAGCCGAGCTGGTCGAGGATGGGGGTGACCAGCTGGTTCAGTTCGCGGACCAGCACCGCCAGGGCCCGCGCCGCGCTCTGCTCGACCTCGTCATGCGGCCCTTCGGGCTCCGGCGGCAGGTCGTCGAGCGGCACCGGCACCTCGACCAGCAGCGTCGCCCGCAGGAACGGGATCCTGGCCAGGTCCTGCTGCGTCGGCTCGACATACTGGCCGAACGTCTCCTGCCAGCCCAGCCAGCCGCGGTCGCGCCACCAGGTCCGTGAGCGGGTGAGCTCCTCGGGCAGCGGGGAGACCAGCCTGATCCGCGCGTTGAGCGTGCCGTCCCACGTGTTGCGGTGGCAGGTCGCCTCAAGGATGCGGCGGTCCCAGCGCACGTAGCCGGGGTTCAGTGACGGCGGCGTGGCCAGCCGCCAGGCCGCGCAGGCGAACCTGACCGGCGCGATGTCGCCCCACTCGAACTCTTCGAGGTTCTTGCGCACGTGTACGGCATAGCGCCCGTCACGATCCCTGTCGAACTCCTGGTCGATCCAGAACGCTTTAGCCATGGCCCCTACGCTACGGCGCGCCGAACCGGGATGGTCGGAAGGTCCCGAGATCGGGGAACGTGCTGTGACCAGAGCGACACATGTGTAGCTTTTTCACAGTATTAAATGACTGGGGAGTGCAATATGGAGTCAGAGCAGCTGGCCGCGGCGATGAAGTGCTGGGAAGCGGGGGATCCCGACGCGGCGGCCGTGCTGTTCAGGGAGATCGCCGCCACCGGCGATCCCGAGGCGTCGCACCTGCTGGCCTGTCTGCTGGAGGAGCAGGGCGATCTCGACGGCGCGGAGGCCGCGCACCGGTCGGTGATCCTTTCCGGCGACCCGGTCTTCGGGCAGCGCTCCGCCATCGCCATGGGCATGATGCTGGTCGCCGCCCGCGAATGGCCCGCCGCGCACCGGGTGCTGATGATCGCCTGCGACGGCGCCGACTTCGAGGTGGCCGCGCTCGCCGAGACGGCGCTGGTGCTCGTCCTGACCGAGCTGGGCGATGTCGAGGGCGCGAAGGAGGCGCTGGAGCGGGCGCGCCGGTGCGACAGTCCCGCCGTGGCCGCGATGGCCGCCCAGCTGGAGCTGCCCGACTTCGCCCCCCAAGATCCGGGTACGGCCCGTGACCTGTTCGAGCTGGCGGACAGCGAGGACGACTACCGTGAGCTGCTGACCTGCGGCGATCCCGATGTGGTGTCGCTGTCGGCGTTCCGGCTCTACCGGATCCACGCCGACGAGGGGGATCTCGCGGCCGCCCGCGAGGTGTGCGAGCACGCGATCGCCGTGGGACACCCCGACCACCTGGCCACCGCCCACCGGCTGCTCGGCGCGGTCCTGGTCGATCTCGGCGAGTACGCCGAGGCGGCGGCCTCCTATGCCGAGGCCGCCGAGGACCCCAGGCCCGACGAGCGGCTGCCCGCGCTCATCGAGCAGGCCAAGGTGACCGCGCAGCTCGGCGACGTGGCGGCGACGAAGGCGATCTTCCACCGGGTGGTGGCCAGCGGCCAGCGGGAGTACGCCGTCGAGGCCCAGGCGTGCCTGGCGCAGATGCACACCGAGGCCGGGGAGGTGGCCGAGGCGCTCGCGGCGCTGCGGGCCGTACTGGAGGCGGGGGAGTCGGACTGGTCCTCGATCTCCATCACGCTGCTCGGCCTGCTGCTCGACCGGCACCCGGACGAGCGGGAGAGCGTCATGGCGCTCGTGGCCGAGGCGGCCGAGCACGACGACCCCGACGCGGCGTTCAAGGCCGCGCTGCTGCTCGACCACGCGGCGCGGCAGCAGCCGCTCGCCGACCCGGTGGAGGAACAGGCGCTCCTGGACGTTGACGAGGCGCTGCGCCACCTGCAGGCGGGCGACCTGGCCGGGGCGCGGCGGCTGCTGCGCGACGCCATCGACTCCGGCGCGGCCACGCAGTCGGTCCGGGCCATGATGACGCTGGCCGAGCTGGAACTGGGCGCGGGCGACCGGGAGCAGGCCGACGAACTGCTGTCGTACGTCGCCGAGGGCGACGACCTGCTGCAGGGCTTCAGCGCCGAGTTCTTCCTGCACCTGCTGCGCGAATCGGGCGACGAACCGCACCCGGTGCTGCGGGCGGTCATCGACCACCAGCGCCTGGGCAGGGAGGAGGGGCTGGTCCGCTACCGCGAGGCCATGGAGCACCCCGCGACGGCCGCCATCGGCACCGCGGTGTTCGCGCAGGTGCTGGCCTCCATCGGGTACGACCTGTCGGACGCGGCCCGGCTGTTCCACGCGGCGGCCGACTCGGGTGACCCGCTCGCGCTCTCCTATACGGCCACCATCTTCAAGGACGTCCTGGTGAACCAGGGCCAGATCGAGGAGGCGGTCGCGCTGCTGCGCCGGGCGCGGGCCGACGGGCATCCGGTGCTGGCGGCGTGGGTGGCGTACGGGCTGGGTGAGCTGCTCGGTGAGCGCGTGAACGATGGCCCTGGCGAGGGCGCTGCTGAGGGTTTCGGTCCGGACGGCGGCGAAGGCTCAGGCGGGGGCGTGGACACGGGTACGCGCGAGCATGACCTGGCGGAGGCGCGGGCCGCGCTGACCGCCGCGATGGAGACCGGCCACCGGGGGCTCCGGCTCGAGGCGGTGGGCGCGCTGCTCGGGCTGTTCGAGCGTCAGGGTGACCTGCTGGCCGCGTGCCGCCTGCACGAGCGGCTCGTCGCGGAGGGCGATCCGGTCCAGGCACCGCGCCACGCGTGGCTGCTCGGGCTCACCCGGGTGCGGATCGACGACCTCGACGGTGCGCGGGCCGCGTTCGGCCGTGTTCCGGAGGCTCACCCGGAAGAGGGGGAGACGGGAAGCTACGCCCGGTCCCTGCTCGACCGTGACTTCCGTGCGGCGGCCGCGGCGTTCGAGGCGATCTCTGACGACGGCAGGTCGTGGATGGCGTCCATGCTCGCCCTGCAGGCCGCGCACGCGTGGCGGCGGCAGGGCGAGACGGCAGCGGCCGACGGGTCGCTGTCCCTGCTGCTCGGCGTCGGTCACCCGGACTTCCGGCAGGAGGCGGCCTGCTACCTCGCCGCCCTGCGCCACGACGCCGGTGACCCGCACGGTGCGATCGCCGCCTGGCAGGAGGCGGTGACCGGTCCTGACGAGCGCCTCGCCGGCGTCGCACGGCGCGACCTCGGCCGGGCCTGGCACACGCTCGGCGACCTCGACGCGGCGGCGCGAACGTACCGAGAGATACTCGCCGAGTACGGCGCGGCGCAGGCGCAGGAGAGGTCCCCGGAGGCGTACCAAGGGATGGCCGCCGGAGACGGCGAGGTGGTGGCGCGCCAGGGGGCGGTGGCCTGGGGCGACGGGGCGCATGTGGCCGAGGCCGCGCTGTGGCTGGGGGAGATCCTGGTCGTGACCGGCCTGCCCGGCGAGGCCCGTGAGGTGCTGCGGGAGGTGTTCGGCGAGGTGGCGGCGGCCCCGTATCTGGCCCGGCTCCTGCGTGACGGCGGTGACCTTGACGGAGCGCTCGTGGAGGCGGCCACCGCGGTGCGGACCGCGCCGGACGAGGCGGCGGCGGAGGCGGAGTGCCTGCTGGGCGGGCTCCTCGCGCGGACCGGCGATCTCGAGGGCGCGCGGGCGGCGTTCGAGCGGGCCGTGGCGGCCGATCCTGATGGGGCGGGGGCCACGCTGCTGGAGGTCGGGCGCCACTTGGAGGAGGCGGGTGACCCGGAGGGCGCCCGCTCGGTCTACGAACGCGCGGCGGCCCAGGACACCGACCCGCGGGCCGCGGCCACGGCCCGGGTCCGGCTCGGTACGGCCTCGCCGGAGGAACGGCCGTGGGTACTGGCCGCCGAGGGCGACCGGCAGGGCGCCCTGGCGGCGCTGACCGAGCTGACGGGGTCGGCGCCGATGGCGGGGCTCCTGCTCGCGCTGGACGCCGGCGACATAGCCGGGGTACGCCGTCTGCTGACGGAATCCCACGCGACCGGGACACCGACCGCGACAGCCGGGCTCCCGGCAGAAGGAGCACTCGCCGGGACGACCGGATCCCCCGCGAGCCGAGCCGAGGCGAGCGAGTTCCCCACCGACGACGCGTTCGCCGAGACGCTGGAGATGGCCAGGGCGAGCCGGGACGAGGACTTCGCCAGGGCGCTCTACCAACTGGTCGCCGAGGTGGGCGACCCTCAGTGGGCCGCGCGCGCCGCTCTCGGGCTCGGCGCCGAGCTGGCCGGGGACGGTCAGCACAGCCAGGCCGAGCTGTGCTTCCTGCCCGCGACCGAGAGCGGCGACGACGAGATCGCCCTCATGGCGTGGCGCAACGTCTCCGTCGTCCGGCGCCGACGCGGCGACCTGGAGGGAGCCGCCGAGGCGCTGCGGGCCGCGCTGCCGGCCACCGCCGTCGAGCTGGCCGCGCTGCTGGAGGAGCGCGGCGACCTGACGGGCGCCGGTGACGTGCTCGAACGTGGCGCCGCGGCCGGCGATCTCGCCTGCCGGTGTCACCTGCTCGTCAACCTGCTCCAGCGGCAGGAGTACGCGGCCATTGCCGCCGAGGCCGAGCTGGCCGTCGGCACCGGCGATCCCGAGACGGTGGCCATGGGCTACTGGGTGTGGGGCGACGCGCGCAAGGCGACGGGTGACCTGGCGGGCGCGGTCGACATGTACCGCAAGGGGATCGACACCGGTCAGCAGATCCCCGGCATGCGCGCCGATCTCGCGGAGGCCCTGCACGCGCTGGGTGACAAGGCGGCGGCCGTCGGGCAGGCGCGGCTGGCCGTCGAGTCGGGTGAGGCCGACGCCGCGGCCAGGGGCGGCATCCAGCTCGGCTGCTGGCTGCACGAGGACGGTGACCCGCTCGGGGCGGCCGAGGCGTTCGGCGCCGCCGCTGGGACCGGGTCCGCGCTGGCCCAGACCGCCCTGGACAACGTGAACACCTTGGCCTACCAGGCGTACGAGCGGGGCGAGCACGCGCTGGCCGTACAGGTGCTGGCGCATCTGGGGCCGCACGCCGGGGCCAAGGCCAGGGAGCTGGCGGAGCTCTGCGACGACCCCGAGGCCGTCCACCTCTACTACGAGCTGGTCGGCTCCGACGCCTTCACCGAGCTGGGGGTGGCCGAGCGGCTCGCCGAGCTCGGTGAGACGGAGCGGGCGCGGGCCGTCTACGAGCGGCTGAACGAGCACGCGGATCCCGATGTGCGGTTCGTCGCGGGCGGCAGGCTGCTGGCGCTCCTCGACGCCGAGGACGACTCCGCCGCCTTCTACAGCCTGGCCGAACGGCAGGCGGGGGACGCCGACAGCCCGGTGCGGTCGGTATTCGGCAGCCTGCTCGGCATGCTCCAGGGCCGCCAGGGCGACACCGAGGCGTCGCTGCGCACGCTGCGGGAGGCGGCCGAGGGCGGTGAGCCCACCGCCCTGAGCGTGCTCGCTCAGGCCCTGGTCGGGACCGGAGAGGTGGCCGAGGGCAGGCAGGTGTACGAGCGGGTGCTGGGCGCGGGCGACGAGGAGCTGGCGGCCAGGGCGATGGTCGCGCTCGGCCACAGCTACCACGACGAGGATGAGGACGAGGCCCGCAAGTGGTACATCCAGGCGGTGAACTCGGGCACGGGGCACGTCAGCGCGCTCGGGGCAATGTACCTGGGGGCGCTGGCCAAGCGGGAGCGGGACTTCCCGGAGGCGCTCGGCTGGTACCAGCGGGTCATCGACTCGGGAGACACCGAATCGGGCATGGCGGCCGCGCATCTGGGAGAGCTCTGCTACTGGCTGAACGACCGCGACGGGGCCGTGCGCTACTACGAGCTCACCCTGGGGCTGACCGAGCAGCCCGAGCTGGTCGCCGAGGCCGCCTTCCGCCTGGGGGAGATCCGGTACGCCCACGGCGACCTCACCGTGGCCAGGCGGATGCTCCGGCTCGCCGCCGGCACCGACGACTCGACCTTCGCGGCCGACGCCGAACAGCTCCTTGCGAAGCTGGGCTGAACTTGCGGTTAATTAAATGACTGCATAGTCTCATCTAGTCAAACATTTGAGGTGGGACGAGATGGCCAGGGTGGGACGGCCCCCGCAGGATCCGGGGCGTCAGCTGGAGCGGGCGCACCGGATCCTCGACGCCGCCGCCGAGCTGTGCCTGCGCTGGGGCTACGACAAGACGACCATCGACGACGTGGCCCGGCAGGCAGAGGTCGCCAAGGGCACGATCTACCTGCACTGGAAGACCCGCGAGATGCTCTTCGCGGCGCTGATCCGCCGTGAGCGGGTCCTTCTGGTGCGTGAGGTCCGCGAGCGCGCGCCCACGGACCTGCGCGAGCTGCTCCGGGAGCTGGTCGGCGGGCTCTTGCGCCGGCCGCTCATGCGGGCGCTGATCCTGGACGACACGGAGGTGTTCGGCAAGCTCAGCAGGCAGAAGAAGAGCAGCCAGACCACGCTCGACCTGGGCGCCGCGTTCGGGACGTACCTCCAGGACCTGGCCGGGCGGGATGTGCTCCGCTCGGACCTGACTCCCGCCGAGCACCTCGCGACCCTCGCCTCGGTCATCTACGGGTTCCTGCTCACGCAGAACATGATGCCCGAGCAGATGCGGATGCCGGAGGAGCGGCTCGTCGAGCTGGTCGCCGACACCGGCGTCCGCGCGATGGGCACCGGCGCCACGCTGTCGGACGACGACGCGCGGGCCGTCAGGCTGGCCACTCTCGGCTACCTCGACACCATGGAGGAGATCGCGGAGCGGAAGCTCGCGCTCTCCCTGGGCGCTAAGGAGCGTGTCACGTGAGGGTGCTACTCCCTCTCGACGATGCCGCCGCGGACCTCGCGACAGTGGGCGGAAAGGGCGCTTCCCTGGCCAGGCTGACCAGGGCAGGACTGCCCGTTCCCGGCGGTTTCCACATCACCACAGAGGCCTACCGGGCCTTCGCCGCGGACTTCCGCGACCGGATTCTCGACGCGGCCGCCGCCGGCGACGCCGCCGGGATCGCCGCCCTGTTCGCCGGGCACGACATGCCCGCCGCCGTCGCCGCGGAGATCCGCACGGCATATGAGGCGATGGGCGATGACGTGCCGGTGGCCGTCCGCTCGTCCGCCACGGCCGAGGACCTGCCCGGCATGTCGTTCGCCGGGCAGCAGGACACCTACCTCAACATCAGGGGCGAGGCGCTGCTCGACGCCGTCAAGCGCTGCTGGGCTTCGCTCTGGAACGCCCGCGCCATCGCCTACCGCGAGCAGAACGGCGTGCCGCACGACGACGTGGCGCTGGCCGTCGTCGTGCAGGAGCTCGTGGACGCCGACGCGGCCGGCGTCATGTTCACCGCGAACCCGGTCAACGGCTCCCGCGACGAGATCGTCATCAACGCCTCCTGGGGCCTGGGCGAGGCGGTCGTCGGCGGCCAGGTCACCCCCGACACCGTCGTGGTCCGCCACGGCGCCGTCGCCGAGTCGCGGATCGGCGACAAGACCGTCATGACCGTACGCACGCCGTCCGGCACGCACGAGGAGCCCGTGCCCGAGGAGCTGCGGCGGCGGGCCGTCCTCGACCCGGCGCAGGCCGCCGAGCTGGCCGGGGTCGGCTCGCGCATCGAGGAGCTGTACGGCACGCCGATGGACGTCGAATGGGCCAGGCGCGACGGCTCGTTCCTCATCGTCCAGGCCCGCCCGATCACCGGCCTCAAGCAGCCGGTCGAGGAGTGGAACGACAGTCTCAAGGGCGAGAACCTGTGGACCGCCGGCAACCTCGGTGAGGCCATCCCCGACGTGATGACGCCCGCGACCTGGTCGTTCGTCCGCATGTTCATCCATGAGGCGATGGCCGCCTCGGCGCTGCCCGGATTCGACCTGGTCGGCAACATCGGCGGCCGTTTCTACATGAACCTGAGCGTCATGTACACGATGGCCGTCTCGCTCGGCATGCGGTCACGGCTGAGCGCCGTCGAGCAGATCTTCGGCAAGCTGCCGCCCGGCCTCGACGTGCCGCTGCTGAAGGTCTCCCGCTGGGAGATCGTCAAGAAGGTCGTGCCGCTGGGGATCAACATCCAGAAGCGCGTCCGTACGAACCTCAAAGGCATGCCCGCCTTCCTCGCCACCGCGCGGCGGCAGGCGGAGGAACTGCGCGCCCGCGTCGCCACCATGGAGACCGGCCCCGAGCTGGCCGACCTGTGGGAGCGCGAGATCGAGCCGTACGTCGTCACCAGCTGCCGCATGCTGGAGGCCGCCGGCCGGCAGGGCGGGGCCACGCTCGTCTACACCCGCGACAAGCTGCGCAAGATGATGGGCGACGTCGACGCCGAAGCCATGCTCACCGGCGTCAACACCGACGGCGAGCTGGCCAGTCTCGGCCCGGTCATCGGGCTGGGCAGGCTGGCCAGGGGAGAGATCGACCGGGACACCTTCGCCCAGCTGTACGGGCATCGGGGGCCCCACGAGTTCGAGGTCTCCATTCCGCGCCCCGGCGAGGATCCGGCGTGGATCGACGCCCAGCTGGCCGGGCTCCGGGACGTGAGCGCCGACACCGAAGCGCTGCTCGCCCGCCAGAAGAAGGCGCGCGAGGAGGCATGGGCGCGGTTCGCCCAGCGTTACCCCCGCCAGGAAGCCAGGATGCGCGACCGGGTCACCCGGTGGAACAAGGTCGTCCGCGACCGCGAGACCGCCCGGTCGGAGAACATGCGGGCGTTCTGGGTGCTGCGCGCCTTCGTACTGCGGGCCGGGGAGCTCACGGGGCACGGCGACGACCTGTTCTTCCTCTACCTGGAGGAGATCCTCGGCCTCCTGCGCGGCGACACGTCCGCGCTGGAGCGGGTCCCGGCCCGGCGGGCGACCTACGAGATGTACGCGGCGCTGCCGGCGTACCCGACGCTGATCGTCGGGCACTTCGACCCGGTGCGCTGGGCCGCCGACCCCGACCGGCGCGGCGACATCTACGACGCGCGTGGCGGGAGCGCGCCCGTCAGCGACACGGTCACCGGCTTCCCCGGTGCGCCGGGCATCGTCGAGGGCGTCGCCCGGGTGATCTCCTCACCTGAGGACGGCGACCGGCTCAAGCCGGGCGAGATCCTGGTGACGACGCTGACCAACATCGGCTGGACCCCGATGTTCCCGCGCGCCGCCGCCGTGGTGACGGACATGGGGGCGCCGCTGTCGCACGCCTCGATCGTGGCCCGCGAGCTGGGCATACCGGCGGTGGTCGGCACGGGGAACGCGACGATGCGGCTGCGCGACGGCGACCGCGTCCGGGTGGACGGCGAGGCGGGCACGGTGGAATTACTGGGCTGAGGGGTGTTCGGGGCGGCTACGCGGCTGACTTGCCGAGGAAGCCGGAGGTCTTGAGCCAGTCGGCGGTGACCTTTTTCGGCTCCTCGCCGTCGACGTCGACCTGGGCGTTGAGCTTGCGCATGGTCGTGTCGTCCAGCTTGGCGATCACCGGCTTGAGCACCTTCTCCAGCGCCGGGTACTTCTGGTAGGTCTCGTCCCGTACGTTGACGGCGGCGTTGTAGATCGGGAAGAAGTGCTTGTCGTCCTGCAGCACGGTCAGGCCGAGCGCGGAGATGCGCCCGTCGGTGGTGTACACCTCGCCGAAGTTGCAGGTCTGGCCCTTGTCGGTCTCGGTGTAGACGACGCCGGTGTCCAGCTGGCTGATCTTGTTCTTCGGGATGTTCAGGTCGTACGCCTTGGACAGTCCCGGCAGCCCGTCGTCACGGGTGGAGAACTCCGACTCGACGCACAACGACGCCTCGTTCGGGTTGGTCTTGGCGAGTTTCGCCACGTCGGAGACCGTCTTGACGCCCAGCTGCTGGGCCTTCTCGGAGCGGATCGCCAGGGCGTAGGTGTTGTTCAGCGGGGTCGGCCCGATCCAGCGGATCTTGTTCTTCGCCAGGTCCTCCTCCGCGGTGGCCTTGAACTGCTTGGCCGAGTCCGGGATTGGGGTGGCGTTCTTCAGGTGCTCGATCCAGCCGGTGCCCGAGTAGTCCCAGTACATGTCGATCGCCTTGGACGTCAGCGCCTTGCGGTTCGGTACGGTGCCGCCGAGGTTGGTCTTGTCCTCGACCTCGGCCCCGTGCGCCTGGAGCAGCTGTACGGCGATCTGGCCGAGCACGATGTTCTCGGTGAAGTCCTTGGACCCGACGACGAACTTGGCGCCGGACAGCTCATTGCCCGCGCTGGCGGCCTCGACCTCCCCGCCCGAGCCACAGGCGCTCGTGGCGGTCAGGGTCAGGGCGGCGGCGGTGAGCAGGGTGAACGTCTTGGGGGCACGCATACGAAAAACACCTCTTGAAGCTGGGCTTACGGTACTTGCGGTATGAGAGGGGGAGTCAGATGCCGCGCGGCTTGAGCAGGTTCTCGGCGAGCCCGCCGAGCCAGTCGATGAAGAAGGCGATGCTCGCCGTCAGCACGGCGCCCGCGATGGTCACGGGCATGCGGTTCAGCTTGAGCCCGTTGATGATCAGCTCGCCGAAGCCGCCCGCGGCGACGAACGCGCCGAGCGTGGCGACGCCGACGGTCAGCACGAGCGCGGTCCGCAGCCCGGCGAGGATGGCCGGCACGGCCAGCTTGAGCTCCACGCGGCGCAGTACCTGCCCCTTGGTCATTCCCATGCCGCGCGCGGCCTCGATGAGCGCGGGGTCGACCTGCTGCACGCCGACCATCGTGTTGCGCAGTACGGGCAGCACCGCGTAGGCGACCAGGCCGACCAGGGCGGTCTGGAAGCCGACCCCCAGCAGGAACGTGCACAGCACGAGCAGCCCGATGGCCGGGATCGCCTGGCCCAGGTTGGCCAGGGTGAGGATGATGGGGGTGATCAGCCGGTTGCGGGCCCGCGAGGCGACGATGCCCAGGGGGATCGCGATGACCACCACGAGCGCGGTCGCCACGAGCGTCATCTGGATGTGCTCCACGGCCTTGGCCAGGAGGACCTCACGGGTGAGGCTGCGGCTCTCGATGGAGTCCAGGTTCTGCGCGCCGAGCCAGGCGTACAGGCCGATCAGTACGCCGCAGAGGGCGATGGGGGTGATGACATACCGCAGACCTGTCACGCGCCCGAGTGGGCGGGTCCGGTCCGCGCCGAGTGTCGCGGTGGTCACCTGCCGACCGCCTCCTCTCGGGCGGTGTCCGGCACGGGTGCGGCGCTCACCGGCTTCGGTCCGGATCCCACCGACTTCAGCCGAGGGGCGGGGGCGGGTTCGGTTCCCACGGCCTCGCACAGCGCGCCGTAGGTGAGGACGCCGGACGGCGAGCCGCAGCGGTCGGTGCCGTGCGCGAGCATGACGTCCAGGGCCTCGCGCAGGCTGGCGTCCGCGGTGATCTGCGGCAGGTTCGCGCTGCCCGGCTGCTGCCGGCACTCCACGTCCGCCACGCGCAGCAGCGCGAGGCGCTTGAGCGTGGCGTCCTGGCCGATGAAGCCGGCGACGTAGTCGTCCGCCGGATTGGCCAGGATGTTCGCGGGCGTATCGTACTGGGCGATGTGCGACCGCTCCTTGAGTACGGCGATGCGGTCGCCGAGCTTGATGGCCTCCTCGAAGTCATGCGTGACGAAGATGATCGTCTTACGCAGCTGCTTCTGGAGCTTGACGAACTCGTTCTGCAGGTGCTCGCGGGTGATGGGGTCGGTCGCGCCGAAGGGCTCGTCCATCAGCATCACGGGGGGATCGGCGGCCAGCGCCCTGGCGACGCCCACGCGCTGCTGCTGCCCGCCGGACAGCTCGCGGGGGTAGCGGTCGTGGTAGGCCGACGGCTCCAGGTTGACCAGGGAGAGCAGTTCCTCCACCCGGTCGGCGGTCTTGGCGGGGGTCCAGCCGAGCAGCTTCGGCACCAGGCCGATGTTCTCGCCGATGGTCAGATGCGGGAACAGTCCCACCTGCTGGATGGCATAGCCGATGTGCCGGCGGAGCTCGTCGGGCTGCAGGCTCAGCACGTCCTCGCCGCCGATGCGGATCTCGCCCGACGTGGGCTCGACCAGGCGGTTGATCATCTTCATCGTGGTGGTCTTGCCGCACCCGGACGGGCCGACGAAGACGACGAGCTCGCCGGCGGGGATGTCGAGGTCGACGTGGTCCACCGCGGGCGCGGGCTGTCCGGGGTAGTGCTTGGTCAACGCGCGCAGCTCGATGCTTGCGCCTCCGGTGTCACGATCGAACACGAAGCCCCCTGGGAATGGTCAGTTGACGTACGGCGAAGAAGAACAGGTCGAACAGGACGGCGATGACCACGATGCCGAGCGTGCCGGCGAGCGTCGCGTTCAGCGCGTTCACCGAGCCCAGCCGGGACAGGCCTTCGAAGATCTGCGTGCCGAGGCCGGGGCCGTCGACGTAGGCGGCGATGGCCGCGATGCCGATGAGCATCTGCGTGGCCACGCGCACCCCGGTGAGGATCAGCGGCCAGGCCAGTGGCAGCCGCACTTTCAGCAGGACGCGGGTCCGGCTCATGCCCATCCCGCGTCCGGCCTCCACCATGGCGGAGTCGACGCCGCGCAGCCCGGCCACGGTGTTCCTGATGATCGGCAGGAACGCGTACGCGGTCAGCGCGACCAGCGTGGATCCCCAGCCGAGTCCGGTGATCGGGATGAGCAGGGTGAGCAGGGCGAGGGAGGGGACCGTCAGGATCGCGGCGGAGATCGCCAGCGAGAATCCCCGGGTTTTCGGAAGGTCGTGGGCGAGTAGCCCGATGCCGACGCCGACTGCCGTGGAGACGCCGATGGCGACGCCGACGACGAGGGCGTGTTCCCCGGCGGCCAGCGAGAGGGTGTCCCAGCGTGAGACGACGTACTCGCTGAAATTCATAGAGTGACCGCCTTTACTTACGCTTGCATGAGCCTGTAAACGTATGTGACTAATGGCCGTCAGCGCAAAGTCAGTCAAGGTCAGGGGCTTGCAATAGCGCTCGTGAAGCCCTGTCCATTGCGGAAATGCGTCCGTTTTGGCATGGTTTGACGGTGGCGCGCCCCCTCACCCTGGCCGGCCGCCCCGTACATGAGACGCTTGATCGCCAGACCACCAAACTGGCCAGGCGGCTGGTGCGGAGCTTCGCCGAGGAGATCCCTATCTACCGGCGCTTGCCCAGGGAAGAGCTCGACGGCGACATCACCCGGATCACCGAGGACAACCTGCGGCTGATCTCCCGGATGTTCCGCGACGGCCGCCCGCCGACCAGGGCGGAGCTGGCGCCGCTGCGCTCCTCGTCCGCGCGCCGGGCCCGCGAGGGCGTGCCGCTGGACGACCTGCTCAAGGCCTACGCCCGCGGGGCGCGGATGGTGTGGGAGCACCTGTTCGCCGCCGCGACGCCGGCCGACTTCGAGGACGTTCTGGCGGCCAACCGGCTCATCCTCGTCTACACGCAGGCGGTGACGGGCGCCGTGTGCACGGCGTACCTGGAAGAGCGCGAGAGCATGCTCAGTCACGAGCAGCACACCATGCACGCGACGGTGTCCGCGCTGCTCGCGGGCGACAGCGCGGCTCTGGCGGGGGTACGGCTCGCGCGGCGCTACCTCGTGCTGGCCGTCGCGGCGGGACGGCACGCCGACGAGGACTCCGACGAACCGGGCGGGTCCATCGCCGGGCGCCGCAAACTGCACCGGATCACCACCGCGCTGCGCCGGCACGCCGCGGAGCCGGTGCTGTCGGTGCTCGACACCACGGGCGGGCTCGTGCTGGTGCCCTGCGGCCCGCTTGACGGGTGCCTTGCTCATGTCGGTGAGATGGCCGCCGCTACTCGCGCCGACATGAGCAAGGCCGCTGGGGTGCCGGTGTGGGTCGCCGCCGAGCTCGCGCCGCCCGCCGGGGTGCCGGCCGCGGCCAAGCTCGCGGAAGAGGTGCTGGAGGTGGTGCGGCTCTTCCAGCGGCCGCCCGGCGCGTACCGGCTGGCCGACGTGCTGCTCGAATACCAGCTCACCCGCTCCAGCGAGGCGACGGCGGCGCTGGCCGGGCTGCTCGATCCGCTGCTGGACAATCCCGATCTGCTCAGGACGCTCAAGGTGTACCTGGACACGGGGCTCGATCGGCGGCGGTCGGCCTCACTCCTGCACGTACACCCGAACACGGTCGACTACCGCCTGCGCAGGGCCGTCAGCCTGACCGGGCTGGATCCCGTCGACCCCGCGCATCTCCAGCGGATCGGCGCGGCGCTGGCCGCCCGTCGCCGGCTCGGGTTGGACTGGTTAGACACCTGAGACGGCGGCCGTGACCACGGTGGCGAAGTTGCTCATGCCGAGCGCGTTCGGGTGGAAGGGGGCGGCGGGCGCGGCCGGGACGTACGGCTCGATCCACCGCGCACCCGGCGACGCGCACGGATCGTGGCCGACGCTCGGGGTCTGCAGGTCGATGAAGCCGACGCCGGCGGCGGACGCCTGCTCGGCCAGCATCTGGTTGAAGTACTGGAGGGTGGCGCGGATGTAGTTGGCGTCGGCCTTGATGATCGGGACGCGCGGGTAGCAGCCGTTCGGCGGGGCGTAGGTGGCGTAGCCGACCATGAAGATCCGGGCCTGCGGGGCGCGGGCCCGGATGTCGCCCATGAGCGTGGTCAGGCGCGAGCGCAGCGCGTCCGTCTTCACCCGCCAGCTGTCCTGGCCGTCCACGACGTAGTCGTCGTTGCAGGCGTCTCCGACGGGCGGCGGCAGCAGGTTCAGGCAGTCCTCGATGAAGCCCGTCAGGCCGACGTCGTTCGCCCCGATCTGCACGGTGACGAGGGTGGTGTCCTGGCTGAGCGCGTCCAGCTGCGGCGCGACCGAGCCGAGGTCCGTGCTCTGCCGCTGGTACATGTCGCCGGTGTCGGCGCCGGAGCACGTGACGTCGCGGAACGCACGGGCGCCGATGGCCTGCGCCGTCAGGTGGGCGTAGTTGTGGTCGGAGCGCCAGCAGCCGAGGTCGGGAATGACCTGGTTGGGCACGAGCGGTCCCGAGGCGGCCGAGTCGCCGAGGGCCACGTACACGTCGCTCTGCGCGGCTTGGGCGGCGGGAGCGAGACCTAACGCCAGGGCGGCCGCTGCGAGCACGGTCAACATCCGTCGGACCATGGAGACTCCTTCGGCGAGGGGTTGGTGGGGGGTGAGGAGTTCGAGGTGCAGACAAACGATGAGCCGCGAAGGTCATTCTGTGAATTGGACCGGGCGGTAAATTCGCGCTGTCAAATCTGTGACGCCTCACAAATCCCGGATGCTCGCTGTTGGGCCGGTCACTTCCGTGCGCCCGCCCTCACGTAGCCGGGCGATGGGGAGCAGCATCGCGACGGTCAGCCCGCTGAGCAGGCCGAACGCCAGGTGAAAGTCTCCTGTGGCGTCACGTAGCGCTCCTACCAGCACGGGCGCCAGCGCGGCGCAGGCGTAGCCGACGAAGAACGCCATCGCGCTGATCCGCCCGGCCTCGGCGGCATCGCGGCTCACTACCACGGGCAGCGTCAGGACGAGCGTGAACAGCCCGCCGTGACCCACGCCCAGGGCGGCGATCCACACCCAGGTGGCTGTCGCCGGAGCCGCTGCCAGCCCCGCGAACCCGACCGCTGTCAACGCCGTCGTCAGGACCAGCCCGGCGCGCCTGTCCCGCCCTTCACCCAGCAGCGCCGGTACGGCCAGCATGGCGACGACCTGGATGGAGATCATCGCGGTCAGCAGCACGCCCGCGCCGGTGGCGTCACGGTGCCCGTCCTCGTGGAGCAGGGGGACGACCCAGGCGAGTTCGCAGTAGTACAGGGCGGAGTTGACCGCGGACAGCACAGTGATGCGCCAGGCCAAACCGCTCCGCCAGGGCAGCCCTTTGGTGACAGGCCCCGCTGGAGTCGCCGTTCGGCTCGGGGTGGTCTGGCCTGCTCCGGTGTGGTTCGTCCCCACTGGAGTTGCCGTCTGGTCCGCGCCGGTCCGGTTCGTACGAGCGAGGGCTGGGGTGCTGTCGAGGGCTAGGGAGGTACGGGAGGCCGACCAGATCGCCATGCCCGCCGCCGCGAGCACCGACCAGGAGGCCAGCGCGCCCGGCCAGGAGCCGATGGCGTCGGCGAGGGGCGCGGTCACCCCGGCCGCGACCGCGCCGCCCAGGCCGAGACCGGCGGTGTAGATGCCGGTGACCAGGCCCGCGCGGTCGGCGAAGCGCGTCTTGACCACCGCCGGAAGCAGCGTCTGCGCGATCGCGATCCCGGCACCGACGGCCGCCGCGCAGGTCAGCTGCAGCCAGGCGGAGCCCCCGAAGACGCGGGCCGACGTCGCCACGGCGATGACGGCCAGCCCGAACAGCACGCCGAGCCGCAGCCCGAACCTACGCCCGACCACGGCGGCCAGGGGCGCGCAGACCCCCATGGCCAGCGTCGGGATGGTCGTCAGCAGCGCCACTCCCGTGGCGGACAGGTCGAGGTCGGTTCGGATGCGGTCCACCAGAGGGGACACGGCGGCGATCGCCGGCCGCAGGTTCGCCGCGGCGACGAACAGTGCGACGGCGGCCGCGCCGAGGGCGGTACGCGTCATGGGGGCTCCCAGTTGATCTCGGATATTTTCCATCCGAGTTCTATCACGGACATTCCTTGTCCGGAATGGGTAAGCTGCCTGACATGAAGATGTCCAACGGAGTGGAGTGGGCACTGCACAGCTGCGTCACGCTCAGCCAGAGCCAGGACCCGGTGCCGGCGGCGCGGCTCGCGGAACTGCACGGCACCCCGCCGGCGTACCTGGCCAAGCACCTCCAGGCGCTCTCCCGAGCGGGCATCGTACGATCTACGGCCGGGCAGGTCGGCGGCTACCTCCTCACCCGGCCGGCCGCGGCGATCACCGTGCTGGAGGTGGTCCAGGCCATCGACGGCGACTCGCCCGCCTACCGGTGCACGGAGATCCGGCAGCAGGGGCCGCTGGCCGTACCGGCCGAACGGTGTGACCGGCCGTGCGCGATCGCCCGCGCGATGGCCTCGGCACAGGAGGCCTGGTCCGGCGCGCTGGCGGGCATCACGATCGCGGACCTCGCGACGGGCATCGACGCCGACAGCGACGGTACGGCCATGGCCGACGTACGCCGCTGGCTGGCCGCCCCCACGTGACCTTGACGAACCCCTAGGGACGTGACCTGTGGCTGAGGAGCCCTCAGGAAGCCGAGCCCGCCAGGGTGACGGTCACCACCACCCCGCCGCTCCGGTCCTGAGGCGCAGCACGACCGGATCTACGGTGGGGCGGCAATAGCGCATGGCAGGCCGGACGGCGGCCAGCCGGGTGTGACCGTATCCAGTATGGTCGGGCCGATCGGCCGGTTACCTGGCGCGAGAGGAACATCGAATGCCCCATGCGGCCAGACCCACCGTCACCTCGCACGATGCAAACCGCGAACCCACGTCAAACCGCCCAGGAGGCCAGGCGCCCATGCCCCCACCTAGCTACTGGACCACCATCGTCGGAACCAGAGGGATCGCCGCCGCCCACGCGCCCGCCGTGCGAGCCGCGGACAGCCAGACGGTCGGCTTCCGGAACGCGGTCGTGGTGGCCGCCGGAGACTATGGCGAGGAAGGCACCCGGCACCTGGCCGTCCAGGGCCGTGCAGCGCTGGGGGTGCGAGCATGACGTTCCCCGGCGGGACCTCCGTCACCCGGCTGTCGGTCTACTCGGGCGCGTGTTCCGATGGTCTGGAGGGCGGTACGCCGCATATGCACACCGCCTCCACCGAGGCGTACGTCGTCATCGGCGGCAGTGGCGCGTTGCAGACCCTCGATATGCGCGGCTTCCGGGAGACGGAGCTGAGCGGCGGTTCGACGGTGTGGTTCACGCCGGGCACGATCCATCGGGCGATCAACCGGGGCGGTCTGGAGGTGGTCGTGGTCATGCAGAACGCCGGGTTGCCCGAGGCGGGTGACGCGGTGATGACGTTCCCGCCGGAGATCGTGGCGGACGCGGCCCGATACCGGGAGGCGGCCACACTGCCTTCGGGCGCGGGAGCGGAGGAGGCCGTGCGGCGTCGCCGTGATCTGGCGGTGGCGGGATTCCTGCGGCTGTCCGAGAGCCTGGCCGACGGGGATCCGGGACCGTTGCGGGAGTTCTATGACAGCGCGGTGGCGCTGGTACGTCCCAGGGTCGCGGGCTGGCGGCGTACCTGGGAGGACACCGTCGCCCGGCAGACCCGCCACACCGCCGAGGTGCTCGACGCGCTGGAACGCGGCGACGGGACGCACCTGCAGGAAGCCACGCTGCTCGAATCCCCACCCGAAGCCCGCTGGGGCATGTGCGGCAATCTGCACACCCACGACGTCGCCCACCCGCACGTCCACTCGGCCCCCAGCTGACACCGCTCCTCGCCTCCCCCTCCGGGGCTTGTTGATCGCGAGCCGTATTATCCGCTTATGTCATCGCTGCGTCTCCCACCTGCCGATACCGCATTGTCCGCCTACACCGGCTGGACCCGGGCGCACTGGGAGGCCGTGGCGGATCACCTGCTGGAATCCGTGGTGCCGTACGCCACCGACGACTTCGCGCAGTACCGCATGCCGGGCAGGGAGAGCCGGTCGGGGACGGTGAGTGACGGCCTGGAGGGGTACGCCCGCACGTTCCTGCTGGCCGCGTTCCGGATCGCCGGGGCGGGCGGCGCGGTGCCGCCCGCGCTCCTGGAGCGGTATGCCCGAGGACTGGTGGCGGGGACCGACCCGGCGCACCCCTATGCCTGGCCGCCGCTGACCGACATGTCCCAGCCGCTGGTCGAGGCGGCCTCGATCGCGCTGGCCCTGCACGAGACCCGGCCCTGGCTGTACGACCGGTTGTCCCCGGCCGAGCAGGAGCGGGTGGTGGCCTGGCTGGCGGGCTTCGTCGGCAGGCGGACACCGGACAACAACTGGGTGCTGTTCCGGGTGGTCGTCGAGCAGTTCCTGGCCGAGGTGGGCGGGCCGTACAAGCCCGACGAGATCACCGGCGGCCTGGAGCGGATCGAGGACTGGTACGTCGGGGACGGCTGGTACTCCGACGGCGCGGGCAAGAACTTCGACTACTACGCGGGCTGGGCCCTGCACCTCTACCCGCTGCTGTGGGCCAGGATGGCCGGGGACGCGGCCCGCCTGGAGCGTTACGGCGAGCGGCTGCGGGCCTTGCTGGGCCAGTACCAGCACCTGTTCGCCGCCGACGGCGGGCCCGTGCACCAGGGGCGGTCGCTGACCTACCGGTTCGCCACGGTCGCGCCGCTCTGGCTGGGCGCGCTGACCGGCTCCTCGCCGCTCCCGCCCGGCCGGACCCGGCGGATCGCCGGTGGGGTGCTGCGCCACTTCGTCGAGCGGGGTGCGCCGGATGAGCGGGGGCTGCTGACGCTCGGCTGGTACGACACGTTCCTGCCGGTCACGCAGAGCTACTCGGGGCCGGGCTCGCCCTATTGGGCCAGCAAGGCGTTCCTCGGCCTGCTGCTGCCCCCCGAACACCCGGTATGGACGGACGCCGAGGTCCCGGCGCCGATCGACCTGGCGGACCAGGCGGTGACGATGCGCCCGCCGGGGTGGCTGCTGCATGCCACCCGCGAGGACGGCGTGGTCCGGCTGGTCAACCACGGCAGCGACCGGGACCGGATCCAGGACCCGTCGGGGGTGCCGGACCCGCACTACCTCAAGCTCGCCTATACCAGCCACACCGGCCCCAACCTGGCCGAGGCAGCCGGCAAAGAAGGAGAGGTGGCCGGCAACGAAGGAGAGGTGGCCGCCAGGGAAGGGGCGGGAGCCGGTATCGAAGGGAAGGTAGCCGGAGCCGAAGGGCAGGCGGTCGGTTTCGACAGGGCAGTGGTCGGTGTCGACGGGGAGGTGGTCGTCGTCGCGCCGGACGGGGCCGTCTCCCGCAGGCGGCGCATCGAGCCGCTCACGACGGGGGACCGGTTCGCCGCCTCCGCCTACCGTGACGACCTGCCGGCCGGGTCGGTCCACGTGGTGACGGCCTCGGTGGTGGACGGGGCGGCCGAGGTACGGATCCACCGGGTCACCGCGCCCGCCGGACACCAGGTCAGGGACGGTGGCCACGCCATCGCGGGGGAGGCGCCGCCCACGGCGCGCGGCGGCGAGCTCTGGGCGTCGGCGCGGCGGGCGGACGGGCTGGTCAGCGTGGTGCGCGGGCTGCACGGCTACACGACCGCCGGGGTGGCGAACGCAGAGGGCGCGAACGCCTTCGGACGGCACTCGGCCACCCCGTACGTGCTCGCGGCCGCCCACCCGGGCGGAACCGCCGTGTACGTCAGCCTCGTCCTGCTCACCGGCACGGCCGAGGCGCGGCCCCCGGAGGTGCGGGTCGACGGCGACCAGGTCACCCTCGACCTGCCGGGCGGCGACACGGCGACAGTCCGCCTCACCGAGACCCCCACCTGCGTCCGCGTCACCGGCGGCGGGAAGAACCCGACGTGAAGTGACGGCGACGGTCCGCCTTACCGGCATCCCGCGTGAGGTGGCAACCCCCGCGTAACCGTTCACCCACTTGAGGAGCCTGCCTGATGTCACGGCCACCCGTCGCGGTCTTCGCCATCGCGCCCTGGGCCTTCCACGACGTCTTCCCCGCCGACCTCATCGACCGGTTGCGGCAGTCGGCGGAGGTCGACGCGACGGTGACGTTCACCTCGTTCGAGGGAGAGGCGGCGGCGCGGGCCCTGGCCGGGGCGGAGTTCCTGCTGACCGGATGGGGCTGCCCGCGGATCGACGCCGAGGTGCTGAAGGCGGCGCCCGGCCTGCGGGCCATCGTGCACGCCGCCGGCTCCGTCAAGGCGATCGTCGATCCCGTCGTGTACGAGCGGGGCATCCTCGTGTCGTCCGCGGCGGAGGCGAACGCCGTGCCCGTCGCCGAGTACACCATCGCCATGCTGGTGCTCGGCGCGAAACGGGTCTTCGAGCGGGCCGGTCACTACGAGGCCGGCCAAGACGCCTGGCAGCAGGGCGCGGGCACCGGGCTGTACGACTGCACCGTGGGCGTGATCGGGGCCTCCCGGGTGGGCCGGCACGTGCTGCGGCGGCTGCGTGACTTCGAGGTCGACATCCTGCTGTCCGACCCCTACGTCTCGCCGGCGGAGGCGGCCGAAATGAGGGCCGAGCTGGTGGACGTGGACGAGCTGTGCCGGCGTAGTGACCTGGTCACCGTGCACGCCCCGGCGCTCGCCGAGACCCGCCACCTGCTGGACGAGCGCCGCCTCGGCCTCCTGCCGGACCAGGCCGTCGTGATCAATACCGCCCGTGGCTCGCTGATCGACACCGAGGCGCTCACCAGGGCGTGCGCGTCCGGCCGCGTCTCGGCCGTGCTCGACGTGACCGAACCCGAGCCGCTGCCTACGGGCCATTTGCTCTTCGGCCTGCCCAACGTACTCGTCACCCCGCACGTGGCGGGCGCGCAGGGGCGTGAGTTGCGGCGGCTCGGCGAGTACGCGATCACCGACCTTGAACACTTCATGCGGGGACGCCCGATGCGCGGCCGGGTGACGGCCGAGCAGCTCGCTCGCCTGGCCTGACGACCTGCCGAAAGCCGAAAGCAGCCGAAAACCTTTTCGCAACGTTCGCCAAGGCAGGCTGCCACTCCGATTGACAGGGAACTTATCTCGGTTTACGTTGCCGAAAACCTTTTATTTCGCCGATTCGACAGAAAGGATTGTTAGCGCTACCACAACCAAGCGCTAGGTTCGATCACTCCCCCCAAGCGTTCGATCGGATCGGATCACTCTGCATGAGAAGAATCATCACGGCCCTCCTGCTCATCGCGGGATCACTCGTTTTAGGCGCTCCCGCGCAGGCTGCCCAGACCATCGGATACCCCACCTTCAACGGCCCGTCGATCCCGGCCGCGCCCGGTTCGTACACGACCGGCAACATGATGCAGGCCATCTACGACTTTGAGAGCTCGGGCACGGACTTCTGGATGGACCGGCTGCTGGCCCGCCCCGGCAACGACCCGGCCGGAACCTGGCTCATGTCCCGGGGACGCGCCCTGTTCATGAAGACCCACACACCGGGCACACTCGGCTTCGCCGGCCAGGTGGCGTACTGGGAGAGCATCAGCAACAACAACGCCTACACCGTCGCCATCACCCCGGGCACCTTCGCCGAGCAGGTCAACTCCCGCTGGCAGGCGCCGAGCTACTGGAAGAGCGTGCACACCAGCGGCTCCATCACGGTGAACCAGACGAAGTTCATCACCAACAACAACGTCGCCGTGACGAACCTGTCGATCACGAACGGCGGCTCCAGCTCGACCACCCTGCAGCTGCGGGCGACCTCCCCGTACGCCACCTCAGGGAGCGGGAGCGAGCTGACCGGGCAGGTCAACGCCTACAACAACCTCACCACGATCTATCCCCGGCTGACCGGTGACGGCTTCACCGTCTCCAGCGGCGGCCTGAACAGGTCCGTGACGATCCCGGCCGGAGGGACCGTGACCGCCAAGGTGGTCATGGGCTTCGTCACCAACGAGATCCCCGAGTCGCGCACCGAGTATGACGCCTACGCGGGATACACCAACGCCACCGCCTTCGCCACCCACGTGCGGGCCTACAACCTGTGGTGGGCGCAGAACGTGCCCTACATCGACGTGCCCGAGCCGGCCATCAAGAAGAACATCTACTACCGCTGGTGGCTGATGCGCTTCAACAACCTCGACGCCGACATTCCCGGGCAGACGTTCCAGTTCCCCACCTCGACCGAAGGCGTGCTGGGCTACAACAACGCCATCGCGCTCACCCAGCCCATGCACATCGACGACCTGAAATACCTGCGCAACCCGATCTACTCCTACGGCGACTGGCTGAGCGTCGGGCAGATCTCCAAGAACGGCCGCTTCCTCGACAATCCGGGCGATCCCGAGAACTGGTCCAACAGCTACACCCAGTACATCGCCGAGGCGGCGTGGAAGAGCTACCAGATCCACGGCGGCCAGCCGGCGATCGCCGCCAACCTGGCGCGCTACGCCGAGGGGGACGTCAAGGGCCAGCTGTCGTACTACGACCACGACAACAACAAGCTCATCGAGTACGACTGGGGCGCCCTGACCGGCAACGACGCCGACGCCGTCTCCTTCCACTGGAAGCCCGGCAACATGGACCGCGCCGAGTCGGCCTACCAGTACAGCGGCGCGCTGGCCGCCGCGCAGGCGTACGAGGCGGTCGGCAACACCGCCAAGGCCACCGAGATGCGCACGCTCGCCACGCAGATCCAGAACGCCATCGTCAACGTGCTGTGGAACCCCAACCGGCAGCTGTTCGAGCACCGGCTGAAGTCCACCAACGAGTGGGTGCCGTGGAAGGAGATCAACAACTACTACCCGTTCGCCGTCGGCGCCGTCCCCAACACCGCGACGTACAAGCAGGCACTGCGCCTGTTCGACGATCCGGCGCAGTATCCGATCTTCCCCTTCTACACCGCCAACCAGGCCGACAAGGCGGCCTCGGGCACCGGCAGCAACAACTTCTCCACGATCAACTCCACCGTGCAGTTCCGCCTGCTCTCCTCGGTGTTGCGGAACTACTCCAACTCGTGGATCGACGCGACCTGGTACAAGAAGCTGCTGTACTGGAACGCCTGGGGCCAGTACATCAACGGCAACACCCAGTACCCCGACGCCAACGAGTTCTGGGCCGACTGGAACGGCTCCTCGATCACCTACCGCTCCTGGATCCACCACAACATCCTGGGCAGCAGCAACTGGACCGTGATCGAGGACGTGGCGGGGCTGCGCCCGCGCAACGACGCGAAGGTGGAGCTCTCGCCGATCAACATCGGCTGGCCCAACTTCACCGTCAACAACCTGCGCTACCGCAACGCCGACCTGACCATCGTCTGGGACGACCCGGCGGACGGCGTGGTCCGTTACCCGGGCGTGCCCGAGGGCTACTCCATCTTCATCAACGGCAGCAGGGTCGCCACGGTCAACTCGCTGGTGCCGTTCACCTGGGACCCGGCCACCGGTGACGTCACCACGAGCGGCACGGTCACCTATCACGTGTCCTCGCCCGGGCTGCAGGCGCCCGCGCAGGTGACGCAGAGCAGCGCGCGGATGGTGGACCTGCTGGCCAAGGCCGGGGTCGACCTGACCGCCAACCTGACCAACCTGGCCTCCGGGGCCAGTGTTTCGACCTCCTCCACCGCCTCGGGCAGCACCGCCGCGGGCGCGGTCGACGGCTTCCCGATCAACGAGCCGTTCTGGGGCGGCACGGGCGCCGGCCAGGACTGGTACGAGGTGAACTTCGGGGCGGCCCGCACGCTCAACGAGGTCCGGCTCTACTTCAAGGACAGCCGCCCGGCCAGCGCCACCTACCGGGCACCCGCCTCGTACGACATCCAGTACTACAACGGCAGCGCCTGGGTCAGCGTGCCCAGCCAGGCCAAGAGCCCGTCGGCGCCACGGGCGAACTACAACGTGGTGCAGTTCCCGGCGATCAGCGCCCAGCGGGTACGGGTGCTGGCCACCAACGCCTCGGGGGCCAAGACCGGGCTCACCGAGATCAAGATGTTCAACCGTGGCGGCACCCAGCAGCCACCGAGCGGCAACATGGCCGCCTCGGCGACCCCGTCGGCGTCGAACACCTCCTCCTGGGAGAGCGTCGCCGCCGTCAACGACGGGATCGACCCGCCCTCCTCCAACGACACGGTGAACCCGCGCTGGGGCTGCTGGCCGGAGACCGGGCAGCAGTGGGTGGACCTGACCTGGTCCTCGGCCCAGAACCTGAACAAGGCGGAGGTGTACTTCTTCGACGATGACGAGGGCATCGACATGCCCGCGTCCTGGAAGCTCCAGTACTGGAACGGCAGCGCCTACGTCGACGTGCCCGGCGCGAGCGCGTACGGGCTGGCCAAGAACCAGTACAACACCGTCACCTTCACCGCGACGAACACCACCCGCCTGCGGGTGCTGATGACCGGCAACGGCACCAGCTCCGTCGGCCTCCTGGAGGTCAAGGCGTACGGACCGTGACCGGCGGGGGCGTGCCTTCCGGGGCACGCCCCCTTCCGACCTCCGGCAGGGCATCCCGCTGAGCTGCGTGGCCCTCGGTCTGGCAGTCGCCGCATGGCCGTTTCCTACAAGACCGGGGCGCGGGGCCGGGCCATCATGAACGTATGGACATCGATCTTTCCGTGGCCGCCGACTTCATGGCCACTCACGCACGGGTCCTGGACCGCCGCCGCTTCCAGCTCCTGACGGGCGAGCGCGATCCGGCCGCCGCGCTGGCCGCGCTCGACGGCTACCGCAATCCGGACGGCGGCTACGGCTGGGGTCTGGAGCCTGACCTGCGCTCGCCCGAGAGCCAGCCGGGGGCCGCGCTGCACGCCTTCGAGGTGTTCGAGGACGTCGCGCCGGCCGCCTGCCCGCGGGCGAGCGAGCTGTGCGACTGGCTGGAGTCGGTCACGCTGCCCGACGGCGGGCTGCCGTTCGCCCTGCCCCGCGCCTCGAACGCCGGCAACGCCCCCTGGTGGGCGGGTGCCGACAGCACGGTGTCCTCGCTGCAGATCACCTCCGTCACCGCGGCCGTCGCGCACCGCGTCGCCGCCCACCTGCCCGACGTGGCCGCGCATCCGTGGCTGGAGCGGGCCACCCGTTACTGCCTGGACACGATCGCCGCCCTCGACCGGCGGCCGCCCGCGTACATACTCGCCTTCGCGCTGCGCTTCCTGGACGCCGTGCACGACACCCACCCGGAGGCCGCCGGGCTGCTCGACCGGCTGGGGGCCTACCTGCCGGCCAGCGGCCAGGTGCGCGTCGAAGGCGGCACCGAGCACGAGATGCTGCGCCCGCTGGACTTCGCGCCGCTCCCGGACCGTCCGGTGCGGGCCCTGTTCACCCCGGAGGTGATCGAGGCCGACCTCGACCGCCTGGCCGGGATGCAGAAGGACGACGGCGGCTGGACCGTCGACTACGCCCAGATCTCACCGGCGGGCGTCCTGGACTGGCGCGGTTACGCGACCGTCGGCGCGCTCGGCATTCTGCTCCGCAACGGGCGGGTCTGACGGTGGGTGCGGGCGAGCAGGTGGGTGGGTTTGACGGCATGTACGGGCGGGCTGATCGCCCCGCCCCGGCTTCCGCGCACCGGTAGGCTGCTCCGCACTGCGGTGACGTATCCCCTGTGCAATGCTGCGCTGAATGTGCCAGAAGTGAGCAGCTCCGGACTCTTGACAGGAGCGTTGGTGCTCGATTTACTCCGAGGAACGCCGGAATCGAGCACCGGCCCAAGAGGTACGCCTAGCCGGTAAGTGGCCACCGCCACAAGCCCGGACTAAGTCGCCAGGATCGCTGTCAGCGTCCGAGGCGGGGACGTACCCCCTATCGTCTGGAGATGCGACGATGAGCCCCACCCGTAGATGCTTAGGTGCTGCCGTGGCCCTTTCGGCCGCGTTGGTCGCCGTCCCCTCAGCCGCCTCGGCGGCCGCGGTCACCCTGCCCCCGGTCCATGCCGGGTTCGACTACCAGATCGGCGGCGCGTACACGCCGCCGGCCGGGGTCACCGTGGTCAGCAGGGACCGGGGCGCCGCGCCCGCCGCGGGGCTGTACAACATCTGCTACGTCAACGCCTTCCAGGTCCAGCCGGGCGAGGAGGCCGATTGGGACTCCGACCTGCTGCTGCGTGACGCCAACGGCAAGGTGGTCATCGACGAGGACTGGGGCGAGGCGCTGCTCGACCTGCGGACCGACGCCAAGCGCAAGCGGGTCGCCGCGAAGGTGAACGGCTGGATCGACGGCTGCAAGGCCAAGGGCTACCAGGCCATCGAGCCCGACAACTACGACAGCTACACCCGCTCGAAGAAGCTGCTGACGGCCTCGAACGCCCAGGCCTACATCCGGCTGCTCAGCACCCACGCCCACGCCCAGGGCGTGGCCATCGCCCAGAAGAACACCTCGGAACTGGCCGGATCGCGCGTCGCGAACGGGCTCGACTTCGCGGTCGCCGAAGAGTGCGGCACCTGGGACGAGTGCGGGGACTACACGGCGGCGTTCGGCAACAACGTGATCGTGATCGAGTACACCGCGTCGGGCCTGAAGAAGGCGTGCTCCGGCTGGGGCACCAAGCTGAGCATCGTCCAGCGCGACGTGGACGTCTCGCCCAAGGGCGCCAGCGGATACGTCCGCAAGACCTGCTGAACGGTCTTCTTCTGACCCACGGTATTTGGAGGTAATGATGGAGCGCGTTGCCCCACCGCCCTCCCGCCGGGACGTGCTGCGCGGCGGGTATGCCCTGGCGCTCACGGCGGTGGCGGGAACGGCGCTGGCCGGGTGCGCGAGCGGCGCCGGCGACGGTGTCGGCGCCGACGGGCGGGTCACGATCGAGCTCTGGCACGGCCAGACCGACACCGCCAAAGAGGCCATGGCGCGACTGGTGGCCGACTTCGAGCGCGCCCACCCCGACATCCGGGTGGACATGGGCGGGGGAGTGCTGGCCGACGCAATGCTGCAGAAGATCACCGCGGCTCTCGCGTCCGGCTCCTACCCCGACATCGCCTATATCTTCGGCTCGGACCTGGCGAACGTCGCACGTAGCCCGCAGGTGGTGGACCTGACCAGCATGGTCGAGTCCGGTCCCACGCCGTGGAACGACTTCTGGGCGCCGGCGCGGGCCGCCGTCATGATCAACGGCCAGGTACGCGCGGCTCCCGCGCTGCTCGACTCGCTGGCCGTGGTCTGCAACAAGAAGGTGTTCCGCGACGCCGGGGTGCCGCTGCCCCAGCCGGGCTGGAAATGGCCGGAGTTCATCGAGACGGCCAAGCGGCTGACCGACGCGAGCCGCGGCCGGTTCGGCACGGGCTGGCCGGGCGCGGCCGACGAGGACACGGTCTGGCGGCTGTGGCCGCTGATCTGGGACCTGGGCGGCGACGTGATCGGCAAGGACGGGCGCGGCATCGGGTTCGCCGACGCGGGCGTGCGGGCTTTGCAGGTGGTGGAGTCGCTCGCCAAGGACAAGAGCGTCTACATCGACCCCAAGCCCGGCAGCGAGCAGATGTACCAGGTGTTCCTGTCCGGCCTGATGGGGATGTCGGTCACCGGCCCATGGCAACTGCCCGACATCCAGACCGCCAAGATCGACTATCAGGTGGTGCCCCTGCCCACCTTCAGCGGGCGGCCGATCACGATCTCGGGCCCCGACACCTGGACCATGTTCGACAACGGCGCGGCGCGCGTGAAGGCCAGCCGTACCTTCCTGACCTGGCTGATGCAACCCGCGCAGGACGTGCGCTGGGACGTGGAGGCGGGCAGCCTGCCGCTGAGCCGCCCCACCCAGCAACTGCCCGCCTGGCGCAAGCAGGAGGCGGAGACCGAGGGCCTGCCGGTGTTCGTCAAGACGCTGGAGACGGCCCGGGTACGCCCCACGCACCCCGCCTACCCGCAGATCTCCCAGGCGCTCGGGCAGGCCGTCATCGCCGTGCTGCTCGGCAAGAGCACCCCCGCCGAAGCGCTGCGCACCTGTGCCGAAGAGGCCAACGCCGCCCTGCTCATCCCGCGTTGAGGAGCCTCGCATGTCGTCTCTGCCCACCCCCATCACCATCTCCGGCCACGAACTGCGGCAACGGGCCCGGCGCCAGGCCCGCCGCCAGGAATCGGCGACCGCCTGGACGTTCATCACCCCGGCCGTCCTGATCATCCTCGGGCTCAGCATCGTGCCCACGGTCTGGTCGTTCCTGCTGTCCTTCCAGGCCGACGACCTGGTCACGCCCAGCCGCTGGGTGGGGCTGGACAACTACTACGCGCTGACCAAGGACCCGCACTTCGGCCAGGCCGTCCGTAACACGCTGCTCTACACGGCCCTGTACGTACCGCTCAGCATCGTGCTGGGACTGGCGCTCGCCCTCGCCCTGAACCGGCGGATCAGGTTCGTCGGCCTCTACCGCACCCTCTTCGTCGTGCCGTTCGTCATCTCGGCCACGGCACAGGGGACGCTGTTCTCGTTCATCCTGGACCCGCAGTTCGGGGCGGCCAACTCGGTGCTGCACTGGCTCGGTGTCTCTCCCCAGGGGTTCTTCACCGACCCCGCCCAGGCCCTGCCCGTCCTGGTGGCCGTCAGCTTGTGGAGCGGCCTCGGGTTCTGCGTGGTGGTGTACCTCGCGGCCCTCCAGGACGTACCGCAGCCGCTGATCGAGGCGGCGCGGCTGGACGGCGCCGGGCGGTGGCACCTGCTGCGCCACGTCACCCTGCCCACGCTCACGCCGGTCAGCGTGTTCCTGGTGCTCTGGCAGACCATCAACGCCCTGCAGGTCTTCGACCTGGTGTACGTGACGACCAAGGGCGGCCCGCTCGGCGCTACCACGGTGATCGTCTACTTCATCTGGGAGCAGGCGTTCAAGAACTTCACGGCCGGTTACGGAGCCGCCGCCGCATACGTCCTCGCCGTGGCCCTGTTCGTGATCGCCGCCGGGTTGCGCGTGATCCGCGGCCGCGAGCGCCAGCGCCTCGAAGGAGCCACCCGATGACGGCGACCGCCACCACCCAACGCCGGGCCGCGCACGCGGGCGTGAGCCGTCCGGGCCGCGCGTGGCGGCTGCCCTTCAGCCCCTGGCACCTGCTGCTGGCGCCGCTCGCGCTGATCTTCGCGATCCCGCTGATCTGGCTGCTGATCAGCTCCGTGATGACCAACGCGGAGATCAACCGCTTCCCGCCCGCGCTGTGGCCGTCAGGGATCAACCTGGGCGGTTACAAGTACGTGCTCAACAACGCGCTGTTCCCGCGCTGGTTCCTCAACTCGCTGATCGTCTCCGGTGTCGCGGTCGCCTCCAACCTGGTGTTCGGCGCGCTCGGCGGCTACGCCTTCGCCCGCATGCGGTTCTTCGGCTCCCGCGTCCTGCTGGTGCTGATGCTGGCCACGATGGCCATTCCGTTCCAGCTGACGATGATCCCGACGTTCCTGGTCATGAAGAGCTTCGGGCTCATCGACACGCTGGGCGCGCTGATCGTGCCGTCGCTGGTCACGCCGTTCGCGGTGTTCCTGCTGCGGCAGTTCTTCCTCTCCCTACCCAGGGAGCTGGAGGAGGCCGCCTGGATGGACGGCTGCTCGCGGCTGCGGGTGCTGTTCCGCATCGTGCTGCCGCTGTCGCGGCCCGCGCTGAGCACCGTGGCGATCCTGACGTTCCTGTCCACCTGGAACGATCTGACCTGGCCGCTGATCGCCATCAACCACGACACCCAGTACACCCTGCAACTGGGCCTGGCCACCTTCCAGGGCAAGCACCACACGCAGTGGGCGGCGGTCATGGCCGGGAACGTCATCACGGTCCTGCCGGTGCTGCTCGCCTTCGTCGGCGCCCAGAAGTCCTTCATCCGGTCCATCACCTCCAGCGGCCTCAAGGGCTGAAACCCATCTCCAGCTACAGGAAGTCCATGTTCGACCTGCTTGTCATCGGTGACGCCAACCCCGACGTCATCCTCGGCCCCCTGGACGCCCCGCTCGCCTTCGAGCAGCGCGAGCAACTGGTCGGCGCCGGCGCGCTCACCCTCGGCGGCTCCGCGGCGATCATGGCCTGCGGCGCCGCGCGCCTGGGCCTGCGCGTCGCGTTCGCCGGGCGCGTCGGCGACGACGACGCCGGCCGCTACGTCCGCGACGCCCTGAACGCTCGCGGGGTCGACACCGAGGCGCTGCGCGTGGATCCGGCGCGGTCCACCCCGCTCACCGTCGTGCTCACCCGCGACGGCGGCGACCGCGCGATCCTGACCGCGCCCGGCACCCTGGCCGCCACCGGCGGCGACGACGTGCCCGAGTCGCTGCTGGCCGCCACCCGGCACGTGCACGCCGCCTCCTACTTCCTCATGCCGGGCCTGGCGAAGGCGCTGCCCGGCCTGTTGCGCACCGCGCGGGCCCACGGCGCCACGACCTCGCTCGACACCAACGACGACCCGGCCGGGCTGTGGGATCCGCCGGGGCTGGCCGCCGTACTCGCCGAGACCGACATCCTGCTCCCCAACGCGCACGAGGCCCGCAACCTCGCGCGCTCCCAGGACGCGTCGTTGGAGGCGACCGCCGCCGCGCTGGCCGCGCGAGGGCCGCTGGTGGTGGTCAAGAACGGCGCGGACGGCGCCCTCTGCCACGACCGACGCACGCTCATCACCACCCGCGGCATCACCGTCACCCCCGTGGACGCGGTCGGCGCGGGCGACAGCTTCGACGCCGGCTTCATCGCCGCGACCCTGGCCGGACTGCCCCCCGCCCGCGCCCTGGACCTCGCCGCCGTCTGCGGCGCCCTGTCCACCCGTGCCCAAGGCGGCACCCCGGCCCAGCCCACCTGGGATGAGGCCGTCGCACACGTCCCCAGCAAGGATCAGCAGCCGACATGAACACCCCGAAGATCGCATTCATCGGCGCCGGGAGCGTCGTCTTCACCCAGGGCCTCCTGGCGGACCTGTTCGCGTTCGCCGAGCTGAAGGAGGCCCGCATCGCCCTGCACGACATCGATGCCGAGCGCCTGAGCACCGCCACGGCCGCCGCCCGGCACATCGCCGCCGAGCGCGGGGCGAGCCCGCGGATCACCGCGCACGCCGACCGGCGCGAAGCGCTCACCGGCGCCGACTTCGTCATCAACATCGTCCAGGTCGGCATGGGCGAGGCCACCCGCACCGACTTCGAGATCCCCGCCCGGTACGGCGTGCGCCAGACCATCGGCGACACCCTCGGCGTCGGCGGCATCTTCCGCGCGTTGCGCACGTTCCCCCTGCTGAAGGCGCTGGGCGAGGACATCGCCGCCGTCTGCCCCGAGGCGTGGCTGCTCAACTACACCAACCCGATGGCGATGAACGTCCAATACCTGGCCGAGGCCACCGGGCTCACCCGCGTGGTGGGGCTGTGCCACTCGGTCTACTGGACGATGCGCGACCTGTCCGACCTGGTGGGCGTGCCGTTCGAGGAGGTCACCTACCGGGCCGCGGGCGTCAACCACCAGGCGTGGGTGCTGCGGTTCGAGCACGACGGCGTCGACCTGTACCCCCGGCTCGACGCCCTGATCGCCGCGGACGAGCAGCTGCGCCGCCGCGTCCGCGTCGACATGTACCGGCGGCTGGGCTACTACCCGACCGAGACCAGCGAGCACTCCTCCGAGTACGTGCCCTGGTACCTGGGCCACGACAGCGAGATCGAGCGACTGCGCCTGCCCATCGGCGCCTACCTGGACATCGTCGACGAGAACGTGGCCATCTACGAGCGGACCCGCGACGCCCTGGCCGCCGGAGAGCCGCTGCCGGTCGACGGGACCATGGAGTACGCCCCGCAGATCATCCACAGCATCACCACGGGCACGCCCAGGACCATCTACGGGAACGTGCCCAACCACGGCCTGATCAGCAACCTCCCCGCCCGGGGGACCGTCGAGGTGCCCTGCCTGGTCGACGCGATGGGCGTGCAGCCCACCCGCGTCGGCGAGCTGCCCCCGCAGCTGGCCGCGCTCAACCGCACCTACCTCAGCATGAACGACCTGGTCGTACGGGCCGCGCTGGAGGACGATCCACGCCACATCCGCCACGCCGCCATGACGGACCCGGCGACCGCCGCGGCCCTGCCCGTGGAGCGGATCTGGGAGCTGTGCGACGACATGGTGCGGGCCCACGCCGACCGCCTGCAGCCCGCCCTGCGCGCCACCCTCGGCTGAACCTGCCGCCTTTTCATGACCGTCGGCCCCCCGAGCTCAGGACAGTAGAAGTCAAGATCCTCACGCGTCTTGAGCTCGGGCCCCCGGTGATCGATCATCAACGGCAGTGCTGCTCCCTCGATCGGGAAGGATCTTCATGATTCGCCGCGTACTGCTGGCCGTACTCCTCGCCCTCGCCACCCTCACGACCTTCACCAGCGCTCCCGCGTACGCCCGAGCCTGCGCGCTCGGCTACCACTGCGTCACCACGTACTACTCGGACTCCAGCTGGACCACGGTGGTGGGCGCCATGTACGAGGACTGTGAAGGCGCCGAGTCCAGATGGGGCTCCCGCTCGATCTACAAGGACTTCGTCGAGACCCCCTGCTGAACCAGGCACCCTGGCCGGGTGGCTTCAGAAGGTGAAGCCGCCCGGCCGTCCGTTGCGGTCGGCGAGCAGGCCGGCCAGTGTCGCGACGGCGATCTCCGGTGGCGTGCGCGAGCCGATGTTGAGCCCGATCGGCCGGTGCACGCGGGCGATGTCCTCCTCCGGCGCGCCCAGCTCGGCCAGCGCCTGGAGATAGGGCGCCGGATGGCGCGGGCTGCCCATCACCCCTATCCACCGGCACTTGTGCGCGAGCAGCTCGTGCAGCACAGCGGCGAGTTCGGGACGGTGGTGGTCGGTGAGCACGATGTCCGCGGTGCCGTCCAGGTCCGCCGGGGGCGTGGTGACGACCTCGAACCCCTCCGGAGCGGCGGCCCGGCCGGGGTCGGGCTCGAAGAGGATCCCGCGGAATCCCAGGTCGGCGCCGTAGCGCAGCAGGTAGTCGGCGACCGGTGAGGCGAACACGGCGACGAGGGTGCGGCCTTCGGCACCGGCCGTCGCCTCGCCATGGGCGACGTCACAGAGCGCGTCCGCGTCATGCGAATGGGCCATGCCAGCAGTCTCGCACGCGATCGGATCGGCGTCGCCCGAGGCCGGTCCGCTACGCGCAGGCGGATAAATCGGAGCCGTCCAAGATCGATCCGCTACGTATAATCGGGTGAAGCCGAGTCCACTACCGCGGACTCATCAACCGTTTTCCAAAGCTGGGGGCATGACCATGGCAAGCATTCTCCCGACGGTACGAGGTCTCGCCGGGGTCGCCCTCGTCGCGAGCGGTGTCGCGCTCGTCCCGGCGCCCGCCTCCGCCGCCGCCCAGCACCGCGCTCCCGCCGCCGCCCAGCACCGCCTCGCCGACACGTACCCGAACTACGCCGAGCTCGCCGCGAACGAGACCGAGGGCACCGACTACCGGCGCGTCAAGCGCTTCCCTCAGGGCGCGAAGGTGGCGCACATCGCCATCCACGGGGGGAGCATCGAGGCCGGCACGTCCCAGCTCGCGGATTACAGCGCCCAAGCGAGCCAGGCCGCCTTCTACGCGTTCGAGGGCATCAAGTCCACGGGCAACGGCACCCTGCACATCACCGCCAGCCGGTTCGACGAGCCGCGGGCGCTCACGCTGCTGTCCCAGGTCGACCGTACCGTCTCCTGGCACGGCTACTCCGACAGCACCGAGGCGAGCACGTACGTCGGCGGCCGGGACACGGCGCTGGTCGAGCGGGTCACCGCCGGGCTGCGCGCCGCCGGGTTCACGGTGGCGCGGGAAATCCCGGACGGTCTCGACGGGTCGAGCCCGGACAACATCGCCAACAAGAACCGCCGCGGCAAGGGTCTTCAGCTGGAGATCAGCAGCGCCCAGCGGAAGCGGTTCTTCGCCGACGGCGATCTCACCCGAAGCTCGATCGAGAATCCGGCCAACCGCACCAAGGCGTTCTACGCCTACACCGCGGTGATCAACAAGGCCCTGAACGGCTGATCGGAACGGCGGATTCGGCCGTCCGCCGGGATCGGGGCGGGCCGGTCCGTCGGCACTCGTCACGCCGGGGGAGCGGCGCCATCAGGTGACGGGGACGATCTCCGTCGACACCAGGCGCCCCTCCTCGATCACGAGCAGCCCGATCGTCCCGTGCGGCTGGCGGCGACGGTCGGTCGGGGAGCCCGGGTTGAAGATCCGCAGCCCGTCCTCGTGATGGTCGAGCGGGATGTGCGAGTGCCCGAACACCACCAGCTCGGCGTCCGGGAAACGCCGCCGCATGCGCTCCCACCGCCCCTTGGCCGAACCGCTGTCGTGGATCATCGCCACCCGGAGCCCGGCGAGCTCGAGCTCCAGCGTCTCGGGCGCGTCCACATCAGGTCCGTCGTTGTTGCCCTTCACCGCGTGAACCGGCGCGTACGCCGCCAGCTCGGCCAGCACCGCACCCGTGCAGACATCGCCCGCGTGCAGGATGACGTCGGCCCCCCGCAGTTGCGCGGCCACCCGGTCCGGGCACGACTTCCAATGCCGAGGGGCATGGGTGTCGGACAGGACCGCCACTCTCATACCCGCGCCTCCCAGCGCACCTCGCCGTCCTGCCACCGGTCGGTGGGGCGCAGTCCGACGGAGGCGGCGACGGCGGCCGAGGCGGCGTGGTCGGGGTGGATGTGCGCGACGATCGTGTCGATCTCCTGGCCCGCGATCCAGCCGACCAGCGCCTTGGTGGCCTCGCCGGCCAGGCCCCGGCCCTGCCAGGGGGTGCCGACCACCCAGGCGAGCTCGGCCGTGCGGCGGTCGATCGTGGCCTGCACGTAGCCCACCAGAGCGTCGTCCTCGCGCAGCTGGATCACCCAGTTGCGCCAGCCGGCCGGCCCGGCGACCAGCCGCTCGTAGCGGCTGCGCAACTCCTGCGCGGTCGCGGGCGCGCCGCCGATGAAGGCGTGCAGGGCGGGATCGGCGAGCACGACGGCCATCTCGTCCGCGTGCTCGGCCCGCAGGGGCAGTAGGACCAGCCGTGGGGCTTCGATCATGTCCATACGCTCACGATATCCGGGCTGTTCGAGGGCCGATCCCCAGGCTTATGATGCGCTCGACACGCTCCGGGGCGGGGGGTAGTGGATGGCCGATGAGGTGACGCGGCTGACCGTGCATGTGGTCGACGGCGGCGCGGACGCGCAGGAGCTGGAGCGGTTGACGGCCGGGCTGCGCGGCGAATTACTCGAACTCGACATACTGGACGTCGCGCCCGAGACCGGAGAGCCGCCGCCGGGCGCCAGGGCGATCCTGTCATTTGCCGTGGGCGGCCTGGTCATCTCACTGGCGGGCATGGACCTGCTCGCGGCGGTCGTGAACGCGGTGACGGCCTGGCTGCAGCGCGATCAGAACCGCTCGGTCAAGCTCGGCGTCGACGGCGACCTGCTCGAACTGACCGGGGTGCCGTCCCGCGAGCAGCGGCGGCTCACCGACGAGTGGCTGCGCCGGCGCACCGGCCGCGGCGGTGAGCGCCCGCTGAGCGGCACGCGGATGGCGCTGATCGTGGCGAGCGACGAGTACGCCGATCCCGGGCTGCGGCGGCTGCGCGCCCCGTCGCTGGACGCCCAGGCATTGGCCCGCGTGCTGGGAGACCGGCGGATCGGCGGGTTCGATGTCCGTACGATGCTCAACGCGACCACGCAGGACATCAACGAGGCGGTGGAGGAGTTCTTCGCCGACCGCGATCCCGACGATCTGCTCCTGCTGCACTTCTCGGGTCACGGCGTCAAGGACGAATCCGGCGAACTGTACTTCGCCACGCCCACCACCAAGCTCAACCGGCTCGCGGCGACCGCGGTGCCGGCCGAGTTCGTCAACCGGCGGATGAGTCGCAGCCGGTCGCGCCGCATCGTCCTGCTGCTCGACTGCTGCTACGCGGGCGCCTTCGCGCGCGGGGCGCTGCCGCGCGCCGGACTGGGCGTCGACGTCGAGGAGCAGTTCGGCGGGCGCGGTCGCGTGGTGATCACCGCGTCCAACGCCATGGAGTACGCCTTCGACGGCACCGAACTGGCGGACACCCAGGAGCTGTCGCCCTCCGTCTTCACCAGTGCCCTGGTGGAAGGGCTGGAGAGCGGCGAGGCCGACCGGGACTCGGATGGCTATGTCGCCATCGACGAGCTGTACGACCACGTCTACGACAGCGTTCGGCGCGCCACACCCAGCCAGACACCGGGCAAGTGGACGTTCGACGTGCAGGGCGACATGTACATCGCCAGGAGAGCGCGGCCCGTCAGCCGGCCGGTGTCACTGCCGGAAGAACTCCAGCACGCGATCGACCACCCGATCGCCAAGATCAGGGCCGGTGCGGTCGGGGAGCTGGAACGGCTGCGCCACAGCAGGCACGAAGGGTTGGCCCTGGCGGCACGGCTGGCTCTGGAGGCGCTGGCCGACGACGACAGTCGACTCGTGTCTGGGGCCGCCACCAAGGCCCTGGGCGCGGCGGCCACGACTCCCGGGGTCGCGAAACGGGCCAATGGGCCGGCCGAACCTGTCGGGGCAGCCCACAAGACACCGAAGCCCGCGACACCCACACCACTCACGCCCGCGCCTGCGCCACCGACTCCTGCGCCACTCACGCCCGCGTCACCGCCACTG
Source organism: Nonomuraea sp. NPDC049750 (assembly GCF_040659625.1). Classification (NCBI taxonomy): domain Bacteria; kingdom Bacillati; phylum Actinomycetota; class Actinomycetes; order Streptosporangiales; family Streptosporangiaceae; genus Nonomuraea; species Nonomuraea sp. NPDC049750. The sequence continues at coordinate 657,043 of NZ_JBFANB010000002.1, forward strand.
ACACCGACGCCCACGCCACCGACGCCTGCGCCACCGACGCCTGCGACACTCACGCCTGCGACCAGCACAGTCGTCCCCGCCGCGCCCGCGTCACCGGCGGCCAGGTCGTCGCGGTGGCCCGTTCTCGTGCGGGTGTTGGCGCTGTTGGCGGCCCTGTTGCTGGTCAGCACGCCGATGAGCGCGCTCGCCACGCCGATCGCCTCGATCTGGCTGGCGCTTCTGGTGACCGCCGCCGTCCTGGTCGGCCTGCTGCCGCCCGGCCGCCTTGAGCGCGATGTGGCCGCCGGCGCCACGTTCGGGCTCGCCGCCGTCTACCTCGGCGAGCTGTCCGTCTTCTCCTGGGCACGGGGACCACAGCTCGTGACCGGATGGCTGGCCTCCGCCGCGGGCGTCCTGGTGCTCGCGGCCGTGCTGTTCGAGACGACATCCGCCGCCCCCCGCCGGTGGAGATTCCTCGACCGGGTCGCGGCGGTCCTGGCTCTGGCCGCGATCACCGCTCATCTCGCCGACCCCGAAGACATCACGCGTGGTCCCGGGGAGACCGCGATATGGATCGCCACGGTCGCCCTCGCCGGCGGCTTCGTCGTGCTGGCCGTCCTCCACCTCGTCCGTCACGCGCGCCAGGGCCTGCCGTGGGTCCCGCTGGCGCTCGGGCTGGCCGCGACCTTGCTGGTGACGTATGACCTGGTCGAGGTGTATCACCAGACCACCGGCAGGAATCAGATGGCCGCCGCCTACCAGCCCGCTCTGCTCGTGATGCTGCTGATCGCCGCGTTGTCGACGCGTCCACGACCGTACCTCCTGGCCGCCGCGCGGCTCTCGGTGATCGTCGGGCTGCTGTACGGGGTCGGTTATTACTACAACTCCTTCCCCAATTTCTCCCGGTGGGGGCCGGAAACTCTGGGGATGGCTCCGACTCAGCCGGCGCGACTGCTGGTCCTGTCTCTCGCGGCGGTCTGCGTCGCGGTCGGTGCCTATATGAGCCGTCCGAGCGCCACAACGGAACGCGAACCGGCGTCTGACCCGAGGAGATGAAAGGATCGGAGCTTGGCGCCGGCCGCCGCCGATGGCCGGGCGCGGAAAGGTATGGGAAGAAATGGCTCCGAGGGTCGCGACCGCCAACCGTGTCGAACTGCCCGAACTCCTTGATTTCCTCCGTCCCAGGCATCACGGCCTGCTGTCGACCACCCGTGCCGACGGTCGGCCCCAGCTCTCGCCGGTGTCCTGCGGGGTGGACGAAGGCGGCCGGATCGTGGTGTCCACCTATCCTGATCGGGCCAAGACGCGCAACGCCCGCCGTGACGAGCGGGCGTCGATCTGCGTGCTGTCCGACGACTGGGACGGCCCGTACGTCCAGGTCGACGGGCGGGCCGAGGTGCTGGACATGCCCGAGGCGCTCGACGCGCTGGTGGACTACTACAGGTGCATCTCCGGCGAGCACCCCGATTGGGATGACTATCGGGCCGCCATGGAGCGGCAGGGCAAGTCCCTCATTCGCCTCCATATCGAGCGCTGGAGCCCGATCGCGACCGGCGGATTCCCGGCCCGTCTGGCGCTCTGACCGGATCAGCGCTGACCGGATCAGCTCGGGCGGGATCAGCTCGGGCGGGATCAGCTCTGACGGGATCAGCTCTGACGGGATCAGTTGAGAGGCCGCAGCGCGACGACCGCGCGCGGCGCCAGTGTCACCGTGCCGTCGGCCGTGGACCCGGTCAGCAGGTCCTCGGCCGGATAGGGGATCGGCACGCGCCGCGTCTCGTCGCCGTGGTTGAGCACGAACAGCACAGGTCCCCGGCGTACCGCCTCGACGCCGGGCGGCAGCTCGGGCAGGGCCCCGGTCACGTCCGCGTCGGCCAGCACCCGCGCGGTCAGCTCGGCCAGCCCGTCGGCCTCGGGCACGGTCGCCACGTACCAGGCGACGCCCGCGCCGCTCTCGTGCCGTAGCATCGCCGGGCGGCCGGCCAGGTCGCCGTCGGCGAACGTGGCCACCGGCTCGGCGCCCTCGGCGGCCATCAGCTCGGTCCAGATCCGCGCGGTGAAGCCGGTGCCATCAGCCCAGTGGCAGCGCACCGGCCGGTCCTCCGGCGCGGGCAGCCACTCCTCGCCGGACGCGCCCAGCACCTCGCGCAGCGGCGCGGGGAAGCGGCCGGTACGGACGTGCCCCCGCGGGTCCGCCACCCCCGAGAAGGGGCCGACCAGCAGCACACCGCCGCGGTGCACGTACTCGGTCAGGGACGCGGCGTCCCCGTCGCTGATCAGGTAGAGGTTCGGCACCACGGTTAGCGCGTACCCGGTGAGGTCCGCGGACGGCGGCACCAGGTCAACGGTCACGCCGCGCTCCCACAGCGGCCGGTAGAAGCGCAGGAGTTGGTCGGGCAGGGTGAGCCGGTCACTGGGCCGGCCGCGTTCCTCCAGCGCCCACCAGCTGGCCCAGTCGTGCACCATCGCCACCTTGGCGGGCACCGGTGCGCCCGCCACCGAGGCCAGCCCGCGCAGCTCGTTGCCGTGGGCGCGGACCTCGGCGTGCAGCCGGGTCTCCGGCCCCGCGTGCGGCACCATCGCGGCGTGGAAGCGCTCGGCCCCGAACCGGGAGGCCCGCCACTGGAAGTAGCACAGCCCGTCGGCGCCGCGGGCGAGCGCCTGCAACGACTCCAGTCGTAGCTGTCCTGCCGGTTTGGGGAGGTTGTGCGGGCGCCAGTTCACTCCGTTCGTGGCCTGCTCCATCAGCAGCCACGGACGCCCGCCGCCGAGTGAGCGGGTCAGGTCGTGGGTGAGCGCCGAGCGGGCGGGGGAGAGCGGGTCGGCGGGGTCGGGGTACCAGTCGTTGGAGACGATGTCCTCTTCTGGCGCCCACGCCCAGTAGTCGACGGGCTTGAACAGACCCATGAAGTTCGTGGTGATGGGCACGTCCGGGGTGCGCTCGCGCAGGATGTCGCGCTCGGCGCGGTAGTGCGCGAGCAGCGCGTCCGAGCAGAACCGCCAGAAGTCCAGCTGCTGTGTGGGGTTGATCATGTACGGGGCGCGGCGCGGGGTGATGATCTCGGCCCACTCGCCATAATGCTGGCTCCAGAAGCTGGTGCCCCACGCTTCGTTCAGGGCGTCCAGGTCGCCGTAGCGCTCCCGCAGCCAGGCACGGAACGCCGCCGCCGTGTCACCGCAGTGGCAGACCTGGCCGTACTCGTTGCCCACGTGCCACAGCGCCAGCGCCGGGTGCCCGGCGTAGCGGTCGGCGAGGTCGGTGACGATGGCCAGCGCCTTCTCCCGGTACGCCGGGGACGACGGGCAGAACTGGTTGCGCGAGCCGTACCAGAGCCGGTGGCCCGACTCGTCCACGGGCAGGGTGCGCGGCCAGCGGTGGCCCAGCCACGGCGGTGGCGAGGCGGTCGGGGTGGCCAGGTCGACCGCGATCCCGGCCGAGCCGAGCAGGTCGAGCACCCGGTCCAGCCAGCCGAAGTCGCGCGCGCCCGGCTGCGGCTCGATCCGCGCCCAGCTGAACACGCCGACGGTGACCAGGTTGACCCCGGCCGCCCTCATCAGCTCGACGTCCTCGATCCAGACCTCTTCCGGCCACTGCTCGGGGTTGTAGTCGCCGCCGAAGAGCAGTCCGCGTCCGGCGGTGAGGGTGTGCGTGCCCAGTCGCGGCGAGGCCGTCAGATGCCTGCTCCGTCGCGCCGGGCCCGAGCCTAACGAAGTCATTCCACTCCGGCCTGGGCGGCTCGGCGCAGCGGCGGGCCGAGACGAGTTGGTGAAAACGTTTCGCAAAAAATCTATGGCCCGGTTTGCGGATATGTCAACGTCTTTAGGTGATGCGTCCTAAATGTCCAGTCAGGCGGCGTGCGAGCCGCCTGACCTGGCCCTTGTCCTTCCGCGCGCTTGATGGCATCCTGGCCGCCTGAAGGTGACACGTGTAGACCTCGGTCTAGAAGGAGCTAGGGGATGAAGTTCTTCAGGGTGGTTATCGCCACGACAGCCCTGGCCGGCGCCCTGGCCGCCTGCGGCTCAGGTGGGTCGGGCGGGTCGGGCGGCGCGAGCCAGGCCGCCGACGCCTCGGGCCCGATCCAGTTCGTCGGCCCCGAGGACCCCAAGACCTTCGCCCCGGTCATCGCCGGGTTCGAGGCCAAGAACCCGGGGACCAAGGTCAACTACACCCAGGTCCCCTTCGACCAGCTCAACAGCGTGCTCCAGCAGCGCCTCGCGGCCAAGGACGACTCGATCGACGTCTACACGGTCGACCAGCCGCGCGTCGCCGCGCTCGCCACCCGCGGCTTCCTCGCCGATCTGACGGACCTGACGGACAAGGCCAAGAGCGCCGCCCTCCCCGGGCAGTACGAGGTCAACGTCTTCAGGGACAAGCTGTGGGCGCTGCCCATCTGGACCTCCGACCAGTTCCTCTTCTACAACACCGAGCTGCTGGAGAAGGCGGGCGTCCAACCGCCGCCGAGCGACCCGGCCAAGCGGTGGACGTGGGAGCAGACGGTCGAGGCCGGCAAGAAGGCGCAGGAGAAGGCCGGCGCCCAGTGGGCGGTCATCCCCGAGCAGATCGAGCAGTTCTACCAGCTGCAGAGCCTCGCCGAGTCGCTGGGCGGCGGATCCGGGATCACCGGCCCCGAGATGCTGACGCCCGCCATCACGACCGACGGCTGGCTCAAGGCGATGACCTGGTACCACGGCCTGTTCGCGAACAAGCTGGCCCCGCGCGGCGTCGGCTCCTTCCAGACCTCGCCGCTGTTCAGCGAGGGCAAGGTGGCCTTCTTCGCCGGCGGCCCGTGGGACGTGGGCACGTTCGCCGCGGCCAAGGGGCTGAAGTGGGGCGTGGCGCCGTACCCCTACTTCCAGGGCGGCAAGCCGGTGACCCCGACCGGCTCGTGGTCGTGGGGCGTCAACCCGGCCTCCAAGAGGCAGGCGGCGGCGAAGAAGTTCATCGAGTACGCAGCGCTCGACCCCGAAGGCAACCTCCAGACCACGCAGAACACCACGATCATCCCGTCCAACAAGGCGGCGTTCGACAAGTACGTACCCCTGCTCGACGCCAAGGCGAAGGGCGTCGGCGAGATCATGAAGTACGACGCCCAGAACACGGCGGTGGCGCGGCCCAGGTCGGTCGGCTACATCCAGTTCGAGGACATCATGACCAAGGCGTTCGCCGACATCCGCAACGGCGCCGACCCCAAGGCCCGGCTCGACCAGGCGACCCAGGAGATCACCACCGCCTGGAAGCAGCTTCGATGAAGGTCGCGCTGGCCTTTCTGGCGCCCGCGCTGGTGGCGCTGCTGGCGCTCCGGCTGATCCCCGCGGGCATCGCCATCGGCAGCAGTATGCGGCACACCAGCCTGGTTACCGGTGAGACGTCGTTCGTCGGCCTCGGCAACTACGCGACGCTGTTCGACGACCCGACGTTCCTGCAGAGCGTCAAGGTCACGCTGGTGTTCAGCCTGATCGTGAATCCGCTGCAGATCGCGGTCGCCCTGGCGCTGGCGGTCCTCTACACGCGGAAGTTCGCCGGGGTGCGCTTCCTGCGCTCCCTGGTGATCCTGCCGATCGCGGTGCCGCCGGCGGTGTCGGCGGCCATCTGGAGCGTGGCCTACCGGCCCGACGGGATGCTCAACGCCGTGCTGCACGTGCTGGGGATCCCGCAGCAGCCGTTCCTGACCTCGCCGCAGCAGGCGCTGTGGTGCCTGATCGTGCTGCTGTCGTGGATCGGGGTCGGCTACTGGATGATGTTCCTCATCGCCGGCATGCAGGACATCCCGCGCGCGCTCTACGAGGCGGCGGCCATCGACGGCGCCTCGTCCTGGGCAAGGTTCTGGCACGTGACGCTGCCGCTGCTGCGCAGGCCGCTGGCGTTCGTCCTGGTGGCCGACACGGTCTCCAACTTCCTGGTCTTCGCCCCGGTCCAGATGCTGACCAACGGCGGCCCGCAGGGCTCCACGAACGTCACCATGTTCGACATCTTCACCCGCGCCTACAGCGTCGGCGACCTCAACCTGGCCCAGGCCGAGGTCATGCTGCTGGTGCTGGTCGTGCTCGCGGTCGTCATCGTCCAGTTCCGCCTGCTGCGCGCCAAGGACTGAGCATGCTCAGAAAGACACTCGCCGGCGTCGTCGTCGGCCTCGCTTTCGCGCTGCCCCTGCTGTGGGCGCTCAGCAGTTCGCTGCGCGGCACGGGCAACCTCGGCAACTCGCTGATCCCCGCAGACCCGACGCTCGCCAACTATCTGGCGCTGCTGACGGGCGGCTTCGGCCGGGCCATCGCCAACTCGCTGCTCGTCGCGCTGGCCACGGTCCTGATCGGCCTGGCCATCTCCGCGGCGGCGGCGTTCGGCCTGTCGGCCATCAGGTTCCGGGGCCAGGGCGTGCTCTTCGGCGTCGTCGTGCTGAGTTTCCTCATCCCGTTCGACGCGATCGCGATCCCGCTGGCCACGCTGTTTCGCGACTGGAACCTGCAGAACACCTACGCGGGCCTCATCCTGCCCGGACTCGGTCACGGCCTGGCGATCTTCCTGCTGCGTCAGTTCTTCCTGGCCGTCCCGGCCGAGCTGGTGGAGGCGGCGCGGATCGACGGGCTGGGGTGGTTCGGGGTGTTCGCTCGGCTGTATCTGCCGTTGTCGCGTCCCGCCCTGGTCAGTGCGGGTCTGACGCTGTTCATCTTCCAGTGGCAGGCGTACGTCTGGCCGCTGCTCATCGGCACCGACGCCGAGCACCAGCTGGGGCCGATCGCGCTGGCCAACATGCGCGGGCAGTTCACCATCGACTATGGGCAGCTGTTCGCCGGCTCGGTCGTGCTGACCGTGATCCCGCTGGTCATCATCCTGCGCTTCCAGCGCCAGTTCACCCAGTCCATCGCGACGACCGGGCTCAAGTAGAGAAAGGCCATCATGGCTGACCGTCAGATCGTTCTCGACACCGACCTCGGCTCCGACGTGGACGACGCGCTCGCGCTGGCCGTCCTGCTCGGGTCGCCGGAGGTGGACCTGCTCGGCTGTGTCACCGTCTACGGTGACACGGCGCTGCGGGCGCGCCTGGCGCAGCGGCTGCTACGGCTGGCCGGCCGTACCCTCACCGTGGTGCCCGGCGCGGAGAAGACGCTCACCGACCGCGAGGTCTGGTGGGCGGGCCACGAGGGCAAGCTCTTCCCCGACCTCGACACCGAGCGGATCTCCCATGAGCCGGACGCCACCGCCTACCTCACCGAGCTGGTACGCCAGGCGCCGGGCCAGATCGACGTCGTCGCGATCGGCCCGCTGACCAACGTCGCGAACGCCATCCAGGCCGACCCGGAGTTCGCGGCGAACGTCGGGCACCTGTGGATCATGGGCGGGCGCTTCGACTCCCCGGAGCCGGAGCACAACTTCAAGTGCGACCCCGAGGCCGCGAAGATCGTGTTCGACTCCGGCGCCCCGATCACCGTGACCGGGCTGGAGATCACCACGACCGTGCGGCTGGACGCCGGCGACGTGGCCAGGATCGCTGAGGCGGGCGAGTTCGGGCAGGCGCTGAAGGCGGAGATCGAGCAGTGGTGGCGGTTCTGGAACGAGGAGTGGAACAGCCCGCACGACCCGATCACGGTGCTGACCCTGCTGGCGCCCGATCTGTTCGGGTTCACGCCGGAGGGCCACGTGGCGATCGGTCCCGATGGGGGGAGCGTGTTCACGGAAGGCGCGGGCCGTACGAGGATCACGGTGGCGGCGCACGCGGACGAGGTCGCCGCGCAGATCGTCGCCAGGACCGTGGCGGCGCCCCGCCCGCGCCTGTTTCGCACGAGCTAGGCCCGGCCTTCCACCTAAGGCGTCCGCCGGTCCTGGCAGCCGCACGAGCCGCGGACCACGAGCTCGGCGGGGTAGATCTTCGTCACCGGCTGGTGGGCGCCCTGCTCGACCCCGGCGATCAGCGTCTCCGTGGCGAAGCGGGCCATCTCGTCGATCGGCTGTCTGATCGTCGTCAGGCCCGGCACGGTGAACGCCGACTCGCGCGCCCCGTCGAACCCGACGATCGCCAGGTCACCGGGCACCCGCAGGCCCAGGTCGGCGGCGGCGCGCATGGCGCCGATCGCCTGATGGTCAGTGGTGGCGAACACCGCGGTCGGCCGCTCGGCCAGCAGCTCGACGGCGGCCGAATAGCCGCCCTCCATGCTGAGCGGGCCCAGCGCGACCAGTGAGCTGTCGAGCCCGGCCTCGGCCAGCCCCCTGCGCCACCCCGCCAGCCGCAGCTCGACGGCCGCGATGTCCAGCGGCCCCCCGATGAACGCGAGCCGGGTGTGGCCGTGCCCCGCCAGGTGCGCGGCCGCGAGCCGGCCGCCCTCCTCATCGTCCACGGCCAGCCTGGAGAAGTAGGGGGGCGCCTCGTGGTCGATCGTCACGACCGGGATGCCGCCCTCCATCTCCTTGACCTGCTGTGGCGACGGGCGCACCCGCATCAGCACCAGGCCGTCGACCTGCCGCTCCAGGAACGAGCGCACGTAGCCCTCGGCGCGTGCGGGATCCTCGGCCGAGTTGCCGAGCAGGACGGAGTAGCCGCGCTCCCAGGCCACGTCCTCGCACGATCGGGTGAACTCGCCGAAGAACGGGCTCTTGCCGCCCGCGCTGTCGGAGGCGATGACGCCGATCGTCCAGGTCCGCCGCGCGCGCAGGGACCTGGCCACGGCGTTGGGACGGTAGCCCAGCTCCTCGACGGCCGCCAGCACCCGGCTCCGGGTCGCCGCGGACACCGGCTTGGGGCCGTTGTTCATCACATAGCTGACCACGGCGGGCGAGGTCCCGGCCAGGCGCGCCACGTCGTTACGGGTTACCACGATCACACCACTTTACCGCCCGGTACCCGCCTCTGAGCGCCGCCCCGGGGAGGGGTGCCGCCGGCGACGCTCGCGTCGCCGGCGGCCGGGACGGCGCGTCCGTCAGGCGCGATCGGCGGCGATGAGCAGGTACTGGAAGCTGCCGTTCTTGTAGGCGTCGAGGAAGTGCTGTTCGATGCCGGTGGCCAGGGCGGTCTGGGCGCGGAGTTCCCAGTAGGGGATCGTCGCGGGCGTGAGGTCCACGACGCTGATGGGGACGAGGCGGTTGGCCGCCATTTCCTTGAAGTAGGTGCTGCGCGGATGGATGTCGCAGATATAGTGCGCGTTGATCTGGCTGATGGCCCGGGACGGCAGGCCGTAGGCGTCGTTGTAACAGCCGGTGATGCACACGTATCGGCCGCCGCGGCTCAGCAGCCGGGCGTGTTCGGCGAACAGCAGCGAGAGTTCGACGTACATGGTGCTCTCGTTGTTCCAGATCGCCTGGAACGTTCCAGACTCGAAGCCAGTGTCGAGCATGTTGCGAAAGTGGAAGCGCACCTTGTCGGCCACGCCGCGCTTCCTGGCCTGCTCGTTGGCGAAGGCGACCTGCGACTCGGAAATGGAGACGCCGTCCACGTGGCAGCCGAACCGCAGGTTGGCGACGATGCTGGAGCCGCCTCTGCCCGAGCCCGCGTCCATGGCCCGGTGGTGGGGTTCGAGTGGGCCGAGCCGGCTCATGAGGAAGTCGGCCTGCGCCGATTCGAGCCGGTGGAGCTCCTTGATCACGCGTTCGTCCCGGGTCTCCGCGGGGCCGTCCAGTACCGTCCAGTCGACCTCGCCGATGCCGTAGTGATGGTGGTAGATGCCGTCCACTTCGCCCAGCCGGAGGTTGACCGGGTTCTGCTCGGTGTTCCAGTAGTCGGCGACGGATCGCTGGTAGAGGCTGCTGAGAACGGAGGATTCCTGCGTAGCGGTCACCTGAGGGATTCCCTTCTTATGAACTGCTCTTATGAACTGCCGGGGTGCGGTCAAGACTGGTAGCGGCTGGAGGAGCCATGCCATTCGAGGCAGCCGGCCATCCACGCCTGCGCTCCGCGCAGGAAACGCTGGAGCTCCACACATGGGACGGCGGCGAGTGCGCGATGGCTGGATTCGAAGCCCTTGACGAGATCGTTGTGGAGGGTGATCGCGCGTTCGGTCGCCTCGCGGGTGGAACACTTCTCCTCGGCCGCGATGAGCAGGATCACGTTGGAGTCGGGGAGTTCGTCCGCGGCCTCCTTCTCGACGGAATACAGGTCGTTGACCAGGACGCTGGCGGTGCCCGCCTGCATGAGCGCGGTGTGGAAGCGCCGCATGAAGAACAGGTCGGCGCCCAGGTGGTAGCCGCCCACGATGTCGATCAGCGTCATGGAGGTGTAGAAGCTGTCGTGCTGACGGGCCGCGAGGTAGCGCCAGACCGGTGGCGGCGTCTCCAGGTAGCGCCAAGCCGCGTAGGCCGCCCAGCTCACGTACATCTGCGAGGTGATGTTGCAGACGCGGCCGATCTGTGACGCGGTGGCGTGGCGGGAGATGTGGCTGATGCTCGACCGCAGCGAGACCAGGACGGGGTCGGCCTGGATCGTCTCCTCGAGCTGGCGGGTGTAGTCGCCCACGGGCGGCGGCGGGTCCATGGAGGAGGTCACCAGGGCCAGCCGCGGTGGCAGCTCGGTCGGCGTCGCGCCCAAATCGGTCTCGTCGGCGTAGTAGTCGTCGGCCGCCCACCAGGCGGCGTTCGTCTGCGCCGCGATCAGCAGCATGTCGGGGTCGTCGGTGTCGGGGTGCGTGAGCATGGCCAGCCGGCCGTAGCCCGTATCGCTGAACTCCTTCATCCGGCCCTCGTGGAGCCCGATCCGCTCCGCCCACGCCACCAGGCGCCGGTTGACCTCCTCGCCCAGGTCCTCGTCGATGCGTACGGTCTCGGGGCAGTACAGCGGGGAATAGGACCCGTCTCCCCATTCCCGCTCCCGGTAGGCGAGCGGCGTGAGGTCGTGCGCGCGCATGGCGCTCGAAAGGGTCAGCCGCGGCTGCGCGGATTCGTGCCCGTCGTGCTCGCGGACCCTGGGCGGGGGCCACTGGTCCGGGGACGGGACGCGGAGCGCCGAGGTGCCCAGGCCGGTGGGACCCGCCGTCATCCGGGCCAGCGCGTCCGCTTCGGCGGGCTGCTCGGGTATGGCCTGGACCTGGGTTTCGGCGGCTCGGCGGACGGAGGGGCCGGCCGGCAGCGTGATGGCGGCCGGCGGCTCTGCGGTGTCGTCTGCGGGCATGCGGCCCTCTTCCTAGGATCGTCAGGAGCGGGGGGCGGCGATGTTGGCGTTCTCCAGGATCCCGATCGCGTCGGGCACCAGGATCGCCGTCGAGTAATAGGCGCTGACCAGGTAGGACATCACCGCCTGGCTGTTGATCCCCATGAAGCGGACGTTCAGGCCGGGCTCGTACTCCTCGGGGAGGCCGACCTGGTGCAGGCCGACCACTCCCTGGTCCTCCTCGCCGGTGCGCATGGCGACGATCGAGCTGGTGTGCCCGTCGGTGATCGGGATCTTGCCGCACGGGAAGATCGGGATTCCGCGCCAGGCCGGGATCTCGTGGCCGTTGACGTTGGCGCTGCCCACGGTCAGGCCGCGCTTGTTGCATTCGCGGAAGAAGGCCGCGATCGCCTTGGGATGCGCGAGCAGCAGGCGGGTCTTGCGGCGCATGCTGATCAGGTCGTCCAGATCGTCCGGGGTCGGGGGTCCGGACCAGGTGTTGATCCGCTGGCTGTAGTCGGCGTTGTGCAGCAGCCCGAACTCGCGGTTGTTGAGCAGCTCCCATTCCTGGCGTTCGCGGATCTCGTGGATCGTCAGGCGGAGCTGCTCCTCGAACTGGTTCATCGGCTCGTTGTAGAGGTCGGCCACGCGGGTGTGGACCCGCAGGACGGTCTGCGAGACGCTCAGGGGGTATTCGCGAGGGTGGAGCTCGTAGTCCACGAAGGTGCCGCCGATGTCCGGCTCGCCGACGTGCCCGGCGGCCACGTGGACCGCCGCCTCGCCGCGTTTGTTGACCGGTTTGCGGGTGCCCTCCAGGTAACGCTGGATGTGCTCCCGCAGGGCGGGCGACTGGTCGAGCAGCCGCTGGAACTCCCGCCGCGGCGACACCATGACCGTCCCGGCGGTGGTGGCCTGGATCGAGCAGGGCCACCGGGCATCGTCCTGGGCGAAGACCTCGTCGCCGAACTGGTCACCGTCCGCGATGACCCCGAGCACCACCGTGCCGCCGTACTGGCCGGTGGACAGCCGGTTGAGCCGGCCGTGGGCGATGACGAAGGTCTCGGTGACCGGCGTCCCGGCCTCGACGATGACCTCCCCGGCCTGGAACCGCCGCGCCGTGAACGTCGAGGCGAGCGCGCTCAGCACGTCGAGGTCGCCGAACCCGCGCAGGGCGGGCAGTTCGGTGAGCGTCTCCGAGATGATCCACACGTCGTCGGCGCCGTTCTGCACCACGCTGACCCGGCCACGTCCCACCGCATGGGTCAGGCGGCGGTTGACCCGATAGGTGCCCCCGGCCACGTCCACCCACGGAAGCATGCGCAGCAGCCAGCGGGAGGTGATGGCCTGCATCTGCGGACGGGTCTTGGTGGTGGTGGCCAGGTTGCGCGCGGCCCGGGTGCCCAGGCTCAGCCGCTGTTCCGCTTGCTCGGGGGGCATGTTTCCTCGCACTCTCTTATCGTGGAATGTAACCCGTCGGCTCAGCTGGCCGATTTCGGCGGCTTTGAGAGTACGGGTGGGAAATCTCTTCCGGAGAGCATCAGATCGACGCGGGTAATTCCTCGGTCGTGGCGGCGCGGAATGTGAGCGGCTCTGTCATCGAATTCTCGGTCGCCTTCACGCTGGTGGTCCGGTCGAGGCGTCTTCGATGCTAAAGGCCATTCCGCGGCCAATCAATGGCCCTCTCTGGCTGTTCGACCATCCAAGTGCGTCTGATTTAACCGATAATTCGTGAATTAACGATGGAAAAAGCAGAGGACCCGGTCCGCACCGAAAAGGCAGGTGCGGGCCGGGTCTTCCGAATGAACTCAGGCCGTTTCGACCCTGAACGTGGTCTGGTAAGTGCGCGACTCCTGAGCCCCCAGCCAGATCATGCTGCCGTCCTCCCGGGCCGCCGCGTCGCCGCCCACGTGGTGGGTGGACGGCTCCAGGCCGATCGCGTAGTTGCCGGAGCGCAGGTTCAGCCACTCGAAGAAGCACGGGAACTGCGCCGCCCGAAACTCCACACTGACCGCCATGCCCAGCCGGTCGTTGACCACCGCGACCCGGTGCAGGCCCTCGGCGCCGGGGTTCAGCGCGTGCTCGTACACCTGCTCCACGAAGCCCGGCACCGGCCCCGGCAGCGTCAGGTGGTCGGCCCCTTGCTCGGCGACGCTGTCGCTCCGCCAGAGGGTCTCGCGGATGTCCGCCTCGAACCGGGCGCCCTCGTCGAGCAGCGGCCAGCCGAGGTTGATGTGGTACAGGAACATGTGCGGCGTCGGCTCGAACCCGGCGTTGGTCACGGTGTCGCTCAGCCGGATCTCGTCCCCGCCCAGGTCGGCCTCGATGCGGCGGGTCAGGGTCAGGTTCTCGCCGAAGACCGTCGCCTGCCGTACCTCTCCCTCGGCCCACAGGACGCAGCGGTCGCCGTCCCAGCGCTCGCCGTAGCCGGTCAGCCGGGCGGGCAGGTTGCCCGCGCGACCGTGCAGGCCGTGCCGTACGGACTGGCGGGGCGGGTAGCGGTAGGTGTTGGCGGGGACCTCCCCGCCGAACAGCGTGTGGTCGAGGCCGCCGGTGACCATGAGCCCGGAGAACGAGCGCAGCCAGGACAGGCCGTCCTCGTCGTTGTTCTCGTGCAGCCCCGGATGGCGGAAGCCGGTGGGGGAGCGCCAGCCGAAGGACCGCCCGGCGTGCTCGGCCGCGCCGATGTCCATGCACCGGTCGACCAGCACGTCGAAGGCCAGCCCCGAGCCGGTGCGGAACTCCAGCGTGCGGATGCCGCGTTCGGCGCCGTCGCCGAGTGTCACCAGGCGCACCCCGCCCATCGCGGCCGGGTCGCCGGTGAGCTCCGCCAGTTGCCTGCGGGTCGGCGTCATGCCATCACCCACCCTCCGTTGACTTCGATGGTCTGGCCGGTGACGAAGGACGCGTCGGGGCCGGCCAGGAAGGACACCACGGCGGCCAGCTCCTCCGGGCGGCCGCGCCGCTGGAGCGCCTGCCGTTCGAGGACGAACCGGTTGTACGCCTCGGGATCCGGATGGATCTCCTCGGCGGCCGTGGGGAACGCGCCGGGCGAGACGCAGTTGACGCGGATCTCGCGCGGCCCGAGTTCGCGGGCCAGAGCCCTGGTCAGGGCGGTGGCGGCGCCCTTGGTGGCGACGTAGGCGGCCAGGTCGGGCCAGCCGCCGTGCATGGTGATCGAGGCGATGTTGATGATCGCGCCGGCGCCGAGCGAGCTCATCTGCCTGGCCGCGTGCTGGGCCGCCAGCCAGTAGGCGCGCTGGTTGACCGCGTGCACGTCGTCGTACTCGGCCAGCGGCACCTCCAGGAAGGGCCTGCTGGGATAGATGGCCGCGTTGTTGACCAGGACGCCGACCGGCCCGAGCGCGGCGGCCGTCTGGGTGAAGGCGTCCTCGATGGCGGCCGGGTCGCGCAGGTCGGCCGCCAGGTTGAGCGCGCCGTCGAGCGAGCCGGCGTCGAGGTCGAGCGCCGCCACCTGGTGGCCGTCGGCCGTCAGGCGGCGCACGATCGCCTGGCCGAGCGCGCCGGCCGCGCCGGTTACCAGCGCCGTGGTCATGTCCACTCCCTGTGCAGGTCGTCGAGCAGGTCTCTGGCCGGTCTGCGGGCGGTCAGCCCGTCGCGGAGCAGGGCGGAGGTCCGCTCCTGCTTGCCGATGTAGCCGGGGAAGCGCGGCCGGATCCAGGCCGCCTCCACGGTGTCGCGGGTGTCGCGGTAGAAGCCCGAGGCGTCCCAGGCGGAGCGGGCGGCGGGCTGGCCGCCAGTGGCGGGAAACAGCCCGGTCTGCACCGGCTCCGACAGCAACCGGCGCAGGTGGGCGCGTACGGCGTCCCTGGTCCCGGCGTCGCGCACCCGGCTCTTGGAGACCGCCAGCCCGGTGCCGCCGAGCACGCTCCCCGGCGCCCTTCCGGGCCAGGCGGGGGCGTCGGCGAAGGCCAGCGGGTAGGTGGCGTACCCGTACACCAGCGGGCAGAGGTCGGGCCCGCCCGCCGCCATGGCATCCAGGACGCCGATCGGATTACGGAGCGAGACCTCGGGGTCGGCCAGCGCGAGCAGCTCGGCCATGAGCTCCAGCGCCCGCAGCCCCGCCTCGCGGTCGAGGAAATCGCCCGAGCACAGCGCGCAGAACATCAGGAAGGCGTGCGGTCCGCCCAGGCACAGCGTCAGCCGCCCGCCCTTCTGCGCGAACTCCACCGTCTCGGGCCAGGTCTCCGGGATGTGCGTGCCCGGCCAGGCGGCGGCCACCTGGGCGGCCGCGTCGAGCGGCAGCGCCCACTGGCGCCCGTCCAGGTGGTAGCTCTCATAGGAGCGGCCGACGGTGCGGGCGCGGAAATCGGCCAGCTCGGGCGCGGCGAACAGCTCGTCCATCGGCACCAGCGAGTCCAGCGCCGCGCCCAGTCCGGGGTGGTCGATCACCAGCACGTCGTACGACGCGCTCAGGGTGGCGATCGGCTCGGACTCGAAGCCTTCGAGCGGCTGCCGGTCCCACTCGATCGGCTCGGGCACGTCGCCGTACGGGTTCGGCCCGGCCAGGTCGAGACGGGTGAGCTCGTCGAGCGGGGCGTGGCCGCGGGGGTGGTCCCAGGTCAGTCCGCGCACGCGAGCACGCCCTTCTCCACCAGCTCGGCGGCGCGTTCCGCCGGGTAGCCCAGCTCGCCGAGTATCTCCGCGGTGTGCTCGCCCACCAGCGGCGCGCCCCTGCGTACCTGGGGCGGGGCGGCGCTGAGGCCGTACGGGAAGCCGGGCGTGGTGACCGTGCCCTCGGTGCGGTGGTCGTAGGTGACGAACGAGCCGTTGTGCCGGACCTGCGGGTCGGCCACCAGCTCCGCGTAGCCGTACACCGGGCCCGCCCACAGGTCGTGGCGGGCGCAGATGTCCAGCCACTCGGCGGTCGTGCGCTCGGGCAGCCGCCGGGCGACGGTCGAGGTGATCTCGTCGCGCTGCGTGTGGCCGTCCATGTCGGCCAGCTCGGGCAGGTCGAGCGCGACGGCCAGCCCGTCGAGCCTGGGCATGCCGAGCGCGAGGTAGCCGTCCTTGGTGGCGAACACCCCGTACGGCGCGCGGATGTAGGTGTGGCCGTGCGGCTCGCGCCCGCGCCGCTGCGGGACCCCGCCGACGGTGAAGACCGACAGCTCCTGCATCTGTACGGCGATGGCCGCGTCGAGCATGTTGACGCTCACCCGCTGGCCCTCGCCGGTGCGCTCGCGGTGCAGCAGCGCGGCCAGGGCGCCCTCGAAGGCGCTGTAGGCGGTGATCGCGTCGATCGCGTAGGTGCCGGCGGGCGCCGGGGGGTCGCCGTCGCGGCCGGTGCTGAGCATGGCGCCGCTCATGGCCTGGAGCAGCAGGTCCTGTCCCGGTCGCGTCACGTACGGGCCGCTCTCGCCGTACCCGGACATGGAGACGTAGACGACGCGCGGGTTGAGCCCGCTGATGGTGTCGTGGTCCATGCCGAGGCGCTCGGCGACGCCGGGCCGGTAGTTCTGCAGGAACACGTCCGCCGTCGCGGCGAGCCGGTGAACGATGTCGCGGCCCTCGTCCGACTTGAGGTTCACCGCCAGGCTGCGCTTGTTGCGGTTGAGGGACAGGAACGAGGCGTTGACCTGGTTGCCCGTGGCGCCGCCCGCGGGAGCGTGGCGCTGCCACTCACCGGTCACCGGCTCCACCTTGATCACGTCCGCGCCCAGGTCGCCCAGACGCATGGCGGCCAGCGGGCCCGCCATCGCGATGGACAGGTCGACCACGCGGTAACCGTCGAGTACGCCCATCAGCGCCCCTCGAAGACCGGCTCGCGGCGGGCGGCGAACGCGGCCCGGCCTTCGGCCGCGTCGGCGGTGGCCATGCAGACGGTCTGCAGGTCGCGCTCGTACTGGATGGCCTGGTCGAGCGGCATGGTGTGCGCCGCCTTGAGGTTGGCCTTGGCCGTCTGGGCGGCGATCGGCGGCCGGGCGGCGATCTTCCCGGCCAGCTCTCGTACGGCCGGCAGCAGCTCGTCAGGAGGCAGCACTTCGGTGACCAGCCCCCAGTCCTTGGCCCGCGCGGCGTCGATCGGGTCGCCGGTGAGCAGCATGGTGGCCGCGTTGCCGGGGCCGACGGAGTGGGCGAGCAGGGCGGACTGGCCGCTGCCGCCGATCCAGCCGAGCTTGATCTCGGGCGCGGCGAACGTGGCGGTGGTGGCCGCCAGCCGGATGTCGCAGGCCATGGCCAGCTCCAGGCCGCCGCCGTACGCGTAGCCGTTGACGGCGGCGACGATCGGCTTGCGCAGGGCGCGGACCGCGTCGCCGTAGTCGCCGCGGTTGCGGAACTCCCACGGCGTGGCGTACGCGTCGAGCTCGCGGATGTCGCTGCCCACGCAGAAGGAGCGCTCCCCGGCGCCGGTGAGCACGGCCGCCCGGATGGCGGGGTCGGCGTCCACGCGGTCGAGGCAGGCGCGCAGCGCGCCGGCCATCTCGGGGGTGATGGCGTTGAGTTTGGCGGGTCTGTTCAGGGTGATGACGGCCACCGGGCCGGCCACGTCGAGCAGGACGTCCATGGATTCCCTCAGCAGTGGAGCGCGTCGGCGCGGGCGACCTCGACCACCTCGCGCATGGCCTCCTCGGCCTTGCGGTGATGGCGGCGCCGGATCGCCACGGCGACGCGCTCGTGGTTGGGCAGCGTTTCCTTGTTGTGCGCGACCGATCGGGTGTGCACCTGCCGTACCGAGCGCAGGGCGATGCTGATCATGTCGTAGATGTAGAGCAGCAGGTCATTGTCGGCGGCGCCGAACACGGCCCGGTGGAAGGCCAGGTCGGCGTCGATGAAGGGGTCGGGGTCGTCGGCCGTGGCGTGCAGCGCGGCCAGGGCCTCGTCGATGCGCTGGATGGCCGCCGCGTCCGCCCGCTCGGCCGCCACCCGGGCCGCCCCGGGCTCCAGCGCGACGCGCAGGTCGGCCAGCACCCGGATGTCGCCGGCCTGGGCGTCGGCGCCGAACCGCCAGCTCAGCACGTCGGCGTCGAGCAGGCTCCAGGACTCGCGCGGCCGGACCCGGGTCCCGGCGCTCCTCCTGGTCTCCAGCAGGCCCTTGCCGGCCAGCACCTTCACGCCTTCCCGTACGGCCGAGCGGCCCACGCCGAGCTCGTTGACCAGCTGCTCCTCGATCGGGATGGGCGTGCCGGGCACCAGCGAACCGTCGACGATCCGGGCACCCAGGGCGTGCACGACGTGAGCGTGCCGAGCCGTGTCCGGGTAAGGATCAGTTGCCACGGTTTCCTCCGTATTCGGATGTTTGGCACAGTATCGGGACGGTCGGTTTTTTCATAGACTTTCATCTGATGAAGTTCGGACTTCATCAGATGAAGCTGGGAGTGTCATGCACATCGTACGGTTTGTCAGCCCGCTGACCAGCACGGACGCGGTCGGCGTCGACGACGGCGACCAGGTGACGCAGCTGGACGGAGTCACCACCGTCGGAGAGCTGCTCCGCCTGCCCGTCGCGGAGCTACGCGAGCGGTGCGCCGCCGCGGCCGGCCCGCGCCACCCGTCGGCGTCCGTCCGGCGGCTCGCGCCCGTGGACGGGCTGATGGAGGTGTGGGCCGCGGGCGTCACCTACCGGCGCTCGCGCGAGGCGCGGGTGACCGAGAGCGAGCGGGCGGCCGACGTGTACGAGCTCGTCTACGACGCCGAACGCCCCGAGCTGTTCTTCAAGTCGGTGGCCTGGAAGGTGTCGGGGGACGGCGGCCGGATCGCCGTGCGCGCCGACTCGGAGATCGACGTGCCGGAGCCGGAGCTGGGCCTGGTGCTGAACTCCGCGGGCGAGATCGCGGGCTACACGGTGGTCGACGACGTGAGCTCGCGCACGATCGAGGGGGTCAACCCGCTGTACCTGCCGCAGGCCAAGATCTACCTGGGCGCGTGCGCGGTCGGCCCGGCGATCAGGCCCGTCTGGGAGGTGGCCGACCCGTACGCGCTGGACATCACGCTGACCATCGCCAGGGCGGGGGAGACGGTCTGGGACGGCACGGCGTCCACCTCGGAGCTGCACCGGCGCCTGGACGACCTGGCCGGCTACCTGTTCCGCGCCGACGCCTTCCCCGACGGGGCCGTGCTCTCCACCGGCACGAGCCTGGTGCCCGACCTGCCGTTCACGTTGCGCGACGGTGACACCGTGACCATCGGCATCGCCGAGATCGGCACGCTGACCAGCACCGTGGTGCACGGTCTGGCCGCCATGGGCTGAGACGGGCTTGTTCACCGCCAAGCGCTGAGACCGGCACGACCAGGGCCGGGCACCGTCTCCGGTGCCCGGCCCGTCGTTATTACGGCCCGTCGTTATTACGGCCCGCAGGGCGGCGTGAAGATGCGCAGTATCCCCTGGCGTACGCCCCAGCCTCCGGAAGGCTGGCCACAGCCCCTCCAGAACTGGCCGACGAGCTTGTCGTTCCCGTCGAAGTAGTCCATGACAAGCAGGACGTCGCCTCCGCCCGGGGGAGTCGAGATGAAGGTCGTCGGCTCGGGCACGGGCGCCGAGGCCGAGGCGGTGCTCGCCGGTAGCAGCGTGAGCGCGGCGGCGACGGCGGCCGCCACGAGGACGGCCAGCATCCAGGCCAGGACGAAGCCGACGCCGCGCGGGCGGCTGGATCTGATCATAGAGACGTCCCTTCCTATGAGTTCTCCAAAAGGAGGGCGTTCCGACATCGGCACCGGCATGCCGGAGTGCCTCCGGCGGCCCTACAAAACCGTAAAGGGTGCGGTTCCGGTCATCAGGTGACCGGAACCGCACCCTTACGTGGCCGGGGTGACCCCCGCCCGGTACGGACTCAGCCGCTCATGGCGACCGCGTCGGCCTCGGTCTTGGCCTTGGCCGCCTGCGGCGTGGCGGCCCCGCGCAGCGGGACCTGGCGGATGAACAGGGCGGCCACGATGCCGATGGCGGCCACGACCGCGCCCCAGGTGAACAGGGCGGTGATGCCGTTGGTGACCGCCTGCTGGAACAGGTCCTGGACCGCCTCGGGCAGGCGGCGCAGCAGCTGCGGGGTCATCGAGGAGGCCTGGGCGGCGACCGCGGGAGTGCCGATGAGGGTGTCGGTCAGGTGGTTGGCGTAGACGGCACCGAGCAGCGAGACTCCGAGCGAGCTGCCCATGTTGCGGAGGAAGGTCGACACGCCGGTGCCCGCGCCCATGTCACGCAGCGCGAGGCTGTTCTGCGCGATCAGGGTGCTGGTCTGCATCAGCGCGCCCATGCCGGCGCCGAGCACCACCATGTAGAGGGCGGTCACCGTGGTGGAGGTGGCGACGTCCATGGTGGCGAACAGCGCCAGGCCGATGGTGACCAGGACGGCGCCGACGATCGGCACCGACTTGTAGTGCCCGGTCTTGCTGATCAGCTGGCCGGCGGCCAGGCTGACGGCCATCGAGGCGATCATCATCGGCATCAGCAGCAGGCCGCTGTTGGTGGCCGAGGAGCCCTGGACGAACTGCTGGAACTGCGGCAGGAAGCCCATCGCGCCGAACATCGCGAAGCCCGAGATGAAGGCGACCGCGCCGGACAGCGAGAAGTTGAGGCTCTTGAAGACCCGCAGCGGCATGATCGGCTCGGCCACGCGCCGCTCGACGAAGATGAAGGCGACGAACGTGACCACGGCCAGGGCGATCAGCCCGAGGATCTGGCCGGAGCCCCACTCGTACTGGGTGCCGCCCCAGCTGGTGACGAGCACCAGGGCGGTGATCCAGACCGTCAGCAGGCCGGTGCCCCACCAGTCGATCACGGCCTTGCCGGTGCCCTTGGGCAGCTTGGCCAGGGTGATCCAGCACAGGACCAGGGTGACCGCGCCGAGCGGCAGGTTGACGTAGAAGGCCCAGCGCCAGCTCAGGTTGTCGGTGATGAAACCGCCGATGAGCGGGCCGCCGATCATCGCGACCGGCATGACGGCCATCATGACGCCCTGGTACTTGCTGCGGTCGCGCGGCGGGATCATCTCGCCGATGATCGACAGAACGCCGACCATCAGTCCGCCCGCGCCCAGCCCTTGGATGGCGCGGAAGGCGACCAGCTGTGCCATATCCTGGGACGCGCCGCACAGCACCGAGCCGAGCAGGAAGATCGCCACTGCGGTGGTGAAGATGATGCGGCGGCCGTAGAGGTCGCCGAGCTTGCCCCAGATCGGCGTGGCCACGGTGGAGGCCAGGACGTAGCCGGTGGTCACCCATGCCAGGTGCTCGAGGCCGCCCAGCTCGCCCACGATCGTGGGAATCGCAGGGGCGACGATCATGTTGTCCAGCATCGCCAGCAGCATGGCGACGACCAGGCCGCTCATGGTCACCATGATCTGGCGGTGGCTGAACCCTAATCCGACCTGCTCTTCCGCTCCCGAGGCGGTGTCCGCGCTGTCCTTGGCCATTACGTGCACTCCTGTCGATCCATAGAACTTACCTGTCGGTCGGCAAGCGTACTTGCTAACCGGCCGGTAGGCAAATAGGCTGTGTAACAGTTTTGGAGCAAGAGGGAAGAGCCATGACCAAGACGGAGCCGGCGCCGGGCGCGCGGCGCAAGGGCAGCCAGACGCGAGCCGAGATCCAGGAGGCCGCGCTGACCCTGTTCACCGAGCACGGCTACGACGCCACCTCTATGCGCGAGATCGCCGAGCAACTGGGCATCACCAAGGCGGCGCTCTACTACCACTTCGACAGCAAAGAGGCGGTCATCGTCAGCCTCTTCACCGACCACATGCGGGCGATGGACGAGCTGCTCGACTGGGCGGCCGGGCAGCCGCACTCCCCGGAGCTGGCCGCCGAGCTGCTGAGCCGGTGGCTCACGATGAGCAGTCAGCAAGGGGTGCGGAACATGCGATTCGCCGTCGCCAACCACACCGCGCTGAAGACGGCCATGCCGACGGGTCAGAGCAGCCCGCTGGAGCGGACCGACCGGGCCACCCGGCTCATCCTGGGCCCCGGAGCCTCAGTGCAGGATCAGCTCAGCGTCCGGCTGGCCCTGCTCAGCGTGCACAGCGCCGTGCTGGCCGCCCAGGGCACCGAGGCGACGAACGACGACATCGTCACCGCCGCGATGCGCACGGCGACACTCCTGGTCAGCCACCTGTTCCCCGACCTGCCTCTCCTCAGCCTCAGGGGACCGGAACCGCCCGCAGAGTGACCGGGCCGAGGAGCGGGTTCAGTTCGTCGGCCTGCGACTGTCCGGCCGGGGTGAGCACGTCCACGGCCTTGGGCACGCCGCCCGGGTCGACGGAGCACAGGGGAGCGGTCCCGCCCGGGGCGCACACGCCGAACTGGTACGGCTGTGGAGTGGCGGTGAAACCCCTGGCCTGGTCGGCGCTGAACCCGTCCTGACCGGCGAGCACGACCGCGAACCGCCAGCCGGGCCCCGGCGTGCCGAAGTCCGCCTTGGGCAGGGCGATCGTGATCGTGCGGGTGGTGCCGGAGCCGCGGACGGCGGCCCCGGACCGGGCGACGCCGGCGGCCGTCACCCAGACCGGGGCGGCGAAGCCCTGCGCCTCCACCCGCTGTGACCAGGCGTCCTGCTCGGCGATGCGGTAGTTGCGCTGCGGGAACGCCGGATCGGTCGAGCGCGCGGTCACGGCCGGGTCCTGGACGTAGACGTCGAGCAGCTGGGCGCCGATCTGGCTGCCGAAGGTGGGAGTGAGGTCGGCGATCTCGGCGCGCAGGTAGACGGTGCTCGCGTCCGTGATGACCTGGAACCTGCGCAGGTCGAAGGCGCCCGCGTGGAAGTCGGCGGCCGTCGGGTAGGCGTAGGTCCCCGGCCCGTCGTCGTCGCCATCGGGATCGGTGACGTCGAGCACGGTCGTGGCGCCGGTGATGTCACCGATGACCGACCGCCGGGCGTACCCGGTGCGGCCGTCGGCGGTTGTGGCGGTCACGGTGAGTACGACCTCGCCGAACGAGACCGGCGCCTGGGCGGTGAAGCGGCCGTCGGCTCCGGCCCGTACCGAGACGACCCTGGTGGCGGCGCCGATGTCGATGGGCGTGGCCGCGACGTCCGCGCGCGCGCCGGGCGCGGTGGTTCCCTCGACCGTGACCGACGTGCCGGTGGCCGTGCTGCCTTCGGCGGGTGCGGTGAGGGTGAGCGGCGCAGCCTCGGGCATGCCGTGGGCGGCGTAGCGGCGGCGTACGATCTCGGGCTGTTCAGCTGGGCGGCCCGACCCGAGCGAGAGGATCAGCCGCACCTCCTGGGCCTGCGCCCAGGTCAGCGGGGAGGCCGAGCCGGCGGGCTCGCCGTCGCGGAAGCCGATCGAGGCGGTCGCCGGGTCGGTGCCGTATGGCGCGGCGGCCAGGTCCGGGTTCTCCCACGCCTGCTCGGGGACCAGGCCGGTGCCGGAGGACATGGCCCGCATCGCCGCCAGGAGGGACGCCGCCGTACGCGGGTCGCCGGTCTGCAACGCCTGCTCGGCCCGTTCGCCGGACAGGACCGGCCACAGGTGGCCCGAGCCGGTGTTCGCGGTGGGCCAGGGCCGCCCGGACGGGGCGCAGGAGGTGGGGTCGGGCTCATGGCAGTCGCCGTAGCCGTCCTCGGTGCCCGCGGTGTCGGAGCCGTAGCGGTACCAGCCCCGGCCGTTCGGCGTCGTACGCCCGATCACCCGGTCCACGACCGGCAGACTGGCCAGCACGTCGGGGTCGGTGGCGGGCAGGATGCCCAGCCGGGTCAGCTCCAGGAAGCCCGCGTCCACCACCCGGCGCTGGTCCTCGGTCGGGCCGCCGTTGCCGAGGTTGTACGGGGCGGCGGCGTCCGGGTCGCCGGTGCGCGACAGGCGCAGGAAGTAGCGGGGGGCGTACGGGCCGGTCGTGGTGACCGTCCAGCCCTTGACCGAGCGGGCGAAGTGGTCGGCGGTGGCGCGGTAGAGCCTGGCCCGGCCCTGGTCGTCGCGGCCGGCGGCGATCTCCCCGGCGGCGACGAGCCCGGCGATCTCGGCCGCGATCGTGGACGGCGAATAGCCCTGCTGCTCCTCCCAGCGCTCGACGCCGAACGCGGGCCCGTGCGCCACCAGGAAGTCCGCGGCCTGGCGGAGGTGTTCCCACAGCTCCGCGCCTATCCCGGCCTGGTGGGCCATGAGGATCGGGTACGCGCTCTCGTCGAGCTGGTCGCCGCCGGAGTCGGGGGCGAGCCGGCCGTTCAGCAGGGAGTTGCGCGGCAGGCGGCCGTCGGGCAGTTGCTGACGTTCCAGCAGGAAGCGGGCCGTGGCGCGGGCGGTCGCCAGGTCGCCGTCGGTGAGGAAACCGGTGAACGCCTCGTACAGGTCGCGGGCGAACACCTCGCGATACGACCCGAAATAGACCGCCTTGCCGCCCACCTTCTCGCCCGCGCCGACCGCCTGGCCCCACGGGCTGGCCAGCGAGGCGACGACGGCTCCGGGGAAGGTCTTGTCCTCGCTCGCCTTCAGCACGTTGGCGGACAACCAGTAGGCGTCGGCGAGCGAGGCGGGCGGCTTGCGCAGCCCGGCGTCGTAGGTGGCCCAGCCCCCCTCGTACCGGGCTCGGGTGGTCTCGAACGGCCGGGCGGCGGCCGCGCCCGCGGTCCGCAACGCGGCGGCCGCCGTACGGCCGAAGCCGAGCGCGAAGGTCACCGCACCCGAGCCGTCCAGAGGCAGCCGGGCGGTGGCGACCACGTTGCCGTCCGGCGCGGTGGTGGTGGGGGTCAGCGTGTGGGCGGAGTCCAGTTGCGCGGCGCCGTCGCTGGGCGTTCCCGCGTAGCCGACGCCCGCCTGCGGCAGCCGCCGCTCCGCGCGCAGCGCCAGGTGGGTGGGTACGGCGTAGTCGCGGGCGGGCGCGGAGGTCTCGGTGTTCGGGTCGGAGATCACCGGGGCGCCGGTCGGGCCGTCGATCACGCCGCTGTCGGCCCCGCCGTTCGGCGCGCCGCCGCCTCCGTTGCCGTTGACGCTCGCGTCCAGGCGTACGTACAGGCGCAGTCCGGCCGGTTGGAGCCGGGTCCTGACCACGACGGCGTCGCTGTCCGGATCGGTGAGATAGGTGGTGGTCAGGCGGTAGCGGCCGGCCTTGCTGGAGGAGGTGATCGTGCAGGTCATGCCGGAACGGTCGGTGCTCACCTTGTAGGTGGTGTCGCGGGACTGCAACTCGGTGAACGTCGTGCCGTCGGTGACGGCGAACTGCATCGTCTCGACGTTGGTGTTGTCGATGGTTGGCTCGTAGACGTCGGACAGCACGCCGCCCGCGACCGTGTACCAGACCTTGGACGCCCGGCCCGCGGCCGTACCGACGCAGTCCTTGCGCGCCAACCCGAAGTGGGACGCCATACCCGGCCCGGCCGGGGCGGGGCCCCGCGCCATGTGGGACGCCATGCTCGGCCCGGCCGGAACGGGACCCCGGGCCATGGCGGGCGCGGCGGGTAGCCCGACCAGTGCGGCGGATACGACGAGGGCAAGTGTGAATCGTCGAACCTTGGCCATGCCGTGCCCCCTCGGGTCCGCCCTTTCGTTGCAGAGAAGACCAGGCCCTGATCCGTGTCAACCCCGACCCGCGGTGAGGCGGCGAAGGCCGTACTCGATCGGGCCGTAACGATGGCTCCGCAGCCACCACCAGCTCAGCCCGAGCAGGAGCGCGTAGATCACCGCGGCCACGCCCATCACGGCGAGCGGCGACAGCTTGCCCGCCAGGGCCAGCCCGTAGCCGGTGAAGATCAGGCAGCAGAGCAGCGACTGCCCGATGTAGTTGGAGGCCGCCACCCGCCCGGCCGGCGACAGCACGCCGATGACGGCGGGAAAGCGCTTGAACACCTGGAGCAGAGTGACCACGTAGGCGGCCGTCAGCAGCACCGAGCCCACGTTGTTCACCGCCAGCGCGACCAGATCCAGCGCGTCCCCGGATGAGGACGACACCCAGGCGAAGAAGACCGCGGCGGGCAGGCCGACGCCGAAGCCCACCCACTGGACGCGCGGCACGAGATGGGCCCAGCGCGCCGGCTCCTCGAACAGCCGTGACCGGCCCGCCGCCAGCCCGAACAGGAACATCGCCATCGCCATCGGCCCCTGCCCGATCCACACCATCGCGGCCAGCGCCGGGTACGTCTCCACCTGGAACGACAGGAAGCTCAACGGCCCGCCCGTGACCAGCGCCTCCGCCCGCGCCCCGGCCGCCGCGTCGGTCACCGCCGCCGTGCCGGCCGCCGTGCCCGTCGCCGGGTCGAGCAGGGTCAGCCCGGCCAGCAGCAGCCAGATCACCGACATGACCCCGATGATGGCGCAACCGGTGACGACCGCCTTCCTGGGCGAGATGCCGCGCATCGCCAGCAGGATCACCCCGAGCGTGGCGTACAGCGTGAGGATGTCGCCGATCCACAGCAGGAACCCGTGCAGCACCCCGATCACGAAGAGCCCGAGGCAGCGTCGCAGCATCCTGGCCTTGACGTCGACCCCGTCGCGCGTCTGGAGCGTGAAGGAGTAGCCGAACAGGAAGGAGAACAGGATGTAGAACTTCGTCAGCACCAGCGTGCTGATGAGGTACGCGACCGGCCCCTCGGTGATGGGCATGATGCCCGTCCCCACGGCGTAGCCGGGATCGGCGAAGAACCCGATGTTCGCCACCAGGATGCCCGCCAGCGCGAACCCCCGGACCGCGTCGATCTCGTGCACGCGCCGTGAGCCCGGCGCCTCGGTCAGAGTCATGATCCTGACGCTAGAGACGCCGAGCTCCCCGGCACATCGATCCTTGGCAGCCTCCGACACCGACCAAAGTCGCTGGATCCCAGAAACTTCAGCTCCGACGGACCGTCTTCCACTGCTCCTCGGGAGGGGGCGTCCTTCTTAGGACCTCAGCTCCGACGGACCCTGCTCCCCCGGAGGGGGTGTCCCTCCTAAGGACCTCGGCCCGGACGGACCGTCTTCTTCTGCTCCCCCGGAGGGGGTATCTCTCCTTAGGACCTCATCCCCGGACGGACCGTCTCTTTCTGCTCCCCCGGAGGGGGTATCTCTCCTTAGGACCTCATCCCCGGACGGACCCTCTCTTTCTGCTCCCCCGGAGGAGGTATCTCCACAGAAGGACCCCAGCCACCACGGACCGTCACATACTCCGAGACGGTCGCGTGACGAACCGCCTGGGACCATCTAGTTGACAGTCACACTCCGCAGCAGGTTGTTGTACCCGGTGGCCGCCTCCCAGACGTTGTCGTTCGCCAGCCGGATCGAGTACTCCGGACGCGACGACAGCTGCGGGTCGGGCAGGTCGAGCAGCAGCGCGTACGTGCCCGCCGGCATCCCGGCCGGCAGCGTCACGCTCTGGTCGATGGTCGCCGTGGCGCCCGCGAGCCAGAGGCGGGGGTTGGCGTTGAGCGGGAAGCGGTACACGGCCGACGTGGCGGTGTTCCGCAGGACCAGCGCGACGTCGCGGGGGTTGAAGGGCGCGGCCCAGCCGTCGTTCCTGATCGTGAGGCGCACCGGCAGCGCGCCGCCGTGGGTCGACGTGCTCGGGTACGTGCCGGTCTGCAGGGCGAAGCGGTAGCCGAGGCGGCGGGTGATCCCGGGCAGGCAGCCGCCGGTGTTCCAGCCGTTGATGACGTCGGGGTGGTAGTCGGTGTTCAGGTACGACCAGTGGAACAGCGACATCTCGCTCATGGCGGTGGGGCAGCTCGAACGCGGCGGGTTGGCGCCGCAGGTCTCCCCGCCCATCGGCAGGTAGGCGGTCTCGGCCTGGAGGTAGGGTATTCGACGGCGGTGTTCTCGTAGGTGCCGTAGTCGTCGGGGCTGGCCAGGAAGCAGTCGTTGTGGTGCCCGACCCGGGCCTGGGCGGAGCCGTCGTACGCCTGGGCGGGTGTCAGCGCGGTGGTGCCGTACATCGTGCGCGGTGTTGACCACCAGCGGCCAGAACAGGTCGTTCCACGACCACAGCAGCACCAGGACGCCGAGGGCGACCAGCCCCGGCCTGGCCAGCGGCAGCATGATCGACCAGTAGATCCGCAGCGGCCCCGCGCCGTCCAGCCGGGCCGCCTCCTCCAGCTCGCGGGGCAGGCCGAGGAAGAACTGGCGCAGCAGGAAGACCCCGAACGCGCTGAACACGCCCGCTTGTCGGTGGAGAAGCTCGGCGCGCTGGGCGAGAGCCCTTCGCTGAAGTGGCTGCGCGCGGTCTGCCAGGCGATGCTGCCGCGCATTGACCTGCCGGAACTGCTGCCGGAGGTGCACTCCTGGACCGGGTTCCTGGACGCCTATGTGCACCTGGCCGACATCTCCACCCGCATGCACGACCTGCCCCGATCCCTGGTCGCGCTGCTGATCAGCGAGGCCTGCAACGTCGGCCTCACCCCGGTGATCAAGGACGGGGACGAGGCGCTGACCCGTAGCCGGCTCTCGCACGTCGACCAGAACTACGTGCGGGCCGAGACGCACGCCGCCGCGAACGCGATCCTGATCGAGGCCCAGCGCGGCGTGCCGATCGTGCAGCTGTGGGGTGGCGGGCTGCTCGCCTCGGTCGATGGGCTGCGGTTCGTCGTCCCGGTACAGACGATCAACGCCGCCCCGTCGCCGAAGTACTTCGGCTACAAACGCGGCCTCACGCTTCTCAATGCAGTAAATGATCAGGTGATGGGGATCGGGCAGATGGTCGTGCCCGGCACACCGCGCGACTCCCTCTACACCCTGGACACCCTGATCAACATCGACGCCGGCCCGCAGCCCGAGGTCGTCACGACCGACCAGGCGTCCGATTCGGACACGGTGTTCGGCATCTTCTCCATGCTCGGCTACCGGTTCGCGCCACGCTTCGCGGACCTGGGCGACCAGCGGTTCTGGCGCGCCGACCTGCCGGACGGGACGGCGCCGGCGTACAGGCCGCTGGAGGCGATCGCCCGGAACAGGATCAACCGGCAGAAGATCCACTCTCAGTGGTCGGACATGACCCGGGTCGCCGGATCGCTGGTGACCAACCAGGTGCGCGCCTACGACCTGCTGCGCATGTTCGCCCGCAACGGGCGGCCCACCCCCTTGGGCAGGCGTTCGCTGAGTACGGGCGGATCGACAAGACTCTCCATCTGCTCAGCATCTTGGACCCGATCGACGACACCTACCGCCGCAAGCTGAACAGGCAGCTCACCGTGCAAGAGTCGCGGCACCGGCTCGCCCGCAAGATCTGCCACGGTGGCAATGGCCAGATCCGCAAGGCATACCGTGAAGGACAAGAAGATCAACTAGCGGCGCTTGGTCTCGTCGTCAACGCGGTCGCGCTGTGGAACTCGAAGTACGTGTCGGCCGCGGTCGACCGGCTGCGCGCCGCAGGCGTCTCGGTCAAGGATGAGGACGCCGCCCGGCTGTCCCCGCTCGGCTGTCCCCGCTCGGCCACGCCCATCTCAACGTCCTGGGCCGCTACTCCATCTCCTCCTCCGCCTCGGCCGAGGGACTGCGGCAGCTCGGCGAGATCCCTGACCTCCCCGACGGTGGCGGCGTGAACGAGGAGGGGGTGTAGACCCCCGGGCTCGCGGGCCACGACAAGCGTCCTGGTCCCGATGCTTACCTCGCAAGCCCGGTGTGCGGGCCGGCGTGGTGGAGCGCTGACGCCGCCTGCGGTCACGGCGCGCGGTCGGCTAACGCGGCGTGACCAGGCGGGCCTCGTAGGCGGCGATGACGAGCTGAGCGCGGTCGCGGGCGTTGAGCTTGGCCAGCAAACGGCCGATATGCGTCTTCACGGTCCCGGGACTCACCTGGAGCTGCACGCTGAGCTCGGCGTTGGACAGTCCGTGGGCGACCAGGGTGAGCACCTCGCGCTCCCGGTCCGTCAACGTGTCGAGCCCGTGAAAGGGCTGCTGGACTGGCTGGCGTACGAACTCCGCGATCAGTCGGGTGGTGACGGTCGGCGCGAGCAGCGTCTCACCCGACGCCACCACTCGGATCGCCTTCAGGAGGTCGTCCGGAGGCGCGTCCTTGAGCAGGAATCCGCTGGCACCCGCCCGCAGCGCCGAATAAACGTACTCATCGAGGTCGAACGTGGTCAGGATGAGCACCCGGGTGTCCCCGGCGATCTGCCCCGTCGCGGTGATGCCGTCCATCTCGGGCATTCTGACGTCCATGAGCACCACGTCGGGTGACTCTGTACGTGAGAGCGCCACCGCCTCCCGCCCGTTGCCCGCCTCTCCGACCACGGTGAGATCGTCCTCCGAGTCGATCAGCAAGCGGAAACTGCCGCGCAGGAGCGCCTGATCGTCGGCGATGAGCACCCGGATCACGAGCCTCCTCCTGCCGCACCCACCCCGACCGAGCCCGGCCCAGTCCGCGGACGCCCTGTCCGGACCCGCCGACTCCGCTTCCTCCGGCTCACGCTCGTGATCCTCGTCATCACGTCCATCATGACCGATCCGCGCCTACCGCTCGCATCACGTCGACGCTTTCTCGGAACGCCGGCCGTGCGTACCTCCATGCGCCACTGCGGGGTTGTGCCGAATGGCCCGCCGTTCGCGCACGCCCGCGCACCGCCGGAACGCCCGGCGCTGCCCCCTGTCCCTCCGTCGAAGTCCCAGGCGGGTCAAGGGATCTCCCATGACGCGTGCACGCCGAACCCCGTTCCCGGGAGCGGGCCGGCCTCGAAGGTGCCGCCGTACAGCAGGGTCCGTTCGCGCATCCCCGCCAGCCCGTGCCCACCTGGCGGCCCCGGCAGCACCCGCTGCCCAGACCCGTCGTCGACCACGGAGATCCGCAACCTCCCATCGGCGACCGACACGCTGGCCTGGCAGTGGGCGGGAGCGGCATGCTTGACGACGTTGGTGATCGCCTCCTGGACGATGCGGTAAACGGCCGGTGCCATGCTGTCGGGCACGGTTCCGTCCACCGACAGGTCGATCTGCACGCCGGCCTCCGCCGCCTGGCGCGCCAGGGACGGCAGGTCGGCGAGCCGGGGGAGCGGCGCGTTGTCGGGCGCGCTGCCGGGTGCGCGCAGCGTGCCGAGAAAATGGCGCATCTCCGCGAGCGAGCCGCGCCCGATCTCCTCGATGGCCCGCAACGCCTTGCGCCCTTCCTCCGGATGCTTGTCCAGGACCTTGGCCGCCACCCCCGCCTTGACGGTGATCACGCTCATCGAGTGGGCGACGACGTCGTGCAACTCGCGCGCGATCCGCAGGCGCTCGTCGGCCGCCGCCTGCTCGGCCTGCCTCCTGGCCTCGCGGGCGGCGAACTCGCGGCGGGTGCGCGCCGCCGTGCCGAGACTCCAGCTCGCTGCGAGGACCAGCCAGGCCGTACCGAGGATGAAGACGGGGTCGGGCCAGCCGTTCGAATATTGTGCTGGACCCGGCATCGAGACCAGCAGCGAGCCTCCGTTGATGAGCAGGCCCGACACCAGGGCGATCGCCGATCGCCGCACCGGCCGGCCGGTCGCCACCGGGTAGATGGCCAGGGCCACCACTGCCGTCGGCATCAGCCGGTTGGCCTGCAGCGCGAGCACGGCGATGCCGATCAGGAGCGCACTGTAGTAGGCGGGCTCCGGCCATAACCGCCGCACCGCCACGGGCACCGCGAGCAGCCAGCAGAGCGCCATGGTCACGGCGTTCGTGGTCAGCTCCGGCGGACTCGCCGTGGACGCCAGCGCGAGCAGCACCGCGACCACGGTGTCGGCCAGGATGAGCAGCCAGGGTGGAGGCCGTCGGGCGAGCAGATTCACATCCCGACGTTATCGAGGAACGGCCGGGGGCGAATCGGAGCACGGGCCGTCGGACCAGGGTCGTACTCCGCGCACGTACGCCCGTACCGTATGACCCTGGTCCGATCCCAAAGATCGGATCAGGCTCCGATGTGCCGCCCGCCGCCGTACAGCATCGTTGCCGCCATGAACCGACGCAGACTCATCGCCCTGTGCCTGGCGGCCTGTCTCGCCGTGCCGCTTGGCGGTATCGCGCTGGCCTCGGCGCAGGCCCACGGCCTCGTGTGGAAGGACTGTGGTGACGGCCTGCGATGCGCCGAGCTGGTCGTTCCTGTGGATTGGGCCGACCCGGGCGGGCCCAGAACCTCGGTGCACGTGGCCAAACTGCCCGCGACGGGCAAGAGCGTCGGGTCGCTGATCGTCAATTTCGGAGGGCCCGGCACCAGCACATCGGTACTCAGGCGGAAAAACCAGCCCGACGCTCCGGCGGAGTCGCCGATCCTGCTCGATGAGTTGCAGAGGAGCTTCGACGTCATCGCCATCGATCCGCGCGGCATGTCGGAGCCCGCGAGCGGCAATAGGGTGAGCTGCGCGGAGCCCGACGCCTCCGTCTACGGACTGCTCCTGGCCAGGACGAAGCAGGACTGGGACGCCCACGCCGCCAAGAACGCGGCCCATCAGGCGAGCTGCCGCATCATGGCCAAATCGGCCTGGCGCGGGATGACGGCATGGAACGTGGCCCACGACATCGACGCGCTGCGCGCCGCGCTTGGCCAGGACAAACTTATCTACGCGGGCAACTCCTACGGCACCGTCTACGCCCAGGCCTACCTGGAGCTGTTCCCGCAGCGGGTCGGCCGCATGTACTTCGACGGCACCGCCGATCACACCCAGCAGGAGTTCGAGCCCTGGATACGCAACTACGCGCTCACGCAAGAGCGCCATCTCACCCGCTTCCGCGACTGGTGCGCCCGCCGCACCGACTGCGCCCTGCACGGCAGGGATGCGGGCAAGGCGTGGGATGAGCTCGTTGCCAGGGTGCGCCGCGTGCCACTGCCGGCGTCGGCCGGCCGGACAGTGCATGAGGGGCAGCTGTACGCCGGCGCGATCAAAGG
This sequence comes from Nonomuraea sp. NPDC049750, assembly GCF_040659625.1. NCBI lineage: Bacteria > Bacillati > Actinomycetota > Actinomycetes > Streptosporangiales > Streptosporangiaceae > Nonomuraea > Nonomuraea sp. NPDC049750. The sequence continues at coordinate 689,768 of NZ_JBFANB010000002.1, forward strand.
CATGAATCCGGCACTCTGGCCCCAGCTTGCCACCGCCATCCGTAAGGCCCTCGACGGCGACGCCGGCGACTTCCTGCAAGAACTGCTCCCGGATGAGGGCGGCGCGTCCGTGAGCCAAGACTCCTTGTGCAACGACTTCATGCCGAAGCTGCCGACGTACGAGGAGTTCCAGGGCATCGAGGCCAGACTCCGTGAGATCGCGCCGAGGTTCGGTTGGCTTGAGGGACGCTTCGAGCTCGGGCGGTGCTGGGGGCGCAGCGGCGGCGCGTCCTGGGCGCCGCACCCGTTGCGCGTGAAGGACGCCCCGCCGATCCTCGTCGCGATCGGGGAGCTCGACAACAACACCAATTATCGCGGGCAGGCGCACGTGGCCGAGCAGATCCCGTCCGCGCGTGTCCTGTGGCACGGCGACGGCCACGCGTCGTGGGCGCGGAACATCTGCCTGCGGCGGCACGTCCGCGCCTACCTGACCACGGGGGAGTTGCCCGCGCCGGGCACGCGCTGCCCGGCCGAGATCATCCAGAAGGTGGGGAAATGATCGAGGTCACAGAACTGACGAAGCTGTACGGCTCCACCCGCGCGGTGTCCGAGCTCACGTTCGACGTCAAACCCGGACAGGTCACCGGCTTCCTCGGGCACAACGGCGCTGGCAAGTCAACCACCATGCGCATGATCCTCGGCCTCCACACGCCCACCTCGGGCAGGGCGTTGATCAACGGCGTCCGCAAACACGACCTGCGCGACCCCATGCGCGAGGTCGGCGCCATGCTCGACGCGGCCGAGGTGCAGGGCGGGCGCAGCGCGTTCGCTCACCTGCAGGCGCTGGCGTACGCGGGCGGGATCGGGCACCGCAGGGTCGTGGAGGTGCTGGAGGAGGTCGGCCTGGCCAACGCGGCACGCAAGCGGATCGCCGGATTCTCCCAGGGGATGCGCCAGCGCCTCGGCATCGCGGCGGCCCTGCTCGGTGACCCGGGCGTGCTCATCCTCGACGAGCCGGTCAACGGCCTCGACCCCGACGGCATCCGCTGGCTCAGGACACTGCTCAGATCCCTGGCCGCCGAGGGGCGCACCGTCCTGCTGTCGAGCCACCTGATGACTGAGATGTCCCTCACCGCCGACCGGCTCATCATCATCGGCCAGGGCCGGCTGATCGAGGACACCACGACGACGGACCTGCTGGCCCGCTTCCAGAGCGGCGTACTGGTCCGATCACCCCACGCGGCCCGCCTGTCCAGGGCACTCGAAGCGGCCGGCGCAACCATACGCCCCGCTCAGGACGCCAACGCCGGTGAGGAGCCGGTGCCCGGTGGGCCTGCGGCGGCTGGAGCCGATACGCGCCCCGTGCGGGATGCCATCGCCGGAGCGGAATTGCTGGTGACCGGCCTGACCGCAGCCGCCATCGGCGACATCGCCCTGGCGAACGGCTGTGCCGTTCACGAGCTGGTGTCGCGCCGGACATCACTGGAGGAGGCCTTCATGGAGATCACGCAATGATCAACCTCGTCGCATCGGAATGGCTCAAGCTACGCTCGCTCCGAGCCACCTACTACGTCCTGGCCTCCACGCTCTCGGCCCTTGCGCTCACCGGCTTCGCCGCCTACTCGATCTCGCACTACTTCGACACCAACGGCCCCGGTGGCGATCCCGTCGGCACGGGTCTCAGCCTCAGTGCCGACATTCCGCCTGTGCTGTTCGGCATGCTGGGCGTGTTCGCCATCTCCGGCGAGTACGCCACCGGCATGATCAGACTCACGCTGACCACGATCCGGAGCCGGTGGACGCTCCTTCTGGCCAAGGCCGTCGCGGTGGCCGCCATGGCCGCTGTCGCGGGCCAACTGCTGGCGTTCGCCACCTACTTCACCGCACAGGCCGTGGTGGCCGGGCGTCCGATCGGCGCCTCGTTCGCCGAACATGCGGCCCTGGCCGAGGTGCTGTCCACCGGCGCCGGCTCCGCCGTCGCCGCGGTGCTGGGACTGGGCCTGGCCACGGTCCTGCGGTCGACACCGGGAGCGCTCATCGCGCTGGTCGTCCTCCCGCTGTCCCCGACCGTGCTCGAGCGCTTCCTCCCAGCTCCGTGGAACGACTGGATCAGCTCCCTGACGATTCCGTCGCTGGCCAGGCAACTGGCCGCCGTACCCGACGCAGGAGCCTTCGGCCCCTCAACGGCCGCCGTCATCCTGGTGGGTTACGTCGTGGTGTCCCTCCTGCTGGCAACCCTGGCGATCAATCACCGCGACGCCTGACCGAACCCTTATGGGCGGCCATGTACGTGGAAAGGACAGCCATCACGTGCATGGCCGCTCGCCGCTTCGCTATGGCCGGGGCTGCGCCCGAGGTATGTGGCGTGAGTGTCATGCCGAGGAGGCGGCCGTCGGGCTGACCTCGGTGGTTCCCTTCCTGCTCGCCTCCCGCCTGCGCGAACTGGGCGCCGAGCACGTGCCAGGCCCCGACTTCCAGCCGCAGGTGATCCGCGACGGCCGCCTGGTGACCGGCCAGAACCCCGCCTCCGCCATGGGTGTGGCCGAAGCCGTCGTGTCCGCCCTGGCCGACGTCCCCTCAGACACCGGCACGGCACCCGTGAACCCCACGGACATCACCGTGCGGACCAGCGACGGTCCCATGGGTGGATACCTCGCTCGCCCCGCCGGGGACGGCGTTCATCCGGCCGTCATCGTGGCCCACCAACTGTTCGGGCTGACCGAGGACGTGCGCGCGGTCGCGGACCGGATCGCGGGCATGGGGTACGTGGTGCTGGCCCCCGACTACTACCACCGCGCCGACCCGGGTGTGGAACTGCCGGCCACCGACGAGGGCCGCGCACGCGGGTTCGAACTGATAGCGACGCTGAGCCGTACAGGAGTGCTGTACGACACCCGCGCGGCCGCCGACTACCTCGCGGCACGCGACGACACGAGCGGCGCGGTCGGCATGGTGGGCCTGAGCCTGGGCGGCCACCTGGCCTACCTGGCCGCCACCCAACTCGGCTTCCCGATCACCGTGGTCCTGTACGCGGGCTGGCTGACAGGCACCGACATCCCGGTGAGCGGCCCGGAGCCCACGCTCGACCTGACCCCGGGCATCAAGGGCAAGCTGGTGTACATCGTCGGCGACCGCGACCACGCGATCATCGAAGAACAACATGCGGCCATCGCCGAGCGTCTTCAGGCCGACGGGATCAGGCACGAGATGGTCGTCCTGGCGGGCGCCCCACACGCCTTCCTGGCGCAGGAGGACTCGCCGTACCACGCCGAGACCTGGCAGCGCATCGAACAGGCCCTCGCCGACGAACTGGCCTGAGCCGTCCCGAGCAGCGGGAGAACCCTCGAGTAGCATCTGTCGTGCGGGCCGAGCGACATTTCTACTGGTCACGAGGGGTGTAACGGGTGAACGGCGTAAGGGATCCCGAGGCCGAGATCCGGGCTCGGCTCCAGGAGCATTGGGCGGCCTCCGAACGCGGCGATGTCGACGCCGAGCATTCGATCTACGCCGCGGACGCGATCCTGGACTACCCGCAGTCAGGCGAGCGCTTCAGAGGCCGGGCGAGGATCCAGGCGCAACGAGGCGGGCACCCGGCCGAACGCCACTTCACCATCCGCCGGATCCTGGGCGGCGGCGACGTTTGGGTGAGCGAGTGTGTGATCACCTATGACGGCGTGCCCACACACTCGCTCAGCGTCATGGAGATGACCGATGGTCTCGTGACGCACGAGACCCAATACTTCGCCGACCCCTTCCCCGCGCCTCCCAGCCGGGCCGCGCTGGCTGAGCCGATCCCGGTCCGCGACCACTAAGAAACGCACGCCCGGCCTCTTTGGCCTGGCCGGGCGGGACCACCCCCCTCGATCGATCGGCGGTCTCGCTCGGCCAGGTCGCGTAGCCGTCTCCCCGGACGATGGGCCGTTCGCGGGGTCAGGCCGCGACAGGTGAGTACGCGGCCGCGTCCCCCTTCAGCACCGTGCTGGTCCGTCCGTCCACGTCCACCGGGACGTCGCCCGCGATCGTGACCCGGTGCAGGCGGCGCGGTTGGTCGCCGAAGTCGTGCACGACGCGGTGCTGGGTGGCGCGGTTGTCCCAGATGGCCACGTCGCCGGGCGCCCATCGCCAGCGGACGGTGTTCTCCACCTGGGTGACCTGCTCCTGGATCAGCTTGATGACCGAGGCGGAGGGCTGCGCCGACAGCCCGGTCAGCCGCTTGGCGAAATCGCCCAGCAGGATGGCCCGCTCGCCCGTCTCCGGGTGGACGCGCACCACCGGGTGCTCGGTCTCGTAGACGGTGGCGGCGAACACCTCGGCGTACTCGCGGGTCCGCGCGGGATCCTCCGACGTCGCGATGCGCGCGTAGTCGTACTGGTTGGTATGTACGGCCCGCAGCCGGTCGAGCAGGTCGCGCAGCTCGGCCGGCAGGTACTCGTAGGCGGCCACGGTGTTGGCCCACAGCGTGTCGCCACCCGCCGGGGGAATGGTGATGGCGCGCAGGACCGAGGCGAGCGGCGGCCGGTCGACGAACGTGACGTCGGTGTGCCAGCGGTCGACCTTGTGCCCCTTGCGATAGTCGAGGTCGAGGATGTGCGCGTTGTCGTCGAGAGCGGGCACGGTGGGGTGCGCGGTGGTCAGGTCGCCGAGCAGCCGGGCGAAGGCGACCTGCCGCTCCTCGTCCAGGTGGTCCTGGCCGCGGAAGAAGAGCACCTTGTGGGCGAGCAGCGCGAGGCGGATCTCGGCGACGACGTCGGCGGGCAGGTCGCCGCCGAGCCGTACACCGCCGACCTGGGCGCCGATCCGGCCCGCTACGGGGTCGATGTGCAGGGTTGACATGGATGTGGTCCTTCCGGGAGATGGGATGTCGGCCGATCAACGGAAGGACGGACAGAGCGCGCTGGCCACGCGGCAGAAGTCCACGTGACCTCGGATGGTGAGAACCATGGGCGTCACGGTTCTCACCGTAGATCGAGGACATTCCTATAGTCAACACAACAGGTAGGAAATAAGTGTTTTAGCATTTCGTGCAATCCGCATGTGGTGCTGACGCGAATAAGGGGTGACTTCTTCGGGAGGAAGCGATGCGCGCTATCGAGCCCCTGCGTACGGGTGACCCACGCCGGCTGGGCGTCTATCGGGTGATCGGCCGGATCGGCAGAGGCGGCCAGGGTGAGGTGTACCTCGCGGAAGCGGACGGGCCGGACGGGCCGACCGGGCCGACCGGGCAGCGTGTCGCCGCGAAACTGCTGAACGCCGGGTCGTGGGACGACGAGCGCGCGCAGCGCATGTTCATGCGCGAGGTGGCGCTGGCCAAACAGGTGGCCCGATTCTGTACGGCCCAGGTGGTGGACGCCGGGATGCTCGGCGGTCAGCCGTACTTGATCAGTGAGTTCATCGACGGGCCCTCCTTGGCCGAACGGGTGGCGAAGGACGGACCGGTCATCGGGGGCGCGCTGGAGCGCCTCGCGATCGGGACCGCCACCGCCCTGACCGCCATCCACCAGGCCGGCATCGTGCACCGCGACTTCAAGCCGGGAAACGTGCTGATCGGTCCCGACGGTCCACGCGTCATCGATTTCGGCATCGCTCGTGAGGCGGACACCACGGCCACGGCGACCAGCCAGATCATGGGCACGCCCGCGTACATCTCGCCGGAGCAGCTCGCGGGCTCGCCAGCGGGCGCCCCCTCCGACGTCTTCGCCTGGGGTGTGACGATCGCGTTCGCGGCCATGGGGAAGGCGCCGTTCGGGCAGGACTCGATTCCTGCGGTGATCAACCGCGTGCTGAACGATACGCCCGATCTGTCCCCGATCCAGCTGCCGTTACGCGAACTGGTGGAGCGATGCCTCGGCAAGGACCCGGCGACCCGGCCCACCGCGCAGGAGCTCCTGCTGACGCTGCTCGGGGGTAGGTCGGGCGACCTCAAGGCCGCCGCCGACCTCGCCCCACCCGCCTCCTTGTCCGTCACCCCGTCCGCCGTCCCGGCCGCTGCACTGTCCCCAGCCCTGCTTGCCGTCCCGCCTGCCGCCCTGTCCGCCGAGCCGCTGACTGAGCCGCCCCCCGGGCCGTCCGCGGGGTTGCCCACTGAGGCGCCCGCCGGGCTGCCTGCCGAGCCGTCCGGGGGGCCGTCCGGGAGCGCCCGGCCGGGGCGTCGCGTGGCGCTTACTGTGGTCGCCGCCTTGCTGGTCGGTGCCGGTCCTGGCCGGGTTGCGGCAGAAGGACGCGACGTCCAGACTCCGGCAGGCCGGGCTGATCCCCGGAAAGCTCACCCCGGACTGCTCCACCGGTGGCCCACCCGGCAAAGTCCTGCGCGCCGCCCTACGGCCGGGCACGAGCACGGTCGACCTGGTGATGAGCGCGACCCGCGCCCGCGTGCCCGACGCGCGCGGCTGGCCCCTCGACGCGGGAAAGGCGGCCGTGGAGAAGGCCGGCTTCACGGTGAAGGTCGGCTACCGGAAGGGACCCGACTGGATCGGCAAGGTGGCGGCCCTGAGCCCGTCCGCCGGAGCGTCCGCGTGCACCGGCACCGAAGTGGAGATGTCGATCGGCGTCAAATGACCGGCATCAAATGATCGGCGTCAAGTGACCAGCGACCACCGGCGTTGCGGCAGAATTCAGCCATGCGCGTCGAGGAGCTGTCCGCGGCCGAGCGCCGGGTGTGGGAGGCGTTCCCCCGGGGCGAGCTGGTCGACTTCCGCACCGGGAAACCGGACGAGGACGACCCGGCGACCGGCGCGAGCTGGGGCCCGGAGCGGACGGTCCGCGCCGGAGTGATCACCGAGCTCCTCCTGCGGGAGGAATCGGCGCGGTTACCGGCCCTGCGCCTCAAGGGCGCCCGCGTCACCGAACTCCTGGACCTGGCCCACGCCACCATCGGCCACCCGGCGCGGTTCCTCTCCTGCGACTTCGAGCAGGTGCCGCGCCTGTACTGGGCCCGCTGCCAGCAGCTGAGCTTCACCCGGTCCCGGCTGCCCGGCCTGTCGGCGTCGAACGCCCAGATCGGTGGTCACCTGAGGCTGGAGAGCTGCCTGTTCACCGGGCGGGTGGAGCTGCGCGGCGCCCACATCGCGGGCAGCCTCACGCTCGACCACGCCCGGGTGCGGGCGCCGGGGCTCGCGATCGACTGCGACCGGCTCCAGGCCGACCGTGGGATCGCCGCCATCGAGTTGCGGGCCGAGGGCCACGTGCGGCTGTCCAACGTCAAGGTCGGCGGTGCGTTGATCATGGACGACGCCCGGCTGACCGCGACCGACCGGCACGCCCTGACGCTGGACGGCCTGGTCGCCGACGGCAACGTGTTCTGCCGGTGCATGACGGTCACCGGGATGATCAGCCTGCGCAACACCCGCGTCACCGGGCCCTTCGCCCTGACCGGCACCACCATCGACCACCCGGGCGAGATGGCCTTCCGCGGCTCGCGGATCACCGCCGAGGGCGGCCTCTACCTGGGCGGAACCTTCTCCGCCAACGGCACGGTACGGCTGGCGGACTCCCGCGTCGACCGTGAGCTCAACCTGACCGGCGCCCGCCTGGACAACCCCGGCGGCGACGCGCTCCAGGCAGAGGAGATCCAGGTCGAGGGCACGATCGAGGCGCGCGGGCTGACGGCGCGCGGTCGGGTCGACCTGTCCCAGGCCCGCGTCACCGGATCTCTGCGCCTGGCCGGCGCCGACCTCTCCGCCCCGGGCGAGGTGGCGCTGGACGCCGACGGCGCCTCCATCGGCGGCGCGCTGGCCTGCGTCGACGGGTTCCGGTCCGAAGGCGTGGTACGGCTGGTCGACGCCTCCATCGGCACGATCGCCGACTTCAGCGGCGCCCGCCTGAGCAACGATCCCGGCGGCAAAACGCTGGACGCGGCCGCGGCGACCATCGGCAGCGGGCTGTTCTGCGGGCGTGGCTTCACCTCCGACGGCGAGATCACGCTGATCGGCACCCAGGTCCGCCGGCACGTGTACTTCAACGACGCCACCCTCGCCAACCCCGGTGGCCGGGCGCTGGCGGCCTGGCAACTACAGGCCAGTGAGCTGTACCTACGCCCGAAGTCGGCCCCCGAAGGCGCTGTCGACCTGCGGCACGCCCGCATCGGAGTGCTGCGCGACGACCCCGACACCTGGTCACCGCGCCGACAGGACGGCCTGACGTACGAGGCACTGGATCCCACGCTGCCCGCCGCCCGCCGGCTGGCCTGGCTCGAAGAGGGCGCGGAGGAGTACGTGCCGCAGCCGTACGAGCAGCTGGCCAGCACCTATCGGCGGCTCGGGCACGATGAGGAGGCCCGCACGGTGCTGCTGGCCAAGCAGCGGCGGCGGCGCGCCACGCTCCGCAGGCCCGCCCGCGCTTGGGGCGTGCTGCAGGACGTCACGGTCGGCTACGGCTACCGGCCGCTGCGCGCCGCCGCCTGGTTCGTCGCGCTGCTGGTCGTGGGGGCCACGGTGTTCGCGCTCGATCGGCCGCCGCCCGCCGAGGCGGGCAAGGGGCCGGTGTTCAACGCTGTGGTGTACGCACTGGACCTGCTGTTCCCGTTGATCGACTTCGGCCAGGAGAAGGCGTTCCAGCCGGCCGGCGGCGCTCAGTGGGTCGCCTATGGCCTGGTGCTGGCGGGCTGGATCCTGGTCACGACCATCGTCACCGGCATCACCCGGGCCCTGTCCCGCCAGTGAGCCGTCACGGGACCATGAGCGCCTGCCACGACGGCGGCATGTGCGACCACCTCGATCCCAGAGAACGCTCCTCGCCGCGCAGGATCTGGTTCATGACGACGCCCTTGCCGCCAGCAGTGATCGCGATGGTTTCGGCGAGCACCACCTCCAGCGGGAACTCGCCACCGGTCAGGCCGAAGAGCTTGTCTCGTAGGGTCGCCAGCACCTCGCCCGGCGGGTCGGCGCTGGGCACGACGTGCACCTGTACCAGGACCGCCGGTCCTGAATCCCAGAAAAGACGCCGACGTCGGGGGGCTACCCGACCCCATTTTCACGCCTGCGCGGCGTCACCACAGGGCTAGGGGGACTGATCCGAAAATCGGCCAGTAACCGGGCACCCGGCGGCAAGCCCTGGTGGATGACTAAGCGGCTAAAGCGAGTGCCGCAAGTTCGCATCCTGCCGGGGGTACCCTTCGGATCAAACATGTGGGCCGCATCGCGGTGAAGGCCAGCACCGATCGGTCACCTGCTGACGGGCCGGCGGCCGGGGCACCCCTGGCAGTCGCTAGGGCTGGGAGACCTGCTTCTCCACCCAGTCGAAGACGCCGTGCAGAGTTTGCTGGTGCCGCTCTGGGCCGAAGATGTTGAGGAAGCCCGGAATCGGGTTGACCTCGAGGATGATGTAGCCGTCCTCGGTCGGCAGGATGTCGAGCCCGGCCAGCGTGATCCCCATCACTCTGGCCGCGCGCACTGCCAGTTCCTGGAGTTCGGGGGGTGCCTCGAAGTATTCGAAGCTCGCGCCTTCCAGGGTCTTGCACCGCCACGACCCGGCGGCCGGCAGCTTCAGCATGTTGATGGGCGTGACCTCGCCGGCGACGGTGATGCGGTACTCGCCGTACTGGGTCGGATAGTACGGCTGGCACACCAGCGTGCCGTATCTGGCGAGCAGTTCCTCGACCACGGCCGTCTGCGTGGGGAAGTCGGTGACGCGCTCGACGTCGACGCCGCGGTACCCGAAGGAGGGCTTGACGATGGTCGCGCCCCACTCCTTCCACGCGGTCTCGACCTCGGCCAGGGTGACGGCCGAGCGGACGGGGGGCGTCGGCAGGCCGGCCTCGGCCAGCTTCTGCGCGGTGAGGAACTTGCTGTAACCGCGCACCCACACCTCGGCGGGGTCGAACAGACGCAGGCCAGGGACCTTGCTGAGCAGGGTCAGCCGCTCCACGCGGTCCTGCCAGTCATCGCCGTACAGCTTGGCCCTGGAGATGATGGCGTCGAAGGACTCGGCGTCGTGCCCGCCCACCTCGATGTTAAGGCCGCCCTTGGCCCCTGGGGTGTAGGCGAGCTCCTCCAGCGTGAACAGGGCCATCTCGTGCCCCCGTTCCCTACCCGCCTCCACCAGACAGGGGGCGTCGGGATCCATCTCGCCGTAGTCCCAGCCGAGCACGCCGATCTTCACGGTGTCCCTTCCCCCAGCGCTCCGTGACAGGTGTGTGATCGATCATGGAGCCTGTACCCGCGGCCGTGGGCATGTCAAGCGCTGCCATGAGATCAGCCACTTAATCGGTCCTACCGGAAATATCAAAACATCTCCTTCTTCGGTGGGATAAGGGCTAGGTTTCATCTTCAGCATGATCTTCATTTGACGGGGGAAGGCGCGCGAAGATGTCTATCTGGGAGACTTTGGCGACCCCAGCCCCGCCGACCGCAGCCCGCTACCGCGCGGCTGGCTGGTGGCGGGATTCCACTTTTCTCGATGATCTCGCTGACGCCGCCAAGCGGCGTCCGGACCATCAGGCGATCATCAGTTACGAGGGCGGTCAGCCGGCCAGGACCCTGACCTACGCCGAGCTGGCGGACACCGTCTCGCGCTTCGCGGGCGCGCTGCGCGAACTGGGTGTCGGCCCCGGTGACGTGGTGGTGCTCTACCTGCCCAACCTGTGGATGCTCACCCCGCTCTACCTGGCCTGCAACCGGATCGGCGCGGTGAGCTCACCGGTCATCCCGGTGCTCGGGGGGCGCGAGCTGGCCCACGTCCTGCGGGCGAGCTCGGCCAAGGTCGCCGTGACCGTCGACTCCTTCGACGGCGTCGACTACGCGGCCCGTCTGGTGGAGGCCGCACCCGAGACTCTCCAGCACCGGGTCGTGGTGGGCGACGCCGCGGCCACGGGGGCCGTCGACTTCGAGGAGTTCTTCGTCCACACCGAGCACGACCCCGGCGACGCGGTGCCGCTCGGCCCCGACGACCCGGCGCTTCTGCTGTACACCTCGGGCACCACGGGCACGATGAAGGCCGTCGTGCACAGCCAGAACACCGTCTACGCGGCCGTCAGGGCGGTGTCGGAGCCGTACGGGCTGACCGCGGACGACGTGATCTCGATTCCCAACTACCTGACCCACATGGCGGGGATGAGCTACGCGGTCTACATGCCGCTCCACCTGGGCGGCACCTGTGTGATGCAGGACACCAACACCGACATGGAGCTGCTGCTCGACCTGATCGCCGCCCATCGGATCAGCTGGGCGTACTGCGCGCCGGGCTACCTGGTGAAGCTCCTGGCCGCGCAGCGCGAGAACCCGCGAGACGCGGCCAGCCTCAACCGGATCGTGTCCGGCTCGGCACCGATCCAGCCGCAGCTGATCACCGACGTCCGTGAAGTGTTCGACATCCCGCTGCACGCCCTGTGGGGCATGACCGAGAACGGCGGCGTCACCGTCACCAGGCCGGACGACCCCGAGGGCTGGGCCGCGCACAGCGACGGACGCTCGATGCCGTGGATGGAGATCAAGGTCGTCCCCGATCCGGAGGCCGAGGAAGGAGCGGGCAGACTTCTGGTCCGCGGCGCCTCGCAGTGCCTGGGCTACCTGGGCCAGCGCGAGCTGTACGAGGACTGCCTGGACACCGAGGGCTGGTTCGACACGGGCGACCTGGCCAGGGAGGACGGCCGCGACGGCATCCGGATCACCGGGCGCAGGGTGGACCTCATCACCAGGGCCAGCGGCCAGAAGGTCTCCACGCTGGAGGTCGAGGCGGTCCTGCTGCGCCACCCCGCGATCTCCGAGGTGGTCCTGGTCGGTTACCCGGACCCCGCGGTGCCGGGCGCCGACCTGGTCTGCGCCGTGGTGGTGCCCGACGGGCCGCCGCCCAGCCTGGAGGCGCTGCGCGACCACCTGGCGGCCGAGAAGATGGCCAAGGTGCTGTGGCCCGACAGGGTCCAGTTCGTCTGGCAGCTGCCCAAGAACTCGCTCGGCAAGGTCCTGCGCCAGCCCCTGCGCGAGCGGCTGGAGATCGCCGCGTCCCCTAGACGATGACCCGGAATCTGGAAGCGGGACGGCGCTCACGCGCCGTCGCCCTCTGGATCATCTCGGTCGCGCAGCTCATGTTCCTGCTGGACGCGACGATCGTGAACGTGGCCCTGCCCGGCATCCAGGCATCGCTCGGCTTCTCGGGCTCGGGCCTGGAGTGGGTCGTCACCGGCTACTCCCTCACCTACGGCGGGCTGCTGCTGCTGGGCGGGCGTGCCGGTGACATCCTGGGCCGCAGGCGGCTGTTCATCGCCGGTCTCGTCCTGTTCACCGTCGCGTCCCTGCTCGGCGGGCTGGCGACCGAATCGTGGTGGCTGCTGGCGTGCCGTGCCCTCCAGGGGGTGGGAGCCGCCGCGGCGTCGCCCGCGGCGCTGTCGCTGATCGCGACGACGTTCCCCGAGGGGCCGGAGCGGGACCGGGCGGTGGGCGTCTACTCGGCGGTGGCCACGGCGGGCGGCGGGGTGGGGCTGCTCGCGGGCGGCGTGATCACCACCTACCTGTCGTGGCGCTGGGTGATGTTCGTGAACGTCCCCTTCGGTGTGTTCATCGTCATCGCCGCGTTACGGGTGCTGACCGAGACCGAGCGGGTGCGCGACCGGTTCGACCTGGGGGGCGCCCTGACCGGCACCGCCGGGGTCACCCTCCTTGTGTACGGCCTGATCAACGCGGCCACCGACCAGGCGGGAACCGCCCACTGGGCCGACCCGGACGTGCTGGTCACGGTCGGGGTGGCCGTGCTGTTGATCGCCTCCTTCGTGGCGATCGAGCGGCGCAACCCGCACGCGCTGGTCCCGCTGCGGCTCTTCACCGACCGGGTCAGGGCCGGCATCTACATCGTGCAGATCCTCACCAGCACCGCCATGTTCGGCATCTTCTTCTTCCTCACGCTCTTCCTCCAGAAGGTCTGGGACTACACCCCGCTGCAGACCGCGGTGGTCTACGTGCCGCTGACCGCCCTGCTGATCTTCGGCGCTCGGTTCAGCTCGCGGCTGGTCGCCAGGACGGGGGCGCGGAACCTGGTGATCGGCGGCCTGGCGACCGCGGCGGCAGGCATGGCCTGGCTGTCGCAGATCGGGGACTCCACCGGTTACCTCACCGGCATGCTCGTTCCCACGATCCTCGCGTACGCGGGGCTCGGGCTCACCGCCGTCCCGCTCACGCTGTCGGCCCTGTCGCGGGTGCCGGCCGAGGACTCGGGGGTCGCCTCGGGAGTCTTCAGCGCGGCCAGGCAGGTCGGCGGAGCGATCGGCCTGGCGGTCCTGGGCACCGTGGCCTGGGCGGCCGCGGCCGCGGTCACGGGCCCCACGCCGAACGACCGCTCGCTCGCCGACCACGCGCTGGCCGTGGGCGCGGGGCGCGGTTTCGCCGTCGCGGCGGGCATCGTGGTGCTCGCCCTGCTCATCGCGGCCCTCACCATGCCGCGTGGGAGATCATGAACGAGTTCGTCGTCATCGGGGGCGGTATCGCGGGGGCGGCCGCCGGTTACTTCTTGGCCCCGCACGGCCGGGTCACCCTGCTCGAAGCCGAGCGAACCCCCGGCATCCACTCGACGGGGCGCTCGGCCGCCTGGTTCTCCGAGTACTACGGAGGCGCCGAGGTGCGCGCGCTGACCGCGGCCAGTCGCACGTTCTACGAGGCCCCGCCGCCCGGGTTCGGGAACGCCCCCCTGCTGAACCCGCGCGGCGCGCTCGTCCTGGTGCCGCCGGACGCGGGCGAGGAGTTCGACCGCGCGATGGCCGACGGCGCTGTCGAGGTGAGCCCGGACGAGGCGCGAGAGATGTGCCCGGTGCTGCGGCCGCACGAGCGGGCGCTGTTCCGGCCGAGGGCCTGCGACCTCGACGTAGCGGCCGCTCACCAGGGGTTCCTGGCCGGGGTCCGGCGGCGCGGCGGCCAGGTGGTGACCAGCGCGAGAGTGTTGGCGATCGAGCCGGTTCCCGGCGGCCGGCGGGTCGAGACGACCGCCGGCGGCTTCACGGCAGTCCACGTGGTCAACGCCGCCGGGGCGTGGGCCGACGAGGTCGCGGACTTGGCCGGGGTCGCCCCGATCGGGCTGCGGTCGTTGCGCCGTACCGCCGCGCTGGTTCCCGGGCCGTCCGGGCACGACGCGGCGGCGGTGGCGTCCTGGCCGATGGTCACCGACCTGGCCGGGACCTTCTACGCCAAGCCGGAGTCCGGCGGGCTGCTGCTCTCGCCTGCCGATTCCACGCCGATGCCGCCGGGCGACCCCCGTCCCGACGACCTGGACGTCGCGCTGGCGGTCGCCAGATTCGAGGAGGCCACCACCGTCAAGGTCACGCACGTCACCCACCGCTGGGCGGGCCTGCGCAGCTCGGTCTCCGGTGACGTACCGGTGATCGGCGAGGCGCCCGGCGACCCCGGATTCTTCTGGCTCGCCGCTCTGAGCGGATACGGCATCCAGGTCGCCCCAGCGGCGGGGTTGCTGCTGTCCGCGCTGGTCACCGGCACGCCACCGCCAGAACTGGCGGCCTGCGCCCCGGCGCTGGCCCCCGCATCCACCGCCAGGACTTCCTGATCCAGCCGGCACCGGCACAACCGGTGCCGCCCTGGCCCGCCACACCCCGTGGGAAAGAGATCGGACAAGCATGTCGGACACCATGTGGACCCTTCCGAATCTGGACACCATCACCCGTCGCCGGGTACTCAACGGCCTGGCCGGCACCCAGGTCGAGCACGGCCCCTACCGTCCCGTGACCAGGCTCTTCGAGGAGCAGGCCGACCGCACCCCCGACCATCCGGCGCTGTCGTACCGGACGACGACCCTGAGCTACCGTGCGCTGGACGAGCTGGCCAACGGCCTGGCCGCGGAGCTGGCCGAGGCCGGCGTGCGGCGCGGCGACGTCATCCCGCTGGTACTGGTCAACAGCCTTGAGCTGCCGCTGTCCATGCTCGCGCTGCTGAAGCTCGGGGCCGCGTTCGTGCCGTGCGACCCGGCGTGGCCGGCCGAGCGGATGCGCTCGGCGCTGGCCGTGATCGCGCCCCGGCTGGTGCTGGGCGAAGGTCACCACCCCGTCGCGGCCGACTGGGTGACGCCCTCGCCGCACCGGAGAACCGTCGAGCCGGGGCCGGAGGAGGTGGCCTACGGCGTCTTCACCTCCGGTACGACCGGGACGCCCAAGTGCGCGCTCAACGTCCACCGCGGCCTGACCAACCGGTTCAGGTTCATGTCGCGCTACTTCCAGGCCACCGGTGAGGAGGTGGTGCTGCAGAACAGCAGGCACACCTTCGACTCGGCCATCTGGCAGCTGCTGTGGCCGCTGACCACCGGCGGGTGCGCCGTCGTCCCCGAGCAGGGCGAGTTCCTCGACCTGGAGCGCACGGTCGCCACCATCGCCGAGCACCAGGTGACCATCACCGACTTCGTGCCCGCCACCCTCGCCATGATGGTCGCCCTGCTGGACACCGACCCCGGGGCCGTGGCGAAGGTCGCCTCGCTGCGGCACCTGGTCGTGGGCGGTGAGGAGGTCGGCCCGCACGCCGTGCACCGGCTGCGGACCCTCCTTCCCGGCCTCCGGGTCTCCAACGGGTACGGCCCGTCGGAGACCTCCATCGGCATGGTCTTCCACCCCATCGACTTCGCCGACGGCGACCACATCCCGCTCGGGCGACCCATCGACAACTGCTACGCCGTCGTGCTGGACAAGGAGCTGGGTCTGCTGCCGCCCGGCGAGATCGGTGAGATCGTCGTCGGCGGCGCCTGCCTGGGCATCGGCTACCTGGGCGACCGCGAGCGCACCGACAAGGTGTTCGTCCCCAACCCTTTCGCCGAGATCCCCGGTGACAAGTTGTACCTGACGGGCGACCTGGGCTGGTATGACGAGGCGGGCCTGCTGCGCTTCTCGGGACGGGCGGACCGGCAGGTCAAGGTCGACGGGGTGCGGATCGAGCTGGGCGAGGTCGAGGCGGCCGCCGCCGGCTATCCGGGGGTCAGGCAGGCCAAGGCCGTGGCCGTACGGCAGGGCACGCGCACCCGGCTCGTCCTGGCGGCCGCCGCCAACGCCGAAGTGACCTCGGCCGCGCTCCGCGAGCACCTGGCCGCGCAGCTGCCGCGCACCAGCATGCCGCACCACTGCCTCATCCTGCCGGACCTGCCGCTCAGCGACAGCGGCAAGGCCGACCTCGGGGCGATCCGGGCCCTGATGGAGGAGCGGCTGGACAGCGGCGCGCGGCAGTCGGTCGACGGACCTCTGGACGAGCGGATCGCCGAAGTCCTGAGGGGCGTGCTCGGCCTGGCCGAGTTCGCCGTCCACGACGACTTCGTGACCTGCGGCGGCGACTCGCTGACCGCGCTCGCCGCGGTGCTCGGTTTGCGCGCGGCCGTGGGCGTGCGGGTCGGCGTGCAGGACCTGTACGAGTGCGGAACCGCGGCCGCGCTCGCCGAGCTGCTCCGAGACAGGGTGGAGCCGGCGGAGCCGGAAGAGGACGAGTCCGCGCTGATGGAGCGCGACGCCCGGCTTCCCGGTGACCTGGTGATCACCACCGCCACTCCCCGGCCGCCGCGCACCGTCCTGGTCACCGGCGCGACCGGGTTCGTCGGCGCCAGGGTCGTCCATCGGCTGCTGTCGGCCACCGACCTGCGGGTGATCTGCCTGACCAGGGCCGCCGACCACGACCACGCCCGGCGCCGCGTGACAGAAGCGCTGCGGGCCCAGCGCTTATGGGACGCGGCGGTCGCCGGGCGCCTGGAGGCGATGGCTGGTGACCTGGGCAGGTCGCGGTTCGGCCTGGACGCCGCGGAGTGGGAGTCGCTGGCGACCGAGTGCGACGCGGTGATGCACGTCGGCGCCCTGGTGAACTTCCTGTTCGACTACCGCGCGCACCGCCCCGCCAACGTGCTGGGGACGCTGGAGGTGCTCCGCTTCGCCGTCCACGGCCGGCCCAAGCCGCTGCACCACATCTCCACGCTGGGCGTGCTCGACCGGCACGCCGCGGCCTCCGGCGAACCGCTGCCCGAGGACTTCCATCCTGGCCAGGCCATCCCGCCGCGCAGCGGCTACAGCCGCTCCAAGTGGGTGGCCGAGCGGCTGCTGTGGGAGGCGCGGGACCGGGGCGCCACCGTCACCTTCTACCGGCTCGGGGAGGTGATGCCGGCCGCCGACAACGGCGTGCCCAACCCGCGCGCACTCACCCACCTGCTGCTCACGGCCTTCCAGCGGCTGGGCGTGCGCCCCGACGTGCCGATGCTCACCGACTACTCTCCGGTGGACGAGGTGGCGGCCCGACTGGTCGCGGGCCTGACAGGACCGGCAGGCGCCTTCCACGTGTTCCGCCCCGAAAGCGTCGACCTCGCCCGCCTGCTGCCGGTGCGGGAGGTGCCGGCCGCCGAGTTCATGGCGATGCTGGAACGCGACCCGGAGCTGGACACGCTGCGCGCGATGCTGACGGGCACCGACCTGGCCGAGCTGCTGGTCGACAACCCGGCCCTGTTCGTCAGGGGTTCCGCTCTTGACGCAGGATCGCTGGACGCCGCGATCGGCGCCTACCTTACTTCACTGAAGGGACACTGAGATGCGTTACCGGACGATGGGCCGCCTTGGCTGGCAGGTCAGCGAGATCGGCTACGGAATGTGGGGCATCGGTGGCGGCCCCGGCGGGTTCACCGGTTGGGACTACGATGTCGCGCCCCGCTGCCTCGACCTGGCCGTCGAGCTGGGCTGCACCTTCTTCGACACGGCGTGGGTGTACGGCAGGGGCGTCAGCGAGCAGCTGCTCGGCCGGCTCCTGCGGGACTATCCAGACCACGGGCTCAAGATCGCCACCAAGGTTCCGCCCAAGAACAGGGAGTGGCCGCCGCGCCCGTCCGACACCCTCGACGACGTCTTCCCCGCCGACCACGTCAGGGAGTACGTCCACCTCAGCCTGGATAACCTCGGGGTCGACCGCATCGACTTGCTGCAGTTCCACGTCTGGGAGGACCGGTGGACCCCGGACGAGCGCTGGCAGCGGGTGGTCGCCGAGCTGAAGGCCGAGGGCCTGATCGAGGCGTTCGGCCTCAGCGTCAACCGCTGGGAGCCCGCCAACTGCCTGCGCGCCATCGACACCGGGCTCGTGGACGTCGTCCAGGTCATCTACAACATCTTCGACCAGGCTCCGGAGGATGAGCTGTTCGAGCGGGCCCTGCGCGACGGCGTCGGCATCATCGCCAGGGTTCCCTTCGACGAGGGCGGCCTCACAGGGAGGCTCACGGCCGACACCGTCTTCCCCGAGGGTGACTGGCGGGCCACCTACTTCGGCCCGGAGAACCTCGGCCCGACCGTGGAGCGGGCCGAGCGGCTGGCGAAGACGGTCCCCGACGGCATGACCATGCCGGAGCTGGCGCTGCGGTTCATCCTGCACCACCCGGCCGTCAGCACCGTGATCCCCGGTATGCGCAGACCCGAGCACGTGCGGGCCAACCTGGCGGTCTCCGACGGGACGCCGCTCGACTCCCGGCTGCTCCAGGAACTGCGGGCGCACCGCTGGGACCGCGAGCCGGCGTGGTGGTCGATGTGAGCGTGATCGCGATGTGGGCGCATCCGCGGGCGGTCTCCACCGCGTTCCTGCGGATGATGATCGAGCGCGGTGACGTCTGCATAGTCCATGAACCGCTGGTCACGCTGACGGACTGGAACGAGGTCCAGGCCCCGGGTCTCGACGGCGGCACCGTCACGCTCCGCAGCCCGGGTGAGGTGCTCGGGCACCTGGCCGAGCTCGGCGTGGACCGCACGGTGTTCTTCAAGGACACGCTGGAGTACCGCCACCAGTACCTGTTCGACCACCCCGAGGAGATCGCCGGGTTCCGGCACACCTTCATCGTCCGCGACCCCGCCAAGGCCATCGCCTCGCATTGCCTGATCAAGCCCGAGGTCGCCTGCCACGAGATCGGTTACGAGCACCAGTACGACCTGTTCGAGCTGGCCTGGCGAGTGAGCGGGGAGCGTCCCGTCGTCATCCGCGCCGAGAGCCTGCTGGCCGAGCCCGCCGAGACGGTCGCCGCGTACTGCCAGGCGGTCGACCTGCCGTACCTGCCGCACGCGCTCCAGTGGGTGCCCGAGGACCGCGTCGAGTGGCACCGGAGCCGCCGCTGGCACCTGGACGCGATCGCCAGCTCGGGGTTCAGCGCGCCCGCAAAGGAGTACGCGGCCACAGTCGACAACGACGAGCGGCTGCGCTCCTACTACGACCACCACCGCCCCTACTACGACCGTCTGGTCGAGCACGCTCTCATCTGAAGGGACTTCCATGACCGCCGCAGCACAGCACACCGAGGTCGAGCTCTCGCCGGGAGAGCAGTTCGCCCGCGCCTACCTCAAGGAGCGGGACAGCGCCGAGGTGCGCTTCGACTTCACCATCACCGACGCCTTCAAGCCCACCCAGGACCGGCCGAGGGTGACGGTGCGCAACCTGTTCAAGAAGCGCCTGATCGATACCGACACCGTCAGGGTCTGGTGCGAGTCGCGGTCCACCGCGGCCGAGGCCGCCGGGGTCCACGAGTCCGGGCTGCGCCGTGAGGCCGCCTTCAAGTTCGGCATGGCTGAGTTCGGCGTCGCGCCGATCAGGGGCTGGGTCCAGATCCCCGACGAGCTCGCGGACGACCCCGAAGGGCTGGCCCGCTTCCTCGACTACCGGCTGCTGGTACGACTGGCCACCGCGGAGAACCAGGCGCTGACCATCGGTGAGAAGGGTGTGCTGAGCCATCCCGAGGTGGCCAAGCTGCCCTACCGTGGCACCTACGTGGACGGCGTGCTCGCCGCGTGCGACGAGATCGAGCAGACCGGCGCCACAGCGCACGCGATGGTGGTCAACCCTCGCGACTACTACACGCACATGCTCGGCGCCGGCAGCCTGCTGGGCGACCTGGCCCGCAACGGCACCGTGATCAGCCGCACCCGCATGGTCGAACCCGGGTGCGCGCTGGTCGGAGACTTCGCCGTCGCCGCCCAGCTCCTCGACGCCGGACGCTCGGTCATCAAGGTCGCCGAGCCGCCAGAGGGCACCTTCGCCGCCCCGGGCGTGGCGGTCTGCGCGGAGATCTACGAGGGCGTCGCGGTCCACCTGCCAACCCACTTCTTCCACGTGATCCCCGCATAGCCCGCCGAGCCCGAAGGTGAGCTCCCGAGGAGCGCCGAAGTCGGTCGGCCACCACGGAGCGGGCGGGGGCGGCTCGGAGCCAAGGCACCGAGCCGCCCCGCGTCCCACGCCTGCCTCACGCGCCGGCGGAGGTGGCCGCCGCGGTGACCAGCGTCCGACGCAACCGCACCACGCTGGTCATCGCACACCGGCTGTCGACCATCCTCACCGCCGACCACATCATGGTGCTGGCAGACGGTCACGTGGCCGACGTGGGCACCAACCGTGGTCTATCCGCTGGAGCGGCCCTTCGCGTGGCGGCCAATGGGCGTGATCAGGTGAAATGCGCGCTTCGCACGAACGCGACCGCACCGAGCGCGGCGATCCACCAGCGGCCGAATAACACCGCCGCCAGCCTGGCCGTGCCGTCGCCCGTCAGCCTGGAGTAGCGCCTCAGTCGCCTGCCACCGGCTTCCAGAGCACGGCGTGCTGCTGGCCATCAAGATACATGGCGTTCCCGGCGATCTCCCCGTGGACGTTGATGGCGTTGGCGGCCGTCGCCGTGCCGCCCGCGGGGTCGGGAAGCAGAGCCGGTGCCTGCGAGGGGTCGGTCCACACCGCCGCGCGGGTGGTGCCGGAAGCTGTGCCGCAGGTGTGCGTCCCGACGATCACGTCCCCGTCGTTGATGGCCTTCGGGCGGGCCACGCCGCCGCGGTCCTCAAGGCGCCGCATGCCCGTCTCGGGATTCCACACGAAGCCGGCCTGGAGCACGCCGTCCGCGTCGAGCGCTGACTGGCCGACAACCTGTCCCTGGTTGTTGAGGCCGCTCGCCTCGCTCCAGATGCCGCCCAGAGTGCCCAGCTCGGTGACGGTGCCGTTCTCCCACAGGAAGGCGCGCTGGGTCTGCTGGTTGGCCGGCAGGCCCGCTCTTTCGGTGCGGCGATGAGTGCCGGCGATCTGGCCGGTCGTGTTGATGCCCGTGGCCTCGCTGCCGGCGACGAGGTCGAGATCGGTCTTGACTCCGTTCCGGATCACGAAGGCCTGCCTGACTCTGATGTGGCCGGGCAGCAGGGTGCTGTATTCGCCGACGATGGCGCCCTGGTTGACGTCCCTGGGGAACGCGGCGAACCCCCCGAAGGTGCCCAAGTCCTGCATCGTCCCTTTGTGCCAGAGGAAGGCGTGACCTTTCTCCGACTCCGTGTAGCTGCCGCCGACGACATGGCCTTCCTCGTCGATCCCGGAGGCGTCGCCCCTGGGGCCGCCAAGGGTGCCCACGTCGATGATCTCGCCGCTGTCCCAGACGATCGCCCGGGTCGCGCCGGTCGCGTTCCGGCTGAAACCAGCGATCTGTCCCAGGTCGTTGATGTCGAGCGCACCGCCGGTCACGCCGAGGTCGACGGCCTCCCACCGGTCGGTCGCCGTCGGGCACTCGTCCGCCGCGGCTGGGCTCGCGCCCAGCGCCTGCCCGGCCGACGTCATGAGGAGAGCGCTCGCCAGGATTGTGAAGCTCTTGCTCGTGAATCGCATGATCATCACCGCGTATCGGGTAGCCGATAATTCAAAACGATCATAAAGATAAACGCGTCGTTGATTTTCGGCAAGAGTTGACAGCCGGGAAATCGGCGAGAAAAGCATCCCGCGAATAAACGCTACCTGCACAGGCCGGCGCCGCCGCGGCCCGGTGATCACGAACGGAAAGGGGAACGTCACAATCCGCTTCTCGACGCGAAAGCAGAGATGCGAATCGAGAAACCCGGCACCACCGGTGATGGCCACGGTGGGACGGCTCATAAGCACATCTCGGGAACCTGCCCACCCAGGGGGCCCGGACAGGGCAAGTTGAATTCCTTCGGCCTTACTTGCGCGACGGAACGCCGGCTACCTTACTCTCGGTTATGAGCGGGCTTGCGCTGCGTAAGATTTTAATCCTCCGCTTTGATTTCGGGCCGATGCTATGTCCGGTTGATTGCCGGCGCCAAGACATCCTTCATGAACAACGTCAGGTCGGGCAGGCATTTTGGGCCTGCCTCCACGCGGTGACCGCTCGCCTGCGTTGCGAATAATCGGGCGCACCGATTGCCCGCGGCCATGAGGTCGCGGTGGGTGGCCTGCCCGGGGTTCCGGCCGCCGGCGAGCACGAAGATCGAGAATGAGCAGGTCGCGGTGCTGCGGGCCGACGTCGGGGCCACGTTGGTCCCGGCTCCGGCGACCACCACGTGGCGGCGGCGAGCCCATGAGGCGTCCGCCACCGCCACGAGAGCACCGATGGGTGGCACACCGTTGATCAACTTCATCGCGCTTCCAGGGGCCGGAGATCTTTCGGTGGAAACGATCTACGTTGGGGCGCGACGTCCTCAACCGTGGCGGCGGGTCAGCGGCTGATGCTGGGCGTCTGCCACGTCGCCCCCGTGTTCATGTCGATCAGCTTCAGGAAGCAGCTGCCCTGGGACCCCACGGCGAAGGTGTAGGTGCGGGTCTCGCCGGCCGAGATGTAGAACGAGCCCTCGTCGCCGAACCAGCGCCCGTTGGCGCAGACGAGGTTGAAGTCCACGTGCGCCGTGCTGCCCGCGTTTTTCTGGTAAGAGGCGTCGTATCCGCGCGGGTCGATATTTACACACAAATATCCCACGCCCGTCGACGTGCACTGCGACCGGGCCTCGGCGGGCGCCCCGAAGGCCAGCAGGCCGCCCGCCACGGCCAGCGATGAAAGGGCGGTGGTAATGGTGCGACGGATGAACTTCATTGCTCTCCCCTATTTCCTGGTCGGGATCGATGGCATGGAATTTAGCAGCTCCCGGGTACGCGTACTTTCCGTTTAATGGGCGGCCCGCGAATTGTGGTGGAAAAAGAAAATAGAGGGGGGACGCAACCTTCCTCCGCCCTTGCGTGTCCTTGTAGGGGTGGAGGATCCGCAGGACGGCGAGAGGTCGTTCGAATCATTCGTGGCCGCTCGGCTGGCGGCGCTGTACCGCTACGCCATGGTCCTGACCCGCGACCGGCACGACGCCGAGGACCTGGTGCAGGAGGCACTGACCAGGACGGGGGTGCACTGGCGCAGGATCGTCCGCAAGGACGACCCGGAGGGCTACGTCCGCACGGCGATGTTGCGCATCATGACCAACCGCTGGCGGCGCCCCCGGCGGGAGGTCGCCGTGGCCGAGCCGCCCGAGCCCGCCGTGGCGGACCTCGGCCTGGAGGGCCTGCTCGACGACGCGAGCCTCAGGGCGCGGCTCGCCGAGCTGCCTCCGCGCATGCGCGCCGTCCTCGTCCTGCGCTACGTCGAGGAGCGCAGCGAGAAGGAGATCGCCCGCCTGCTGGGCTGCAGCACCGGCACCGTCAAGAGTCAGGCGTCACGGGCGCTGGCGAAGCTGCGTACCGCTCTCGATACTCAGGAGGTCGATCATGGATGACGTGGAGTCGCGGCTCGGCGACGTG
Source organism: Nonomuraea sp. NPDC049750 (assembly GCF_040659625.1). Lineage (NCBI taxonomy): Bacteria > Bacillati > Actinomycetota > Actinomycetes > Streptosporangiales > Streptosporangiaceae > Nonomuraea > Nonomuraea sp. NPDC049750. Next base: position 713,191 of record NZ_JBFANB010000002.1, read on the forward strand.
CTGGGCGACCCCGGCCGGGCGGTCCCGCCCGAGGGCCTCGCCGACCGCGTCCACCGGGGCGTCGCGGTCAGGCGGACGCGGCGCCGGGCTCTGATGTTCGCGGCGGCGGCGTGCGCGGTCGTGCTGGCGGCGGGCGTACCGGTGGCGTGGCGGCAGATCGGGGGAGGGGAGCAGACGGTCGCCAACTCCATCGACGGGCTTGAGGACCTGGTCGACATGCCTGGTTCGGTCGCTTTGCCGAAGGAGACCAAGGACGCCGGCGACTTCTTTCCCGAGGCGCTGGGCGAGGACGGGTCCGTGCTGGGTAGGTCGGACAAGGCGAAGAAGTTGTGGGAGACGGGACCGGAAGGTGGTCCGCTGCGCTCGCTGAACGAGGACGCGGGCGCGACACCGGCCACCGGATCGGGTTTCCGCGTATGGCCGGGGACCAATATCGTCGCCCCGCTCTACTGCCAGGACCAGAACGGCACAACACCGGTCATGCCGTTGAACCTGGTCGGGTCGCCGTTCTGGGTCAGCGGAGGGACGATCGTCGGCAGTGATCCGCAGATGCGGCCGTGGACGGCGAAGGGCTGCACCCAGGGAGCCCCGGTGTCCGGCGTCTCCGGCGAGGCGGTCGCGTTCTCCTATCCCGATCTGTTCGTGGCCGACCCCTTCGACCCCAAGGGCCTGCGCGAGGTGAGCGTCGAGTCGGGGGAGGTGGCCGCTCAGCACCCGCTGCCCGAGGGGGTGAACGTCCGGACGGCCGGTGAGGACCGGTGGCAGCTCTGGCTGGCCGCCGCCAACCGTGACACGTTCGCCTGGGTCTCCGACGGCATGCTCAGAACGGCGGACCGCGCCGACTGGCGGGTCAGCGAGGGCCCGCGTGTCGGCCGGGCGGTGGAGCTCAACTGGGGCGGGACCGGGATCCCGGCGGACGGAAGATCTCAAGCCGCGTATGCCCAGCTGGGCGCGCACCTCACTGCGGGCAACCGGCTCATCGTGTACACCGGGCACGCCGAGTTCGACGAGAGGCCCGGCTGGCAGTCCGTGGTCTACGACCCGCGCAGCGGCCAGTCGTTCGAGTTCCAGGGCGTGGCGTACGCGGCCGGCGACTGGCTCCTGTGGAACGACGGCACCTCCTACCGCCTGGCGCGGGTCCGTTGATCAGACGCCCCTGGGTGATGATCGTGCTCGTGGCGCTCCCCACGGCCGTCAACCTGGCTGACGACGGGCTCACCTGGATCTGGACCCGATCCCTGCCGGGGCCCCTGCTCCACGCGATCGCGTGGGCCGGGCTGCTGGACGCGTGGCTGCTGCTCGACCTCCTCGCCGCCGTGGGTGTGCTGGGTGGCGCCGCCGTCGTGGCGGTGGCCGCCCGGCGACCGGCGGTCGCCGCCGCACTGCTCGGCCTGGTCGCGGTGGTCAGCCTCGCCGCCGTCCCGACCGGGCCCGAGGGGTGTCCGTCGCTCTGGTACGGCCTGGCGTACGCGGCGGCACTGGCGACGCTGCCGCGCTCTCGGCCACGCTCTCGGCCGGGCCGAGACGCGGCCGAGAGTCGCGCCGATCCTCATCCGGCCTCGGTCAGCACTGGTCGAGGTTGATGCCCTTCGTCTCGCGGGCGGTCAGGAAGACCACCAGGCTGATCAGGCACAGCCCCGCGAGGTACCAGGGGAACCAACTGGCGTGGCCGCTGTCCGTCAGCCGCTCGACGAGGTGCGGTGACGTGCCGCCGAACACCGCCACGGTCAGCGAATAGGGCATCCCCAGGCCGACCGAGCGCACCTGCGTGGGGAACAGCTCCGCCATGGCGGTCGGCGCTACGGAGGCGTAGCAGCCGAACAGCAGCAGCCCGACGGTCATCACGATCACCAGCGACTCGGGTGTCGAGTTCAGCAGCGTGAACAGCGGCACGATGAGCACCACATAGCCCCCGGCGAAGGCGCACAGCAACGGCTTGCGCCCGATTCGGTCGGACAGAGCGCCGTACAGGGGCAGGACCATGATCATGGCGGTCTGCGCGATCACCGACGCCCACAGCGCCGACTCCGCCGGCATGCCGAAGTTGTCCTGTGCGTAGCTGGGCAGGTAGACGAGGAAGGTGTAGTAGACGACCGTCGCGCCGACGGTGAATCCGACGACGCGGAGTCCGCTGACCGGATGCCTGCGGAGCACCTCCCAGGTCGGACGGCGCACTCTGAGGTCCCGTCCGGCCAGGAAGGGGCTGGTTTCGTGCAAGGTGCGTCGCAGCTGGAGGCCGTAGACCCCGAACACGGCGCCGAGCGCGAACGGCACGCGCCACCCCCATTCGGCCAGGCCGGATTCGCCCAGGACGCTGAAGAGCAGTTCCGCCAGCAAGGTGGCGGTCAGGGGGCCGAGTGTGCCGGTGACGTACGCGAAGCTGGAGTAGAACCCCCGGCGGCCGGGTGGGGCGATCTCGGCGAGATAGGTGGCGGCGGCGGCCATCTCCCCACCCGTGGACAGTCCCTGCACGATCCTCGCCACCAGTAACAACGCCGGTGCCAGCAGCCCGATCTCCGCGTAGGTGGGGCACACCGCCAGGATCAGGCTGCCGCCCGACACCAGGAGCACGGCCAGCGTCATGCCGCCGCGCCGGCCGAACCGGTCGGTGTAGCTGCCGAGCAGGATGCCGCCGAGGGGGCGGAAGAGAAAACCGATCGCGAAGATCATCATGGTTTTGACCTGGGCGAGCGCGGGATCGTCCGCGGGGAAGAACTGGCCGGCGAAGAATACGGAGAAGATCGCGTACGCGTTCCAGTCGAACCATTCCAACGCGTGGCCGATCGTGGCCGCGACGAGGCCGCGGCGCGACACCGGGCGAAAATGGCCGGCGGTGACGGGGGAATGGCGCATTGTGTCAGTATCACGCGCGACGTGGTCTTTCTGGGTGGGATTCGCGACCCGTGCTGGGATCGTCGGCGTGATAGGGCAACCGGGAAAAGCGACATTCCACGATTTATGATGACAATATTGGTTATTATGTGTGACACACATTTATCACACGGTCGCGAGAATAATGGTTTCCGTGGGTGGCGGGTCCCCGTTGGAGCGACGTTCGAGAAGGGTGATCCCGGCCGCGAGCTCGCGGAAGGCGACGGCGAGCTCGTTGGCGCCGCGGGTGTCGGCCTCGGCGGCCAGGCAGAGGGTCGCCAGCCGCAGCGTCGTCGCGGCACCTGAGGTGAGCCGCTCGCGGCGGGTGAACAGCGGCACGGCCGCCTCACGCAGTCCGTCGGCGATCCGGTGCGCCCACGGAGCCGGCGTGCCCGCGTCGAGCGGCCCGAGGACGCTCCTGAGTGCCTCGTCCGCCGTGTGCAGCCTGCTCGTCAGCGTGTCCGGCGGCACGACGTACGGGCCGGCCGGGAGGCTGGTCTGCTTGAGGAACGCCCGGGCGAACTGGGCCGGCCAGTCGGAGGGGGCCGTGTCCAGGCGCAGGACCCGCGCCAGAGCGTGCGACAGCGCGCGTCCCATGACCCGGTCGAGGGCCCGGTCGAAGGCGTGATCGAGGTCGAGCGCGTGATCGAGCACGAGGTCGGGGTCGAGCACGACGTCAAGGGCGTCGGCAGCCGTCCATCCGCCACCGGGGTTCGCGGTCCGGGCGCGGGTGAAGGACGCGGCCAGGGTGTCCGCCATGACGCGGGCGCGGGCGCGGTCACGTTCGCGGTCGAGGCATTGGCTGAGCGCGCGAAGGTCGGCCTCCATCTGGCCGAGGTCGGCCGGGTGGTCGAGGCCGAAGGCGTCGCCGATCCCGCGTACGTGACTGATGGTCCGGCTCAGGTCGAAGGCGTGGTCGAGAACGTGGTCGAGCGCGGGGTCGAAGACGGGAACGAGGTCGAGATCGCGGCGCAGCACGCGGACGCCCACGATGGCGCGCAGCAGGAGCAGGCGGACGAAGGTGGGCATGGAGCGACGGATGTCATCGTTGACGTGCCTGATCAGCGTCGCGGCGTCCACCGCGTAGGGCTGCCCGGCTTCGGGAGGCGTCCACAGCCGGGGAGCGCGGTGATCGCCGGGTTCGCTCCAGACGCTCAGCGCCGACGCCCCGGGGTTGAGCGAGCGCTGAACCACCGGATTCTCGATCTCGTCATGGGTCGGCAGCCGATAGACGGGCTCGTTGCCGGTGACTCCGTTGACCCAGTCGACGAAGGCCGCCGCGTCCCCCGCGCGTACCCCTGTGATCGGGTGGTCGCCGCACGGCCCGTACGCGATGGGCTCGATCCTGGCCGGGCCGTCCGGCTCCGGAGCCCGCGTGTCCAGCACGTACAGCCAGTAGATGCCCGCGGTGATCGGCCGGGCGCAGACGCGTCCGCCGGTGCCGGTCCTGGTCAGGTGGCGCAGATGGCGGGCGACCAGGACGCCGGCCATGAGCCGGCGGCGCTCGGGGTCGGCGTCCGGGGTGAAGGCGGAGCCCAGGAGCCGGTCGAGCCGTTCACGGAGAACGGGGTCGAGCTCGCTGCCCTCCTCGGCGCAGTCGAAGGCCAGGGACAGCGCGGTGACGGTGCCCGATGACAGGCAGGCCGCCACGATCGGGTCGGCGTCGGAGCGAGCGGCGTACAGGAGGGTCGTCTCCCGCCACCACACGTCGTCGACGGCGGCGACCAGGACGTCGGGCCGGCCCTTGTCACGGATGTGCGCGGCGGCGAGGTACTCCTGGAAGGTGTGGTGGGCGAAGGAGTAGAGGTCGCTCTCGCGCTCGATGAGCAGGCCGTTCGAGCGGACGTCGCACAGGAGCTCCTCGGCGGTGAGCCGCGTCGCCATGCGGCGCAGGGCCGGCCGGATCTCGGCCAGTACGGCGGTGCTCGGCAGGTCGCGGACGCCGCGTTGCATCATCGCGTGCGCGACCCGGCGCAGCAGCACCTCTTTCTTGTCGCCGCTCAGCTCGAGCGGGAGCTTCTTGGCCTTCTGCCGCCGCCAGAGCATCACCTGGCAGATCTCGCTGTAGAGGCGCTCGCGGCTCTCCGGCAGGGCGCCCGGGTGACGATGGACGTTGGCGATCATCGTCAGCAGCAGCGGGTTGATCGTCAGTTCGTACAGCTCGGGGGTGTGGTTGAGCCGGTCGAGCAGGTCGTCGGCCGCGGCCTCGGCGAGCCGCCGCGCGTCCTCGCCCGCCTCGCCGTGCTTTTCGACGGCGGTGTACCAGCCCCGGACGAACCGGTTGACCTGCTCGTCGGTGAAACCGCACACCTGGAGGACCGTCGCGCCGTCGACCCGGGCCGACAGGTAGCCCCGGGGCCGTGAGGTGATCGCGTAGTCGTTCTTGGGATAGCGCCTGATCTGGGTCTCCACCCAGTCGGCGACGCTCCTGCGGTCGTCCTGGCCGGCGATCTCGTCCAGGCCGTCGAGCATGACGACGCAGTCGCCGTCGCGCAGCTTCTCCTCGAACCAGCCGGCCGGCTCCTTGACGCCCGGCTCCACCGTGGTCCGTACGAGCTGCGGCAGTGAGACCGTCGGCGCCGTGACGATCTCGGCGGCGTGGTCGCGCAGGTAGAGCAGGATCGGCACGCTACGCCGCCGTCCCCGCCCGGCCCGGCAGATCTGCTGGGCGGTGTGGCGCAGCAGGGTGCTCTTCCCGCTGCCCGGAACGCCGACGATCGCCAGCACCACCGGGCGCCGCCGGTCGAGGAAGTCGCCGATCGAATGGCGGTCGGTCACCTCGGCGGGCAGCTGGGCGAGCACGTCCTGGCGTACGTCACGCGGCGCCCGATAGGCCAGGCTCACGTCGACGAAGACCTCGTCCAGCTCGGGGGTGTAGTAGCCGATGGTCGGCAGGCCCTTGAGATCGATGTAGCGGAGGCTGCCCAGCAGGGACTCCCGGTAGCGCTTGTCGAACCGGGACACGCGCCGCCCCACGGCCCGGTCGAGGCTGTCGACGATCCGCTGCCGCCAGCGCTCCACGACCTGCCCGGCGATCTGCCCGGCGAAGAGCGCGAGCGCGAGCAGGCCCTCGTAGAGCGCGAGCAGGACGCCGGTGACCACCGGGTCGTCCCAGATCCGCGGTCCCCACGCGGCCACCGCCACCGACGGGGGAACGATGGCCGCCAGGAGCCACCTGACGAGCTTGCCGACCATCCGCCCATCGTTCACCGGCGACGGCGGCCACGTCCGGATCTCTACGGAAGGTGATCAGAATCTATCCCCGTGTGACTGGGGCGTCGCTTCCGCGGCTACGCCTCAGATGTCGTTCGCCGCCACGTAGCCGAAGGTCATGGCCGGTCCGATGGTCGAGCCGGCGCCGGCGTAGCTGTGTCCCATGACGGCGCCGCTGGCGTTGCCGGCCGCGTACAGCCCGGGAATGACCGAGCCGTCCGCCCGGAGCACCCGCGCCCGCGCGTCCGTACGCATCCCGCCCTTGGTGCCCAGGTCACCTGGGACGATCTTGAACGCGTAGAAGGGCGCCAGCCACAGGGGCGCCAGGCAGGGGTTGGGCTTGACGACGGGGTCGGCGTAGTAGCGGTCGTAGACGCTGTCGCCACGATGGAAGTCGGTGTCCTTGCCGGTCGCCGCGAAACCGTTGAACCGGGTGACCGTGGCGCGCAGCGTCGCCGCCGGGACGCCGATCTTCTGCGCCAGCTGCTCTATCGTCCACGCCTGGAAGGCGGCGCCGCTGTCGTACCAGGACTGGGGGAAGGGCAGCAGCGGCGCGATGTCCTTGAACAGGTAGCGGTTGCGATAGTTCTGGTCGACGATCAGCCAGGCGGGGATGTGCGGCGAGGCCGCCGTGTTGCGGTCGTACATGACGTGCACCACGTCGCTGTACGGCGCCGCCTCGTTGACGAAGCGCTCGCCCTTGCCGTTGACCAGGATGCAGCCGGGCAGGGTGCGTTCGGCCAGGCAGAAGTACGGCTCGTCGGGCAGCGGGATCGCCGGTCCCCACCATGCGTCGTCCATCAGGTCCAGCGCGGCCCCGGCGCGTTCGCCCGCCTCGATGCCGTCGCCGGTGTTCTCCTTGGCGCCGACCGTCCAGCCGGTCCCGATGGGCTGCCGCTGGAACTCCGCGCGCATCGCCGCGCTGTGCTCGAACCCGCCCGAGCCGACGATGACCCCGCGGCGGGCCTTGATCAGCGTCTGTACGCCGTTCCGCGTCACGACCACGCCGGTGACGCGGCCGCCTTCGACGCGCAGGTCGAGCAGCGGGGTGTTCAGCCATACCGGTACGTTCGCGGCGAGCAGTCCGGCGCGCAGGCTCGCCGCCAGGGACTGGCCCATGGTGAGCGGCTTCTCGCCGCGCAGCGCGGCCGCCGTCCCTCTGGCCAGGCACGCGGCGCTCACCTCAAGGCCCTTCGGGTTGACCAGGGTGAGGTTCAGCCACTTGTAGTCGGCGCTGAAGACGACCAGGCCGGCCGGGGTGGGGATGTACGGCGGGTTCAGGTGGGCGAGCTCGGCGCCGAGGATGTGCCCGTCGATCTGGTCGGGCTCGATGGAGCGGCCGTTCGGCATGCCGCCGGGGTACTCCGGATAGTAGTCGGCGTAGCCCTCCATCCACCGGAACCGCAGCGGGCTGTTCCGCATCACGAAGGAGATCATGGCCGGGCCGTTCGTCAGGAAGGCCTGCTGCCGCGCTTGGGGAACGGTGTCGCCCACGACGCGGGAGAGATACTGGGCGGCCTTGGCCGGGGTGTCCGGGACTCCGGCGGCCAGGATCACCTCGTTGTTCGGGATCCAGATCCCGGCGCCGGACCGGGCCGCCGACCCGCCGAACGTCGGCGCCTTCTCGACCACCACGCACTGCAGGCCGCGCTTGGCCGCGGTGAGCGCGGCGGTCATTCCGGCCGCGCCCGATCCGACGACCACGACGTCGTACTCGATGTCGGCGGCGTACGCGGGTGCGCGGCCCAGGGCCGCTTCGGTCATGAGTACGCCGCCGGCGATGGCGGCGCCGCGCAGCAGGGTGCGGCGGCTGGGTCCTTCTGTGGGCATGGCGGGCGTTGCGGGCGTCGAATCGGCCATGGTGGATCGGATCCCTTCAACGTGCGTGCGCTGCGGGCAGCACAGGTGGTCGGAGGAACAGCCGTGGTGGCACCTCGCGCCGGTGCGACGCTACGGAAGAGCTGGGGGGTGTGGCCCCCGTCACAGCATGAAGCATGCGCTTGGTTGGGAACGCCTGTCAACAGATTGTGCGGGAGTGGCGATCTTCCGTTTTCCGGCCGGCGCGGCTCGCGGTCGATCGCCACGGCGGCGCATGATCGCCCGGTGTCCGGGCAAAGGCCGTACGGCCCATTGGCAAACATGATTGAGTGAAATTTGACTATCCGTCAGGTACGGGAGGCATCAAGGATGCGGAACGGCCGGACCGGCACGACGATGTTCGCGAGCGCGCTCGCCTTGGCGGTGGCCCTGACCGCCGGATGCACCTCCAGCGGTGGCGCGCGGAACCCGGCGGCCGCCCCCCGATCACCGGGCCCGGTGGCGAAGGTGGCGATCACCCCGGCGGACGGGACCAAGAAGGTCGCGCCGGACACCGGGGTCAGCGTCAAGGTCACCGACGGCAAGGTCACCCGGCTGGCCGTCGCCGATTCCAAGGGCCGTGAGGTGAGCGGCGCCGTGGGCACCGACGGGACCTGGCGCCCCAAGTGGCCGTTGCGCCCCTCGACGGCGTACACGGTCAGCGCCCAGGTGACCGGCACGGACGGCAAGGAGGTCACGACGCAGGCGAAGTTCACCACACTGAAGCCGAAGCGCGCGCTGGAGAGCGGCATGTCGCCGCTGGACGGCGAGAAGGTCGGCGTCGGCATGCCCGTCCAGCTCCTGCTGTCGCGGTCGGTGACCGGCAAGGAGGAGCGGGCCGCGATCGAGCGGGCCCTGGTGGTCGAGATGTCCGAGCCGGTCGAGGGCGCGTGGAGCTGGGTGAGCGACCGGGAGGTCCAGTTCCGGCCGCGTGAGTACTGGCCGACCGGGGAGAAGGTCAAGGTCGTCGCGCACCTGGCCGGCGTACAGGCGGGCGACGGGGTGTGGGGTACCAAGGACCGCAGCCTGAGCTTCACCGTCGGCGCCAAGCACATCACCAAGGTGAACGCCCGCACCCACGAGGCGGAGGTGAGCGACGGGGACAAGGTCGTCAAGACCATCCCGGTCAGTCTGGGCAGACCGGGCGACGACAGCTATTCGGGCACCATGATCGCCCAGGAGAAGGCCGCGGACATCATCATGGACTCCGCGACCACCGGCCACCCGGGCGAATACCGCATCCCTACCAAGTGGAACGTCCGGATGACCTACAGCGGCACCTTCTTCCACGCCGCCCCCTGGTCGACCGGCGCGCAGGGCAACTCCAACGTCAGCCACGGCTGCGTCAACGCGAGTCCGGCCAACGCCCGCTGGTTCTTCGAGTTCACTCAGCGGGGTGACATCATCCAGGTCAGCGGTACGTCACGGAAGCTGCGGTTCGGCAACGGCCCGACACCGTGGGCCAAGTCCTGGGACGACTGGCTGGCCGGCAGCGCGCTGGGCAAGCCCGTCAACGGGGGCTAGCCGCCTCAGGCTGAGCCGCCTACCTTTCGAGGACGACGGCCAGCCCCTGGCCGACCCCGATGCAAAGGGCGGCCAGACCGGTGCCGGACCCGGTCACGGCCAGCTGATGGGCGACCGCCCCGGTGATGCGGGCCCCGGAGGCGCCCAGGGGATGGCCTAGGGCGATCGCCCCGCCGCAGGGGTTGACGATCCCGGGATCGAGCTCCGGCAGCTCGGCCAGACAGCCGAGCGCCTGCGCGGCGAACGCCTCGTTCAGCTCGACGGTCGTCAGGTCGCCGAACCCCTTGCCCGCCTTGGCCAGGGCCTTCTTGATGGCCTCGACCGGGCCGAGGCCGAAGTAGCGAGGTTCGAGCGCGCTCACGGCGCTCGTGGTGATCCTGGCCAGCGGCTCGCGACCACGCAGCCCGGCCTCGTCGGTGAGCAGCAGCGCCGCCGCGCCGTCGTTGAGCGGGGAGGAGTTGCCCGCGGTGACGGTGCCGTCGGCGCGGAACGCGGGCTTCAGCCGGGCCAGCGCCTCCAACGAGGTGTCCTCGCGGATGCCCTCGTCGCGGGTGAGGCCGCCGACGGGGACGATCTCGCGGTCGAAGGCCGCCTTCGCCGCCTTCTGGTGGCTGGCCAGCGCGAACGCGTCCTGCTCGGCCCGGGTGACGCCGTGCTTGTCGGCGATCAGCTCGGCGCCTTCACCGAGGGCGACCGTGTGCTCGACGGGCATCTTGGGGTTGACCAGCCGCCAGCCGAGCGTGGTGGAGACGAGTTCCTGACCCTTGGCGGGGAAGGCCCGGTCCGGCTTGGGCAGCACCCACGGCGCGCGAGTCATCGATTCCACGCCGCCCGCGATCACGGTGGCCGCGTCGCCGAGGGCGATCGCCCGGTACGCCTGGATGACGGCCTCCATGCCGGAGCCGCACAGCCGGTTGACGGTCGCGCCCGGCGTGCTCACCGGCAGCCCGGCCAGCAGCGCGGCCATCCGGGCCACGTTGCGGTTCTCCTCGCCGGCACCGTTGGCGTTGCCGAGGATCACCTCGTCGGCGATGGTCTCGCCGTTGCGTTCCACCAGCGCCTTGATGGCGTGCGCGGCCAGGTCGTCGGGACGGATGCCGGACAGCGCCCCGCCGTAGCGGCCGAAGGGAGTGCGTACGGCGTCGAGAACGTAAACGGCCTTCACGCGAGGACCTCCGCATCCGTACGCTCACGCACGTGCGTGACGCTCACGCCGGGCGCGGTCTCGACCAGCGTGAGGCCCTTGTCGGTGATGTCGAGGACGCCGAGGTCGGTGATGATCCGGTGCACGCACGCCCTGCCGGTGAGCGGCAGCGAGCACTCCTTGACGATCTTGGGGGATCCGTCCTTGGCGGTGTGATCCATGATCACGAGCACCTTGCGGGCGCCGTGGACCAGATCCATGGCCCCGCCCATTCCCTTGACCAGCTTCCCGGGAACCATCCAGTTGGCCAGATCGCCGCGAGCCGAGACCTGCATGGCGCCCAGCACCGCGACGTCGATGTGGCCGCCGCGGATCATGCCGAACGACAACGACGAGTCGAAGAACGACGCCCCCCGCCGTACGGTCACCGTCTCCTTGCCCGCGTTGATCAGGTCCGGGTCGATCTCTTCCGGCGTCGGGTAGGGGCCGACACCGAGAATGCCGTTCTCCGAGTGCAGGATCACGTCCACGTCAGAGGGAAGGAAGGACGGGATGCGCGTGGGCAGCCCGATGCCGAGGTTGACGTAGTCGCCGTCGCGCAGCTCGGCGGCCGCGCGCGCGACCATCTCGTCCCGGGTCCAGCTCATGACGCGGTCCCTTCGGAGGGGGTGGGGACGGTCCTGGCGGTGGCCTGTATGGGGGGAGTGGAGGTGGTACGCCGTTCGACGGTCTTGGCGGCGGCTTGTTCGGGGGTGAGCGCCACGACGCGGTCGACGAACACGCCGGGCAGGTGGACCTCGTCGGGATCGAGCTCGGTCAGCTCCTCGACCTCGGCGATCGCGATTCGCGCGGCCATCGCGGCCAGCGGGTTGAAGTTCCTGGCGGCCTTGTTGAAGACCAGGTTGCCGTGCCGGTCGCCCTTCGCCGCCCGGATCAGCGCGAAGTCGGTGGTGATGGCGTGCTCCAGAACATACTGCCGGCCCCCGAACTCGCGGACCTCCTTGGGAGGCGAGGCGAGCGCCACCGACCCGTCGGGCGCGTGGCGCAGCGGCAGGCCGCCTTCGGCGACCGGCGTGCCGACCCCGGCCGGGGTGTAGAAGGCGGGGATGCCGCTGCCGCCCGCGCGCAGCCGCTCGGCCAGACTGCCCTGCGGGGTCAGCTCCACCTCCAGCTCGCCGCCCAGGTATTGCCGGGCGAACTCCTTGTTGTCGCCGATGTAGGAGGCGGTCACGCGGGCGATCCGCCGATCGGCCAGCAGGGTGCCCAGGCCGCCGCCGTCCACTCCGCAGTTGTTCGACACGACGCTGATGCCGCGTACGCCGGAGTCGTACAGCGCCTGGATCAGCACGTCCGGGATGCCGCAGAGACCGAAGCCGCCGACCGCGAACGACGCGCCGTCCCGCACATCGGCCAGCGCCTCATGGGCGGTGGCCACCACTTTGTCTCTCCGCACGACACTCCGCTTCGTAGTGTTCGCTAGATGAACTTCAGTTCATTATCCTGGTTGAGTATGCGGAGTCGCATCGCTTCCTGTCAAAGTCCTTGGGGGGCTTGAGAGTGGGCGGGGGTGAGGTGGGCCTGTTGGGGTGGGGTGAGGCGCGCGGGTTGAGCGCGGATGGGGTGAGGTGGGCGCGTTGGGGTGGGTTGAGGGCGGGCGGCCTGAGGCGGTTAAGGTGCGCGGGTTGAGGCGGATGGGCTGAGGTTGGAGGTGGCAGGTTGGTTGAGGTCGGAGGAGGGCGGATGGAACCGGCGGGCACTCTGGAGCGCGGGCTGGCCGTGCTGCGCGTGCTGGCCGCCGGTCCCAGGCGGCCGATGCGCGCGACGGACCTGGTGCGGGCCACGGGCCTGGCGAGGTCGACGGTCGACCGGATCGTGGCCACGCTCGTCCGGCTCGGCTACGCGCGGGCCGAAGAGCGCGATGTGCTGCTCGCGCCGCGCCTGATGGAGCTGGGGGAGGCGTACCTGACCTGCGGCGGTCTGGGGGCGCTCGATCCGTACGCCGAGCGGCTCGCCGACGAGCTGGACGAGTCGGTGTCGCTGGCCGTACGGGACGGGGACGGGGTCCGCTTCGTCGGGCGCTTCGTCCGGCGGCGCACCATGTCGGTGGCCTTCCGCGTCGGCGACCTGCTGCCCGCCGACCGCTGCGCGGCCGGACTGGTCCTGCTCGACCCCGCCGCGCGGTGGGCCGAGGACGACCAGCTCACCGAGCCCGGCCTGGTCGCGGTCGCGGTGCCGGTACGGGACGCGGACGGGACGACGGTCTGTGCGCTGACCGTCGCCAGCCACACCAGCAGGCACACGGCCGCCGGCCTGCGCGACCACGCCCTGCCCAGCCTGTTGAAAACGGCGGCGGACATGGCCGCGGCCCTGACCGAACCGCCGCTCCCGCCGCAGTCCACGCCCCTCCAGCCTGCCGCGCCCGCCCCGCTACCCGCCCCGCACGCAGTGCCTGTCCCGAGTGCTGAGCCCGTCTTGGGCGCTCCGCCCGTGCCGAGTGCTGCGGGTGTGGACACCTCTCGTGCCAGGAAGGAGGAGCTGGGCGCGGAGTATCTCCAGTCGCTGGCCCGGGGTCTGGCCGTGCTGGTGTCGCTCGGTTCGGTGCGCGGCGGGCTCACTCTGGCCGCCGCGGCCAAAGCCACCGGCCTGCCGCGGGCCACCGTACGGAGGGCGGTCCAGACCCTCGACCACCTGGGGTACGTCGCCGCCGACGGCGCGCGTTTCGTCCTGCTGCCCAAGGTGCTGGAGCTGGGGTACGCCCACCTGTCGGGCCGGACCTTCGGCGAGATCGTCCAGCCGCACCTGGCGGACCTGGTGGCGCGGGTCCACGAGTCGGCCTCGGTCGCGATGCTGTCGGGAGACGATGTCGTCTATGTGGCGCGTGTGCCGACCGTCGCCATCATGAGCGTCGACATCACCGTGGGCACCCGCTTCCCCGCGTACGCCACCTCGATGGGCCGGGTTCTCCTGGCCGACCTGCCCGGGGAACGGCTGGCCGGGATGCCCTCGCCCCCGCTGACCCGCCACACGCTCACCGCGCCCGCCGACCTGGCGGCAGCCGTACGACAGGCGGCCGTGGACGGGTACGCCCTCGTCGACCAGGAGCTCGAGGAAGGCGTGCGGTCCATCGCGGTGCCGATTCGCGACCGGAGCGGCCGGGCCGTCGCGGCCGTCAACGTGGCCACGCACGCCAGCCGTGCCACCCCCGCCGAGCTGATCCGTGACGTCCTGCCCGCCCTCACCGAGGCCGCCGCACGCATGGAAGCGGACCTGGCCCACACACGCGGCGCCACGTGAACCCCGGCCCGCCGTGGCCGGCCGGGGCACGTCACCCTCCAGAGCTCCCCCAGAAACACTTAGGGGCTAGGAGGTGCCGTTGATCAGGGCCATGGCCAGCTCGGGGCTGAAAGTGCCGGCCGGGATGCCCTCGCCCAGGTTGCAGCTGCCGTCTGAGTCACCCGGGACCTTGACCCAGAAGACGTACTCGGCGCCGCTCGTCTGCTTGGCGGGCGCGGCGCCCAGCTTGCGGCCGGGCGGGTTGCACCAGCTGTCCTCGCCGGTCCAAGGGCCGTTGCCGTTGCGGCTGGTGTCGATGACGTACTTCTTGGCGCCGACGGTCCCGGACAGGTAGCCGTTGACCGCGACGGAGTAGCTCTCAGAGGCGGCCGTGGTGATGTAGTTGGACACGTTCACGGAGAAGCCGCGCGTGTTGGCGATGCCCGACTTGACCAGCCGTGTGGCCATGTCGTCGGCCGCGACCCAGGTGGCGTTGCCCGCGTCGAGGTAGACCCAGGTGTTCGGGGCCTGAGCCTTCAGCACCTGGGTGGCATCCAGCAGCATCTTGTACTGGTCTTCCGGATCCTTGCCGATCTGGGTCACGCAGCTGGCGGCGGCGACGCCGTCTGGCTCCAGCACGACGATCGCGTGCCTGGTGCCGATCGCCTTGGCGAACTCGGTGATCCAGGCGTGATAACCGGCCGCGTCACCCGCGCCGCCGCCTGACTGGTTCGCGCAGGCGTCGCGGTTCGGGATGTTGTACGCCACCAGCATCGGCAGCTTGTCCGCGGCCTGGGCGGCGCCGACGTAGGTGTCCACGGCCAGCGTGAGGTCGGTGAACCAGCCGCCGAACCACTCGAAGATCGGCTTGTTGCCGATGTTCGAGCCGATGGCCTGCCCGTCGTTCGTGCCCTGGTGGGCGGCGGCGTACTGGGCGGGGTGCGACTGGTCCCAGACGTACAGGGCCGTCGGCCGGGTCGTCTGCGTCTCCATCAGCGAGACGTTGTCGAAGCGGACCGTCGGGGTGCCGCCGGACCCGCCGAGCTGGAAGGTCACCTCGGCGGCGGTGTTGGTGGCGGACGCGGCCACGAACGGGATGCTGTAGCGCCTGCTGCCCGTCGTGAGCTGGACGGGCGCGGCCAGTGACTGGTTGGAGCTGGGCGTCGCCGCGTACTGCACGGTCGTGGTGGCCTTGAAGGCCGTCGTGGAGTACGCGTCGAACGAGAGCGTGTAGCTCTTGCCCGCGTTCAGGGCGGTCGTGGTGGGACTGGACACCATGGCGTCCCACGGGTTGGCGACGACGGACGTCACGTTCACCCGCATACGGCCGGACTCGGCCGTGACCGTCGTCTGGCCGATCGCCTGCCAAGGGGCCGTCGAGCTGGTGAAGGCTCCGTTGCCGATCAGCTGGGCGGCGGCTGAGGCGGGCGGTGGTACGGCCAGGACAGCGGCCACGACCGCGGTTAAGGCTGCGGCGGCTTTTGCTGCGATAAATCGCACTAAATCACCTTTCAGTGGGGTGGTGCGCCGAAGAGCTCGGTGGGGTTTGGCGCACCAGGAGAGCGTCGTCGACGGAGGCGCTGGAGGGGGAGGGTCACCACGGCCGGCGCACACGCCGGCCGCACTCGAACAGGCATGCCGGACCTCTCTCGGTGCGGTACCGCGGCGTCGGCGTGATCATTACTGACCACCCTAGATACGGTCAAGGGATTAGGTAGTGGTAAATATCCATCCCATAGGCCCTCTTCTCCCCGGCCAGGTGATGGTCTACCGTTTATGGGAGCGCTCCCAGGCAGTTGAGGCACCGGTCGGCACAGGTCAGGTGTGTTCCCAAGAGAGCCGCGACCGCGTACCGGACGCCGAGGTCGCCTGCGGCGGCGGCTCAGCGGATCGTCGGCTCGACGGCCGTTGCGGGCGCGACGATCGAGCCGGTGGTCACGACCTTTAGCGGATTGCGCCGCCGGATCACCTCGGCGGCATCATGGAGAGGGCCGTCAGGGCATGAGTTTTCTCTGGGGCGCGGCGACGTCCAGCTATCAGATCGAGGGCGCGTTCGCGGAGGACGGCCGGGGGGCGTCCATCTGGGACACCTTCTGTCGCGTCCCCGGCAAGGTGCGGGGCGCCGAGAACGGTGACGTGGCCTGCGACCACTACCACCGTTACGCCGATGACGTGCGGCTGATGGCGGAGCTGGGGTTGCGGGCGTACCGGTTCTCCGTCGCGTGGCCGCGCATCGTGCCCGAGCGCGGGGTGGTCAACCAGAAGGGCCTCGACTTCTACCGCCGCCTGGTCGACACGCTGCTGGAGCACGGCATCACCCCGTGGCCGACGCTCTACCACTGGGACCTGCCGCAGTACTTGGAGGACGCGGGCGGGTGGCCCAACCGGGACACGGCCTATCGGTTCGCGGAATATGCCGACATTGTGCATACGGCGTTGCGTGATCGGGTGGCGAACTGGACGACGTTGAACGAGCCGTGGTGCTCCGGGCTGCTCGGATACGCCAACGGGGAGCACGCGCCGGGGCGTCAGGAGCCGTCCGAGGCCGTCAAGGCGATACACCACCTGCTGCTGGGCCACGGCCTAGCCATCCCCATCTTGTCCGGAAATATCGGCATCACGTTGAATATGTCGCACGTGACCCCCGCCACCGAGTCGGCGGCGGACGTGGACGCCGCCCGCCGGATAGACGGCATCCAGAACCGGCTCTTCATCGACCCCGTGCTGCGCGGCTCCTATCCCGAGGACGTCGTCCGCGACCTGGCGCCCCACAGCGACTTCTCCCACGTCCTCGACGGGGACCTGGCGCTCATCTCCCGGAAGATCGACATGCTCGGGGTCAACTACTACTCGCCCGCCCTGGTGGCGGCCGGCGAGCCCGTGCCCTCCGGCAGTACGCCGTGGATCGGCGCGGAGAACGTCCGCTGGGTGGACGGTGGCCGCAAGCGCACCACGATGAACTGGGAGATCGACGAGAACGGCCTGCTGCGCCTCCTCCAGCGATTGCACAAGGACTACCCGGCCATCGACCTCTACATCACCGAGAACGGCGCGGCCTTCGCCGACGAGGTGAGCGAGGACGGCGCGGTGCACGATCCGGACCGCGTCGACTACCTGAAACGCCACATCAACGCCTGCGCCGGGGCGGTGAACAGCGGCGTCCCGCTCAAGGGCTACTTCGCCTGGTCCCTGCTGGACAACTTCGAATGGGCCCACGGGTACGGGCAGCGGTTCGGCCTCGTACACGTGGACTTCGACACCCAGCGGCGCACCCCGAAGGACTCCGCCCTCTGGTACGCGGCCCGCATCCGAGAGGGCGGCCTGGGGTGAACTGACCACGAGATGGGTTCAGTCGCGTGGGCCGTACTTCTCCGTATATGTACGGGCAACCCGCAGGAGCTCGGACTCCATCCACTCGGTAGCGGCCAGCGTGCGCGGGAGCAGGTGGCGCTCCGTGGTGGCGGCACGGAGCAGCAGAGCCGCCGTGATGTCATGGTCAGGACGGCGGACGACGGTGATCGGATCGCCCGCGCGGATCTCTCCCGGCGCGATCACCCGTAGCAGCGCGCCGGTGCGGCCGACCTCGATGAAGCGTTTCATCCAGCCCTGCTCTCCGACCCACCCCGCGAACGTGCGGCAGGGAATCCGGCCGGCGGTCACCTCGACCACCAGGTCGGAGCCCACCTGCCAGCGTTCCCCGATCAGCGCCTCGGCCACGTCCAGCCCGGACGTGGTGAGGTTCTCGCCGAAGGCGCCGTTGGCGAGCGTACGGCCGAGTGCCTGCTCCCAGGCGTCCAGGTCCTCGCGCGCGAACGCGTACACCGCCCGGTCACCGCCGCCGTGGAAGCGGCGGTCGCAGACGGCGTCTCCCGCTACGCCGCCGCCCGCCGTGCCCTTGGGGCCGACGGGTGACACCTGGACCGGCCCCGTCACCGGGCGCTTGTCGATGCCTGTCATCCCGCCCGGGGCATCGGTGTAGTCCACGGGCATGGGGCGGCCGACGTTCACCGACAGAAGTCTCATGGCCCCCAAGCTATTCCGGGCCGGGCAGGCGGAGCGAACACTTTTGGGGCGATCGGTGAAGGAGGGGGGACCGAGGCGCGTGGCCGCCCGCTTGGTACGCCGTGGCGTACGGGGGAGCGCTGGTCCTGTTACGCGTTTCGCGGCGATGGATCACGGGGTGAACGTTTCACCGGCCGCACCCGAGCTGACCCGGCAAGACCCGAAGGCCCCGAGCCCGCGCCTTGACGCACCTCGTACGGCCGAGAAGACTCACCGGCGATCCCCTCAAGTGTTAGCGATAACAGCGAGGTGGCACATGGCGCGATTTCTCGTCTCTCTGGTGACCATGCTGGTCACGGCGATGATCGCCGTGCTCCCGGCCGGTGCGGCGGCCTACCCCAACCCCGGGTACGTGACCGGCAGCATCGGCGTGCACGATCCAGCGGTGGTGAAGACGTCGAGCGGCTACCTCCTGGCCAATACCGGCGACAACATCGCCCTCAAGACGTCCACCGACCGCACGGCCTGGCGGGACGCGGGTGTGGCCTTCCCCGGCGGCGCGTCGTGGACGCTCCCGTACACCGGAGGCAGCGCCAGCCTGTGGGCGCCGGACATCTCCCGCCACAACGGCAAGTACTACATGTACTACGCCGCCTCCACGTTCGGCTCCCGCAACTCGGCGATCTTCCTGGCCACCAGTGCCACCGGCGCCTCGGGTACGTGGGCCAACCAGGGCCTGGTCATCTCCACCACCTCCGCCAGCAGCTACAACGCGATCGACCCCAACCTGGTCACGGACGCCGCCGGCAACTGGTGGCTGTCCTTCGGCTCGTTCTGGACCGGCATCAAGCTGATCCCGCTCAACTCCTCGACCGGGCTGCGCAGCGGGAGCGCGCTCTACTCGATCGCGCAGCGCACCGGCGCCGGCACGGCCGTGGAGGCGCCGTTCATCTTCCGGCACGGGTCGTACTACTACCTGTGGGTCTCGTTCGACCTGTGCTGCCGGGGCGCGTCCAGCACGTACCGGATCATGGTCGGCCGGTCGACCAGCGTCACCGGCCCGTACGTGGACCGCAACGGCACCGCCATGACCTCCGGCGGCGGCACCCAGGTCCTCGCCGGGCACGGCAGCGTTCACGGGCCGGGACATCAGGCGGTGATCACGGACAGCGACGCCGACGTCCTCTTCTACCACTGTTACGCCGACAACGGCGCCTCGCTGCTGGGCATCAACCTCATCGCCTACGACAGCGCGGGCTGGCCCTACGTCTACTGATCAGGTTCGAAAGGAGCAGGCATGCTTCCCGCGCGAAGGCGCTCCATCTCTCTCGTGACTGCCGTGATCCTCGCCCTGACCGGGACCATGAACGTCAGCACCGCCTCGGCCGCCGCGGCCAGACAGGTGGAGAACCTGGATCGCGGCCTGATCAGCGTCCATTCCGGCAGCGGCAACCTGGTGTCCTGGCGGCTGCTCGGCAGCGAGAGCATGAGCACGGGATTCAACCTCTACCGCGGCTCGACCCTGCTGACCTCGTCGCCCATCACGAGTTCGACGAACTACCTGGACTCCGGCGCCGCGGCGACTTCCACCTACACCGTGCGCGCCGTGGTCGGCGGGGTGGAACAGGCGCCCTCCGCGGCGGCGACGCAGTTCGCCAACGGGTACCTGGACGTCCCGATCCAGCGGCCCGCCGGCGGCACCACGCCGGACGGAGTCGCCTACACCTACAGCGCGAACGACGCGAGCGTGGGGGACCTGGACGGTGACGGCCGCTACGAGTTCGTGCTCAAGTGGGATCCGTCCAACGCCAAGGACAACTCCCAGTCCGGCTACACCGGCAACGTGTACGTGGACGCCTACCGGCTGAACGGCACCCGGCTGTGGCGCATCGACCTGGGCCGCAACATCCGCGCCGGGGCGCACTACACTCAGTTCCAGGTGTACGACTACGACGGCGACGGCAGGGCCGAGGTCGCGATGAAGACCGCCGACGGGAGTGTGGACGGCACCGGCAGGGTCATCGGCTCCGCGTCCGCGGACTACCGGAACTCCTCCGGATACGTCCTGTCCGGGCCGGAATTCCTGACCATGTTCAACGGTCAGACCGGGGCGGCCATGTCCACCGTCAACTACAACCCGCCGCGCGGGACCGTGTCCAGCTGGGGCGACTCCTACGGCAACCGGGTCGACCGCTTCCTGGCCGGTACGGCGTACCTGGACGGGCAGCGGCCCAGCCTGATCATGGCGCGGGGCTACTACACGCGTACGGTGATCGCCGCGTGGGACTTCCGCAGCGGCGCGTTGACCCAGAGGTGGACGTTCGACTCCAACGTGTCCGGCTCCCAGTACGAGGGCCAGGGCAACCACCAGCTGTCGATCGCGGACGCCGACAACGACGGCCGGGACGAGATCATCTACGGCTCGGAGGCGATCGACGACAACGGCGGCCCGCTGTGGAACACCCGGCTGTTCCACGGTGACGCGCTGCACGTCGGCGATCTGATCCCGGCCCGCTCCGGCCTCGAGGTGTTCAAGCCGCACGAGAACACCAACCAGCCGGCCACCTCCATGGTCGACGCCCGGACCGGCGCCGTCATCTGGACGAACCCCTCCTGCGGGTGCGACAACGGGCGCGGCGTGTCCGACGACGTGTACGCGGGCAGCGCGGGCGCCGAATCGTGGTCGTCGGCCGTCTCCGGTCTGCTCAACACCTCCGGCGCGAACATCGGCCGCAAGCCCGGCTCGACCAACTTCCTCATCTGGTGGGACGCCGACCCGGTCCGCGAGCTGCTCGACGGCACGCACATCGACAAGTACGGCACCAGCGCCGACACTCGCCTGCTCACCGGTTCGGGCGTGCACGCCAATAACGGCACCAAGTCGACCCCGTCCCTGTCGGCCGACCTGTTCGGCGACTGGCGCGAGGAGGTCGTCTGGCCGACGACGTCGGAGACGGCGCTGCGGATCTACAGCACCTCCACCGTGACGATCCGGCGGCTGTGGACCCTCATGCACGACCCGATGTACCGGGTGGCGATCGCCTGGCAGAACACCGCCTACAACCAGCCGCCGCACCCGAGCTACTTCATCGGCAACGGCATGTCCACCCCGGCCCAGCCGAACGTCTACGTGCGCTAGATCGTTATGACATCAGCCGCCTTTGTGCCGCACTTCGGGTTCGGGCGGCAACCGCTGGGCCGCCCTCCGTTCCCGGTCGACCCGGTCCGCGACCTCAGTGAGGCGCGCACAGATGTGCTCGAGCCTGTCATGGGCTTGATTTCGCTCCGCGATGATCGCCGCCAGCAGCAGGGCGGTCAGCGACGCGGCCCCGTTGAACGCTTGCAGGGTGACCATGTTGAGGAAGAGGCCGTGCTCGGCGAACGGGCCCGAACCTTGCGCGGCCGCGACGATCGCGACTGTCGACACGATCAGCGCGCATCCCGCGGCGCCCGCCAGCTG
Source organism: Nonomuraea sp. NPDC049750 (assembly GCF_040659625.1). NCBI lineage: Bacteria > Bacillati > Actinomycetota > Actinomycetes > Streptosporangiales > Streptosporangiaceae > Nonomuraea > Nonomuraea sp. NPDC049750. The sequence goes on from NZ_JBFANB010000002.1 coordinate 734,535, forward strand.
GAAACGCAGGGCGGCCCAGATCAGGAACGGGAAGACGAGGAAGAGCAGGTTGATGGAGCTCACCGTCGCCATCACCGTGATGAGGAGCGTGCCCACGGCCAAGGCCACAGCCTCGCCCCAACGGGACAGACGAGCGTCCCACGGAGCCCGGGATGTGCGCAGCACCAGCAGAATGGGCGTTACCACGAGCACGCCCATCGCGTCGCCCGTCCACCACACCGACCACGTCGGCCAGAAGTCACCGCTTCGCAGCGCGCCGGCGAGCAGGAGCACGCCACTGCCCACCGTCGAGCTGATCAGCATCGCGGTCAAGGCGCCGAGGAATACCAGCGCCAGCGCGTCCCGCAACCGATCCAGCTCGATGCAGAAACGCGCGCGACGGAGCAGGAGGTAAGCGCACACCGGAGCTAAGGTGTTCCCCGCGGAGATCGCCGCGACCGCGAGCAGCGACGGTCCGAGCGTCAGGTTGACCAGGAACGCGCCGAGAGTGATCCCGGGCCAGACTCGGAGGCCCATGAGAAGCAGACAGGCCAGCGCGATGCCCGTCGGCGGCCAGAGCGGCGTGACCTGCCCGCCGACCAGCTCCTGCGCCAATCCCACCTTCGCAGCTGCGAAATAGGCGCCTGCGACGGCGAGCATCCGCAAGCCGTTCTTGGCATATGAGCGGGGCCGAATGTTGTCCAGCACGCCGCCTCACTCCCTCTCACCTGCGAAAACTTCCCCCATGACATTCTGCTACGGGATGGGCCGGGGGTCACAGACCGCTGGACGGGCTTCTCGCGCACGCGATGTGCGGCGCGGGCCCGCCGGGGTTTCCGGCGCGAGCTGGGCTGCAACTTCCGCGGCAGCCGAGGTAAACCCCAGGTAGATGCGTAACGGCCGGTCCTGGAGTTAGCGTGGCGGATGCCCATCAGCGCCGCATCGCTCGTCCGGCGAGTGTCCGCGGTCAACCCCCTGCTCCTCGACGGCGCCCTGGCCCTGGCGCTGGTCGTCGGGACCTGGCTGTGGGAGATGTACGACCCGGGCAAGGGGCGGCCTCCGGACACGTTGTCCCTGTCCCTGACCGTGCTGGTGAACGCGCCGGTGGCACTGCGCAGGCGGGCGCCCGTCGCCGTCCTGGTGGGCTCCACCGGGGCGGCGCTGGTCTACCACATGCTGGGCTACCACCTCGGGCTCAACAGCATGGGGCCGCTGGTGACGCTCTACACCGTCGCCGCCCACCGGTCCTGGGCGTTCACTTTGGCCGGGGCGGCGCTGATCGTGACGGAGTGGACGCAGGCGTCGGTCCGCCAGCCCGACGTCGCGCTGTGGTCGGCGTTAGGGCAGTCTCTCCTGGTGGCGGCCTACACCGTGGGCGCGGGCACGAGCACGCGGTTGCTGGCCGAACGTACCGGGCAGCTCGCCGTGCTGGCCGACCAGCTACACCGGGAGCAGGACGCCGCCGCCCGCCGCGCCGTCACCCACGAACGGGTGCGGATCGCCCGCGAGCTGCACGACGTCGTCGCCCATCACATGTCGGTCATCTCCGTACAGGCGGGGCTCGGCCGCTACGTCGCCCTGTCCGACCCGGCCACCGCGCACGCCACGTTGGAGGTCATCGCCGACACCAGCCACGAGGCGCTGGCCGAGATGCGGCGGCTGCTGTCGATCCTGCGGATCGAGGCCGACGACGAGGACGAAGGGCTCTACTCCACGGCCCCCGGCCTGCAGAGCCTCGAACCCCTTGCGGAGCGGATCCGCGCGGCCGGTCTGCCGCTTACGGTGATCGTCGAGGGTGAGGTCAGGCCGCTGCCGCCCGGCCTGGACATGTGCGCCTACCGCATCGTCCAGGAGTCCCTGACCAACGTGCTGAAACACGCCGGTCGCGCCCGGGTGGAGATCCGGGTGACGTACGGCCCGGCCACGCTGGCCCTTCGCGTGACCAACGACGGCGTTGCGGCCACCGGGAGCTCCCGTTCTCGTGGGCACGGATTGATCGGCATGACCGAACGTGTCAGGCTTTATCAGGGAACGATCAACGCAGGGCCGCTGCCGCTGGGCGGATTCGAGGTGCTGGCGATCTTCCCGCTGTCCCCGCCCGACGATCAGCCTCAAGAAGCGAGCTCATGATCAGAGTGCTCGTGGTCGACGATCAGGTGCTCATCCGTGCCGGTCTGGCCGCGCTGCTGCGCGCGGCGGGCCTGGAGGTGGTGGGCGAGGCCGCCGACGGTGAGGAGGCGGTGCGCCTGGCCGCCGCGGTCAAGCCCGAGGTGATCCTGATGGACATCCGGATGCCGGGCATCAACGGCATCACGGCCACCGAGCGGATCCTGGCCGCCGCCGAGGGGGCGCCGCCCAAGGTGCTCATCCTCACCACGTTCGACCTGGACGAATATGTCTTCAACGCGCTGCGGCTGGGCGCCAGCGGCTTCCTGCTCAAGGACACGCCGCCCGAACGCCTGATCGCCGCCATCCACACGGTCGTCTCCGGTGACATCCTGCTGGCCCCGGTCGCCACCAAGCGGCTGATCGAGGCGTTCGTCGACCCACCGCCGGCCGTCGAGACCCCGCCACCGGCCCTCGACCGCCTGACCAGCCGCGAGACCGAGGTGCTCGGCCTGGTCGGGCACGCCCTGTCCAACAAGGAGATCGCCGAGCGGCTGTCGGTGAGCGAGGGCACCGTCAAGACCCACCTCAACCGCCTGATGGCCAAGCTGGGGCTGACCAGCCGCGCCCAGGTGATCGTCCTGTCCTACGACTGCGGCCTGGTCAGACCAGCCTCCCGGTAGCCCTGGTAATCTCCGAACCGCCCATTCGGGGACAAGAAGGGGGCCGAGTCCATGAAGATCGCCGTTGACGACCTCTCCGGTCCGGAGATCGCCGCGTTCCTCGACGAGCATCTCCAGCAGATGCGGTCGATCACGCCGCTGGAGAGCAAGCACGCCCTCGACCTCGACGCGCTCCGCGCGCCCGAGGTGACGTTCTGGACGGTCGTCGACGGAGACGCCCTGGTCGGCTGTGGCGCGATCAAGCGGCTGAACGCCGACCACGCCGAGGTGAAGTCGATGCGCACCCGGCCGGTGCGCCAGCGCAGCGGGGTGGCGTCCCTGCTGCTGGGGCACATCATCGCCGAGGCCACGCGCATGGGCTTCGCCCGGCTCAGCCTTGAGACCGGCTCCGACGAGTTCTTCCTGCCGGCGAGGAAGCTGTACGAGAAGTTCGGGTTCGCGTACTGCGAGCCGTTCGCGGACTACCGGCCTGACCCGAACAGCGCGTTCATGACCAGGACGCTGTAGGCATCCCCCGGGGCCGCCGACCGGTTTTCGGTGGCGGGCCGGGATCGTCTCGGTCAAGCGGGGCTGGTGGTGCCCAGGAAGTAGTACTCGCCGATCGGGGTGGTGGGGACGACGATGGAGTCGCTGACGCTGACCACCCACCGGTAGGTGCCCGCGGGCTGGCTGGTGGTCAAGGACTTGAGGGTGGTGCCGGTTCCGGTGGTCGCCACCTCCACCCAGATCGGGGTGCCGAAGGGTCCGCAGCAGGTGTACTTCTGCAGGCTGAGCCGCATGCGCGCGGTGCCGGATCCGTCCATGCAGGCGGTGTGCGTGCCGGCACCGGCGGAGGCGAAGCCGTTCGGCGGGTAGATCCCGGCGTCGGGGATGAGGTTGCCGAAGCTGCCCTGGTGGGCCGTCAGCTCGTTGAAGTGGTGGTTCGGGTGGCCCGCGCACTGGGTGCTCACAGTCGACAGCGTGAGCCCGTACGCGTTGAGGATCTCGTTGACCGGCTGGAAGAAGGTGGTGCCGCCGGCGCTACAGTTGCCCGAGCCGCCGGAGGTGACGCCCTGTGCCTGGTAGCCGGAGATGAACGGGCCACCGGAGTCGCCGGGCTCGGCGCACACGTTCGTCCGTACGACCTGGAAGATCGTCCCCTGGGAGTAGGTCACGCTGGTGTTCCGCTCCTGGATGGTGCCGCAGTGCCAGTGCGTGGTGGAGCCCGACCTGCATACGGCCGATCCGACCGGCGCCTCGGCGGAGCCGAAGACCGGCACCATTTCGGTGCCGTAGGGGTTGACCGCCGGGCGCGCGATCCACTGCGAGTTGACCGCGACCCAGGAGTAGTCGTCGCCGGGGAACGAGGACCCCTGGAACGTGCCCTGGCTCTGCCCCCCGGAGCCGGAGGTGGTCAGTCCGGGAGTGCCGCAGTGACCGGCCGTGACGAAGCCTTGGGTGCCGCCCTGGGTCACCGGGAAGCCGATCGAGCAGCGTGTGCCGCCGGAGATGTAGTAGGCGTCGCCGCCGCGCAGGTTCTGGAAGGTGACCGGCCGCTCGGTGATGGTCTCGATCCGTACGGCGGCGCGGTCCACGCCGCTCGCGGCCACGAACGCCTCACCGGCGGCGGTGTCCAATGCCTGTACCACGACGGTGTTGGCCCGCTCGTCCACGAACCAGACCGGGACCTTTCGCCCGGCGCCCTTGCTGGCGACGGCGTCCAGCGCGCCTTGGCCGGCGGTGGTGTCCAGGGCGCCCTTGATCGAGGTGAGCGTGGCCAGCGACCGGGCGACGACCTTCGCCTGGGCGCCCGCGGCGGTGACGGCGGTGGCCGCGGCGGCGTCGGTGGTGGCCACCGCCAGCGAGCCCTCCTGGTTCACCCAGGATCCGGCGTAGCGGTCCTTGAGCTTGGCGCGCAGCTTGGGCTGGAGGCGGCGGGCCTGCTCCTCGTTGCCCAGGCGGGTGATGACCTGCTCGCGGGTGAGGCCCAGGTCGCGTCGCATCGCGTCGAGCACCTCCGGCGGCGGCTCCACCGTGGCCGCCTGAACGACCTCTCTGGGGACTGCCTGCGCGGGGGCGGCCGTGGCGGGGGCCGCGGTGAGTGCGAGAGCGATGATCGCGAGCACCGCACCCGCCGCCGACGGGCGGTAAGGGATCATGGAAGCTCCTCGGATCGGGGGGTGCCGCCAAGGTATGACGGGGCCGATCAGCGAGGGGCATACCATCCGCGCATATCGCGGCGTTATGGGAACGGGCCCCGCGGCAATCGCCGCAGGGCCCGGCTCCACCGGTCGCCGTCCGGTTCACGATCGGTTGAGGAAACTCGCTCAGCTCGCGATCGGCTGAGGGAACGCGCTCAGTTCGCGATCGGCTGAGGGAACGCGCTCAGTTCGCGACCGGTTGAGGGAACGCGCTCAGCTGGGGATCGGATACGGGAACACGCTCGTCACGCCGATCTTGTCGTACTCCATCTTCGAGGTGTCGAAGCCGTCCGCCCAGTTGGCGTTGGTGACCTCGTTGCACTTGTACGCCTGGTACTTGTCATCGCTGACCTTGCCCACCTCGACGTTGGAGATGGCGAAGCCGCATCCTCCCGCGTCCATGTGGACGCCGCGGGTGCCGGAGTCCGGCATCTGCCCGGCGGGGTCGTTGATGACGTCGCCGATCACCATCTGCGTGACGTAGTTGTCGATCGGGTGCGGCTCGACGTTGTGCACGCCATAGGTGTAGAAGGCGCCCATGTCGCCGCTGTCGAGGCCGGTCTCCTCCAGGCGGATGTAGGAGAATTTGTTGTTGCGGGCGTAGTTGTCCTCGTTCTTGATCTCGGGGCGGACCTCAAGGCTGATGCCGTAGCGGGCGCTGTGCTTGACGACGATGTTGCTGACGGTGTTGTTGCCCGTGCTCATCAGCTCGATGCCGGCCGCGTCGCCGGGGACCAGCTCGCCGACGTGGTAGATGTAGTTATTCGTGATCGTGTGATGTCCGGAGATATCACCTTCCCCGGGGTAGCCGCCCTCCACCTTGATGCCGTCGCCGCCGAGGTTGTCCAGCAGGCTGTCCGACACCTTGACCCGCTCGTTGGCGAAGAGCAGGAAGACGCCCGTGAAGCCGCTGTCGGACAGGTGCAGCCTGGTCAGGTCGATGTCGCGGGAGTTCGTCACGGTGATCATGCCGAACCTGTTGCGCGGCATCTCGATCTGCCGGTCGTAGATCGGGTACTTGTGCTCGTAGCCCGAGTCGCCCGGGGCGTTCCAGGCATAGCGATACCAGTCGACGAAGTCGGAGTACTGCAGCTGCAGCCCGTCGAAGGCGAGGTTCTGGACGCGCCGGTCGGGAGAGGACCCGGCCAGCGAGATGATCGTCTTGACGGTGGGGGCCATGACCTTGTCGATCGAGCCCTTGGGCCAGTAGTAGACCTCGCTGTTGGCGAAGTCGAAGTAATACTCGCCCGGCTGGTCCAGGAAGCGCAGCGTGTTCTGCAGGAAGTAGCGCGAGCCGCTGCGGCTGTTGACGAGGGTGAAGCGGGCGTCGTGGTTGAGCGTGAAGAAGTTCTTGCGGAAGTCGGCCCCGCCGAGCGGCACGGTGTCGGAGAACCAGCTCCACGAACCGCCGGACCAGACGACCATCTGGGCGTTCTTGTCGAAGTCGGCGTCCCACTCCTTCGGGATGTCCTTGGCGTCGAAGAAGAGCCAGTTGTGCACGGCCTGGTATTCCGCCTCGGGCGTCACCGAGAACAGATACGGCGACCACAGGTCGTCGCTGGTCCTGTTCGGGTAGCGGGCGGTCGTGGCGCGCTTGCCGTCCTCGAAGAGGGTGTAGAAGCTGCGGTCGACCTTGGTCTTGTAGATGGTGTCGTTGTACTTCTGCCAGCCGGTCAGCGGCTTGGCGCCGAGCAGCCTGGCCTTGCCGGGGCCGTCGGCGCTGCGGTAGGTGATCTTGTGGCCGTTCTCGCCGGAGTCGGCCTCGGTGAAGGTGATCGTCTTGTCGACGACGTAGTCACCGGTCTTGACGTTGACCACGATGTCGCACTTTTGGTGCTTCTTCTTGGCGCGCAGCTGGTCACGGGCCTGCTCGATGGACTTCCACGGACGCTGGGCACTGCCGTCGGCCCGGTCGCCGCCCGTGGGGGACACGTAGTAGTCGCACGTGGCCTTCTCCGCCGCAGTCGCTGGTGCGGTCAAGCTGCCTAGCAATAAGACGACCGCACCCAAGGACCTGAGGATCACTGGCTCTCCTTTGCTTCCCGCCACTGCTCGTACTCGGCGCGGGTTTGGGGGGTTAGGGGGTAGTAGTCCGACAGGGCGCCGCCGTCCTCGATGCGGGCGCGGCTGTAGCGCTCCCACTGCTCGTGCTCGGCGGCGGCTTCGATCACCGACTCGGCCCGGCGGCGCGGTACCACCACGGCGCCGTCGTCGTCGGCGACGAGCAGGTCACCGGGGAGCGCGAGCGCCCCGCCGACGGCGACCGGCACGTCATAGGCCCACGGGAACAGCTCCGCCTGCGAGGCGTAGTGCGGGGTCGCGCCCGTGGACCAGATCGGCACGTCCAGCTCGGCGACCCGGGGCAGGTCCCTGATCCGGCCGTCCACGACGATGCCCGCGCCGCCCTTGCGCTTGAAGTAGCGGACCAGCATGTCGCCGAAGCAGCCGGTGTAGGCGCTGCCGTATGCCTGGACGACGAGCACGTCGCCGGGCCGCACCTCCTCCAGGACCGCCCACAGCGCGGTGTGCCTCTCGACGTACTCCTGGCCGAGGCCCGAAGCGATGTCCTCGCGCTGCGGCATGAACTGCAGCGTCCGGACCCGGCCGGCGATCTTCTGCCCCCGCGCCAGCGGAAGCGGTCCCTCGACGAAGGTCCGCCGGATGCCCTGGGCGTGCAGTTTCGCGCAGGCGGTGGCCGAGCTGATCCGGGACAGCCCGGCCACGAGGGCGGGATCGGGTTCGGCGGGCAGCGGCCCGCGAACGGGAAGGTCCCAGATGGGGTCGTCCATGAAACTCCTCGGTAGGACTCGGTAGAAGGGCTCGGTGCGGCTCGGGGTAGGCCCGTGACTCGATAAGGCCCGTGACTCGACAGAGCTCGTGACTCGATAAGGCCCGGGGAAGGGCTCAGTAGTGCTGGTGCGACGGGGTACGGACGCGCGCCGTCGTGTGCAGGTCGAGCCGGATGCGGCGCCCGGGCGGCAGCTCCACGACCAGTCGCGGACCACCAACGATCACCTCCCGCTCGGCCTCACTGATCGGAGGAGCGGTGTAGGAACGGGGATCGCCCGGATAATCAGGCTCGGCCCCGGTCACCACCGCCCGGTCGATGTCGTGCTCGCCGAACGCGCCCGCCTGCACCACGACCCGGCGGGTCCGGCTCAGCCCGAGGTTGACCAGTTCGACGCGGACGCCGTCGGGCCGTACCGAGTCGACCAGCGCGGCCACGTCGGCGGGCAGGCCGGGGCGGTGGCGGTCGGCGTCGAAGTAGGCCAGCCGCGTCGGCAGCAGCCCGCCGTTGTAGAGGACCTGCGGCGTGCCCGTGACCAGTTGCAGCAGCGCCTCGGTGAGCACCGGGTTGAGCCGCTGCCAGTGGTGCACGTGGACGGTCGCCAGGTCCGCGTCGTCGGCGTCGATGAGCGCCATCCGCCGCTGTACCTGGCCGAGCGCGGTGGCCAGCATGGCCTCGGGGAAACCGGGGTTGGCGCCGCGCAGGTACTCCAGCCAGGGCGCCTCGTGCCCGGCCTCCTCCTTGTTGCGGAACGGGCGCACCGTGGTCCAGTCGTAGCCCGACGCCGCGCGCAGCCGGTCCAGCCGGTCGGCGTCCTCGGCGGACCGGCTCGCCTGCCACAGCCAGACGGGCAGGCCGAGCTGCGGCGGCTGGAAGTCGAACCAGCCGCCGTCGTCATGCCGGTTGGGCACCAGCATGGTGGGCTGCCCAGCCTCCTCGCCCAGTTCGGCCAGCCACCGGTCGCTGGTGCTCATCTCCGTGCCGGTCACGCTCGCCTGCCTGGCGTGGGCGTACACCCTCTCCAGGGGGTCGCGGCCGATGGCGAGCGTGGCGTCGTCGCCGGTCAGCAGGTGGGCGTTGACCGCGGCGACGGCCGCGGCGGCGCCGACGCTGTAGAGGCCGTGCGGCCACTGCCAGCCGTAGTTGCCGCCGTACCACCGGCCGCCGTGCAGCTCGCCGACCTTGCCCGACGGGCCGACGTTGTCGGGGAGCACGCCGTCGTTGGCGGCGGCCCGCTCCTGCCAGGCGCCGATGTAGCGCAGCGCCCAGTCGCGGTAGCGGTCGTCGCCGTCGTACAGCCAGGCGTTGACGGCCAGGCTGGTGGCGGCCAGGTTGACCGCCACGTCGCCGCGGCCGATCCGCTCGCTCATCGCGGCGCCCATGCGGGTGGCGTTGCCGGGGTCGGCCAGGTCCGCCCAGGTCGTGATCCCCGGCAGGTCGCGCAGCGGCAGCCCGTACGGTCGCATGCTGGTCAGGCCCGCGTGGTAGGAGGCCCACTCCCGCTGCATGCCGTAGCGGGGGCCGCCCGCGCCGTTGTGCGGGGCGCGGATGAGGTCGAGCTCGGCGTCGTAGTTGGCCGAGCCGGGCAGGTAGAGCTCGGCGAAGCGGCGGGCCCGCTCGCGGTAGCGCTCGTCGCGCGGGTCCGCGGCGCAGATGCCGTAGAACAGCAGCAGTGACTCGCCTTGGTGGAACCAGTCGTAGCCACGCTCGAACTCGTCCACCAGGTAGCCGAGCTCGGTGAGCTGCGCGGTCACGCCCTCCCAGTGGTGCTTGGCCGCGTCTAGCAGGTCGTCGGCGCCGCCGAGCTGGTAGAGCGCCGGCCAGTTGAAGAACGCCTCGTAGAAGTCGTCGGCGCCGTCCCGGTCCTCGGTGGTGCCGTGGTAGATGAGCCGTCCGTCGGGCCCGCAGTAGCGGGCGGCGAAGGCGCGCCACGCCTCGTCGAGGGCGTCGAACAGCCGGCGTTCGAGCACCGCCCAGGCGGGCGGCGCGCCAAGAGGGACAGTCGCGGTGATCTCCCGCATGTCAACCTTTCGTGGCCCCGGCGGTGAGGCCGCTGATGATGTGCCGTTGCATGAAGACGAAGAAGACCAGGAGCGGGGCGATGGCCAGCAGCAGCGTCGGGAAGACCACCGTGTAGTCGGTGGAGTACTGGCTGACCGCCGCGTAGACGCCGGTGGTCACCGTGTACAGGCCGCTGCCGGGGCCCAGGATGATCTGCGGGTTCACGAAGTCGTTCCACACCGAGAAGGTGTTGAGGATGACCATCGTGGCGACCGCGGGCCGCATCAGCGGGAAGACGATCTGCCAGAACGTCCGCAGCCGCCCGGCCCCGTCCACCGCCGCCGCCTGGTCGAGCACGGCCGGGACGGTGGCGATGTAACCGGCGTACAGGAAGATCGAGAACGGCAGCGTCAGCACGGTCTCGAACAGCACGAACCCGCGGATCGTCCCCATCAGCCCGAGCGTCTTGAGCACGTAGACCACCGGGATGACCAGCACCTGCCCCGGGATGAACGTGCCGGCCAGGAAGAACAGCATCAGCACCCGGAAGCGGCGCTTCGGGCTGCGCGCGATCACGTAGGCGGCGGGCGCGGCCAGCACCACCGAGAGCAGGTTGACCGCCACCACGAACAGCAGCGTGACCGCGTAGCCCTTGACCACGTTGAACTGCGGGTTCGTCAGCGCCCGGCCCAGGGGCTCCAGCGTGAGGCCCCCCAGGCCGAACGGGTTGCCCAGGATGTCCTGCTGGCCCTTGAAGGCGTTGACGGTCAGCACGTACAGGGGGATGAGCATGAAGGCGACGGTCGCCCAGAGGAAGGGTTTTCTCACTGGTGCACCGCCAGCTCGCCACGCTTGCGCAGCCGGGTCACCACGAACGCCAGCGCCGCCGTCACCAGCATGAGCAGCACCGACTGGGCCGAGCCGAAGCCGAGGCGGGCGTCGTGGAAGGAGTTCCACAGGATGAGATAGGCGACGGTCTGCGTCTGACCGGCCGGCCCGCCCGCCGTCAGCGACACCACCAGGTCGTACGTCTTGAGAAGCGTCACCAGCGACAGCACGATGTTGACCGTCACGGACGGGCCCAGGGCGGGCAGCGTCACGTTCCTGAACACCTGCCAGCGGGTCGCGCCGTCGATGCGCGCCGCCTCGATCAGCGAGTGCGGCACGGCCTGCAGCCCGGCCAGGTACAGCACCACGTTGACGCCGAACCCCGCCCACACCAGCACCGCGATCATGGTGATCGTGGCCCACGTCGGATCGGACAGGAACGGCAGCACCTCGCCGCCCCAGGTGGTCACCAGGTTGTTGACCGCGCCGGTGGTGCCGAGGATCGCCGACCAGAGGAAGCCGACCACGAGGGCGCTGAGCACGTGCGGGTAGAACAGCACGATCCGGAAGAACGTGTTCGCCCTGGAGACGCCGTTCACCAGGAGGGCGAAGCCGAGGCCCAGGAGGTTGAGCCCGGCCGTGCCCGCCGCCGCGACCAGCAGGGTGACCAGGGCGGCGCGGCGCAGCTCGGGGTCGTCCAGGAGGTTGACGTAGTTGGCGGCGCCGACGAAGGCGGGGTTGGCGCTGAAGCCGTCCCAGTCGGTCAGGCTCAGGTAGAGGGCCAGGCCGACCGGGATGATCAGCATCACGATGTAGAGGACGGTGGCGGGGGCGACCATGATCGCGGTGGCCCATCCGTCGCGGCTCCTGGGCTTGCGCCGCACGACCGTGGTGGTGACGACGGGTGCTTCTTGGGTGAGCGTCATGAACGGCCGGCCAGCCAGCGGTCCACGCCCTCGGCCACTTCCTTGGGCGACTTGCCCACGTACAGGCCCTGGACCTCGGTGTTCCAGGCGGCGTTGAAGCCCTTGGGCAGGGTCGCGTCCCCGTACCCCTCACCCTGCGGGACCCCGGAGGGGGCGCCGTCGAGGATCTCCTGCACCTGCTTCTCCAGCGGGGTGAACTCGCGCTCTACGCCGTTGCGGAAGTTGCCGTCCTGCTTGAGCTGGCTCTTGACCGCCGCCGGGTCGGTGACGAGCCACTTCACCAGCTTGAGCGCCGCGTCCTTCTGCGGGGTGGACTTGAGGATCATGTACGGGGCCGCCATCGTGGCGCCCTGCGGGCCCGGGTAGCTCAGGCCCTTGTCGACCGGGGCGGGGAAGACGCCGACTTCGAAGTCCTTCTTGGACTTGGCCTCGGCGGCGGTGAACCAGCTGCCCATGACGTACATCGCCGACTTGCCGGACAGGAAGGCGGTCTCGGCGTCGGCGTACTTCATGCCCAGGGCGTTCTTGTCGACGTAGCCCTTGTCGATCCAGGTGCGGTAGCGCTCCAGGAACGGCAGCAGCGACTCGCCCGCCTTGAGCTTGCCCGCCTTGATGTCCTGCTGCCAGGTGGGGTGGGCCTGGGCGCGCGACGGGCTGGACAGCTGCAGCAGCTGGAGCCCGGTCAGGAACTCGCCGCCGGTCTGCAGCGGCAGCGTCCCGGCCGCCTTGAGCTTGCCCATGACCGTGTCGAACTCGTCGAGCGTGGTCGGCGGCTTGTCGATCCCGGCCTTGTCGAACGTGGCCTTGTTGTAGAAGACCAGCGACTGCGCCTGTACGCCGACGCCGACCGTGTAGACCTTGCCGCCCAGGCTCGCCTCCTTGACCAGCGGCGTGTCCTTCGCCCACGGCTGGTCGGTCAGGTCGAGCATCTGCTTGGAGAGCGTCTCGTCGGCCGTCAGCGTCTCGACCACGTCGGGGGCGTTGCCCGCGGCGAGTTGCTGGGGCAGCGTGTCGGCCACGCCCTTGCCGGTCGGCGCCTCGATCTTGACGTCGATGCCGGGATTGGCCTGCTCGAACGGCTTGACCAGCCCGTCCCAGTAGGCCTGGGTGAGGTTCGGGGTGATGTTGACCAGCATCCGTACGGTGACCTGGCCCCCCTCGCTCTGCTGCGCCTGCGAGCCGCCGGCGAAGCCGCCCCCGCCGCAGCCAGCGAGCAGGAGCAGGCCGCCGAGCGCGGTCAGGGCGTGGGTCGGACGTGGGGAGCGCATCGCACCTCCAGGGGAGACGCCTTTTAATGGGTCGTCACTCGATTAACGATTATTTAATACGTAGGTCACATATGCTCGTCAAGAGCCACGTAAATAGGTTGCGAGCAGATTGCCTGAGTCATAAATACGTTAGGATGGGCGGATGGCTGGACGCGAGGACGGCAAGCGGCTGGTGCTGGGTGCGGAGGAGCTGGCCGCCCTGCGGGCGTGGGCGGAGGGGGCCGGCGAAAGCCTGAGCCTACGCAGCCGCATCGTGCTCGCCTGCGCCGAGGGCCTGCCCCGCAACGAGATCGCGGCGCGGTTGGCGGTGAGCCCCGCGACCGTGGCCAAGTGGCGCGACCGGTTCGTCGAACGCGGCCTCGACGGCCTGGCCGACGCCCCGCGCCCCGGCCGCCCGCGCACCGCGGAGCGGCGGGAGGCCGAACGGGTGATCGCCGCCGCGGCCACCGGGCCGGCCGTCCCCTCGACGCGCACGATGGCCAGGCAGCTCGGCCTCTCGCAGTCCACGGTGGCGCGCATCTGGCAGGAGCAGCAGGTCGCGCCGCCCGCGGCCCGGCTGGTGCCCAGGGAGCTGCTGTCCGACCGGGTCTACGAGCTGCTGCGCGGCTGGATCGTCGCCGGCGAGCTGGTGGCGGGGCAGCGGCTGGTGGAGTCGGAGATCGCCCGCCGGGTCGGCACCAGCCAGGCCCCGGCCAGGGAGGCGATCAAACGGCTGGCGCACGAGGGCCTGGTCATCTCCTATCCCAACCGGGGCAGCTACGTCGCGGAGATCTCCGACGAGCAGGCCCGCGAGGTCCGCGACATCCGGGTGCTGCTGGAGGAGTACGCCGCCCGCGAGGCCGCCACCCGCGTCCGGCCCGAGACGCTGCGGCAGCTGAGCGCCGACGTGCAGGCGATGCGGCGGGCGGCGGGCGACGGCGACATCGGCGCCTTCCGGGACGCCGACCTGGCCTTCCACCGGCGCGTATGCGCCGCCTGCGGCAACTCCTTCCTGCTGCGGCTGTGGCGGACCATCGAGTCCAACCTGTGGAGCCTGCACGTGGTCGGCAACCCGCTCTACGGCGGTGACTGGGGGGCGATGGCGGGCCACCACGACGACCTGGTGGCGGCGCTGGCCTCCGGCGACCCGGACGAGGCGGCCCGCCTGTTCGCCGCCCACGCCAGGGGCGAGGCGTCCCGCACCCCGCCCCGCACCCGGCCTGGTCAGGCGGATCCCCGGGCGGGGGCTCAGGCGGACGCGGCCACCTCGTAGACCCCACCGCGCCGGGTGTCGAAGACGATCACCCCCGGCTCCGGCCGTTCGGCCTTGACCGGCCTGCCGTGCTCGGTCACCGTGACCTCCTTCGCGGTGCGCAGCGTGAGCTTCCGTCCCAGATCCGAGCGGATCTTCCCGCGCAGTACGGCCCCGCCGCCCCACTCCAGGTCGATCTCGAACCCTCCTCTGGCCCGCAGCCCGTGGAACGACCCGGCCGGCCAGGCCGAGGGCAGCGCCGGCAGCAGGTGCACCTGGTCGCCGTGGCTCTGCAGCAGCATCTCGGTGATCCCCGAAGTCCCGCCGAAGTTGCCGTCGATCTGGAACGGCGGATGCAGGTCGAACATGTTGGGCGCGGTCCGGGCGGGCAGCAGCAGGTTGCTCAGCCGCTTGTACGCCTCGGGCGCGTCCAGCAGCCGAGCCCAGAAGTTGATCTTCCAGGCCAGCGACCAGCCCGCCCCCGCCTCCCCTCGCAGCTCCAGCGTCCGGCGGGCGGCCGTGGCCAGCTCGGGCGACAGGCGCGGGTCGATCTGGTGGCTCGGGAACAGGCCCCACAGGTGGGAGATGTGCCGGCTGCGCGACAACGCGGCGTCGCCCCGGTAGTCCTCCTGCCACTCCTGGATCTGGCCGAGGTGACCCACCTGGGTGGGCACCAGCCGGGAGCGGGCCTGCTTCACCTGCTCCCGCATCCCCTCCTCCAGCCGCAGGATCGTCGAGGCCTCCTCGAAGGCGCCGAACAGGTCCCGCAGGATCTGCATGTCCATGGTGGGACCGGCGCAGATGCTGACGTTCTCGCCGCCGTCCTCGTGGTGGCCGACCTCGGGGGAGTGCGAGGGGTTGGTCACCAGGTAGCCGGTCCTGGGGTCGGTCTGCAGCGTGTCCAGGAAGAACTGGACCGAGCCCTTGATCAGCGGGAAGTGCTCGCGCAGCCGCCGCTCGTCGCCCGTGTACAGGTAGTGCTCCCACATCGTCAGGCAGAGCCACGCGCCGCCGCTCGGCCACACGCCGTAGAAGGCGAAGTCGACGGGCGCGGTGCCGCGCCAGCCGTCGGTGTTGTGGTGGGCCACCCAGCCGCCCGCGCCGTACTGCGTCTTGGCGGTCCTGGCCCCCGACTCGGCCAGGTCCTTGATCAGGTCGAACAGCGGCTCCATGCACTCGGTGAGGTTGGCGGGCGCGGCCGGCCAGTAATTCATCTCGCAGTTGATGTTGATGGTGTACTTCGACTCCCACGCGGGGGTGAGCGAGTCGTTCCAGATGCCCTGCAGATTGGCCGCGTAGCCGGGGGAGCGGGAGCTGGAGATCAGCAGGTAGCGGCCGTACTGGAAGTACAGCGCCGCCAGCTGCGGGTCGGTGTCGAGCTGCTTGCGGGCGATACGCTCGTCGGTCGGCAGCGCGACGGCCCCCGAAGTGCCCAGGTCGATCGTCACACGCCCGAACAACCGCTGATAGTCGCGTACGTGCCGGTGCGCCAGCACCTCGTACGGCCGCCCGCTCGCCCGCTTCAGATGCCGCTCCGCCACCTGGGCCGGGTCGCCGCCGACGTCCTTGAAGTTCCGGTAGCTCGAACCCATGGAGATCAGCAGCGTGACCTCGTCGGCGCCCTCCACCACCAGCGTGCCGCCGTCGGTGCGGACCGTGCCGCCCTTCGCCTCGGCCTTGGCCAGGGCCTGGAAGCGCACCTCGCCCTTCATGCCCTGGGTGTCGCCGCTGACCCCGTCGAGCGCGATCGTGGCCCGCCCGGCCGCGGCCGTGGTGGAGCTCTGCGCGCTGGAGAAGGCCGCCTGGAACGTCACCGCGCCCGGCTTGTCGGCCGTGTGGCGGACGACGATGAGCTGGTCGGGGTTGCTGGCGAAGACCTCGCGCGTGTGGCGGACGCCGTCGCGGACGTAGGTGACCGTGGTGACGGCGCGGGTCAGGTCGAGCTCGCGGCGGTATTCGGTGAATTCCGCCGACCCCGGGAACGTCAGCGTGAGGTCGCCGAGCACCTGGTACGGGGCCTGCTCGCTGGGCCGGCCGAGGAACTTCTGGTCGGCCAGGTTCTGCGCCGCCTGCCACTTGTCCTCCCAGACCAGCTGCCTGATCTGCGGGAGGGCGGCCAGCGCCTCGGGGCTGTCGTAATTGTGCGGGCCACCGGCCCAGACGCTGTCCTCGTTGAGCTGGAGACGTTCGGTCGCCACGCCGCCGAAGACCATGGCGCCGAGCCGCCCGCAGCCGACCGGCAACGCCTCCAGCCAGGCGGCGGCGGGCTTGCCGTACCACAGAGTGAGGGGGTTGTCCCGCGCGGACGGCTCGGCCCGCGCGGGTTCTGCGGCGATGCCGCTCGTGAGCAGGGATCCGGCGGCGGCTCCCAGCCCGGTCGTGAGCACGCCCCTGCGTGTGTAGCCGTGGGTCACCATTACTCCTCTTGGTTCGCTTTCGCGGAGGTCGTTTCGCGGGGTTGGTTCGCGGCGGATTTCGCGGAGATCTTGCGGAGGTTGGCGCGGATGGGCCAAGGCGGACGTGGGATGTATTAGTACGCTCGATCATCGTCCGCTGTCTAGTTCCCCACGTCCGGCGCAGTGGACTGGCCAGAACATGGGACGTTTGTTAGATTCCAGCTGGCGAACGAGAGGATCAGATGTCCCTGACAGACGAGGCCATCGCCCGGATCCGGCAGCTCATCCAGTCCGGAGACCTGCCACCCGGCTCGCGGCTGCCGCCAGAACCGCAGCTCGCCGCCCAGCTCGGCGTCTCGCGCAACCCGCTGCGCGAGGCCGTCAAGGCGCTGGTCGTCGCGCGCGTCCTCGACGTGCGCAGGGGCGACGGCACGTACGTCACCAGCCTGGAGCCGGCGCTCCTGCTCGAAGGACTCGGGATCGCCATCGAGCTGCTGCGCGACGACACGCTCATGGAGGTCATCGAGACCCGGCGGCTGTTCGAACCGGTGGCCACGGCGCTGGCCGCCACCCGGGTGTCCGACGCCCAGCTGGCGGTCATCGAAGAGCAGCTGGCGGCCATGCGGGAGGTCAGCGACGACGTGGAGAAGCTCAACCACTTCGACGCCGCCTTCCACCGCGCGGTCGTGGCCGCGACCGGCAACGAGACGCTGTGCACGCTGCTCGACGGCATCTCCGGCCGGACGACGCGGATGCGGGTGTGGCGCGGGAGCGTGGTGGCGGGCAGCGCGGACCGCACGCTGGCCGAGCACCAGGCGATCTACGACGCGCTGGCCGCACGGGACGCCCCGCTGGCCCAGGCGGCGGCGCTGATGCACGTCAGCACGACCGAGAGCTGGTTCCGCCTCGTACTCGCCACTGAGCCGCCGCGATGACCGGCACGGAGGCGCCTCGGATAGACGCGCACCACCACGTCTGGGACCTCGGGGTCCGGGCCCACGGCTGGCTGGATGCCGAGAAGCTGGCGCCGATCCGCCGCACGTTCACCCTCGACCGGCTCGCCGAGCACGCCGCCGCGGCGGGAGTGGGCGGGACCGTGCTGGTGCAGGTGCTGCCCGACCTGGCGGAGACCGTGGAGTTCCTGGCCTTGGCAACGGAGTCCGAGCTGGTGGCGGGGGTCGTGGGCTGGGTCGATCTCACCGCGCCCGCCGTCGCCGAGACGCTGACCGGCCTGCTCGGCGGGCAGTCAGGCCGGGCAGGCCAGGCAGGTCGGCCCGGCGGGCTGGTGGCGATTCGCCACGGCGTGCAGGCCGAGCCCGACCCCGGCTGGCTCACTCGCCCCGACGTCCGCCGCGGGCTGGCCGCTGTGGCGTCGGCGGGTCTGGCCTACGACCTGCTCACGCTGCCGCACCAGCTGCCCGCGGCCATCGAGACGGTGGCCGCGCTGCCCGAGCTGACGTTCGTGCTCGACCACCTGTCCAAGCCGCCCATCGCCTCGGGGCAGCTCGAACCGTGGGCGAGCCGGATCCGGGAGCTGGCCGCACACCCGAACGTGTACTGCAAGCTGTCCGGGATGGTCACCGAGGCCGACTGGACGTCCTGGCGGGTGGCCGACCTGCGGCCCTACGCCGA
Organism: Nonomuraea sp. NPDC049750; assembly: GCF_040659625.1. Taxonomy (NCBI): domain Bacteria; kingdom Bacillati; phylum Actinomycetota; class Actinomycetes; order Streptosporangiales; family Streptosporangiaceae; genus Nonomuraea; species Nonomuraea sp. NPDC049750. The sequence continues at coordinate 752,553 of NZ_JBFANB010000002.1, forward strand.
GACCGTGCTGGCGGCGTTCGGGCCGGAGCGGGTGATGTTCGGGTCGGACTGGCCGGTCTGCCTGCTCGCGGCCGATTACCAGCGGGTCGTCTCGGTGGCCGAGGAGCTGTGCGCGGGGCTGTCGGCGGGGGAGCGCGCGGACGTCTTCGGCGGTACGGCCCGCCGGGCGTACCGGCTCGGGGACGTCTGACGCGGGCTCCCGCCCAGACCGGCCGGGCGTACCGGCTCGCGGACCTCCGTCCAAACCGCCGAGCGTACCGACCCGCAGGCCCCCGCCCAGGCCCCCATACGCCGATATTTCGGCCTTTACAAGATCTTGTCAGCGCATAAAACCAGTGTTAACTCTTGCGGAGGCGCGGGACACGAGTTCCCGCGCCTCTGGACGTTCAGGAGAAGACGTTCAGGAGAAAGACGTGCAGGAGGAAAAGGTGTCGAGCAGACCCTGGTTACGCAGCACTGTCGTCGTCCTCGCCATCACGGCGTCCGCTCTACCTCTCACCGGAGCCGCCCGAAGCGAACCGGGCGCGACGGCTCCCCAAGTCCAAGGCGTTCAGGAGGGCGAGCCCGGCAAGCCCGACCTGGACAACCGGCAAGGCAGAGTCCCGCCGCCGGTCGGGATCAACGCACGCGGCGCGGGACCGTCGGCCGAGATCCGCTGGAACGATCTAGGCACCCCCGCCGCCATCACCAGCGCCGAGCCGCTGGCCGAAGGGCTGGGCGCCGACCCGGAGCAGGCCGCGCGCGCCTACCTCAAGAACAACGAGCGGATCTTCGGCCTGTCCGGCGCGTCGGTCGACGCCCTGGAGAAGGTCGCGGTCAACCCGATCGGCGCGGGCCACGCCGTACTGCTGCGCCAGCGCTTCGGCGGCCTACCGGCCGGCGTGGACGGCCTGGTCGCGATCGGCGTGGCCGGCGGCAAGATCAGGCACGTGACCTCCTCGCTGTCGCGCGACACGGCGGCGCCCCCAGCCGCCACGATCACCGCGCAGCGAGCCATGGAGATCGCGGCCAGGGACGACGGCATCGACCTGGCCACGGCCGTCACCAAGCAGGTCAGCGCGGTTGCCGTACCGGCGCCCGATGGGGTGCACAGCGCGTACCAGGTCGTCCTGATCGGTGGCAAGGGCGAGGCGGCGGGGTACACCACGCACGTCGACGCGGTCAGCGGCGCGATCCTGGTCCGGGAGAACCTGGTCGAGCACTTCGACCCGGACAACCCGACATGGTCGGCGTTCCCCTCGAACCCGCCGGACGACTACTCCTCCACCGACACCCGCCAGACCTGGTGCTTCGCGGCGGCCCCCGGCTGCGACTACGTGACCGGCGGCGACCCGCCGACCGGCAAGGCGTGGGACGTCGACCACGCCACGAACACCTCCACCACCACCAGCGCCGGCAACGCGGCGAAGACCGTTGAGAACCGGGCGAACCCCGACCCGTTCTCGGTCGGCACCCGCGGCAACGTGCTCACGCCGAGCCGCAACTACACCTACCCATGGCGGAACCAGTGGCATGAGGCGAAGTGCGACCCCGCGGTCTTCGACCAGAGCGGTGAGAACGACCTCGAAGCCGCCATCGCCAACCTGAACGCCATGCACAACCGCATGCACGACTGGTCCTACCGGCTCGGCTTCACCGAGACGGCGTGGAACATGCAGGTGAACAATGGCGACCGCGGCGGGCTCGGCAACGACCCAGAGCAGGGTAACGCCCAGGCGGGCGCCCGCGACCTGACCGTGCGCGACAACGCCAACCAGATCACCGGGCCCGACGGGGTGGCGCCGATCACGAACATGTACCTGTGGCAGCCGGTCGCGGGCTCGTTCTACTCCCCGTGCGTGGACGGTGACTACGACATGTCGGTCATCGGCCACGAGAACACCCACGCCATCTCCGGCCGCATGATCGGCGGCCCGAACGCCGGCTGGAGCGGCGCGCAGGCCGGCGCGATGAACGAGAGCACCTCCGACCTGATGGCGATGGAGTACCTGTTCGAGTACGGCTTCCGTCCCTCCGGCCAGACCCCGTACGTCACGGGCGGCTACGTCACCGGCGACCGCGAGCGGGGCATCCGGAACTACGACATGTCCAAGTCGCCGCTCAACTACAGCGACATCGCCTACGACCTCGTCGGCCAGCAGGTCCACGCGGACGGTGAGATCTGGTCGGCCACGCAGTTCGACGTGCGCGACGCCTTCGTCAAGCGGTACGGCAAGGGCACCGCCAAGCAGCAGCGGGCTTGCGCGGACGGCAAGACGCCGCTGGCCAAGTGCCCGGGCAACCGGCGCTGGGCGCAGCTCTCCCTCGATGCCCTGCTGCTCATGGCCTCGGGCGCGGTCAGCTACGTCGATCACCGGGACGCGCTGCTCGCGGCCGACGCGATGCGCTTCGATGGCGCCGACCAGGACATCATGTGGCGCGCGTTCGCCGAGCACGGCCTGGGCGCGACGGCGGCCAGCGTCGGCCCGAACGACCCCGACCCCACGCCGAGCTTCGTCAACCCGGCCGGCAAGAACGGCTCGCTGCAGCTCAAGCCGCTGGGCGAGGCGAAGGGCGCGGCGCTGCGCCTGTACGTGGGCGACTACGAGGGACGGGTGGTCCCGGTCGCCGACACCGACCCCGCGACGCCGCTCGGCGACACCGTGGAGATGACGCCCGGCCTCTACGACTTCGTGGTGGCGGGCAATGGGTTCGGTCACACGCGGCTGAAGTTCCCGGTAGTGGGCGGGGCGAAGCTGCCGCTTCCCCTGCCGCTGTCGCGCAACCTCGCCTCGGCCTCGGCCGGCGCGGTGGCCTCGGGCGACGGCGTCAACCAGGCCAAGCTGATCGACGAGACCGAGGCCACGAACTGGGCCTCACTCACCGGGGCGCCGGCCGGCAAGTCGGTCACGGTGGACCTGGCGGGCGACAGCCCGGTCAAGATCCGCAGAGTCCAGGTCAGCGCGATGCTCAGACCCAACATCAACGACTCGGCCGACCCCGGCGCGCAGAACCGCTTCACCGCCCTGCGCTCCTTCGAGGTGCTCGCCTGCGCCAAGGACTGCGCGAACCCGGCCAGTTTCAAGAAGATCTACACCAGCCCCGCGGACGCGTTCAAGACCACGCTGCCCCGTCCCCGTGGCGCGAACCTGCTCATCAAGTCGTTCACCGTCCCCGCCACCACCGCCACCCACCTGATGCTCCGTACGCTCACCACCCAGTGCACCGGCAACCCGCTCTACGCCGGTGAGCAGGACAACGATCCCAACTCCTCGACGGACTGCGCCACGGCCAGCCCGGCACGCGACCAGGCCCGAGCCGCCGAGTTCCAGGCGTTCTCGTACTGATCCGCGGAGACGGTACGGCTTGCGCTCACCACCGGGCGCAGGCCGTACCGTTGATCTATGTATCCTCCGATCGAGCCCTACGACCATGGGCATCTCGACACCGGCGACGGCCATCTCGTCTACTGGGAGGTCTGCGGAAATCCCGAGGGCAAGCCCGCACTCGTCGTCCACGGTGGCCCTGGTTCGGGCTGCTCGGAGAACCAGCGGCGCGGGTTCGATCCCGAGCGTTACCGCATCATCCTGTTCGACCAGCGCAACTGCGGCCGGAGCCTGCCCCACGCCAGTGACCCGGCCACCGATCTGTCCACCAACACCACCCCGCACCTGATCGCCGACATGGAACGGCTGCGGGAGCACCTCGGCGTCGACCGGTGGCTGCTCTACGGCGGCTCGTGGGGGTCCACGCTCATGCTCGCCTACGCCGAGGCGCATCCCACGCGGGTGTCGGAGCTGGTGATCTGCGGCGTCACCATGACCCGCCGCTCCGAGATCGACTGGCTCTACAACGGCGTCGGCCGCTACTTCCCCGAGCAGCGGCAGCGCTTCCGCGAGGGCGTCCCGGAGTCCGACCGCGACGGCGACGTGCTGGCCGCCTACGCGCGGCTGATGTCCGACCCCGACCCCGTCGTCCGCGCCAAGGCCGCCCACGACTGGGTGACCTGGGAGGACACGGTGATCTCCATGGAGGTCAACGGCAAGCCGAACGCCTACAGCGACCGGCCGCCCCTGGCTCTTCTGGCCTTCGTACGGATCTGCGCCCACTATTTCTCCAACGGCGCCTGGCTGGAGGAGGGCATCCTGCTGCGCGAGGCGCACAAGCTGGCCGGCATCCCCGGCGTCCTCCTCCACGGCCGCTTCGACCTGGGCTCACCGCTGGAGACCGCCTGGGACCTGGCCCAACGCTGGCCCGACGCCCGGTTGGTCGTGGTGGACGACTCGGGCCACACCGGCAGCGGCACCATGCGCAAGCAGGTCCTGGCCGCCCTGGACGCCTTCGCGACCTGACCCTCTTCGTTTCCCCCGAAAGGGGACCCCTCCCCAGGGGTCCTCAGCCCAGCGGACCGTTTTCTTCCGCTCCCCCGGAGGGGGTATTCCTCCAAGGGACCCCAGCCACAACGGACCGTCACAGCTCTAGTGACGGTCGGCCCCCGGTCGCTTGGCGGCCAGGGCGATCACATCGGCGAGTTCGCCCAGCTCAGCGGGCTCCTCGGTAAGCGCGGCAATAGCCAGCCGCAGATGCGGCTGCCCCGGCCGGATCCGATACCGGCTGCCGGGCGCCGCCGAGATGCCATGGGCGGCCAGCGTGACCAGAGCCTCCGACTCGTCATGGACCGGCACCCACAGCACAAGACTGTCCCGTCCCCCGGTGCGCACGCCTCGAGCCGACAGCAGAGTGGCCAGGCTCGCGCGCCGCCGAGCATAGGCGGTCCGAGCCTGCTCCACGATCGACTGCGTGCCCGGGTCGGTGAGCAGATGGGCCAGCGCGTCCTGAAGGATCCTGCTGGTCCAGCCGGTGCCGTAGCTACGCAGCACCCGCACCCGCTCCACAGCCTCCGCCGCCCCGCCGATGATCGCGAGACGCAGGTCGGGCCCATGTGACTTGGAGTACGAGCGCACTAGCACCGTCCGGTCGGGCAGTTGCGTGCCGATGCTGCTCAGCGGCACAGTAGACAGGTCGCCGATCCCGTCGTCCTCGACGACGAGGGTGTTCGTGGGCGCGAGGAGCCGGGCCAGCTCGGCGGAGCGGCTCTCGGGCACGGCGTAGCCGCACGGCGAGTGGCCGCGCGGCTGGTAGACGAACGCCACCGGGCTGGAGCGCAGGCTTTCGGCGAGCGCGGCCGGGATGGGCCCGTCCTCGTCGCAGGCGACGGGGACCACCTCGACGCCGATCATCTCCAGGATGTCGAGCAGCCTGGCCGCGGTGGGCTCTTCGATGGCGATGCGGTCGCCGGGCAGGGCGGTCGTCTGGCAGAGCAGCTGGACCCCCTCGTACCCGCCGCCGAGCGCCAGCCAGCTCTGCGCCGCGAACGGCCAGGTGGGCTCGACCGCGGCCCGCAGGCGCGGGGTGATCGTCTCGCGGACGTAGCCGTTGAACCCTTCGGCGGAGGTGGCCGTGGCGAGCGCGGCGTCGAGGGGCGGGAGCAGCGCCCGGTCCGGCGCCGCGATGGCGAGGTCGATCGCCAGCCTGCTGCCGAAGTGGCCGATTCGCTCGTAGCGCGCCGGGTGCGGCACGCCGGGAGGTCCGAGTACCACGGTTCCCCGGCGGCCCTCCGTACCGATCATCCGGTGTTTGCGCAGCTCAGACCAGGCTTCGGCGATCGTGCTCGGGCTGACGCCCAGCGCGCGGGCCAGGTTCCGCACGGTGGGCAGCCGCGCGCCGGGCCGCAGCGTGCCCTGCCGGATCAGGTCGATCAGAGAGGTGGCGATGCCACGCGCGCTCGGTTCGCGAACCTGCTGCCCCAGCCAGGCGGGATCGACCTCCACGAGAACTCCCATCTGACAAAGCTTTGTTCAGGAACAAAGAGCAGCTTGTGTAGCGGATTTCGCTGAACATAAGGTACAGCCCAATACATCGCTAAAGGGAGTTTTTGTGACGAAACCTGGCATTCGGCTTGGTCTACGGGACTGGGATCACCTCGTGCCCGTGGCGACCGGGACGCTGACGTCCGAGGCGTTCGACCTGGATCTCGATTCCCGGTCGATCACGCCGGACGTGCTGAGCGAGCCCGAGCTGGACGGCGGGGAGACCTCCTTCAGCAGGTACGTTCTGGGCCGGGCCAAGGGTGACGACCGGCTGGTGGGACTGCCCGTCTTCGTGATGCGCGGCTTCCGCCAGCGGTGCGTGCTGGTGCGGCGTGACAGCGAGCTGCGCGAGTTCGCCGAGCTGAAGGGGGCCCGGATCGGCCTGACCGGCTGGCCGGACTCGGGCAACACCTGGACGCGGGCGCTCCTGCGGGCGGCCGGAGTCGACCTCACCGGGATCCAGTGGACGGTCGGCGCCGTGGACGCGCCTGAGCCGGGCAAGGACCGCGTCGGCACGGCGAAGCTGCCGGACAACGTCAGCGTGACCGACGGCTCGCTCGCCGAGCAGCTCGACGCCGGACGGCTCGACGCGATCATGACCCCGTTCATGCCCGAGGGCTTCTTCACCCCGGAGAGCCGGTTCCGTCACCTCCTGGCCGACCACCCGGCGGCCGAGCTCGACTACTACCGCCAGAACGGCTTCGTCCCCGGCATCCACCTGGTGACGCTCAAGCGCGAGGTCGTCGAGCGCCACCCCTTCCTGCCGCAGGCCGTACAGGAGCTGTTCGAACGCTCCAAGCGGCACTGGCTGGCGCGGCGGCGGCTCCTGACCGACACCACCCCGTGGCTGCTCGCCGATCTGAGCCGGACCCAGGAGGTCTTCGGCGCGGACTGGATGCCGTACGGCACCGCCGCCAACGCCGCCATGACCGCGGCCTTCTGCACCGAACTCCACGCCCAGGGGATCGCCCCCGCCCCCATCGATCCCCAGGAGGTCTTCACCCGATGAGCAACCTGAACAACCTGCGTGTGGCGGTCGGCCAGTTCGCCTCCGCCGAGGACTGGGCGGCCAACCTCAAGACCTGCGGCGACCTCTTCGACGAGGCCGTCGCCGGGAACGCGGACCTGCTGGTGCTCCCGGAAGGGGCGATGGCCCTGTTCGTCGACGATCCGGTACGGATCCGGCAGGCGGCCCAGCCGCTCGACGGGCCGTTCGTCACCGGGCTGGCCGAGCGCACCCGTGGTACGTCCACCACAGTGATCGTCGGCATGCACCAGCCCGCCGAGGACGGCCGGGTGATCAACACGCTGGTCGCGCTGCGCGACGGCGAGATCATCACCATCTACCGCAAGCTGCACCTGTACGACGCCTTCGGCCGGCGCGAGTCGAACAACGTGGTGGCCAGCTCGGACAACCCCGTCGTCTTCGACTGCGCGGGCTGGAAGATCGGGCTGATGACCTGCTACGACGTCCGGTTCCCCGAGCTGGCCCGGCTCCTGGCCGACCAGGGCGCGCAGGTGGTCGCGCTGCCCGCGGCCTGGGTGCGCGGCCCCGCCAAGGAGTGGCACTGGGAGGTCATGGTCACCGCCCGCGCCCTGGAGAACACCTACTACGTGGCCGCGTCCGGCGAGTGCGGCCGGCGCAACATCGGCAACAGCATGTTCGTCGACCCGCTCGGCATCACCCGAGCCCGGCTCAACGGCGACACACCCGGTCTGCTCTGGTCCGAAGCCTCGGCCGAGGAGCTCGACCGGGCCCGCGAGAGCCTGCCCGTCCTCGCCAACCGGCGTTTCACCGTCAATCCCCTCCCCACCACCCCCTCGACAGGTCCCTCGACCTCGATCGCCCAAGGAGCGTAATGCGTAAGACCCAAGCCGCCGGTGCCGTCATGGCCGGCGCCCTGCTGCTGGCCGGATGCGGCGCCAACCCGACCGAGAGCCAGGGCGCCGTCGGGGACACCCCCTCCGCGCCCGCCGCCGCCAGCCACACCAAGGACCAGGCCCTGTTCGACCGCCTGCCCGACAAGGTGAAGAGCGCGGGCAAGCTGGTCTCGGTGAACAACGGCTCGTTCCCGCCGTACGAGATCGCCGGCACCGACGGCAAGTCGCTGACCGGTGTCGCGGCCGACCTGTCCGAGGAGCTGGGCGGTCTGCTCGGCGTCAAGATCGAGCACGTGACCGTGGACGGGCTGCCCAGCCAGCTCACCGGCATCGCGGCCGGCCGCTACGACCTGGCCCTCGGGCCGGTGGGCGACTTCCCCGACCGCCAGGCCTCCAACGACTTCGTCGACTGGGTGCAGGAGTTCGTCGTCTTCGCCGTGGCGAAGGGCAACCCGAACAAGATCCAGTCGATCGCCGACACCTGCGGGCTGCGGATCTCCGTGATGGCCGGCGGCTCGGCCGAGAAGGTGATCAAGGCGCAGTCCGACACCTGCGTCAAGGACGGCAAGAAGAAGGTCGAGGTCCAGTCCTACAAGGACCAGCCCACCTCGATCCTCGCGGTCCGCTCCAACCGGGCCGACGCCTTCTTCTCCTCGCAGGCGCCGCTGACTTACTTCGTAAAGCAGTCGGGCGGTGAGCTGGAGCTGGCGGCTACGGGCAAGCCCAACGGGTTCGACACTCTTTACCAGGGCGCCGTCGTGGCCAAGGACTCGCCACTGCGGGATGTGATCAAGGACGGCATCCAGAAGCTGATCGACGACGGGACGTACGAGAAGGTCATGACCAAGTGGGGGACCAGCGGCAACATGCTCAAGCAGGCCGGCGTGAACCTGGCGGCGAAGCAGTGACGACCGCCACCGAGCGGCACTCGCCCCCTGAAGTGGACGTCGCGGGGGCGGCGCGGACGCGGCACCCGCTGCGCTGGGTGGCCTCGATCATCCTGCTGGTCCTCGCCGCCCAGCTGGTGAACCTGCTGATCACCAACCACAACTTCAAGTGGGACGTGGTCGCGCGCTACTTCAACGCGCAGGTCATCGGCGCGGGCATCATCACGACGCTCTACCTCACGGTGATCGCCATGGCCGTCGGCGTGATCCTGGGGGTGATCGTCGCGATGGGGCGGCTCTCCCAGAACCCGATCGCGCGGATCGTCTCCGGGCTCTACGTCTGGTTCTTCCGTGGTACGCCGGTGCTGGTGCAGCTCGTGCTCTGGTACAACCTGTCCGCGCTCATGCCGCAGATCTCGTTCGGCATCCCGTTCGGCCCGGAGTTCCTCACGGCCGACACCAACAAGCTGATCACGCCGCTGCTGGCCGCCATCCTCGGGCTCGGGCTCAACGAGGCGGCGTACATGGCGGAGATCATCCGCGGCGGCCTGATGTCGGTCGACCCCGGCCAGACCGAGGCCGCGTCGGCGCTCGGCATGAGCCGGGGCAGGACGTTCCGCCGGATCGTCCTGCCGCAGGCGATGCGGTTCATCGTGCCGCCGACCGGCAGCCAGGTCATCAGCATGCTGAAGGCCACCTCGCTGGTCAGCGTCATCGCCCTCGCCGACCTGTTGTACACCGTGCAGGCGATCTACAACCGCACCTTCCAGACCATCCCGCTGTTGATCGTGGCCTGCGTCTGGTACCTGGTGATCACGTCGATTCTGTACGTCGGCCAGTCCTTCATCGAGCGCCACTACGCGCGCGGCGCCACGCGGAACGCTCCCCAGAGCTTCTGGAGCTTCCTGATGTTCCGGCGACGGCAGCCGGCGCCGGCCCCGACCCGCGAGGAGACGCCATCATGAGCACGCCCATGGTGCACGCCCGGGCCGTACGCAAGAGCTTCGGCCACCTGGAGGTGCTCAAAGGCATCGACCTGACCGTTGAGCGGGGTGAGGTCGTCGTCATCCTGGGACCTTCCGGGTCGGGCAAGTCGACGTTCCTGCGGTGCGTCAACCACCTGGAGACCATCGACGGCGGCGCCATCCACGTCGACGGCGAGCTGATCGGCTTCCGCGCCAACGGCGGGCGGGTGCACCACCTGGGCGATCGGGACATCACCCGCCAGCGCCGGGAGATCGGCATGGTCTTCCAGCAGTTCAACCTGTTCCCGCACTTCACCGTGGTGCAGAACATCATGGAGGCGCCCGTCGGGGTGCGCGGCGAATCCCGCGCGAAGGCCCGTACGCGGGCTCTTGCCCTGCTGGAGCGGGTCGGCCTGGCGGACAAGGTGAACAGCTATCCCCGCCAGCTGTCCGGCGGCCAGCAACAGCGGGTCGCCATCGCCCGCGCGCTGGCCATGCAGCCCAAGCTGATGCTCTTCGACGAGCCGACCAGCGCGCTGGACCCCGAGCTGGTGGGCGAGGTGCTGGCCACCATGAAGGGGCTGGCCACCGACGGCCTCACCATGATCGTCGTCACTCATGAGGTGGGCTTCGCCCGCGAGGTGGCCGATCGGGTGGTGTTCATGGACGGCGGGGTCATCGTGGAGGCCGGGCCGCCCGCCGAGGTGCTCGACAACCCGCAGAACCCGCGCACCCGCGCCTTCCTCAGCAAGGTCCTCTGAGGCCAGGCACCGGCCTGATCTGAGAACACCGGCCTTAGGTCAGGCGCCGGCCGTCTTCCGGGTGAGGGCGGCGTAGAGCTCCGGGTCGCTCGACGCCCGGACGATGAGCTCCGGCCGGAGCAGCTCGGTCTCACCCTGCTCGCCCTCAAGGACCCGGACGAGCTGGTGCAGCCCGCGGCGGCCCATCTCGTGCATGGGGGAGCGGACCGAGGTGAGCGGGACCGGCAGCTCGGCGGCGAGCGGGGTGTCGTTGAAGCCCACGACCGCGATGTCCGCCCCGACCCGCAGCCCGTGGTCGCGCAGCGCGCCGATCGTGCCGATGGCGCCGAAGTCGTTGACCACGAAGATCGCTGACGGGAGCGGGCCCGTCGCGAGCAGGCGTTCGGCCCCCTCGTGGCCGCCGCGCGCGTCGAAGCGCGAGTGCACGATCCGGTGCTCGGGGATCGTGAGCCCGGCCTCGCGGAATCTCTCGACGAAGCCGCTGGTGCGGTCGATGCCGGTGCTCGCGTACGGCTCGCCGGCGACGATCGCCACCTCCTCGTGCCCGAGGGCCAGCAGGTGTTCCGCGGCCATCCGGCCGCCGAGCCGGTCGTCGCAGACGACCGCCGGGTGCCGCCCGGCCCGCCGGTTGACCAGCGTGAACGGGACGCCGCGGGCGGCGACCTCGTCGAGGAAGCCCGTGTCCGCGTGCGCGTCGCCGAAGATCATGCCGTCGACGCGGCGGCCGAGGACCATCTCCGTACGGGTTCGCTGAACGTCGGGCAGGTCGCGCGTGTTGGTGACGAACGTCGACAGTCCGTGCTCGGCGGCGGCCTCCTCGATGCCCTCGTAAATGGTCGCGAGCACCACGTCGGACAGCCGGGGGACCAGCACGCCGATCAGATTGCTGCGCTGGGTGCGCAGGCTCATCGCGTGCGGATTGCGCTGGTAACCGAGCTCGTCGGCGAGCTTGCGGACGCGCTCCACAGTTGGGCTCGACGCCGCCCGCAGACCTTCGCCGGGCTTGGCGTGCAGCACTCGCGACACCGTGGAGACGTGCAGGCCGAGTTGGTCGGCGATCATCTGCAGCGTAACCGGCCGCGCCCTCTTCGCACCCAATGTCCCTCGGCTTCCGGCTGGGGTTTTCTTGATTTTAACGTGAAGTTCTTGACATCTCGTAGGCGCAGGTCAGATGCTACCAAACGTTTGGCGCAAACGTTTGGGTAACTGAGGAGGCCGTCGAGTGTCCAAGGTCATCGTCCTGTCCACAGGAGGGACCATCGCGACCCGCAGGGACGGGCAGGGGGTGGGTCTCGCCCAGGATCGGGCGGGCGAGCTGCTCGGCCGTCTCCCGGTCGACCCCGGGGTGGAACTCGTCGGGCGGGACGTGCTCTGCGCGGGCAGCTACCTGTTCACGCTCGCGGACATGCGCGAGGTCGCGCTGCGGACCCGCGAGGCGTTCACCGACCCCGACGTGCTCGGCGTCGTCGTCACCCACGGGACCGACGGCATGGAGGAGACGGCCTACCTGGTCGATCTGTTCCATGACGACCCGCGGCCGGTCGTGTTCACGGGGGCGCAGCTGCCGGCCGACGCGGTGGACGGCGACGGCCCGCGCAACCTCGCCGACGCCATCGCGGTGGCGGCCGGCGGCCGGGCCTGCGGGCTGGGGGTGCTGATCGGCTTCGACGGCCAGATCTTCGCCGCCTCCGGCACCCGCAAGACGCACACGCTCGCCTCGTCGGCGTTCTCCGCGCCGGACAGCGGGCCGCTGGGGCGCGTACGCGACGGCCAGGTGAACATCGTGATGACGCCCGCGCGGGCCAAGCCACTGGACCTCGACACCTTCGACCTCGACGGAGTCCGTACCGACATCGTGGCCCTCTACCCGGGCTGCGACACCGCCGCGCTGCGCGCGGTGGTCGACGCGGGCGCCACCGGGGTCGTCCTCCAGGCGCTGGGCGCCGGCAACGGCAACCCCCGGATCAGGGACGAGGTGGCCCGGATCACCGAGGCCGGCGTCGTTGTCGCCCTGTCCACCCGGGTCGACGCCGGGCCCGTCGCCGCGCTGTACGGCAACGGCGGTGGCGCGGATCTCGTCGAGGCCGGCGCCATCCCCACCGGAACCCTGCGCTCGCCGCAGGCGCGCGTCCTGCTGAGCGCGCTGCTCGGCGGCCATCGCGACCCGGCCCGGGTACGCGAGGAGCTGCGCGCGCGGACCTGGAATACCTCTGCGATCGAAAGGACGAAGTGACCATGCCCAAGGAGATTCTCGTCGCGTACGGCGTGGACGTCGATGCCGTCGCCGGCTGGCTCGGCTCGTACGGCGGGGAGGACTCGCCGTGCGACATCTCGCGCGGACTGTTCGCCGGTGAGGTCGGCGTCCCGCGGCTGCTGCGCCTGTTCGAGAAGTACGACCTGCGGACCACCTGGTTCATCCCCGGCCACTCCATCGAGACCTTCCCCGACCAGACCCGCCAGGTCGTGGCCGGCGGTCACGAGATCGGTGTGCACGGCTACTCGCACGAGAACCCGATCGCGATGAGCAGGGAGCAGGAGAGCGCGATCCTCGACCACTGCATCGACCTGGTGGAGAGGTACTCCGGCAGCAGGCCGACCGGATATGTCGCCCCGTGGTGGGAGTTCTCGCCCGTCACCAACGAGCTCCTGCTGGAGCGGGGCATCAAGTACGACCACTCGCTCATGCACAACGACTTCAGCCCGTACTACGTCCGCGTCGGCGACTCCTGGACGAAGATCGACTACTCCCGCCCGGCGGCCGAGTGGATGAAGCCGCTGGAGCGCGGTCAGGAGACCGACCTGGTGGAGATCCCGGCCAACTGGTACCTCGACGACCTCCCGCCGATGATGTTCGTCAAGGCCAGCCCGAACAGCCACGGCTTCGTCAGCCCGCGCCACCTCGAAGAGATGTGGCGGGACCAGTTCGACTGGGTCTATCGCGAATCGGACTACGCGGTCTTTACCATGACCATTCACCCCGACGTCTCGGGCCGGCCGCAGAGCCTGCTCATGCACGAGCGCCTCATCGAGTACATCAGCGGCCACGAGGGCGTGCGCTGGGTGACCTTCGACGAGATCGCCGACGACTTCAAGGCCCGCTCACCCCGGTAGCGGCCCCGCGCCTGTCCATGCCGGTCCGGTGATGACGCATGCGCGAAACCCCCCACTCTCTTTCTCCGAAAGGGCATCTCCATGACAACCACCTCATCGGGCATCCCGGAATCGGGCACCCGGCCCTTCCCACGTGTCGGGGTGCGGCAGACGCGCAAGGCCACGGTGATCGCGCTGTTCGCGTGGATCTTCGCGGTCTACGACTACATCATGTTCGGAACGCTGCTGCCGGAGATCTCCGGCCAGTTCCAGTGGTCCCCGGCGCAGGCGTCACTGATCTCCACGCTGATCTCGGTGGGGACGGCGATCGTCGTCCTCGGCGTGGGGCCGCTGGTCGACCGGCTGGGCCGCCGTAAGGGCATGATCATCACCGTGTCGGGCACGGCGCTGGCCTCGGCGGTCTCGGCCGCCACGATGAACGCCGCCTACCTGGTCGGTGTGCGCTCCATCGGCGGGCTCGGGCTCGCCGAGCAGTCGGTCAACGCGACGTACCTCAACGAGATCTACGCCGTCACCGAGGACGAGAAGATCAAGAAGCGCCGCGGCCTGATCTACAGCCTGGTCCAGGGCGGCTGGCCGCTCGGCACCCTGCTGGCCGCCGCGTTCATCGCGCTGTTCCTGCCGCTGGTCGGCTGGCGGGGCTGCTTCCTGCTGGCGACGTTCCCGGCCATCGTGATCGCGCTCCTGCGGCGCGGCCTGCGCGAGACGCCGCAGTTCGAGCTGCAGCAGAAGATGGACCGGATGCGCAAGGAGGGCCGTACGGAAGAGGCGGCCGTCCTCGCCCGCGAGTACGGCGTGTCCGAGGGCAAGTCGGCGCCGTTCCTGGAGATCTTCCGCGGGTCGGCGCTGCGCAACACGCTCGTCCTCGGATTCGCCTGGTTCGTCAACTGGTTCGGCATCCAGGTGTTCAGCGTGCTCGGCACGACGGTCCTCACCCAGGGCAAGAACGTCAGCTTCACCAACTCCCTGCTCATGTTCATCGTGATCAACGCGGTCGCCTACGTCGGCTACGTCTTCCACGGCTGGGCCGGGGACCGGTTCGGGCGGCGCAACGTGATCGCGTTCGGCTGGATGGCGTCCGGCGTCATCTTCGCGCTCATGCTGCTGGTCGCCAGCGGCACCTTCGCCGTGGTCGTGCTGTACTCGCTAGGCATGTTCTTCCTGGTGGGGCCGTACTCGGCGATGCTGTTCTTCATGGGCGAGTGCTACGACACCCGCTGCCGCGCCACGGGGACCTCGTTCATCAACGCGATCAGCCAGCCGGGCGCCATCGCGGCCGGCGCGATCATCACCGCGATGCTGGTCGCGGGCTCGGACTGGAACCAGGGCGCGCTGCTGGTCGGCGCGCTGGGCACGTTCTTGTCGGGATTCGTGATGTTCGGCGCGCGGAAGGTGCCCGCGCTGTGACCGCTCGCGACATGGACGGACGGGTTGCCGTTATTACCGGTGCCGCCAGCGGGATCGGCCGCGCGCTGGCCGTCTCGTACGCCGCCCATGGCGTCCGTACGGTCATCGGCACCTTCCCCGGCGACCCGCACGACCCCGCCGAGACCCTCCGCCAGGTGGAGAAGGCCGGTGGCGCGGGCGTGGTGCACGAGGTCGACGTACGGGACGCCGCGCAGGTCGAGGCGTTCGCCCAGCGCGCGCTTGACGAGTGGGGCCGCCTCGACATCGCGGTGGCCAACGCCGGAGTGCTGCGCCGGGCCCCGCTCGCGGAGCTCACCGACACGGCCTGGGACGACATGCTGCAGGTCGACCTGACCGGCGTCCTGCGCACCCTGCGCTCGGCGGCCGCCCGGATCTCCGGTCCCGGCGCGATGGTCGCCGTGTCCTCCATCGCGGGCGGCGTGTACGGCTGGGGCGAGCACGCCCACTACGCCGCCGCGAAGGCCGGGGTGCTCGGCCTGTGCCGCAGCCTCGCGGTGGAACTCGCCCCCCGGCAGATCCGCGTCAACTCGGTCATCCCCGGCCTCATCGAAACCCCGCAGTCGTCCGACCCGGTGAACTCGCTCGGCCCCGACGGCCTGGCCCGAGCCGGACAGGACATCCCGTGGGGCCGGGTGGGCCGGCCGTCGGAGGTAGCCTCCGTCATCCGGTTCCTCACCTCGGCCGACGCCGGCTACATCACCGGCCAGAACATTGTCGTCGACGGCGGGCTCACGGTCCGCATGCCCGCCTGAGGAGGAACCGCATGCCCGCCCAGGAGTCCGCGCCCGCCCCGGAACTCGGGTCCACTTCGGAACCCTTTTCCGCCTCGGCAGCCACGCCCGCCCCGGAAGATCGGCCCGCCCGGGAACACCGCCCCATCCCGGTATATCGGCCCGCCCTGGAACACCGGACCGCGCTGATCACCGGTGGCGCGAGCGGCATCGGCCGCGCGATCGCCGAGGCGTACCTCCGTGAGGGAGCCCAGGTCGTCCTGGCGGACCTGGACGCCGAGCGCGCGGCCACCGACATCGGGGCGACCGGGCACGTCGCAGTCGATGTCAGCGATCCCGGGGCCGTCGCCGGGGCCGTCGCCGGCGTGCTGGACCGGTTCGGCCGGATCGACGTCCTGGTCAACTCCGCCGGCATCCTCACCGAGGCGCCGCTGGTCGAGATGGACCCGAAGGTGTGGGCGGAGACGATCGCGGTCGACCTCACCGGGGTCTTCCTGTGCTGCCGTTACGTCGTGCCGCACATGGTCGAGCGGCGCTGGGGACGGGTGATCAACATCGCCTCCCAGCTCGGCATCAAGGGCGGCCGCTCGCTCAGCCACTACGCGGCGGCCAAGGCCGGGGTCATCGGGCTCACCAAGTCGCTCGCGCTCGAGGTCGCCGAGCACAACGTGCTGGTGAACGCGATCGCACCCGGTCCCATCGAGACCCCGCTGGTGGCCGGGATCACCGAGGAGTGGAAGGCGGCCAAGCGGGCGGAGCTGCCCCTGGGCCGGTTCGGCCGCCCGGAGGAGATCGCGCCGACGGCGGTCCTGCTCGCCAGCGACCCCGGCGGCAACCTCTACGTCGGCCAGACCCTGGGCCCCAACTCCGGCGACGTCATGCCGTGATCCATGTGGCGAGCCTTTGGGAAGAGCGAACGGCTGATGTGCGGCGCGTGCGGGCCGGGAGAGCCTACTGATGTGTGGGCGGGGTGGTGATGGCTGATGTGCGGTGCTTGCGGTGAACGCGGGGACACGGACTGGGCGCGGCCCTGGGTGGCGGGGCCGGGCGCCCGTGCGGCGGTGGCTCGCGCGGTGACCCGGGTGCGGCCGTCGCCCGGGGTGCGGGTCTCGCCTTCCGGTGGTGGCTGGCTCGCCGCCCGTCCCACCGGTGGCGCCGTGGTCTGCGCGACGCTCGGCGAGCTGGTCGCGGCGGTAGGCTCCACCTCCGGCACCGCCTCCGGGCCGGATTCGGGCGGCTCCTTGGGCGGCGAGGTGACCGGTATGCCAGGTTCCGCGTCGTCCGGCTGCGCCACCGGGCCGGACCTGGGCCAGCCCTCGGGCGGCGAGATGGCCGGTGCGATAAATTCCGTGTCGTTCGGCTCGATCACCTGGCTCGACCCGGCGCACGCCTCGGGGCGGTTGTCGGTCCCGGCGGCGGACGGCCGTATGGGGATCGTCCTGCGCGTAGACCCCCTCGCGCCGCCAAGCCCCGCCCTTGGTGCTGCGGTGGCCGACGTAGCCGCGCCGGACGAGGCGGCCGTCGTGGTGGTGCCGGACGACGCGGCGGCGCTGGCCGTACTGGCCGAACTGGCCACGCCGACATGGCTGCGACGGCTCTACCTGGAGCGCGTCGAGGGAGTGAGCGCGCCGTGGGGCCGGCCGTTGGACGGCCCGTCCGTGCCGCCGCCCCGATCCGCGGCGCTTGCCGCCGATGCGGTCGTCAGGCTCGAATGGGCGCGGCAGGCGGGCCGGTTCGACGACACGGCCTTCGCCCTGAGCTGCCCTCTCGACGACGACGCGGTGCTGCTGGACGTGGAGATCCGCGCCGGTCACGTGGTCCGCGCCCGTACGCGACCGTACGGACGCCTGGAGGTCAGCGGTTCAGGAGCGTACTGAGCCGGGGGGCGTACGTGGCGTGGAAGACCAGCGACGCGGCGCCGATCGCGGCGGCGTCGGCGGCGATGGGGGAGGTCTCGACCTGGACCGTGTGGAGGCGGCGGGCCAGGGGCCGGGTGGCCACGGCCGCCGCGACCGCCCGACGGTAGACGTCCGCGACCTCGTGCATCGCCGGACCACCCAGCACCAGCAGGTCGATGTCGAGCATGTTGACGATGCTCACGGCGGCGTCGGCGAGCCGGGCCGCGACCTGGCCGATGACCGTACCGGCGAGCGGATCGCCGGCCGCGGCCGCCGCGCAGATCGCCGCGTGGTCGAGCCCCTTGGCGGTCAGTGTGCTCTCGGCGCCCTCGGCCAGCCGCGCCCGTACGGTCGCCTCGATCGCGCTCGGGCAGCAGACCGCCTCGACGCAGCCGCGGTTGCCGCAGTAGCAGTCGGGGCCGTCCGGCGCCACCGTGATGTGGCCGAACTCGCCGGCGTTGAGGGATCGGCCGCGGTAGATCTGGTTGTCGAGGAACAGCCCGCCGCCGATACCGGTCCCCAGATACAGGTAGGCGAAGCTCGGCGCGGCCCGTGCCACCCCGGCCCAGCGCTCGCCGATCGCCGCCGCCGTGGCGTCGTTGTCGGAGGTCACCGGGAAGCCGGCGTGCTGCTCCAGCAGGCGTTTGATGGGCACGTGGTCCCATCCGGTCAGGCGCGGCGGGACGTTCATGATGCCCTCCGCGTCGAGCGGTCCGGGACAGGCCAGGCCGATGCCCAGCACCTTGCGGTCGGGTACGTCCGCTTCGCGCAGCACCCTGCGGGCGGTGCGGGCCATCTGGCGGATGACCGCGTCGGGCGCGAGACCGGGCCGTACGGCGGTGTGCAGCTTGGCGACCGGCTGCCCGGCCAGGTCGGCCAGCACGTACGAGATCTCGCCGGGATCGAAGTGGATGCCGACGGCGTAGCCGGCGGTCGGGTCCACCCGCAGGATCGTGCGCGGTTTGCCGCCCCGGGACGGGAGCGAGCCGTCCTCGATGACGAGACCTTCCTCCAGGAGCCGCCGCACGATGACGGACACGGTCTGGGCGGTGAGCCCGGCGCGCCCGGCGATCTGGACGCGGCTGATGCCGTCCGAGACCTGGATCGCCTCCAGGACGACGGCCCGATTGAAATGGCCTACTTTCGGGAGATTTGTCCCTTTCTGCATGTATGACTGCTCCCCGTGTTTTTGGGCTTCCGTCGTTGACTTAATAAATCAAAAAGATTTACCGTCTCGTCAAGTCAGTTCTGTGGGCCGGTGAGAAGGAGTCCCATGAGACGAGCGATGGTGGCCTCGATCCTGACAGTCGCGTTAGCCGCCACGGCCGGCGCATGTGGTGCGGACACGCCGCAGAAGAGCGCCAACGGGGCCAAGGAAATCGAAGTCCTCTACAAGGTGGAACCCTCCTGGCCGCACCTGGAGAAAATGCTCAAACAGGCCAAGACGCAGTACGAAGCCGCGCACAAGGGCGTGACGATCAAGCTGACCGCGGTCCAGGGCGGCAACGAGGTCTACTACACCAAGCTCGCCCTGCTGAACCGCTCGGCCGAGTCGGCTCCGGACGTGTACCTCCACGACACCTTCCAGGTCAACGCCGACGTCGCCGCCGGCAAGCTGGCCCCGCTCGACGACTACCTGAAGACGTGGCCCGATTGGGCCACCCAGTATCCCGACTCGGTCAAGCAGGCCGCCAAGGGCCCCGACGACAAGATCTACGGTGTGCCGATCAGCACCGACACCCGAGGGCTCTGGTACAGCAAGGACATTTTGACCAAGGCCGGCATCCAGCTGCCGTGGCAGCCCAAGACCTGGGCGGACGTGTTGACCGCGGCCCGCGCGATCAAGCAGAAGGTGCCGGGCGTCGTCCCCTTCAGCATGTACTCCACCAAGCCGCACGGCGAGGCCGCCACCATGCAGGGCTTCGAGATGCTGCTCTACGGCACCCCCGGCGGCACGCTCTACGACGACACCCAGAAGAAGTGGGTCTCCTCCGGCAAGGCGTTCACCGACTCGCTCGCCTTCATCAACACGATCTACCGCGAGGACCTCGGCCCGAAGAAGGCCGACGCGTTCAACCCCAAGCTGGGGGAGAAGATCGGGCTCGACTGGTTCCCCAACGGCAAGATCGGCATCGACCTCGACGGAGCCTGGATGTCGGGCAGCTGGCGGCCCACCAGCACCAAACCGTGGCCGCAGTGGGCCGAGAAGATGGGCTGGACCGCCATGCCGACCCAGAACGGTCAGGCGCCCGGCGCCGTCAGCATGTCGGGCGGCTGGGTCATGGCGATGAGTTCCTACGCCAAGGACAAGAAGGACGCGTGGGACTTCATCGCCACGGCGACCAACAAGGACAACACGCTGCTGTACTCCGTCGGCACGGGTGACCTCGCCCCACGCAAGGACGTGGCCGCAGACCCGAAGTACACCGCTGACAACCCGAGCGTGAAGTTCTGGTCCGATCTGGCGTCGGTCACGCACTACCGCCCGGCGTACGAGGTCTATCCGAAGGTCTCGGCCGAGGTGCAGAAGGTCATGGAAGCGATGACGACCGGCTCCAAGACCCCGGAGGCGGCGGCCAAGGAGTACGCCGACGCGCTGCCCGGTGTCGTCGGCGGCCCGGACAAGGTGATCCCCGGCTCATGACCGTCACGTCCGTGACGCCGCCACGGCTGGCCGGCTCCCCTGACAAGGGGGAGCCGCGCCGGCGGGCCCGGCGCACCCTGCGCTGGCTGCTGCCGCTCGGGCCCGCCCTGATCATGTTCGTGATCTTCATGGTCGGGCCCATCCTGTGGAGCGTCTACATCGCCTTCACCAACGAGACGCTGACCGGCGCCGCGTCGGTGAACTCGCAGTTCATCGGCGTGGACAACTTCGTCAAGATGTTCAGCGACGAGGACTTCCGCAACTCCCTCCTGCTGACCTTCGTCTTCGTGATCGGCTCGGCCGTCATCGGGCAGAACACCCTCGGCCTGATCATCGCGCTGCTCCAGCGGGGCCGGGGACGAGCGGTCAGGAGTGTGGTCAACGGCATCGTCATCGCGGCCTGGGTGGTGCCCGAGGTGGTCGCGGCGGCGTGCTGGTACTCCTTCCTGGCCGAGGAGGGCACGCTCAACGAGGCCCTCGCCGCCCTCGGTTTCTCCCAGGACTGGCTCTACAGCGCGCCCATGATCGCGATCATCCTGGCCAACGTGTGGCGCGGCACCGCATTCTCCATGCTGGTCTACTCCGCCGCGCTGTCGGACGTACCGGGGGAGCTGCTGGAGGCGGCGGCGGTGGACGGGGCGAGCACCTGGCGGCGGCTGATGCACATCACCCTGCCGCTGATCCGCCGCTCGATCCTGTCGAACCTCATGCTGATCACGCTGCAGACCCTGGCCAGCTTCGGCCTGATCTACGCCCTCACCGGCGGCGGTCCTGGCACGGACAGCCAGACCACCCCGCTCTACATGTACGAGCAGGCGTTCCGCTACTTCGAGATCGGCTACGGCAGCGCGATGGCCCTGGTGATGCTGGTCATCGGCGCCGCGTTCTCCCTCGTGTACCTGCGATTGATCAAGGTGGATACCTGATGACGCGCCTGGCCGCCCGTGGCGCGGCACTCATCTCACTCGCGGTGATCGCGCTGGCCTTCCTCGGGCCGTTCCTGTGGGTGCTCCTGGCCTCGCTGCAACCCGACGCCAACCTGGCCGCGCAGCCGACCTTCCAGTTCTCGCTCAAGAACTTCAGCGCGGTGCTGACCTGGGAGACCATCTACCACCCGATCATCAACTCGATCCTCATCTCCGGCAGCACGGCGATCCTCACCGTGATCGTCGCCGGGCTCGCCGCCTACCCCCTGTCCCGCTACACCCTGCGCTTCAAGCGGCATTTCATGCTGACGCTGCTGTTCACGACCGGCCTGCCGGTCACGGCGATCATGGTGCCGGTCTACTCGATGTTCTTCCGGTTCAACCTGTACGGGTCGATCCCGGCCATGGTGCTGTTCCTGGCCGCCAGCTCGCTGCCGTTCTCCATCTGGATGATGAAGAACTTCATGGACGGCGTCCCGGTGAGCCTGGAGGAGTCGGCCTGGGTCGACGGGGCCGGCTGGGTGCAGTCGCTGCTCAGGATCGTCGGGCCGCTGATGGCGCCCGGAGTGGCGGTCGTGGCCATCTTCGTCTTCGTCGGCCAGTGGGGGAACTTCTTCGCCCCGTTCGTCCTCCTCGACACGCCGGAGAAGCAGCCGGCGGCGGTGACCATCTACACCTTCTTCTCCCAGTACGGGCAGGTCGCCTACGGTGAGCTGGCCGCCTTCTCGATCATCTACACGACCCCGGCCGTGGTCCTCTACGTCGCCGTGAACAAGTACCTGGCCGGTTCCTTCAGCTTCGCCGGATCAGTGAAGGGCTGAGCGCCTTGGTGAAGAGCTGAGCACCACCGCTCAGTGAAGGGCTGAGCGGCGTTCCCAGTACGCGGAGACGACCCTGGTGTGCAGCGGGAAGGCCAGCTCCCGCGGCTCGCCCATCACCGACCACTCCATGGTCTCGGCCGTCGGCACCATCGGCGGCAAGGCGGCCGAGACGGTCGGCGGTGCCAGGCCGAAGACCAGCAGGGTGCCGTCAGGAGCGCTGTGCGCGTCGAACAGCCGCACGCGGTCCGCGTCGACGACTACGGCCGTCTCCTCGTACAGCTCCCTGGCGGCGGCCTGCTGCCAGCTCTCGCCGACGTCGATGAACCCGCCGGGCAGGGCGAGCTCGCCCCGGTGCGGCTCGATGCCGCGCCGGACCACCAGCAGGCCGTCGTCCACGGGCAGCAGCAGCACCGCGACGGGCAGCGGGTTGAGGTAGGCGGTGTTGCCACAGCTTGCGCAGGCCCGCGGCCACGCCTGGTCGGGTGCGAACGCCTGGCCGCAGAAGGAACAGTGCGAGTTCTTGATCGGCATGGGGTGAGACTACGACGGTCCGTCGTGGCTGGGGTCCTTAGGGGCCGGGGGAGAAGACGGTCCGTCGTGGCCGGGGTCCTTGGGGGGTATCCCTTCGGGACTAGCGATGCCGGTCGAGGGCCTTGACTACCAGCTTGGCCGTACGGTCGGCGGTGGTGAACCCCGGCTGCCGGCCCGTGTGGTAGACGATCACCCAGACGTTCGAGAGGCGGAACGAGATCTGAGTCCGGTAGATCGTGTCCACGACGGATTCGCCCCTGGTGAAGCTGTACGCCTCGTCGCCCACGTCCGGGCCGTTGCGGACCTTGGTCCCCGGGTAGCGTTTCGGCTCCTCCTTCATGGTCTTGACCTCCTGCTTCTGGGTCAGGCGCGCGACCGAGGCGTCTCGCAGGCGGTTCGCCGTGACGCTCACGAACGCGCCGTTGTCGGACCGGGTCCACATGCAGGCAGTGCCTGTCTGGTACTGGCGTTTCACCGCGCCGCCGAGTAGTGAGCGCGCCTGGGCGTTGGTCAGCAGGCCACACGCTTCGAAGTCGCGCCCGAACAGCGCCTGGGCGGCCCCCGTCGAGCGGGACGTCGGGGCCGGGGTGGAGGTGTCGCCGATCGTTTCGCTGAAGGTGGCGGTGAAGTTCGGCAGGACCCGCACCAAGACCACCACCCCTGCGGCCAGGGCCAGCACGACCGCCAGCCCGGCGCCCAGGAGGATGAGGGGCACGCGGCTGCGCCTGGGCACAGCGCCGGCCTGGGTCCGCTCGCGGTGCAGGGCCGGGTCGGTTCCGGCCGTCCCGGACGAGGGTCCCGTCCTGGGCGAGGGTCCCGTCCTGAACGAGGGTCCAACGGGCGCCGGGCCCACCTCCGACGGAGCTGGCACGGTGCCCTGGGCGATGGCGTTCAGCCAGTCGGCCGCCTGGCCGGCGGCGCAGCGCCGTACCGGATCCTTCTCCAGGATCGCGGCGAGTACGGGGGCGAGCGGGCCGGCCAGCCGGGCGGGGGCGGGCGGCTGCATGAGCACGGCCGCCATCACGGCGGCCTGGTTGGCGCGGGCGAACGGCGGCCCGCCCTCCACCGCCGTGAACAGCGTGGCGCCGAGCGACCACAGGTCGGCGAGCGGGCCGTCGGTCTCGCCGCGCAGGCGCTCGGGGGCGATGTAGCCGGGGGAGCCGGTGAGCAGGCCGGTCTGGGTGAGCGCGGCGTCCCCGGCGACGGTCGCGATCCCGAAGTCGGTCAGCAGCACCCGTCCGTCGTCGGTGAGCATGACGTTGGCCGGCTTGACGTCCCGGTGCAGTACGCCCGACGCGTGCGCGGCGCCGAGCGCGCCGAGCATCTGGAGGCCGATCCAGGCCACCTGGCGCGGGGGCAGCGGGCCGTTGGTGCGTACGGCCTGGTCGAGGGAGCGTCCGCGGACCAGCTCCATGACGATCCACGGCCGGCCGCCGTCGAGGACGACGTCGTGTACGGTGACGATCGACGGGTGGGAACGCAGCCGCGCCGCGGCCCGCGCCTCGCGTAACGTGCGTTCGGCCAGCTCAGTACGTGCCGCCTCGTCGAGGTCCGGAGGCAGCCGGACCTCCTTGACGGCCACTTCCTGCCGCAGCAGTTCGTCCATCGCCCGCCAGACGGTGCCCATGCCACCCTGGCCGAGCTGCGACAGCAGCCGATAGCGGCCCGCGAGCAGCGTCACCGGACCGCCGCGCTTCGCGCACGTCCAGACGTGTTCTCGGTCCCGGGGCCGCCCACTGCTTCCTCCGCTATCGGGCCTATGCGGACAGAAGTGATATTAGGGGTCCGTGCTGCCGCGTGGGCACTTACTGCGGAGTCGCGCCGGTTCGACTGCCGCCTTCAAAAGGGCCTCCGCTTCGCTCCGGGCGTCCTCCCAGGCGGGCTGACGCCCGCCCCCTGAAGGGCCTCGCTACGCTCGGACCGCCTTCCAAGCACGCTTCGCCTGGTCGGCTGGTTGGAGCGGACTGAGCACGGCGGCAACTCATCGAAACCGGCACCAACTCAGCCTGTATCCCCGAGACCGACCCGTGGGGGATGCCTCCTTGTTGGGCCGTCAACGTCGCCAGCCATACACGCTGCCAGCTTGGAGTGACAGTCAATCCGAAGCTGGATTGATGAGGAGAGCCTGCTGTCAACGGCCGATTGCGTGTGGGTCTGACCCCCAGGCGGCGATGAGGTGGGGGTCGCGTTGGTGATCGTAGCGGCCTGGGACCCGTCAACCCGCTGCGGGTGCCGCCGTGGGCGCACCTGACGGGGCTTGGTCGAGCGCGTGACGGCGGACGCCGCGGATCAGCAGGTAGCCGACCATCCAGAGCTCCCCTACGGTCGCGGGGACGGTGAGAGCGTCTGCGATGCCCTGTGCGCCGGGGGCGAGGTATCCGACGAACGCGCTGAGCAGGTAGCCGATGCCGCCGCCGATGAGAATCCAGCCGAGCGGGCGGGGCATCCAGCCCGAGCGGAGCACGCACGAGCCCATGGGGATGAGCCACAGGCCGAAGAACACTGCTCCCACGCCCCACAGGTTGCCGCTGACCAGGTACAGGACCTGGACGACGGCCGCTGCGTCGCCGATCGGGGCGAGCGCGACCTGGACCGCTGTGGCGAGCAGCGCCGCGCTGGAGAGAATCGCGACCGCGTTGATGAGGCCGAGGGCGGCGATACCGCCGGCGGCAAGCGGGTGTGCGGTGCGGAACAGGCGGTAGAACCATGTCGCTGTGAGGGCTTGGGTGACGACGATGAGCAGCTCTAAGGCGACCCCGGCGCGGGCGAGCGATTCGTGGTCGACCAGGTGGGCGAGCGTCGCACCGGGGTCGCCGGCCGTGAAGAGCTGCGGCCGGATGAGCAGGAAGCCCAGTGCGCCGGTGACGGCGAGGCCGAGGTAGAGCAGCCCGGTCGTGCGGGCGGTGCGGATCAGCGCGTGCATGGTGGCTCTCCTTGCGGGCCGTGTCGGCGCGGCGGCCAGCGACAGATCGACTGTGTGCCTTACCTCGTAAGGTAACTTACGATGTAAGACGCCGACAAGGGGGTGGAAGGCCGATGGCAGCGAAGGCATTCCGCGAGCCGCTCAGCCGCGAGCGCGTGCTGGCGGATGCGGTCGTCCTGGCGGATGCGGAGGGGACCAAGTCGCTGACGATGCGCCGCCTCGCCGCCGACCTCGATGTCGAGGCCATGTCGCTCTAGCCTTCCAAGAAACGCTTCGCCTGGTCGGCTGGTTGGAGCGGACCACGGCGGGGCAGCCCCGATCAATGTGGAGACGTACGCGACTTAGCGGAAAAGTCGCAGAACCCTCTCGGCCTGGCGGTCCAGGGTGCCCATCGGGTTATGAGGTGTCGCCGGCCCATCGGGGCCGAGCTGGAGAAACCAGCCCAGCGCGATCAGGCGGCGGAAGCCCCGCACCCGCTCGGCTTCCCCCGGGGCCAGGTCGATGTGAGCCAGCAGTTGCTCGGCGTCCAGGGCGCCGTCGATGCGGGAGATGTGCTCGGTTACCTCGCCAAGTTCGAAGGCGCGATCGCTGCGGCCGGAGTCTTCCCAGTCAATAAGCCGCAAGCGTCGCTCGTGTCCGTCCCACAGCAGGTTCGCGTGGTTGCCATCCGCTAGCCCGAGGACAGGCGGATGGGGGTTCGTCACGAGCTGGTCAGGATCGCTGGATGCCAGCCAGGCGGATCCCGCTTGGAGGGCGTGCCGCACAAGGGGGTTCGCGCCGAGGTCGGGTCGCTTGTCGGCCCAGACGCGGGCTTTGTTCAGAGCTGCGGCGGGCCCCCAGGAGGCGGGGGCGACTCCTTCCACCACCCGAGTAGGGATTGCCTGATGCAATCGGTTCACGGCGGTGGCCATCGCGCTGACCTGCTCGTCCGTGGCATGCTCGCCGCGCAGGACACGGCCGGGCAGCCTGGTCATCACGATCGTGGGTGGGTGAGCGTCGAGTGCGGCGTCCAAAGGCGTGGGTGCGAGGTCAGGCGCGTGTTCGGCGAGCAGTGTGAGTGCAGCCCACTCCCGGTGGGGCTCTCCTCGCCCCCATGATGT
Organism: Nonomuraea sp. NPDC049750; assembly: GCF_040659625.1. Lineage (NCBI taxonomy): Bacteria > Bacillati > Actinomycetota > Actinomycetes > Streptosporangiales > Streptosporangiaceae > Nonomuraea > Nonomuraea sp. NPDC049750. The sequence goes on from NZ_JBFANB010000002.1 coordinate 779,009, forward strand.
GTAGCGCTTGATCACGACGTCGTCGCTGAATTCGAGGCTGTGAGTGCATCGGCCAGCCGTCATGTGCTCGCGTCGCCCTTTCTGTTCCTCAGACCCGAGGACAAGAACGGTCACGTCCAGCAAAGGGAAGGAAAGGGCTTGAGACTACCGCAGGTCGCGGCCCTGTTCTCAGCTCTGCTAACCAAGCCCAAGTTCATGGTCCACGCGGCTTCGGGATTCTCATACTTCATCTGACATGCCCGGAAATCAGTGCGCTCCACATGGCATTTGCCACATGGAAGGACCAGCGTTCACTCTCATGAATGACGGCCTTCCCGGCCCGGAGAGCTGTCCTGCGAATGAACCGCAACCCGCCGAGCGCGATCAGTTCGTAAAAGACCTCATCGCAGTCGCAGGTCCACTGCATTACTCGGCCGTCCGGCTCACCCCCGCGTGGAGCGTTCCATGCCAGCTCCTCGTAGCGCGACTGGACAGCGGACACGTGCGGCGCTGTGCAATGAGGGGGAAACTGCCAGGGGCCGAGTACCCAGTTCACCTCTTCACCTCAGGCCCTCTGCGCGCGACCCCGGCCATCACGCCTTCCCCGGCGAAGACAGGCACGGCCTGACCCGTGAACGTCTCCGCCCAGACCGCGCGCTGCCCCGCGCCCAACAGGCGCACGCCCCACTTGAGCGCGATCTGCTCGACCAGCCACAGACCGCGCCCGTGACAGTCGTCATCGCCGGACGCGCGCGATCGAGGAACGGTGTTCGCCCCGTCGTCGGTCACCTCGATGCGAACGATCTCGGCATCAACGGCGACGACCTCCACCGTCATCACCCCACCATGCAGCCCCGAAGCGGTATGAATCAGCGCGTTGCTGGCCAACTCACTCACGATCAACTGCACATCCTCCACAACCCGATGCCCTGCCGCTGCCAGCATCTCCCCGACGCAATGACGAGCCACCGCCACCGACTGCGCCACCCCCGGCAACACGACTTCACCAAGAAACCGCTCGTTCACCGCGCCACCTCCCAGAACCTGCGTAGCCGCGTTCATGTCGTACGCATCCACTCATCGACCCCGACCGTGACCCCACGTGAAGATTCACTGCTGACCTCTCAAAGCCGCTCTCACGTACAGAAGACCCCGCGCTGTGCGTATGGCGATGAACGGTTCAACCGTCGATGGACACTCCACCGCGTGAGACAGCCCGAATTGCGACAGATCCCATTAAAGTCGCACTAAGTTTATAAATAGCTACTCTTCGTAGTCGAATTTACGCATAAAAGACCCCTCCTCCGGTTGGTCATTGAGCAGACGTGCGGCGAGTTGATGTGCGACGTCGATTCAGCGGCAACACTCATGCGCACGTGTGAGCACGTGCATAGTGTGCAGTCGTTTCCAGAGTTTTGGCAACTGCCATTCAAGCGGAATCTGCCATGGGTAAGTCAGTTGCTACCTTTATCTCACTGATTCACCCTTGGCGTGGGAGACTGCTGCTGCCGCACCGAGAGGATGATCGTGTGACAAGCCAGAGCCCTACCGTCCGGCGTCGGCGATTGGCCGCAGAGCTTCGCCGTCTCCGTGAACAGCGCGGACTGAGCATTGACCAGGTCTCTGCCGCCGGGAACTGGCATGCAACGAAGCTGAGCCGCATGGAAACCGGGCGCCGTGGAGCGTCAACGGCGGATGTGCGTACGCTCTTGAAGCTCTACAAGGTTCCGGAAACGGAAGCCGAGGCATTGCTTACCCTGGCCCGCGAAGCTCGGGAGAGGGGATGGTGGGAGGCATATCGGGACGTGTTGCCACCCCGGCATTCAACCTACATCGGCCTCGAAGCAGATGCGGCGTCGGTGCGCAACTACGAGAGCCTGCTTGTCCCGGGTCTTCTCCAGACGGCGCGTTATGCGCGAGCGGTAATCGGCGCGGGCTTGAGAGGGGCTTCTGAAGACGAGGTAGAGAGTCGCGTCGCGGTCCGCCTGGCTCGCCAATCACTTCTCCGAGAAGGTCGACTTCACCTGTCCGCGATCGTCGATGAGGCAGCCATCCGACGACTGGTTGGCGACCGCTCTGTCATGGAGGAGCAGATCGATCACATCGCGGAGATGTCCAAACTCGCCAACGTGTCATTCCAGGTCATTCCCTACTCGGCAGGGGCACACCCAGGTATGACCGGCTCGTTCTCAATCTTGGAATTTCCCCCCGAGACCGACGCGGACGTGGTCTACATCGACTCGGCGGCGGGAGATCTCTTCGTGGAACGGGAATCCGAAGTGTCTCGATATACACTAGATTTTGGCAACCTTCAAGAGATTGCGGCGAGTCCAACCGATTCCGTTCGGTTCATCTCAGACTCCCAAGGGGTAGGTAGCGATGCACGACGAGCTTGATCTGACGCAAGCACGCTGGCGAAAGAGTTCGCTGAGCAGTGCCAATGGACAGTGTGTGGAGATCGCCCGAGTTGGCGATCATGTCGCCGTCAGGGATAGCAAGAACCCTAGCGGCCCGAGTCTTGTCTTCAACTCCGGTGAATGGAAGGCGTTCATCGGAGGAGCCAAGAATGGGGAGTTCGACCTCCCGTGATGTGATAAATCCGCCAAGGGAAGACGCACATAATGCCGCGCCCCTGGCGCGGGCCGAGGCAGGGGAATGGTCAGGCGGAGCAGCGTGTGACGGGCGTCGCAGGGGTGCTGATAACCCTGACCTATAGTTCCTGGTCAGTCGCTCACCCGAGAGAGCTGACAGGTCTGTGGCGGTAGATCACGACTGAATGTAGAGCCTGGTTCTGGGGTTCAAGGGGGTTGCGGGCTGAGGCGTCGGGGACGAACTGAGCTGGTTTGGGCCGGGACTCAGTAGTAGGCCAGGTTCACGGCCAGGGCGGCCGCCGCCAGCGTGAAGAACACGGACCAGGCGCCGAAGTGGTGGTCACGAGCCCGCAGATGTACGCAGAACGCGCCGAGGAAGTACAACACGAGGCCGGCGGCGGCGAGTAGGCCCAGCATCGGAACGGCGAACCCGGCCAGCAGTCCCAGCGAGCCCGCCGCCAGCATCATGCCCAGCGGGAGCATCCAGGAACGGGGCACGCGAAGCTGGTCCGCCTGCTTCTTGGGGTATTCATGGCCGATGAGGTTGGCGATGGCGGCCAGGCCGACGACGGCCGAGGCGAGGAGAGTGATCACGAGGTAGGCGGCGAACACGATGGTCCCCTTGTCCGTGCGAGTGATAGGCCGGTTGCGCACTACACGGACGAGATGAGCTGCCGGGAACGTGACATGCCCGGCGTGCGATATGGGTCATGGCTCCGTCGGTCGACGCCAGGGATGGCGTCACATCGGTTGAGCGCCAGGTGCATGAGGTGGTGAAGGTCGCCCACCTGTGGTGCCAACGGGCTGGTCAGACCGCGTTGGCGGGGGTCCACGACCATGTCCACATCGCTCGCCGGCGCCTGTCGGGCTCGCATGTCGGCGTACCCCCGATCGTGCAGAGGACGGCTTATCAGGCAATTCCGGCCGGATGGTCCCAAGACTCCGACTGGCTTCAACGGTCGGCGTTGGTCACATAAAGATCGCAGACGAAGTCGAGGGATTCTTTCGGGCGGCCTCGAGGACCTGCTGGCCAGATTGAGCGACATGAACAGAGAAGCTGCGCCATCTTGAAGTAGCTGATCAGGGTGGTGGCGTGAGGGCCGTTCGGGTGCTCGGGCTGGTGGTGGGCGGCAGCCTGAGGTGTAGATCGTCTGGCAGGGTTGGTTTTGCGGGTTCCGAAGCTCGATCGCCGGTTACCGGAAAGTCATATTCAGCGCGGTACAGCTCCGTCCTGCCAGCGGTAGAGGTCGCGCAGCAGGGAAATCTCGGCGCCGTGATGGATCAGCTCCCTGTTGACGTGCAGGACGATGCCCTCCATGGGAAACTGCTCGGGACCCACCGGGGGCGGATTCTCCAGGTCAGCGTCCGAGAGCTCGCGGACCCCCGCGTTCCATCTCCCATACATGTCATCGAGCTGCTTTAGCGCCTCGTCAGCGGTCCCCGCGTAGGCGAATGTCTGGGAGTCGACGTCCTGGCCGCCGAAGTGCCATCCGACCCGATAGCCGAGGCAGGAGACGATGATGTGCGCCAGCCGCCATGCAATCGTGGTCACCGGCGCCGGCACCGGGGCGGGGGACGCGGAGTCCATCATCCATTCCCCTGAACCTGCCGACATCGGTGTGGCCGACGTGTCACGTGGGCGGATGCTCCAGCAGTCGCGCACCGGCTCCCAGAAGTACTCCTCATCTGCAAGACCGTCCAGCCGCGGCCGCAGGTTCTTGTGCCAGTGCCGGTCCAGCTGGTCCGCGAGTCGCTCGCTTCTTGTCATTTCGGCACACTACAGACAACGGAGACCTGGCTGCGACCACCAGCCTGCCGTACCGAACCCCGCCGCATCACCCTCGAAGGATTGACGAAGTCGATCACTTAGCATGATCACCATGCATCGCAGTCGTGTGTACGCCCTCCTGATCGACACCCCCACGCCGGAGGCTGAGGCGGCGGCCGCGTTCTGGGCTGCGGCGCTGGGGGCCACGGCTCGTCCGCTGCCTTCCGAGGAGCAGTTCATCTCGCTGCACGGTGCCTTGCCCGAGCCCGGCCCGCTCGTGGCCGTGCAGTCGGTCGACGACGCGCCCCGCTTCCACGTGGACATCGAGACCGACGACGTCGAGGCGGAGACCCGGCGCCTGCTCTCCCTGGGCGCGAGTGAGGTGGCGCGGTGGCAGGAGTGCCGTACCCTGCGCGTCCCCGGCGGGCATCTCATGTGCGTGCTGCCTGTGGAGAGCGACCGCGCGGTGTTCGAGTCCGAGGCCAAGACCTGGCCCTGAGTCTGCCGCTGGTAGACCAGGCGGGTGGGGGCCGGAGTGGGCGTCTCGACTGTCGATGGCCTGTGACAGTGCACGAGGCGAAGGCGTGCTCAGGGGCTGGGCCGAATATGTGATGCGCGCCGTGCCGGTCGGCCCGTACGGTTGCGCCCATGCCGACGACTGGCTCGCCTCTGTCCGCGTATCCCCCGCTGAACGTGCAGGTGCACACACCTCGGCTGTCCTTGCTCGGGGCGACAGATGAGCTCCTAGAACGCCTGGTCCCGACGGTGCGCAAGGGTGTGGCCGTCAAGCCCCCGTGGCCCTTCGACGATCCGATGTCCCTCTATGCGGACAGCCCGGAGCGCGAGTGGGGTTGGCTGCGGGCGGTGTGGCGTGGCCGGGGCCAGGTCAGTGAGAGCCTGTGGCGCCTGTACTTCGTCGTAGTCGTCGACGGCGAACCGGTGGGCATGCAGGATCTGATCGGCCGCGACTTCGCCGCGTTCGGCACGGTCACCACATTCTCCTGGCTCAGCCCGGACGTTCGGGGCGGCGGCCTGGGCAAGGAGATGCGGCAGGCAGTGCTGCAGCTGGCTTTCGACGGGCTCGGGGCCCGTGAGGCGGGCAGCGATGCCTTCGTCGACAACCACGCCTCGAACCGCGTTTCGCAGGCACTGGGTTACGTGCCGAACGGCGTCGACTGGGACACCCGGCGCGGCGAGCCGGCAGAGATCAGGCGGTGGCGGCTGACCCGGGAGCAGTGGATCAAGCGACGGCGCGACGACATCGAACTCGTCGCCGTCGGCGACTGCCTGCCAGTCCTCGGGATTGGCCCACCACCAGCCGACTGACCAACAAACCTTCCAGGGAGGGTGTGACTCCTCCCGTCGGAAGCGCTGATTTGCAAGTTCGCTGATGGGGGCTGTGGCCGGGGTGACGTCCTTCTACCGCGGCTCGTGCTCGGGTGGAGGAGTTGGAGTCCCGGATCGCGGAGTTGACCGCTCGTCTGGAGGTCGAGCGGGAGGCGTGGTCGCGGCTGCGGGTGACGCGGGAGACGGTGACTGAGGTGATTTCGGAGCTCGCGGGGTGGCCGACTTCTTGCACCGCGTGGGCCCTAAGTCTGTTCTTTAACCTTCGAGGTCGCGTTTGTCGGTCAGGGCCGTGGGCCGCTTGTTGACTTTCCCCAGTTCATAGCGGGGAGCGCGGCGCTGGGTGCGGGAGCCAAGCGGTCGTCCAAGGCCGGTTGGCGAAGCGAGACGCTAACATCGCCGAATGCCGAATCCAGCGGAAGTTGAACATGTCGATGTCACGGCAGCGTTGATCGCTGAGGGGTCCGGTGATACGGCAGGGTCACCGACCCGGATAAGGGGAGGCTGGTGCGTTACCGGGATCGATGACTCTGCGTCGCTGCTGATGAAGACTTGCAGGTCGTCGCACGTTTTGCGCCGCCCGACGGAGTCGACCTGACCGGCGCATCCGAGGATGAGGAGATATTCCGTGGGCATGCGTCTGCGGTAAGCGAAGATGGCCAGTGGGCCGCATTCGCGGGTTTCGGGCAAATCGCAGCGGTCGGTGTCGAGGGTGAGATCGTTTGGCAGACACGCCATCCCCACATGAGAGGCCGCCACGCCTGGCAACGGTGGTTACCACCTCACGGGAGCCGCTCACCTCGATCCCAGAATACGAGGAAGCTCTTACCAAATCCGTCTACGTGCCAGAACTCGACGAGCTGATCGAACCGCTGAGCGATGAGCTGATCGCTGCAAATGAAGGGCAGCGGGACAGCGGAGGCACTTTGATCGGAGTCGACAAGCTCTCCCCCGCAGTGCCGGATCCCGGCGATAGCGACGACACCACCAATCCAGACGGTGAGGACACGACACCGCCGCGGGTAGTGGCGACAGAGCCGAGCAGCGGCGCCACCGATGTCTCCCTGGGCTCCCAGCTCGGGGTAACGTTCTCGGAGGAGATCTTCGATCCAGAGTTCGTGGTGAAGAGCACGCAGGGTGCCCAGATCCAGGGCACTACCCTGCTGGACGCCACCAAGAAGATCGCGACTTTCACTCCCATGCAGCCGCTTCACCCCGGCGCAATGTACACCGTCGAGGTCTCAGGAGCGATCGACGCGTGGGAGAATGAGATGGTTCCCTACACCTGGTCCTTCCGCACCATCGATCAGGCGGCCGCCAACTGGACGTTCGACGAGGGCGCTGGAAAGACTGCCGCCGACTCGTCCGGCAACGGTCACAACGCATCGCTCAGCAACACCGCGGCCTGGATCGGCGGCAAGAGCAGGAACGCGATCTCCAACGTGCCGTCGCAGGCGCGGATCGCCGCCTCTCAGTCGGCGGCCACGCAGGGCAAGCCCGTCGAGGTCGTCGACGAGACGACCGCCACCAGCATTACTTACGCCCAGCCTGACGGGAAGACGTTCAAGACCGAGGTCACGACCGGTCCGGTGCGGACCAGGCAGGGCACCGGCTGGGCGTCGATCGACACCACGCTGGCCGAGCAGGGCGGCAAGCTGCGGCCCAAGGCTATCGCCGAGGACACGGCCGTGGAGATCTCCGCCGGCGGCACGGACCCGTTCGTGAAGATGTCCGTCGACGGCAAGTCGTACGCGCTGCGCTGGCCGACGCCGCTGCCGAAGCCGACGGTCAAGGGCAGTGTCGTCACCTACATCGACGCCGCGGGCGTGGGCGCCGACTTGGTGGTGACGGTGTTGCCGACCGGGTTCCGGCATGAGGTGGTGCTGCGTCAGCGGCCGTCCAAGCCGCTGGAGCTGCGCATCGGCGTCGAAGACGAGGGCCTGACCCTGTCCGAGGGCAAGGCCGGCCGGCTGCTGCTGAAGGGCAAGGACAAGAAGCTGGTCGCCTCGGCACCACAGCCGTCCATGTGGGACGGCAGCGCCAAGGGCCGTCACACACTGGCCGAGAGCTCCAAGGTCAACACCGAGGTGGCCACCAAGGATGGCCGCACCGAGCTGGTGCTCAAACCCGATCACCGGTTCCTGGCCGATTCCGCCACCACCTACCCGGTCCGGATACAGCCTCTGGCGGCGTCGACGAGCAGTGAGGACGTCACGCTCGCCAGCACCGACACGGTGGACTGGCCGGCGTCCCCCGGCAACCCGATCATGATCGCCGGCGTGCAGCAGGACCAGAAAATGCGCTCGTACCTGCGCTTCCCCACCGGAAGTCTGCAGGGCCAGACAGTGACCGACGCGAAGGCGTCGCTGTACAACTTCGAAAGCTCGGCCTGTGGAGCGTCGGTCGGTGACGGCCTTCAGGTTCGCCGAGTAACCGGCGCCTGGAACATCGACAACCTCTACTGGGCGAACAAGCCGGCCGCGACCACCGAGGACGCGCAGATCAACAAGGCCGGCTACGACCTCGCCTGCTCCGGCGGAGCTCAGCGCCTGGAGTGGAACGTCACCGGCATCGCCCAGGACTGGGCCGCCGGAGCCGCCGACCACGGCCTGGTGGTGCAGTCACCGACCGAGGGCACCGCGAACAACTGGCGCTACCTCACTGCCTCCGAAGACACCGACTTCAACCAGCCGCCCACGCTGACCATCACCACCAGCGGGCCGGTATCGAACCCGGTCGTCTCGAACCTCGCCATCACGCCATCACGCCGGCACAGAGCGTGAACGGCATCACCGTGACCAGTTCGCTCACCCCGCAACTGGCCGCCACCGTCGCCGACACCGCGAGCGGCCGTCTCAACGGCGAGTTCGAGGTCGAGCACGACCCCGCCGCGACCGGACAGGGCACCGGCCAGATCTGGGCCGGCGCCTCTGCGGTGACCGCCTCCGGCGGGCAGGCCACGGTAAGCGTCCCCGCGGGCAAGCTGGCCGATGGCTGGAAGATCCGCTGGCGGGCCCGCGCGGCCAATGTCACCGCGGCCACCGCCTCGGCGTGGTCGTCCTGGCAGACGGCCACCGTGGATGTGCCCAACCCGACGGTCGGCGCCTTCGCAGTCACCCCCTCTCAGGTGGTGAACGGCGTCACCACGGCCACCAGCCTGACCCCAGCCCTGCGCACCACGGTCACCGACCCGGCCGCACAGCCAGTACGAGCCGAATTTGAGGTTGAGCACGACCCGGCCGCGACCGGACAGGGCACCGGCCAGATCTGGGCCGGCGCTGTCGACAACGTTGCCTCCGGCACCCAAGCCGCGGCGACCGTCCCCGACGGAAAGCTGACCGACAGGTGGAAGGTGCGCTGGCGGGCCCGCGCGATCAACACCGCCACCACAGTCGGATCGCCGTGGTCGGACTGGCAGGCCCTGACTGTCGATGTGCCGGACCCGGTCTCCGAACCGGCCGTGGGCGCGCTCCAGGTCACCCCGTCCCAGCAGGTAGACGGCACCACCGTCACCCCCACCGTCACCCCGGCCCTGCTGGCCCAGGTGAGCGACCCCGCCGGGAAGCCCCTGCGGGCCGAGGCCGAGATCGAGCACGACCCGGCCGCACCCGAAGGCCAAGGGAACAGCCAGATCTGGACCGGTAGCGCCGACAACGTCCCGGCTGGCACCCAGGCGAACATCACGGTCCCGGCGGACAAGCTGGCCGACGGGTGGAAGGTGCGCTGGCGGGCTCGCGCGGTCTCGGCCACCGCCGCCTCTGCCTGGTCGGATTGGCAGTCCTTCACTGTCAGGTTGCCCAAGCCCACCGCCACTGGCTTGACCGTCACCCCGTCGAAGGTGGTGGAGGGCGTGACGGTGACCACCGCGCTCACCCCCACGCTGCAGGCCACGCTCACCCACCCGACTGGCCAGGCGCTGCGGGCCGAAGCCGAGATGGAGCACGACCCGGCCGCGACCGGGCAGGGCACCGGCCAGATCTGGACTGGCGCCGTGGATAGCGTGGCCTCCGGCACCCAGGTGAGCATCGCGGTCCCGGCGGGCAAGCTGGCTGACGGATGGAAGGTGCGTTGGCGCCTGCGCGCGGTCTCTGACCAGGCCGCCTCGGCCTGGTCAGACTGGCAACAGGTCACCATCGACGTCACCCAACCCGGCGAAGAGCCCCTGGCCCAGACCTCCGGCCCGGCGATCCGCAGCGACCAGAGCTTCACCACGGCCGCCTGGCTGCGCTGGAGCAATAAGGATGGCGACTACATCGTCCTCGAGCAGAAGGGCACCCACCAGGCGCCCTTCCGCCTCGGCAATACCGCCGATCATGGTCTGGTATTCACCTTCACCAGCACTGACGCCACCAGTGCGACGGTCGAAGGCGTGTTGTCCGGGGTCGAGTCGCCCGTCGATGAGTGGTTCCACCTAGCGGGCGTGTACGATGCGGACACCCGCACAGCCACCTTGTACCTGAACGGGGCACAGTCCGGGACCGCGCAGTTGTCCTTCCCCGCCTGGAACGCCCAGGCCTCGCTACGGATCGGCGCGGCGATGGCAGGGAGCATCGACGAGGTCCAAATCTACCAACGCCCGTTCAGCGCTGATGAGGTCGCCAGTGTGATGGCCCCGGCTCTGACGCCTGTGGCTGTGCGCGCACAGCAGGAGACCGCGTCTACCCAGGCCGTGGCTGCGACCGGCGACTTTGATTACGAGCGCATCAATCTGCAAACATGCCAGGTCAGCGGAAGCGAAACCGGGCATGGCGAGTACGATGCGCGAATCCGCGAACTGCCGTACAACTCCTGCTGGTCCTCCTACCTCCAAGTAAACGACTACGTAGAGGACGAGTCGAGCGGCAGATTGGTGAAAGCCGGCTGTAAAAGCCTGTTCAAGAATCCGGTCCTCAATTGGGCCTGCAAGCAGCTGGATGAGCCGTTCGATGAAGACCTCGCCCTCCGCTTCCGGGCCACGGTAGTCATCCACAGCTATCTCGGAAACGCGACCGGAACCGGTGTGGTGGATGGGGCCGGAACCGGCATCAAGCCGACGGACATGAAGATGTTCATCCAGCTCGATGATTTCGCGCTCATCGGTGAAGACGGGCATGTGGTCAAGCCCGGGAACCAGTTGAGCGACCTGCCCATCACAACGAGACTGGATATTCCGGATCCTCCTCTCACAAATGAGGGCTGCACTACTGGCGACGGAGAAAAGAAGAAGGATATCTCTACATGGCAATCCAGCCCGTACGATACCTTCAACATTCGAACGGCCATCGATAATCCGGGCGTAATCACCTGCGCGTTCCATCCCGAGGTCGTGCTCTACACCGACCTTGGGCGGGAGTGGTTGCGCCTGCCCCTCTTCAGCCAGAAGGTCATTGACGTCAAGGGCGAGTGGGTCGGCGTCGCACGCGAGGGTAAGGACGTGCCCGCGGGCTGGAAGCGATGGATGCCCCACTTCCGCTGCGACAGCCTCGCGTTCGGCGCGGGTGACCCGCAGGTCGAGGATCGCGTCGGCGGCTGCATCAACACCAGATCGAAACGCGTATTCGTTATGTCCACCAGAAGCGGCACGGAATTCCCAGAGACAGCCCAGCACATCAAGGACGCTCTCAACCCCGCAACGAACAAGAGTACCTACCCGCCTAAACGTGAAGGAGAGTACGAGGTCCCGAATCCGCCGAGCAGGGCTGTCCTCGGCACTGAGCAGCCCAAGCGCATCCCGTAGAGCTCGTCCGGCACGCTCCATGAGTTCTCCCGCTTGGGTGCTGACCAGCTCTCGGCGATCGGGGGATCGACATCGCGGAGCCAGCCGACTTCTTTGACACGCAGCAGACAGCAGTCATCGTCGCTGCCCCACCCGTTGGCGAACAGGAGAAACTGCCGGTAACCTGGCGGCAGCTCCATGCCCAGCCGCTCTTCAAGCTGGCGGACCTCTGCTTCGGTAGCCGGGGGATGCAGATCGCCGAGTGGACTGACTGTCGGGTAATCAGAACTTTTGGTAACCGGAGGCCTTACAGGGAAGCGTTCAGACCATGCGTACTGGGCACTCATGTAAAAAAAATACCCCGTTTCGAGTGGCTGCTGCACGTGCAGCACAAAGCTAGCCTCGATGTTTCGTGAGGGTGGTTGGGTCGCGTACTGACTTGGGCCACCTGCGTGTTTTCAGCGGTGGGTCAGCCAGGCGGCCCGGCTATCG